>JBMOOQ010000018.1:0-78073 GCA_049324435.1 Pseudomonadota bacterium
GCCGCACTCTTCACTAGGCTATCGCCCGCCAGCTCCGCAAGCATCAGCACCGAAGATCCTGCATCTGGATCGGAGTGCGCCGATGCAATAGTCTCTATCCCGCTGGTTCAAAATATCCGTCAGGTCAGACATTCCGGCGCGACCGCTGCCGGTGGTTGAATTGTTTGAGCCGCCTGCGGCTGAACCGCATCATCGCCTGGGGCCGGGCAAAAAACGGAACCGTATCGTGCCGGGTCTGCGACATGACGATCGCGAGCAGGTCGGCGACCGTACCCTGTTCCATGACGAAGTCGCCACTCATATAGGCCTCGCCGAGACGCAACTCCGGATTGAGAAATACCTTGGTGAGCGCACGGCGGCTCACAAACCGGATTGCGACAGGCGTTCCCGAGCCGTCTCCGAATTCCAGTGGGTTTCCTCCACCGACAGAAATTTTCAGACTGCCAGTGCGGATGAAGCGTGTCAGCGCAACGCGAAGCAACCGTTCCACCGGCCGCCTCCATTCATACCTGTGCCGTCCGTTCGAGCGGCAAGCCCCAAACCAGTTCGAATTAGACCAAAGTCTGGCAGGTGCCGCAATGCGGTGATAACACTGCGCAACCCTGGTGTTCCGAATCCGGAATGCGCATGATCACGCAGCAGGGAAGTGTTGCGCATTGCGGATTCGCTGCACAGGAGCAAAGCGTTGATTTCAGTAAAGTTTGGTCCGGAAATTGGCTCGATCAGCGTGTTGCGTCGGGCCGCGGATTTGCGGATTTTCACGCTGGTGACCGAGTTCGAAAATGGGCCACATTCGCCACGTAAGCGGCCGATATTCCCTTTTGGCGTTAGCGCGCGGGCGGGGTAGCGCGGCTCCGGAAGCCGGCGGCGGGGGTATGATTTTGCTGAATTCGGGCTGGCGGGTCGGAATTTGCGCACTGGCGGCGATGTTGGCCGTGCTCGTGGCCGGGCAGGCGAGCGCTCAACCGCGCGGCACGTCCACGCGGGCCCAGCACGGTCCCGCGCTGCCGCCATCCGGCCACCAGACAGAACCCGTCGATCTGAATGAAGGCAAATCGCCGGCCGAGTTGTTTCAGGCCGGGTGCGCGGTCTGCCATCAGAGCCCTGCCGGACTGGCAAAAGGCCGCCGCGAAGGCGAGCTCACCAGCTTCCTGCGTCAGCACTATTCGTCCAGCGTGCAGCACGCGGCTGCTTTGGCGAGTTTTCTGGTGAGCCGCGGTGGCGGTCCCGCGGTTGCAGCTCCGACGCGGCAGGCTCCAGTGGAGAGGCCTCCAGCACCTGTCGGGCGGCGTCCGGCCGAGGAGGATCGTAAGCCCCAGGAGGCAGCGCGGCCGGACCGCGAGCCTGCAAGCAAACGCAAGACTCCGGCAGCCGCCGCACGCACGCCGCCGCCAGCCGCGGCACCGGCTCCCGCTGCTGCTGCGGCCGCCGCGGCGGCAGTTCCGGCTCCGGCTCCAGAAGCCGCGCCGGCTCCTGAACCGAGCACGTCCGCCAGTTCACCACCGGCCGAAGAGAAGCCGGCCGCGCCCGAAATCCCGCTCTGACCGACCATGCCGGCCGCTGGCCGGGCATGGTCATTTTCAAAGTTGGCTCAGGCCTTTTCGGCCTCTGCACCCTCGCCAGCCTGCTCGTCCTCGTCCCGGCGGGCTTCCGGATCGAAGAAGGCTGCAGCGGCTGCTGCTGCGGCTTCGCGCTCTTCCTGCGCTTCGCGGCTAATCGTGATGTCCTCGCCGCGCTTCACGCGTTCGGCTTCCTCGGCATTGCGTGCCACGATGATCGAGACATTGACCTCGACCTCGGGGTGCAGAGCGATCTCGACCTTGTGCTGGCCGATCATCTTGATCGGCGCATGCAGCGCGACCTGGCTGCGCGAAATCGAGAAGCCGCCTGCGGTGACAAGATCGGCGATGTCACGTGCCGAAACCGATCCGTAAAGTTGTCCGGACTCGGAGGCCTGACGCAGTGCGACGAAGGTCTGGCCGTCGAGCTTATCGGCAATTTTCTGCGCTTCGCCCCGATTCGCGAGATTCTTGGCCTCCAGTTCCTTGCGCATCTGTTCGAAGCGCTCCTTGTTGGCCTTGGTGGCACGCAGCGCCTTGCCCTTCGGCAGCAGGAAATTGCGGGCAAAGCCGTCTTTCACACGGACCGTCTCGCCCATCTGGCCGAGCTTTGCGACGCGTTCGAGCAGGATCACTTCCATCTCAGTCACTCCTTTAAGGTCTATCGGTTGAATTTCAGGTGACAGCCGGCGGCTGATTGCCGGGGGCCGATTTGCGGAAATCGAAAATCTGGTCGGAGACGCCGAACATCGCGAGCAGCACGCATGCCGGCCAGAAGACGAAGATGATCAGATAGACCGCGGACAGAATGAACACGCGGTCGCCCAGCGGGCGCGTCACCTCATGCAACACGGCGAGACCCAGCAGCGCATAGGCAATCGTGAAGGCACCGGAGGCGATGCCACCGAGCATTCCAATTAGGCCCGGGAAGAACCAGACGAGGAGAGCGATCGCAAACGCCGCAGGCGCGTGGCGCGGGAAGCGAAGGGAAGCAAGATCCGGCCATGGCCGTTTCAGACGGCCGGACACCATGACAGCGCGGCCTGCGACATACAGGTTGAGTGCGAAGGCGACGGTAATCATCGCGGCAGCGAGCGGCGGCATGAAGCTCATGATCAGGTCGCCCATGCGCTTGGCGTCGATCGCGGACAAATCGGGGCCGGACTTTCCATATTCCTTGGCCATGCGCTCTAGCGTGAGCTTGATCGCGGCCTGGAATTGCTGCTCGTCGACGCGCACATTCAACATCGCGATGGCGACGATCGCGGCGCCCAGGATTGCGCACCAGATGATCAGGCGTCCCGGCGGATACCATTCGACGCTGCCGTCGTCGTTACTGCGCGCGAGCAGCGCCAGGTAGCCGAGCCACCAGCCGGGGAGGCCGGCGCCGATCAGATAAATGGGGATCCAGAGCGGTTCGCCGAATGCTGCGGTGAGCGCCACCACGGCCACGGCCACTGCAAAAAGCGCTGTCCAGTGCGACCAGCCGACCGCGGCGATTATGATCGGAAGCGGCGCCAGCAGTACCAGCATGAGCGCGAACGGCGAGCGGGAGGCCATGGTCGCCATCAGCAAGGCTGAGGCGGCTCCCGCACCCGTTCCGATCAAGACCAAAGGCAACATCACGAGCTGTCCCGCTTGTTCAGCGGTTAGAGGCAAGTCACGCATTCAGGCCGCGCGCCTGCCCCAACCATCGGCGTCCGGATTGTCCGGCCGCCTCGTTTTTTTTGTCCGCTCCTTACCCGGAGCGGGCTCTCACTTGATGACGTAAGGCAGCAGGCCGAGGAAGCGCGCGCGCTTGATCGCCTGGGCGAGCTCTCGCTGCTTCTTGGCGGAGACCGCCGTGATACGGCTCGGCACGATCTTGCCGCGCTCGGAGACGTAACGCTGCAGCAGCTTCACATCCTTGTAGTCGATCTTTGGCGCATTCTCGCCCGAGAACGGGCAGGTCTTGCGACGACGGAAAAACGGACGGCGACCGCCGCCACCACCGGACATCGACATGATTATTCCTCCCCTTCGCTGGACGAGGCACCGTCACGGTCGCGCCGCGGGCCACGATCGCGATCGCCGAAGCGGCCGCCGCCGCTACCGCCGAACCCACCACCGCCGAAGCCACGACCCTCACGCTCGCGGTCGTCGCGCTCGGCCTTGCGCATCATCGCGGACGGACCGTCCTCGAGTTCGTCGACGCGGATCGTCATGTAGCGCAACACGTCTTCCGACAGACGCTCCTGACGCTCGATCTCGCTGATCGCAGCGGCCGGCGCGTCGATATTCATCAAGGTGAAATGCGCCTTGCGGTTCTTGTTCATGCGGTAGGCGAGGGACTTCACGCCCCAATATTCGGTCTTGGCGACCTTGCCGCCGGCGCCTTCCACGATCGCCTTGAACTGGTTCGTCAGGTCATCGACCTGCTGGGTGCTCGCGTCCTGGCGCGCGAGAAATACGTGCTCGTATAGGGGCATCATGCCTTCCTTCTGTTGGCGCTGTCCGGCGCAAAGCCCAAACGAGACTTCGAAAAGGTACAGACCCTAGAAAAGGCGGACCTTTGGAAAGGCTCGATGCTCTGGTTGGCGGGAACACGGGACGACGGACCGACTGGTCCTGCCGCATTTTGCCCCGAAGGGTTGCCCCCGAGGGGCCTTGCGGCCGTCCGTTCAGCCCCCGGCCGGGACGAGCGGAAGCCGCGGTTATAGGGATTTCGGGCCGGAAGGCAAGGCGGAATACCGCCTGGCGGCTTGACTTGACGTGGGCCTCATAGTCTTTCGGCCCGGATTTTTGACCGGGCCGCTGGCCCGCAGGCGTTGAGGGGCGTCCGTGACGGTTGCGTTCGTATTTCCAGGGCAGGGCAGCCAGGCCGTCGGCATGGGCAAGGCCCTGGCCGAAACATTCCCGGTGGCACGGGCGGTATTCGACGAGGTCGATGCCGCGCTGGGCGAAAAGCTGTCCGCGGTCATGTGGGAGGGACCGGCAGAACGGTTGACCCTGACCGAAAACGCCCAGCCCGCCCTCATGGCGGTGTCGCTTGCGGCCATGCGGGTGCTGGAGACCGAGGCCGGTCTCGATCTGAAGCGCGACGCCAAATTCGTCGCCGGCCATTCGCTGGGCGAATATTCCGCGCTGGCGGCGGCCGGCGCCTTTACCATTGCCGATGCAGCCCGACTCCTGCGCATTCGCGGCAATGCCATGCAGAAAGCGGTGCCGGTTGGCGAAGGCGCCATGGCGGCGCTGCTCGGGATGTCGTTCGAAGACGCCGCAGCGGTGGCGGCCGAAGCGGCGCAGGGCCAGGTCTGCCAGACTGCGAACGACAATGGCGGCGGACAGGTTGTGGTGTCCGGCAACAAGGCTGCGGTCGAGCGCGCGGTCGAGATCGCCAAGGGCAGGGGTGCAAAGCGGGCGATGCTGCTGCAGGTCTCCGCCCCCTTTCATTGCGCGTTGATGCAGCCGGCCGCCGATGCGATGGCACAGGCGCTTGCGAAAACCGATGTGAAGAAGCCGGCGGTGCCGGTGATGGCCAATGTGCTTGCGGCACCGATCGACGATCCGGCCGAGATCGTGAAGCGGCTGGTCGAGCAGGTCACCGGCACGGTGCGCTGGCGCGAATGCGTCGAAGCAATGGCCGCGGCGGGCGTGACCCAGTTTTATGAGGTCGGGGCCGGCAAGGTGCTGACCGGACTGCTGAAGCGAATCGCGCTCGGTGCGACCGGATCGGCCATCGGCGCGCCCGAGGATGTCGCGGCGTTCAAGGCTGCACGGGCTTGAGTTCAGGAGAGAGTCAGAATGTTCGACCTCGGCGGAAAAACTGCGCTCGTCACCGGAGCGACCGGCGGAATCGGAGGCGCGATCGCGCGCGCGCTCCACAGGCAGGGTGCGGTGGTCGCGATCTCGGGCACCCGCAAGGAGGTGCTCGATCAGCTTGCCGCGGAGCTCAAGGAGCGCGTCCATGTGCTGCCCTGCGACCTCGCCGACAAGGATCAGGTTGAGGCACTCGTGCCGCAGGCCGAAGAGGCGATGGGCAAGCTCGACATCCTGGTCGCCAATGCCGGCATCACCCGCGACAATCTGTTCGTGCAATTGCGCGACGAGGACTGGGACACCGTTATCAACATCAACCTGACTGCGACCTTCCGGCTGTCGCGCGCGGCGATGAAAACCATGATGCGCCGGCGGTTCGGCCGCATCATCGGGATCACCTCGGTCGTCGGCGTGACCGGTAATCCGGGGCAGGGCAATTACACCGCAGCCAAGGCCGGTATGATCGGGATGATGAAGTCGATCGGCAAGGAATATGCGCGCCGCGGCGTGACCGCCAATTGCGTGGCGCCCGGCTTCATCGCAACCCCGATGACCGACAAACTGAACGAGAAGCAGCGTGAGGCGATCCTTCAGATGGTGCCGTCCGGGCGCCTTGGAACGCCAGACGATATCGCCGCTGCGGTGGTCTATCTTGCCTCCGACGAGGCGTCCTATGTGACCGGCCAGACACTTCATGTGAACGGCGGGATGGCGATGATTTAAGTACCGGAACGCACAGGATTTTCTCGAGATCCCGAGCCTGCTGGCCTTGGCTTTTGAAGTATGGTAGCCCGTCTTCGGGCTGGGCTTGGGGGAAGCGTCCGGGTGCGGGCTTGACGCAAAGTCTGCGACCCAATACACGCCGCCCGTCAATCCCGGTTCAAGAAATGGCCAGAGGGTGTGGTCCATGGGGGGCCTCGCGCTAGAGACGACCAAGCCGCTTGAACCGGTCAATTGGTCGTGCCACGACAATTTCGATCGCGCCGCCGATTGAGCCCATTACTGGAAGCAGAGGTTCGAACAGATGAGTGATATCTCCGAGCGAGTGAAGAAGATCGTGGTGGAGCACCTCGGCGTCGAGCCCGACAAGGTTACCGAGCAGGCCAGCTTCATCGACGATCTGGGGGCGGACTCCCTCGATACGGTCGAACTCGTGATGGCGTTCGAGGAAGAATTCGGCTGCGAGATTCCGGACGACGCGGCGGAGACGATCCTCACCGTCGGCGACGCGGTGAAGTTCCTCGAAAAGAACGCCAAGAGCTGATCGCGCTCCGTCCGAAGCAGCTTCGCTCGAGCCGCGTTTCCCAGACCTGGGTCAGGGCCGAAGCGAAGCGAGGGCCAGCGGACGCGGCGGGAGCCGGATCATGAGGCGTGTCGTCGTTACAGGCATGGGGATGGTGACGCCGCTCGGATGCGGCGTCGAAACCACTTGGCAACGTATCCTCGAGGGCAGGAGCGGCGCCCGCCAGATTGACAGCTTTGAGGTCTCCGATCTTCCCTGCAGGATCGCTTGCATGATCCCGCGCGGCGACGGCTCCGACGGTACTTTCAATCCCGATCAGTGGATGGAGCCGAAGGAGCAGCGCAAGGTCGATCCCTTCATCGTATATGCGCTGGCTGCCGCGCGTCAGGCGCTCGACGATGCTGGCTGGAAGCCGCAGACCCACGACGATCAATGCGCGACCGGCGTGATGATCGGCTCAGGCATCGGCGGAGTCGGCGGCATTGCCGAGGGCGCGATTCTTGTGAAGGAGCGGGGACCGCGCAAACTGTCGCCGTTCTTCATTCCCGGCCGCATTATCAATCTCGCATCGGGTTACGTTTCGATCGAGTTTGGTCTCAAGGGCCCGAATTCGGCGGTGGTGACGGCTTGTTCGACCGGCTCGCATGCGATCGGCGACGCCGGGCGCATGATCGCACTCGGCGATGCCGATGTCATGCTGGCGGGTGGCGCGGAGTCGCCTGTGGACCGGCTGTCGCTTGCAGGCTTCGCCGCCTGCCGGGCATTGTCGACCTCTTTCAACGACACTCCCACGCGGGCGTCGCGCCCCTATGACAAGGACCGCGACGGCTTCGTCATGGGCGAGGGGGCTGGCGTTCTCGTGCTCGAGGAATACGAGCACGCGAAGCGGCGCGGTGCGAGAATCTATGCCGAGCTGATCGGCTACGGCATGTCGGGCGACGCCTATCACATCACCGCTCCGTCGCCCGAAGGCGATGGCGCTTTCCGCTGCATGAGCGCGGCGATCAAGCGCGCTGGCATCTCGCCGGGCGACATCGACTACATCAACGCACACGGCACGTCGACCATGGCGGACGGCATCGAACTGGCCGCGGTGGAGCGGGTTGCCGGTAACGCAGCTGCCAAGATATCGATGTCGTCGACCAAGTCGTCGATCGGCCATCTGCTCGGTGCGGCAGGCGCGGTCGAGGCGATCTTCTCGATCCTGGCGATCCGCGATCAGATCGCGCCTCCCACGATCAATCTCGACAATCCGTCGGTTGAAACCCCAATCGATCTCGTTCCGCATCAACCGCGCAAGCGCGAGATCAAGGTGGCGTTGTCAAACTCGTTCGGTTTTGGCGGCACGAATGCGTCTCTGGTGATGCGCGCTGTCGACTGAGTGGCGTGCCGTTTCCGCACCGGCGCGCAACCAGCATCCCTGGCGGCGTGTATATGGCTCATGCCACAGCACTGCCATACCGCGGGTGTAGCGAATCGTCGTCAGAGGCTGGAAATGCTGTCTCTGGTGTCTGGACACCCGGCGCCACTGCTGCATAGTGACATACCGTTGCCGGTGGGGCGCCTGCCTTGATCGCGACCCTGCAATTTCCGGAAGTCGACCGCGATGGAAGATAACAGGATGCCCCCGCAATCGCCGCGCGCTGCGCTCGAGCCGGAGAAGCTCGCGGCGCCAAGGCGCAAGCGCTCGCAGCGGGCAAAACATCCGGTTGTTATAGTCGGCAATGCGATTTTCACCATCGTGCTCGTTCTTGCGCTCGCGCTGGGCGCGGTGGCCTATTGGGTCAATCAGCGCTTCGAACAGTCCGGACCTTTGACCGAGGAAAAAATCGTCAACATTCCGCGCGGGCTCGGCGTTCGCGACATCGCCGAATTGCTGGCACGCGAGGGCGTGATCCGCGATCCATGGATTTTCGTTGCCGGCGCCGCTGTGATGAAAGTGCGCGGTGCGGATCTGAAATTCGGCGAGTATCAGTTTGCGAAAGCAGCAAGCCCACGCGACGTCGCCGAGACCATGGTCGAAGGCAAGGTCGTACAGCACCAGTTCACCGTGGCCGAAGGTCTGACATCGGAGCAGATCGTTGCGCGGCTTCTGGAGAACGACAAGCTGACCGGCAATATCCGCGAGGTGCCGCGGGAGGGTTCGCTGCTGCCGGACGGTTATCGCTTCACCCGCGGCACCACGCGCGATGAAATGATCAAGCGCATGCAGGCTGCGCAAGCCCGTCTGCTGAAGGACGCGTGGGAGCGGCGTGCGCCAGACCATCCGGTCAAGACTCCCGAACAGCTTCTGATCCTCGCATCGATCATCGAGAAGGAGACCGGCAAGCCTGACGAGCGGACGCGGGTCGCGGCTGTGTTCGTCAACCGGCTCAAGAACAAGATGAAGCTGCAATCAGATCCGACGATCATCTATGGACTGGTCGGAGGCAAAGGATCGCTCGGCCGCGGGATTCTCAAAAGCGAGATTTTGCAGCCGACGCCTTACAATACGTATGTGATCGAGGGGCTGCCGCCCGGGCCGATCGCCAATCCGGGACGTGCGTCGATCGAAGCCGCGGCCAATCCGGCGCGTACCAAGGAATTGTTCTTTGTCGCGGACGGTACCGGCGGCCACGCATTTTCGGAAACCTACGAGCAGCACCAAAAGCATGTCGCAAAACTGCGCGGCCTCGAAAAGGATGCGCGCGATGCCGCCGAAGCGGCGGCGAATGCCCCGCAACAACCCCAAACTGGCGGCGCATCTCCCGCCGGCAAGCCTGCCCCTGGAGCGCGCCAGCCCGCAGCGTCGCCCGCGGCTGGACAGCAGCAACCGGGGCGCGCCTCGGCGGCGCAGCCAGCACCGCGGCAGCGCGGTGCACAACCGGGTGCCGCGCAGAGGAGCCAGACTGCGCCCACCTCAAACGCTCCGCGGACGCAATAGCGCGCTCTCGCGCGGCCCTGTAATGTTCTGGCTCCGATTCCTCGTCGTTCAAGAGAGCCGATGACGCTATCCAGCATGACCGGATTCGCCCGCAGCCATGGCGCGAGCGGAAGTTACGCCTGGTCGTGGGAACTCAAGTCCGTCAATGCCAAGGGGCTTGAAGTGCGGTTGCGGCTGCCGCCTGGCTTCGATGCGATCGAAATTCCGGTGCGGACGCGGGCGGCGGAAATGCTGTCGCGCGGCAACCTCTATGCGACGCTCACCGTCAAGCGGGAGGGGATCGCACCGGTTGTGCGCATCAACGAGCCGGTGCTGAAGGCGGTCATCGATGCCGTCGGCAGCCTTTCCGGCAAGGTCGATGCCGACCGGCCGCGCCTCGACGGTCTGCTTGGTCTCAAGGGCGTGATCGACGTGACCGACGCAGACGAATCCGAGGAGGACAAGGCGGCGGCCGAGGAGGCTGTGGTCAAGGGGTTCGTCGAAGCGCTGCAAGGTCTTGCCGAGATGCGCAAGCACGAAGGCGAGGCAATCGGACGCGTATTGTCGGCGCGCCTCGATGAAATGGCGGCGCTGTCCGCGCGCGCAGAAGCTGCGCCGGGCCGCCAGCCCGAAGCGGTAAAGAAAAAACTCGCCGATCAGGTGGCGATGTTGCTCGACGCGTCCAGCCGCCTCGATCCCGACCGCCTGCATCAGGAGGCGATCCTGATGGCCGGCAAGGCAGACATTCGCGAGGAGCTCGACCGGCTTGCGGCCCATATCGCGCAGGCCCGCAAGCTGATGAAAGGCGGCGGCGCGATCGGCCGCAAGCTCGATTTTCTGTCCCAGGAGCTCAATCGCGAAACCAATACGCTGTGCGCGAAATCGAACGACGTGGAGCTCACCAATATCGGCCTCGAACTGAAAAGCGTGGTCGAACAGTTTCGCGAGCAGGTCCAGAATCTCGAATGAGCGCCAATATCGATATCGCCCGCCGCGGCATCATGCTGATCGTGTCCTCGCCGTCAGGCGCGGGCAAAACCACGCTGACGCGCAACCTTCTCGAGAAGGAAGAGAATGTCAGCCTGTCGATTTCAGTGACGACCCGTCAGCGGCGATCGAGCGAGATCGACGGCATCCATTACAAGTTCATCAGCCGGCGTCAGTTCGAACTGATGCGCGACGGCGGCGAATTGCTGGAATGGGCCGAGGTGCACGGCAATTTCTACGGTACGCCGCGTGAGCCCGTGGAGACGGCGCTGGCCGAGGGGCGCGACGTGCTCTTCGATATCGACTGGCAAGGAACGCAGCAGCTGTATCGGACGATGCGGGACGATGTGGTCAGTGTGTTCGTGCTGCCGCCGACCGCAGAAGAGTTGAAGCTTCGGCTGGAACGCCGCGCCGAGGATACTCCCGATGTGATTTCGCGCCGGCTCAGGAATGCGGCAGAAGAGATTCCGCATTGGCAGGAATACGATTACGTTCTCGTCAATCGCGATCTGGAAAAGAGCTTCATTCGCCTGCGCGGAATCCTGACGGCTGAGCGGCTGAAGCGCGTTCATAAGGACGACATCCAGGCTTTCGTCGATACGCTGTTGTCGGATCTCAAAGCGCTGACGCCGTGATGTTTCAGCCTTGCGCCGAATAGGCGCGCGCCAGACGGACAAACCCGTCGACCGGAATGTCTTCCGCGCGATTTGTCGGTGCGATACCCGCGGATTCCAGCAATGCCAGCGGATCGCGCACGAGTGATTTCAGGCTCTGGCGCAACATCTTGCGCCGCTGCCCGAAAGCGGCTTCCGCGACGCGGTGCAGCGCCATGCGCTCGCACGGCTCGGGTTCGGCGCGCGGGATCAGCTCGACCACGGACGACGTCACCTTGGGCGGCGGCACGAAGGCGGACGGGGCAATGTCAAAGAGGATTTTGGCTCGCGTGCGCCACTGTGCCAGCACCGACAGGCGCCCATAGGCTTTGGTGTTCGGTTGCGCGACGATCCGCTCCGCGACCTCACGCTGGAACATCAGCACCAGCCGGTCGTAATAGGGCGGCCAGGGATCGGTCTCGAGCCATCCAGTCAGGAGGGCCGTCGCAATATTGTAGGGCAGGTTGGCGACGATCCGGACCGGGCCCTCGGCGAGATATGGATGCGGGTCGAAGGCGAGCGCATCGGCCTCGACAGCAATGAGACGGCCCGGATAACGATCTGCGATCTCGTGCAATGCAGCGATCGCGCGGTGGTCGCGCTCGACGGCAATCACGCGAGCGGCGCCGTGAGCGAGCAAGGCGCGCGTCAGGCCTCCTGGACCTGGGCCGATTTCGATCACGGTGACGCCGGCAAGCGGGCCCGCGGCGCGCGCGATCCGGCCGGTCAGGTTGAGGTCGAGCAGGAAATTCTGGCCAAGCGACTTCTTTGCGATCAGGTCGTGCTTGCGGATGACCTCCCGCAGCGGCGGCAGATCGTCGATCCCGCCCATCAGGCCGCCGAACGCGATGCGGTTTCGTTGGCCGCAAGCCGGGCCGCAAGCTTCAGCGACGCAATCAGGCTTTCCGGACTGGCGCGTCCGGTCCCGGCAATGTCGAAGGCGGTGCCATGATCGGGGGAGGTGCGCACGAATGGCAGACCGAGCGTGACGTTGACTGCGTCCTCGAAGGCGAGGGTCTTAATCGCGACCAGCGCCTGATCATGGTACATGCACAGGGCCGCATCGTAGGTGCGGCGCGCCGCAGCATGGAACAGCGTATCGGCCGGCAGCGGGCCACGTACCGCAAGGCCAAGCCCAGCGAGCCGCTCGATCGCGGGCCGGATCACATGGATCTCCTCGTCGCCGAGAAGTCCGTCTTCCCCGGCATGCGGATTCAATCCGGTAATGGCGAGCCGCGGCGCCGGGATGCCGAAGCGTGTCTTCAGGTCGTGCGCGACTATTTTGCCGGTTTCTACGATCAGGTCCGCGGTGAGAAGTCCCGGCACCGCGCGCAACGGTACATGGATCGTCACCGGAACCACGGCGAGATCCGGACACCAGAGCATCATGACCGGTGTCGCAGCGACACTGATCATCTCATGGGCGAGGCGCGCCAGATATTCGGTATGACCCGGATCGGTGAAGCCGGCGCGATAAAGTACGGCCTTGGCGATCGGATTCGTCACAATCGCCGAGGCACGGCCATCGACGACATCGCGCACCGCGCGCCGGATCGAGGCAAGAGAGACAGGCGCACTGGTTTGGTCCGGGCAGCCGGGTGCAGCGGTCGCACGCTCCGTAAGCGGAACGATCGGTAGCGCTGTTTCGAAACGCACATGAGCCTGTTCCGGCGTCACGGTTTCAGTTGCAATCCGGAGACCGATCTGATCGGCACGCGCCGCGACATGGTCAGGATCGGCAATGAGGTAGAAAGCGGGGAGATCGCGTTCGCGCCGCATCGACCATGCCATGAGCGCGATGTCGCAGCCGATGCCGGCCGGCTCGCCGATGGTCAGCGCCAGCGCGGGCATCGCGTCACTGCTTGTACTCGATCATGGCCTGGGCCCGGAGCTCTTTCAGATAGGAGTCTGCCAGCTTCTGGAAACGGCGCTGAAAAATCTCGTCGCGCATTTTGCGTTTCGTGGGCGAATCCGCGTTGGTTTCCTTCTTTTCGCACAGCGCGAAGACCTCAACGCCGCCCTGGGTTATTTCCGGCGGCGTAACCTTGCCGACTTCGACCTTTGCCAGGATTTCGCGCAGCGCCGGACTGAGATCGGCGGAATTGCGCCGGATCGGAGCACGGACCACGACCTCGCGCAGGGCGCGCGCGAACGGCAGGCCGGTACTGCAGGACTGGAAACGCTGGCGCAGCGCGTCGGCCTCGCGCTTGCGCGCCTCGATGACGCTGGCTGGCGATCCGCGCGGGACCACGAAAGTGATCGGATGCAGCGTATATTCGATGCCGGCTTCCTTCTGTTCGCTGCTCTGCATTTCCGCTTCGAAGATGTCTTTTTCGGACGGGTTGAGCTGCTGGCCAAACCGGCCGCGGATAATCTGGTTCCACGTCAGGTCCGCTTTAAGCCGTGCTTTGAGGGTATTCGGATTGACCCCTCGGCTTTCCAGCATCTTGCTGAACTGGTCGGTACTCGCACCGGCATTGCGGGCGATATTGGCGAATGCCGAGTCAACCTCGGCCTGGCTCATCTCGAAATTGAAGCGCTTTCCGGCCAGCACCTTGACCTTGTCGTCGATCAATTCGTTGATCACCTCCTGCCGGGATTTCGGTTTCCCGCCGAGCGCGATCAACTTGCCGCGCTGCTCGATATCGTAGGCCGTGATCGGCTGACCGGTCACATACAGGACGATTTGCGCTTGCGCCGAAGCCGCGAAAAACCCCGCAAGCAATGCTGCCAGCGCGGTGCTCAAAATCCGGCGTGAACCGGCGGTTCGCGCGTATCGGTTTCGCGTCATCGATCACCCAAGCCGCGGGAGGGCGCCGCAGCGCTCCCGGCTAAAGCCCGCCAATGCCCGGCACCCCGGTCGAACCGGCGGTGGTGCCGAGCGTGCGCAGGCTCAATTGCAGCATCAGACGATGATCCCTCGTCGGATTGCCGCTGTAGGTATAACTCGTGATGTAATTCAGGGCCAAGATAAGGCAATCATCCAAGTATCCCAGACCGAGCCGGGTCTGATCGAAACTGCTGGCGTCGATGTCATAGCGCGCGGCGGCGATCACGGCCCAGTTCTCGTTCACCTTATAGGAGACCCCGCCCAGGATGCCTTCGCGCCGGTACAGGAACCCGAGCTCCGGCTGCTTGTCGTAGTTGCCGTACAGAGCCTGCAACGAAATTCTGTCGAAGTTGGCGCGTCCCTCGAGCTCAAATCGCCGCATCTCGAAGGTCTGCTCGTCGAAACGGTACCGTGTCGTGAACGAGAACATGCGGTCCGGCTGATAGGCCAGGCGCGCCACATAATCGGACCTGCGGGTGTCGAGACCGCTCTGCAGACCGGTATTCGTCGCATCGCCGACAGCGAAGGAGTTGGTGCCGAAAAGCTGGTACGACTGCCCGAACAGAACGTTGACGTAGCCGCCCTGATTGAACTGGGTCGTGGCCTGAACGCCATAATTGGCACGGCCACCGCCTTCGACACGGTCCCAGCCCGAGAACTTGTCCACCCGGAACAGGTTGCCGTCATCGAACACAAAGCTCTGAGCGTCTTCGTTCGGAAGCTTTCCGATTTTCGACTCGTTGGGGCGGAGGATGACCTGAGCGATCGGCTCAACGGTCGTAGAGCCCCAGGACTGAACATTGATGAGCGGATAGCGGTATTCCAGGCCAGCAACCGGCATGCCGCGGAACTGGGCTGTGTCGCTGGTCTCAATGAAGTTCGCAACTCCCGGCTGGTTCGTGAGGTTGACCGAAGCGACGTCAGCACGGAGCGAGAAGAACGGCGTGAAGACCTGCCCGAGCGGGTCGATCACCGACTTTTTCCAGTTGGCCTCAGCCGAGAACCGCGAATAGCTGCCGGGCGCGCCGCGCAGCAGACAGTTTTTGGTATTCTTGATCGCAGGATCGGCCGTGGTGATGCTGCAATAGCCAAGCGCATCTGCCGTCGGATTGGTTGCATCGAAATCGGCCGTGTTGCGTGACACGCTGGTCAGGTTGAAGCGGAAACCGAGTTCGCCGCCGAGCACGGGCTGTCCGACCACGTAGCTGTAATCGATGACAGGGTGAACGATCGGCAATTGCTTCTGATCGTCGAATTCCGAAAAGCCGTAATAGGAAATCGTTCGCGCGTCGAAATAGGAGCGGCTGCCACGGCCGACGAGATACAGCTGCGAGACACCCTGCATCTGGGTGTTCATAAAGGGATTGAGCGGATCCCGGGTGAAGCTCTTCACCGGGTAGTCTTGATAATAGGTCTTGTCCGAGATCAGCAGCGCATCCCAGCCCCAGACCCAGCGCCTGTTGAGACCGAACTGACCGGTCGATTCGACGGCGCCACGCCAGTCGCGGTAGCCCGGCGTCGGGCTGCCGTCTGAATGAATGAACTCGTCCTTGTCCAGCTGCCGGATGCCGGAGGCACGGATGGCGTAAGCGCCGTTCATCAGCCGGTGGCGCCACTCCACCTGCATGAACGGTCCTTGTTTGGTGGAGGCGGCGGGGGTCAGCGTCAGGTCATAGTTGGGAGCAAGCGCCCAGAAATACGGCGCCTGCGCCACCAGGCCGAGCTTGTTGCTGGACGAAAAGATCGGCATCAGCCAGCCGCTCTTGCGCTTTACCGTGGGGTCGGGCGTCGAAAAATAGGGGAAGTGTGCGATCGGGATCCCGAGGAGCTCGAACGAGCCCTGCTCGAAATGGATCATCTTTTCCTGTTCGTCGTGAATGATCCGGGCACCCTTGACCTGCCACAGCGGCGGCTTGCTTGGGTCGGTCTTGCAGGGCTCGCACGCCGTATAGACGCCGCTCTGCAATTCCGTATACCGGCCTTGGGACCGATTGGCGCGTGCTGCGGCAAACCGGGTCTGATCCGCGGTTTCGACGCGAAGCGAGTCGACGAACCCGTCGCGATAATCGTCATTCAGTTCGAGAATCTCACCATACGTGACGTTGCCGCCCGGTTCGGTAAGCCGCACATTACCTTCGGCGCGCAGCCGCTTGGTCTTCTGATTGTAGATGACCTTGTCGGCTTCGATGGTCGAGCCGTCGTAATAGATCTGCACATTGCCGACGGCGCTGACGCGCTCATTGACGTGATCGTACTGAACCTCCGCGGCCTGGACCATCATCTGCTTGTCGCCCTTCGCGGTCGGACGGGCGATCGATGGTTTCGTGGCGTTTCGCGGGCGCTCTTCGAACCGGAAGAAGTTGGTCTGTGCAGATACAGGCGTAATCGTCGCGGAACCGATCAGGCCCACGGCAAAACACGCCACCGCCGCGACAATAAGGACGCGGCTAATCTGTCGAGGACGGGGGATACGCAACGCCATCACCCGTCTTCCTGATAAAGCAGCACTAGGAACCCCGTCAGGCCACCGACCAAGACCGGTGCCCACGCCGCCGTCACCGGCGACAACAAGTCAGTCTTACTCATGTCCTCGGTGATTTTCGAGAGAACATAAAGGAAAAAACCGGAGAGGACCCCTCCCAGGACCATTTTTTGAACGCCGCCCATGCGGGCGAAGCGCAAGCTGAAAGCAGCGGCAAGTAATACCATCGCGGCAAGCAGGAAGGGGCGGGACAGCAACTTCTGGTATTGCAGGCGGTAGGCCGCGGCACCAAGCCCGGCATTCTCCGCGAGTCGGATATATTCCGGCAACTCCCACAAGGTCAGGGTTTCGGGCGTCGCGAACGTTTCGCGAACCTGCTCGCGCGAAATGTTGGTTTTGAGCGCATATTGGGAATGCACGGTCGGCGGCGCGTCGACAGGATAGACGCGGGCGTCGTCGAGATGCCAGGCGCCGTCGCCAAGCGAGGCGGCACGGGCTTCGATCCGTTCGCGATATCGGCCGTCGTGGTCGAACGTGAAAATCGTCACGCCTTCGAGCCGCATTCCCTGCTCGCGGCTCGTTGCGGCGTTGATGATGGATTGTCCGTCTACGCTGCGCTGGCGCACCCAGAAGCCCGATTCCTGCAGTCCGAACTCGCGCGCGCCGAAAATTTCAATTTCGTATCGTTTCGATCGCTCCTGAAGATGAGCGGCGACCGGATTGTAGACCAGCGTGGCAAATACCCCGAGCAGGAGCGCGACAATGATGGCGGGGGCAATGAATTCCCAGGCCGAGACACCTGCCGCACGCGCCACCACAAGCTCGTTGCGCCGCGACAGAGCCAGATAGCAGGACATCGCACCAACCAGCACGCAGAACGGCATGATGCGTTCGGTAATGATCGGCACGCGGAAGAACGACAGTTTGAAAACGGACAGCGCGGTCGCGTTCGGATTGCTGGCGGTACGCCGCATCAGTTCGACGGAATCAAGCAGCGCCACGAGCAATACGACGCCGGCAAAGACAGCGACGACGGTCACGAGGAACCGCATTCCGAAATATCGCCCGAGGGTGAATGGCACGCGCACCGGTCCGCCTCCGTCATGTGGCCGGTGCGGCCGATCGCCCGAGCCGCGAGAGCCGCTCTCCGATCGCGTTGACCGCATTGGTGACAAAGGCCGGAGGTTCGATCTCCAGTCCGCGGTGAATAGCGTAAAGCCCAAGGCCGGACGCGACCGCGAGAAGCAGGTATTGCAGGGCCAGAACCCACGGATAGCGTACGCACAACACAATCACCACGAAGCCCATCAGACGGATGACCGAGATCGCAATGGCTGCGCCGGCGACAGACATGGCGCGCCCCTGCCGGGTCGTGCGCGGCGCTCCGAGATAGGCAAAGGTGATGATGGTAAAAACGATGGGATAGATCGGCGCAAAGATGCGGTCATGCAGTTCGGCGCGTACCTGTCCGGGTTGCAGCTTTGTCTTTTCGGGATCGTTGTCGAGCAACTCCCAGAAAAAACGATCGCGAGCCGAAATTCGCTGGACCCTTTGACCGCTGCCCGCCTGCGCGAGATCGAGCGCGTAGCGCTCGAACTTCACGACGGTGGGGTCTTTCGGCTTGAGGGGACCGGTTTCGCCCTTCTGACGTTGCGTGAGTTCAATGCGCTGGACGTTGCCGTTTTCCAGGACGAGAAACGTGCCGCGATCGTCCTTCACGATGGTTCCCTGTTCGGCAAGGAAGGTCGCGCGTTCCTTTTGACTGCGGCGATCGTCAACGAAAACGCCAAGCAATTGGCCGTTGGCCGAGCGCTCGCGAATATGAAACACCAGCCCGCGTTCGAAACCGTTGAAGCGCCCCGGTTGAACCACGTTGCCGACGAGGTCGGCGCGCACCTCATTCGCCCAGCGATTGAGGGTTTGAAGTCCAAGCGGCCCAAGCCAGCTTCCGATCACCGTCATGGTTGCGCTGACCATGACCGCCATCAGCAGGAAAGGCCGGAACAGCGCCCAGGGCGACATCCCTGCCGCGTTCATGACGATCAGTTCGGAATCGTTCGACAGACGGCCGATCGCGTGCATGACAGCGATCATCAACGCGATGGGGGCGATCACCAGCACAAGCATCGGGATAATCAGGCCGGTAATGCCAAGGAAAACCAGCACGGTCTGCCCGCGGCTGGTCATGAGATCGATGTCGCGCAACGCCTGGGTGATCCAGATCACCGACGTCAGGCTGAACAGCACGATGATGAAGGCGCTGAAGGTGGCGCTGAAAATGTAGCGGTTGATCGCGCCAAGACCCATGCCAAGTCGCGAGCCAAGTCGCGGGAACTGCGGCACGCCGAACGGCGCTTTCGGCCAGCCAAAACCGCGCCGCGGCCAGCGCAGCCGCAGTGCAGGCAGCTTCAGCGATCCAGATCCGAACGACGCCATACGGCCCGATATTCCCCCTGATACCGTCCACAGGCCCGGTCCGGACCCTTGGCGGCCAGCGCCGAAGCTTCCCCAAGCCCCTTTGCGCCGATGATTCATGATCGATTCACAAAGTGGCCCAGCCAAGGCAAAGCTGTTGAAAATGCATCGAAAAAAGTTAATCCGGCAGCAAGATTTACGGCTCTGTGACTTCCGGAGCACGATCCGTCTCCGGTCAGGTTCCATTATGGTTAACGAACCGCGATTCCGGATGGTAAAGCCGGTTGATATTTGAGACACCGGACCTTCTGCGGCTAGGTTTTTCTCGGCTACAGAGAGCTGCAATGACCATGAGGGCTGCGGATCGATGGCCGCTCCAACGACAGGACGATGAAACGCATGGCTGGCGCTCCAAAAATCGGATTTTCATCCTATTCTGCGCCGGAGAAGGGCGTTCTGATCGTGTTCTGCGGCGTCGGGCTGAAATTCGGACCGGCAACTCGGGCAATGCTCGGGCCGGTCCGTGACCTTATTGATCGTGCCGCGGCGGCCGACAGCTTCAAGGGCAAGAGCGGGAAGGCGCTCAATCTGATTGCACCGGCCGGCCTCAAGGTGTCCCGCCTGATTGTGGTCGGGCTTGGGGGCGGCGAGGCCGGGACGCCCGAAGGCGCGAAGCCCGAGGACATGGTCAAGCTCGGCGGAGCCGCGTTCGGCCGTGTACCGGCAAATGCTTCCGAAATCGCTATCATGGCAGAGGGCCCGGACGGGCCGATGACCGCCGAACAGGCGGCCGATCTCGCGCTTGGCGCTGTGCTGCGCGCCTATTCCTTTGACCGCTACAAGACCAAGAAGAAGGACGACGACGACAAGCCGAAGCAGCGCAAGCTCACAATCGGCACAAGCGCACCGGACAAGGCGCGCAAGGCTTATGTCTCGCGCGAGGCAATCGCCGAAGGCGTGACGATCGCGCGCGACCTCGTGAACGAACCCGCCAACATCCTGTATCCGGAGGAATTCGCCCGCCGCGCCAGTGCCTTGCGGAAGGTTGGAGTCGAGGTTCAGATCTTCGACAAAAAGGCGCTGACCAAGCTCAAGATGAATGCATTGCTTGGCGTCGGGCAGGGCTCGGTACGTGAGAGCCGGGTCGTGGTGATGCGCTGGAACGGCGGCAAGAAGGGTGCCAAGCCATTGGCTTTCATAGGGAAAGGCGTTTGTTTCGATACCGGCGGCATCTCCATCAAGCCGGCGGCCGGCATGGAGGACATGAAAGGCGACATGGCGGGCGCCGCCTGCGTAGTCGGGCTGATGCACACGCTGGCGTCGCGAAAGGCCAAGGCGAACGTGGTCGGCGCGATCGGCCTGGTCGAGAATATGCCGGACGGCAATGCCCAGAGGCCGGGCGATATCGTCACCTCGATGTCCGGCCAAACCATTGAGATCATTAACACCGACGCCGAGGGGCGGCTCGTCCTGGCGGACGTGCTGTGGTACGTCGCCAAGACCTACAAGCCTGAATTCATGGTGGATTTGGCGACGCTGACGGGCGCCATCATCGTCTCGCTCGGGCACGAATATGCCGGGCTGTTTTCCAACGACGACAAGCTCGCGGAAAGGCTCATAGAAGCCGGAAAGCTCAGCGGCGAGCGTGTCTGGAGGATGCCGCTCGGGCCGGAATACGACAAGCAGATCGATTCGAAGTTCGCCGACATGAAGAATACCGGCGGCCGGATGGGCGGGGCGATCACCGCCGCGCAATTCCTCCAGCGCTTCGTCGACAAGACCCCATGGGCGCATCTCGACATTGCCGGGACCGGCATGGCATCGCCGCAGACCGACATCAACAAGAGCTGGGGATCCGGGTTTGGCGTGCGACTGCTCGACCGGCTGGTGGCCGATTCCTACGAAAAATAGTCAGTGCGGCGGACCTGCGGCGATGGCGCGGGCGTTTGCTGCGGCGCTGCTTGCATCGATGCTGGTGGTTCCGGCGCAGGCAATCGCCGAGGCTCCGGTCGCGGACCGCGTTGCGGTTCAGGACGAGAACGGCCGAACGGTAGCCGAGGCGGGAATCGTTGCGTTTCTGCGAAAGTCCCAGTCCGGCCGCCGGCCGGTGACATTTGTGATCGGCGGCGGACCGGGAACATCGTCGGCCTATCTCAATCTCGGTGCGCTCGGCCCGTCGCGGATCGTCTTGAGTGGTGCGGCGTCCGACCTGCGGCCGCTTGTGGTCAACGAGGAGACCTGGCTCGGCCTGACCGATCTCATCTTTGTCGATCCGCCGGGCACCGGGCAGGGCCGTCTTCTTCGAACCGATGCGAAGACCAGGGAGCGGGTCTGGTCGGTGGACGGCGATATCGACCTGCTCGCGGACGCGATTGCGTCATGGCTTCGCAAGCACGATCGTTCCAACGCAATCAAGGTTCTGATGGGCCAGAGTTACGGCGGGTTCCGCGCACCGCGCATCGCGGAGGCGCTGCACAAGCGCCACGGTGTCGCGCTCAATGGCCTGATTCTGGTCTCGCCGGTTCTCGATTACGGCTGGCGGTATCACGCAAGGTCGTCTCCGATTTCGTATCTGACGCTGCTGCCGTCATTCGCAGCGGCCCGCATGGAGAGCGAAGGCGCATTCGATGCGCAGAAGCTCGTCGCCGTGCAGGATTATGCCAGCGGGGCCTTCGTCGAGGATTATCTCAAGGGGCCGCGCAATCGCGAGGCGTTGCAGCGCATGATCGTTCGCGTGACGGCGATCACCGGATTGCCCCGCGCAGCGGTCGAAGCTGCCAGAGGTCGCGTCGACGAACATCTGTTCACGCGCGAATTTGCACGGCAGAGCGGCAAGGTGGCTTCGACCTACGATCCCGGAACCGCTACCGACGATCCCGATCCGTCCACGCCGCGCCCGGATGTCGCCGATCCGTTCCTTGCCGCGCTAAAGGCGCCGCTGACCGCGGGCATGACCAATCTGTTGCGTGAGAACGGCAAGCCGCCCTCGATCCCCTACCTGGTTTCGAACGACACGGTGTTTCAAAACTGGCAGTGGAGCGATGGCCACGGCATGCCTGAGGCGGTGACGGCCTTGCGCAAGATGCTTGCGCTCGATCAGGGGCTGCAGGTTCTAATCGCGCACGGCTATTCGGATCTGCAGACGCCGTATTTCGAGAGCGCGCTGATCCTGTCGCAACTCCCGGAATTCGGCGGCCGGATCCAGCAGCGCAACTATCGCGGGGGGCATATGTTCTACAGCCGCGACGAGTCCCGCATTCAGTTCAGACGCGATGCGGAAGCGTTTTTCGGCGCAATGCTGAAACGGCCATGACCGGCGAGCCATGAATAACGCGCCATGAATAATATGCCATGACGGAAGTCCGCTTCTATCATCTGCTGGACCAAAAGCTGGAGCGCGTGCTGCCGCAGCTGCTTGAGGTCTCGTTGCAGCGCGGATGGCGTGTCGTGGTGCAGGCCGCATCGGACGAGCGCGTCGAGGCACTCGACACGCATTTGTGGACCTATCGCGACGACAGCTTCTTGCCACACGGAACGGCGCGCAATCCGGATGCGGCCGATCAGCCGGTGCTGCTGACCGCCGACGAAAGCAACGCCAACGCCGCGACAGTGCGCTTTCTGATCGACGGCGCACCGCTTCCGGCGGATGTCTCGCAATATGAGCGGCTGGTTGTGATCTTCGACGGCAATGACGAGGATCTGGTTGCCCGGGCGCGCGAGCAATGGACGCAGACCAGGGCGCAAGGGCATGACGCGAGCTACTGGCAGCCGGACGAGAGCGGACGCTGGGTGCAGAAGGCGTAACCGCTCGCCATGCCGGTTCCACCTGGCGCGCGGCGCGCGCGTAGACTTTCGTTATCCATCTTAAATATCTGTATTTATTGCGGTTTTGTCCCTGGATCGAGCTTTGGTTTGCGGCGTTAACGAGCGTCTGCGTTTTACGCCGGGCCGCGTTGATCGCTGCCATGTTGCTGACTAACAATCCGGGCTTGTTGGACCGCGTAAGCAAGGCCGGGGGTTTTGGTGCAAGAGCGGGTGTTGACGAGACGCATGGAGCGGATGGCGCTGCCTGTCGCCGCGCTGCTGCTCATGTCCGCGTGCGCGACACCCGATACCACCGAGCCGGCAGGCAAGCTCTCCGATACTTTCGCGACGCCGGCATGGGCACAGGCCAATCAGGCACGCCAAACGGCCACCCGCGCGATCACCCAGAACGATCTCATGAATCAGGACGGCTCCTGCGCAGTTCCTG
Source organism: Pseudomonadota bacterium (assembly GCA_049324435.1). Lineage (GTDB taxonomy): Bacteria > Pseudomonadota > Alphaproteobacteria > Rhizobiales > Xanthobacteraceae > Pseudorhodoplanes. Next base: position 23,122 of record JBMOOQ010000018.1, read on the forward strand.
CCTCGACCGATGGCGTCGCACCGGCCGCATCGGACGCAGATGCTGCACTCGCCGGTCAGGGTGAATTGCCGCAGGTGCAAGGCGGTGTCGCACTCGGCATGACCGAATGTCAGGTGCTGCAACGCACCGGCGCTCCGGATACTTTCAACATTTCTGCCGAAGGTGCCGAGCGCATCGCGACACTCACAGTGACTCGCGGTTCGTGGCCGGGCCTGTACCGGTTCCGCGGCGGCCGGCTGGTATCGATCGAGCAGGTTGCGGTGCCGGCGCCGGCCAAACCGGCGCGCACGTCCAAGCCGAAGAAGACGGCGACCAAATCGCAGCAGACTCCGTTGCGCGGCGCGCAGCAATAGCGAGGTCTGTCTCAACCAATCATTGCATGAGGCCGCACCGGCACGTGCACGTGCCGCGCTTTGGCAAAACCGCGTGCGATCAAACCGCGAGTTTTGCGCGCGTCGCGTTGCGTCGCGATAATCGCCGTCGGACTTGATCCTGCTGCCGCATTGTGCAGCAATTCCCGGTGCGCGAACGGCGTCGCTGGCCCGGGACTTGCTTTTTCACGGGTGAACCACGGCACGCGCTTTGAGGATGAAGCGTGGCACCCGGTCATGGTGTTTGAGTGAAAGGATATATTCATATGAAAGCAATGCTGCGTGCCGCCGTCGCGATGGCCGTCCTGCTGACGGCTGGTGCTGCTCTTGCACAAGGGCAGGGGGCGGCTGCAAACGGAAAATATCCGGACCGGCCTGTGAAGATTGTGGTGCCGTTCCCGCCCGGCGGGGTTGCGGATGTTGTCGGCCGCCTGCTTGCGCAGAAGCTGTCGGACAATACCGGTCAGAATTTCTTTGTCGAAAATCGTCCAGGAGCGGCTGGAAATATCGGTGCTGCCGTCGTGCAGGGAGTGCCGGGGGATGGCTACACCGTTTTGCTGACGAGTTCGAGTTTCCTGATCAATCCCGGCTTGCAGAAGGTTCCGTACGAGCCGGTCTCGGGCTTTGCGCCGATCACCATCATCAGCGCATCGCCGAGCATTCTTGCGGTTCATCCCGGACAGCCGATGAAATCGGTCAAGGACATGATCGATGTGGTGAAGAAGCAGCCGGGCAAGTACAGCTACGCATCCGCCGGTGTCGGTTCGACGCCGCATCTGCAGGGCGAGATGTTCAAGCAGGCGTTCGGCCTCGACATGGTGCATGTGCCGTTTGCCGGCGGCGGCCCGGCGCTGCAATCGGCAGTCGGGGGGCATACGCCGATCGTGTTCGCGGCGTTGCCGCCGGCGATCCCGCTGATCAAGTCGGGCGATCTTCGGGCGCTCGCGATTGTCGGTCCAAAGCGCGTGTTGGCCTTACCGGACGTCCCGACCATGACCGAGGCCGGATTGCCCGGTCAGGAGGCGGAGACGATCCTGCTCGCGCTCGCGCCCGCAGGCACGCCCAAGCCCATCATCGACGTGCTGCAGCGGGAGATCGTGAAGGCCGTGAATACGCCGGACGTCGTGCAGAAGCTCGACGCGTTCGGATTCTCGCCGCTCGGAACCACACCGGAGGAAGCGGCTGCCCGCATCAAATCCGAGCTCGACATGTGGGCCAAGGTCATCAAGGACGCGAAAATCCAGCAATAGCGACCGGTATCGCGCAGCGTCATCGGGATCAGGATGACGCCGCCTCCAGTTCGGCGCTGGCGTTCAGCCATTCCTCCTCAGCTTCGGCTAGCTTCGCCGCGGCATCGGCGCGCTCCTTCGCGAGTTGAGCGGCCTTGACCGGATCGGTGGCGAACAGGGTCGCAAGCGTCGCGTCGAGCTTTTCGATCTGGGCGTGAAGTTTCTGCGTGAGGGTTTCCGCCGCAGACACCCGTTTGCGCAATGCGGCCAGCTCGGAACGCTTCTGCGCGGCATTCTTGCGCATCTCGATGCCGGCTTTCGGCGCCTCGTCTTTCGCGGTGCCGTTCTTGCGGGTGTCGCTGCCGTCTCCCGACAGGATCAGGCGCCGGTAATCGTCGAGGTCGCCATCATAGGGCGCAACGCCGCCATTCTGCACGATCCAGAGCCGGTCGACGCTCGCCTCCAGCAGATACCGGTCGTGCGAGACGAGGATCACCGCACCGGGATAATCGTTGATCGCCTCGATCAATGCGGCGCGGCTGTCGATGTCGAGATGATTGGTCGGCTCGTCGAGAATGACCAGATGAGGTCCGCCGAAGGTGGCAAGCCCGAGCATCAGACGTGCCTTCTCGCCGCCGGACAGCGTTTCGACCGCGGCATCGGCGCGTGCTGCCGAAAAGCCGATGGCGCCGGCCTTGGCCCGCACTTTTGCCTCCGGCTCGTCCGGCATCAGCCGGCGCACATGATCGTAGACGCTGTCCTTCGGACGCAATTCGTCGAGCTGGTGCTGCGCGAAATAGGCGATCCGCAGCTTGTCGGCGCGGGTGATACGTCCGGACATCGGGGCGAGGCGGCCGGCCAAAAGCTTCACCAGCGTGGACTTGCCATTACCGTTGGCGCCGAGAAGCGCGATGCGGTCGTCATCGTCGATGCGCAGCGACAGATTGCGCAGGATCGGCTTGCCCGGCTCGTAGCCGACCGACACCCCGTCGAGGGCGAGGATCGGCGGCGACAGCGTCTTGTCAGGCGCGGGCAGGACGATCGGCCGGACCTCGTCATTCACCATTGCGGCGGGCGGTTCGAGCCTCGCCAGCATCTTTAATCGCGATTGCGCCTGACGGGCCTTGGTCGCCTTGGCGCGGAAGCGGTCGACGAAGGCCTGCAGGTGTTTGCGCTGCGCCTCCTGCTTCTTGGCGAATTTCGCGTCCAGCATCTGGCGCTCGCGGCGCTGCCGCTCGAACGACGAATAGCCGCCGCGGTAGAAGGTGAGCTTGCCGTTTTCCAGATGCAGGATGGAATCGACCGCGTTGTCGAGAAGGTCACGGTCGTGGCTGATGACCAGGACCGTGTGCGGATAGCGGGCGAGATGGTCCTCGAGCCACAGCGTGCCTTCGAGGTCGAGATAGTTGGTCGGCTCGTCAAGCAGCAAGAGGTCGGGTTCGGAGAACAGCACCGCCGCGAGCGCCACGCGCATCCGCCAGCCGCCGGAAAATTCCGACACCGCGCGGGCCTGGTCCGCAGCCGGGAAGCCCAGCCCGGACAGGATGGCGGCGGCGCGGGCCGGCGCCGAATGCGCGTCGATATCGGCCAGCCGGGTATGAATGGCAGCGATCCGATCCGGATCGGTGGCGTGTTCGGCCTCGGCGAGCAGCGATGCGCGCTCGCGGTCGGCGGCGAGAACGACATCGATCAGGCTGTCGGGTCCGCTCGGCGCTTCCTGCAGCAGGCGTCCGACGCGCGCGCGCTGGCGCACGGTCAGCTTGCCGGATTCGGGCGCGAGATCGCCGGTGATGACATTGAAGAGCGTCGTCTTGCCGGTGCCGTTGCGGCCGACGAGGCCGGTGCGGCTTCCCGCCGGCACGCGCACCGACGCGTCGTCGATCAGAAGGCGTCCGGCGACGCGGACGGACAGGTTTTCGATGGTCAGCATGCCGGCGCGTTGTGACGAATCGCAGCCGTGAGATCAACCGGGCCCGTGCGCAGCGGTTCCGGCAGCCGATTCGCGCGACAATCCCGTGTCCGAAACGCCATTTGATGAGGAAAAGAATAGTGGGGATGATTGAACATCAATGGATGACAGTGACTCTTTGCGCGAATCACGGAACATTAATGCGGGGCTAGCCCTCCGGCGGCTCGAGTGGCGTTTTCCACCTCAAACCTGAAAGAGGACGCTATGGCAAAGAAGGCCAAGAAGAAAAAAGCAGCGAAGAAGAAGAAGAAGTAACGAGTTTACATCGGCCCGGGCAGAACACTCTTCCCGGGCCGAATGCTGTCTGGGGCGAAGAGCGCTCCGGTGCGCAAGCCCGCCGCGAGGCGGGCCATCTTATTTCAGGGGCGGGAGCTGCCAGTCGGGTTTGCGGGTCTCCGAGGTCAGCATCGCCCGGCCGGCGGTGATCGTGGCAATCACCTTGATGTCCTTGATGGTCTTGGCGCTGACCTCCTGCGGATCCTTGTCGAGCACGACGAAGTCCGCGTATTTGCCCGCTTCGATGCTGCCGATCCGGTCGTCGACGCCGAGCGTATAGGCGGCATCGATCGTCACCATTCGCATCGCGCGCTCGACATTGCGCACCCGCTCGGCCGGCGCATGGGTCTTGCCCGACAACTCGCCGATCCGGTTCACCGCGGTCCAGACCTCGTAGAGCGGGCTCGGCACCCCGACCGGGGTGTCGGAATGCAGCGACAGCACCACGTTCTCCTTCAGCACGGTGTTCATCCGCGCCGCGAGCGAGGCGCGGTCGGTGCCGATATAGTCGGCGTTGAGGTCGGCGCGCTCCGACACATAATAGGGATTGGTCGAGATCACCGCGCCGAGCGCCTTGACCTGGCGGATCTGGGCGGTGCTCGAAATCCCGAAATGCTCGAACGAGAAGCGGTGGTCGAAGCGCGGGGTCTCCGCCTGCAGGGCGGCGAGCGCATCGAGTGTGATCTGGTTGCCGCCCGAACCGTTCGAGTGCACGTGAATCTGGAAGCCGGCATTCCACCATGGGCGCATCGCCTGAAGGAATGCATCCTTCGAGGTGTACATGAACAGACCCTTGAACCGGTCGTTGTCGATGTAGCCGGGATATTGCAGCTCCATGCCGAACGAGACGAAGGCGTCGTCGGCATAGAATTTCACGCCGTTGAAGATCTGCCGCTCGTTGCTGGTGTAGCGAAGCTTGGTCACCTCCGCGACCGCCTTGTCGCCGTATAATTGCTGGAAGGTCGCACCGTCGGCGACATGGACGATGCGGGCGATCGAGTTCGGCTGGCCGAAATACTGCTTGGTCAGCATGTTCTCGAGGTCGAGATTGACGCCGCCGTAGAACAGGTCGCCGGTCGCGGTGATGCCGGCCTGCTGCATCAGCGCGCCGAGATAGCGCAGCCGCCGCATGCCTTCTTCCGGCGTCAGGATTTCCGAGAGCGGCTTCAGGATGATGATCTTGGCGGCCTCGGTGCCCAGGAACTGGCCGTTGGACGATCCGTCCGGATTCTTTCCGGCACCGATGGTCTTGGCGACCAGCTCGTTGGTGATGCCGTATTTCTCGATCGCCGCCGAATTGGCGAAGACATAATGCTCGGAGGCATCCCAGACGATGATCGGCTGGGTCTTCGACACGGAATCGAGATCGGCGCGGGTCAGGAGGTCGCCACCCATCGCCACAACGTCATAGCCCCAGGTCAGCACGGTCTGGCCGGGCTTCGCAGCCTTGACGTATTTGGCGAGCGCCTGCATCGCGGCCTCGCGTGTCTTCACGCCGGGGAAGTCGGGGCCGTAGGGATTGCGCAGCGGGAAATAGGAGAGAGGCGGCAGGCTGATCGCGACCGAGCCCATCACCGGATGGCCGTGCGCCTCGACGAAGCCGGGATAGATCACCTGCTTGGCGAAGCGTCGGTCGATCTCATACGGATAGCGCTTCATCCAGGGCTGGAGGTCTTCCAGCGTGCCGACCGAAAGAATGCGGCCGTCCTTCACGGCGACGGCCGTTGCGGTCGGCCAGCCGGGGTCCATGGTGACGATCTTGCGCGCGATATAGATCGTGATCTTGTCGGTGGTGTCCTGCGGCTTGGCCGACAGCGACGGCGGCAGCGGCTTCAGCAGGGGAATGTTGGACAGCGGCGCGCTGCTTTGCATCGGCGCGGGCACCGGCGGCTTGATATTGACCGATCCCGCTGGCTGACTCGCCGTCTGCCGCGCGCCCGGGGCGGCGTCGGTGGCGGGCGGTACCGGCTGGTTTGCCTGTGCGATCTGGATCGCTTCGCGGAACAGCGGAGCAAGTTCGGTGATGCAATACGTGCCCCAGGTTTCCGGCGCGCCGCTCGGCGTCTTGTGGCTCGCGCCGATGCGGGGCCGGTGGTGGTGGGTTCCATGTGCATCGGCCGGCTGGCGGGCGTCGGCAATCATCAGGGCTGCAAAAGCCGTTGCGGCGGCAAGACCGATTGTCAATCCCGATCGCATTAATTCCTCCCGCGAAGTCTGCGGTTCATCTAGCGTGATTCTCAATCGCGATTCATGATGCGTCGGGCGAGGATGCGCTATGCGGTTCGCGGCATGGTGACGCGCTCGCCGCCGGTCGAATCGGCATGCTCACGGTGTGGATTGCGAGCCGCACGTTATCGCGCGATGCTTGGTGCGAAAGTCGCGCATGCAATCAGACCCGTGCAACAATGCGCGCAATCAGAAGAGGTGAGCCATGTGTGTTCCCGGATGCGAGGTGGCGGTGCGTGCCGCATTGACCCGCCGCGGATTTTTCAGAGGCGCGGCTGCCGCAGGATTTGCCGCGACGACGGTGGCAGCGCCGGCAGCGCTTGCACAGGAGCGCAAGTTCAGCCGCGTCATCGATCTGACGCACACCATGTCAGCTGACTTTCCCACATTCTTCGGCGTGCCGGGCATCGAGATGAAGCGGCAGGCCGATTTCAAGAAGGACGGCTTCAACGCCTATGTCTGGCAGCTGATGGAGCATGCCGGCACCCATCTCGATGCGCCGATCCATTTCTCCGAGAACGGCGCGACCGCTGACCGGATCGATGTCGCGTCCTTTGTCGTGCCGCTGGCAGTGGTCGATGTTGCTGAGCAGGCCGCGAAGAACGCCGACTATCAGCTGAGCCGCGGCGACCTTGAGACCTACGAGAAAAAACACGGACGCATTCCGGACAATGCCTGTGTGGCAATGCATTCCGGCTGGGCGCGATATGTCTCCGATGGTGCGAAATACACCGGCAAGGACTCAGCCGGCAGCTTCCATTTTCCTGGCTTCTCGCCGGACGCAGCGCAATGGCTGATGACCGAACGCAAGGCTGCGGGGCTTGCGGTCGATACACTCTCGCTGGATCACGGCGCCTCAAAGGATTTCAAGACGCATTATCTGTGGCTGCCGTCCGGCCGCTGGGGTCTGGAGAATGTCGCCAATCTTGATCGGGTGCCGGCCGCGGGCGCGACGCTTGTCGTCGGCGCTGCGAAGGTGAAGGACGCCACCGGCGGACCGGTTCGCCTGATGGCGCTGGTGTGAAGCGCAACCTCACGCACAAAAGAAAGAAGCCCCGGTCCCTGTCACGGGACCCGGGGCTCTCTGCCTGCCGGCACGATCGTCTGCGTTGAACGAAATCAGTAGCAGACGTTGATGCGCTTCCAGAAGCCGCCGTAGTAGGTGTTGACCCACACCTTGCGCCAGCAGCCGTAATGGACCGGGCGGACATAGATGTGATGGCCATGCCAATGGCGATGATGATGTCCCTTCCAGCCATGAGCCGCGGCCGGAGCGGTGGTGGCGAGCGACGCAATGCCGACGGTGGCGAGGGCAGCGAGCGCGATTGCAGTGGTGCGAAGCATTTCCGTTCTCTCCTGTGCTGGACGCTTGATCGCATCCGGTGCAGGTGTGTCGCTGTGGCTGAGCGATGCGTTCGCAGAGCCCGGATTAAATCTGCGCAATGATCGCTGTGCGTTTGTGGTCTGCTCTCCGGTTCGACATTTTGCGTTGCGACCGAACATGAAGGGACCAAACGCAAAACCCGGCCTCGCGCGAGAGGCCGGGTTCAACACGGCGCCATAGGGCGCAACGTGCTTAGTAGTAGTAGCGGTAGTACGAACGGTAGCCGTAGTACGGCTTGTAGTAGGAACGATAGCCGTAGCTGTAGCCATAATACGGCTTGTAGTAGTTGTAGCCGTAATAGCCGTAACCACCGTAGTAGTGAGCCGAAGCTGCGGTCGGCGCGAACGCGGCAGTCACGAGCGCGGCACCGGCAGCGAGGCCAAGCAGGGTCTTGCGGAACATGGGGTCTCTCCTGTGACGGATGTGGGGCTCACATCCTGTCCTTCTGTCGCGGCCTCTGCGGAAAAGGTTCGAAACCGCGGGGGCGCTGAAAATCAGTTTGCGGTGAATTAAAAGGTGTCGGGGGCGAACCGCGCACCGTCTTGCCGTGGTCCGGGGGCATGGCTATAAGCCGCTCGCGCCCATTCCGGGCTTCATTTCCGAGCACCTTCAGAGGACGTTACCATGGCGATCGAGCGCACCTTTTCGATTCTCAAGCCGGACGCCACCGCGCGCAACCTGACCGGTGCCATCAATGCGGTGATCGAAAAGGCGGGGCTGCGCATCGTCGCGCAGAAGCGCATCCGGATGTCGAAGGCGGAGGCCGAGACCTTCTACGGCGTGCACCGGGAGCGGCCGTTCTTTGCGGAGCTGGTCGAGTTCATGACCTCGGGCCCGGTCGTGGTCCAGGTTCTGGAAGGTGAGAACGCGATCGCGAAATATCGCGAGATCATGGGTGCGACCAATCCGGCCCAGGCGGCGGAGGGCACGATCCGCAAACTCTATGCCAAGTCGGTCGGCGAGAACTCGGTCCACGGCTCCGACGCCGCCGACACGGCCGCCAAGGAAATTGCCCAGTTCTTCTCCGGGAACGAAATCGTGGGTTGATAGGGCTTTTCTATCGCCTGAGACGGGATGCCCCGTTGCCACCGTAGAGTTACGGTCGTAGATACCCCTTTTTAGTTCGACGACAAACAAAGGGGTATCAGGGTGGGAGCGCTCTGGGCTGACATCATGTCACCGGCCTTCTGGGTGGCCGCGGGGCAAATCATCGGGATCAATATCATCCTGTCGGGCGACAACGCGGTCGTGATCGCGCTGGCCTGCCGGATGCTGCCGCCGAAGGAGCGGTTCTGGGGCATGATCCTCGGCGCCGGTGTCGCGGTGCTGCTGCGGATCGTGTTCACGCTCGTGGTGGCGCAGGCCATGGGCTACCCGTTCCTGAAGCTGGTCGGCGGTGTCCTGCTGATCTGGGTCGCGGTCAAGCTGGTGGTCCCGGAAGAGGATCACGGCGAGGGCAAGATCGCAGCGGCCGACAACCTGTGGCGCGCGGTCCGCATTGTGGCGATCGCCGACATTGTCATGTCGCTGGACAATGTGATTGCGATCGCGGCGGCTGCCGAGACCGCCGGTATCCGCGTCGATCCCGCCCATGCCGATACGATCAAGACTGCGCTCATCGTCTTCGGTCTGGTCACGTCGATCCCGCTGATCGTTGCGGGTTCGGCGCTCCTGATGTCGTTGCTGGACCGCTTCCCGATCCTGGTCTGGGCCGGCGCCGCTCTGCTTGGCTGGGTCGCGGGCGACATCATGGCGAAGGATCCGGCGCTCGCGCGCATCCTGACCCCCGACCAGATGCACACGCTGCATTTCTTCGCGGCTGCGGTCGGCGCCGCATTCGTCGTGCTGATGGGTTTCTGGCTGAGACAGTATCAGCACAAGAGGATGCTGGAGGCCCCGCTGGTGATCGATCCGCCCGGGCCGGAAGAGTTTCCGCATAAGCGATGAGCGTTTCGCATCGGTGATGCGGCTAGAATAATGCTACAAGGGGCGGGATGAACATTCATTCCGCCCCTTCGCTTGCCATCCGCGCCTCGGCCTGTCCGCACGATTGCCCCTCGACCTGCGCGCTCGAGGTCGAGGTGATCGATGGCGCGCGGATTGGCCGGGTCCGCGGCGCGGACGACAACGCCTATACCGCCGGTGTGATCTGCGCGAAGGTCGCGCGCTATGCCGACCGCATCCACCATCCCGACCGGCTGACGAAGCCGCTGCGGCGAAAAGGCGCGAAGGGCGAGGGCGCGTTCGAGGAGATCAGCTGGGACGACGCACTCGACATCACGGCCGAGCAATTCCTGAAGGCGGAAGCGCGCTACGGCTCGGAAACGGTGTGGCCGTATTTCTATGCCGGCACCATGGGCCTTGTGATGCGCGACGGCATCAACCGGCTGCGTCACGCCAAGAAATATTCCGGCTTCCAGACCACAATCTGCGTCAACCCGGCCTGGACCGGATTCATCGCCGGCACCGGCAAGCTCGCGGGCGCCGACCCGCGCGAGATGGCGAAGTCCGATCTTGTCGTAATCTGGGGGACCAACCCGGTCTCGACGCAGGTCAACGTCATGACGCATGCGACGCGGGCGCGGAAAGAGCGCGGCGCCAAGATTGTCGCAATCGACATCTACATGAACGGCACCATGGAGCAGGCCGATCTGCCGGTGCTGGTGAAGCCCGGCACCGACGGCGCGCTCGCCTGCGCTATCATGCATTGCCTGTTCCGTGACGGCGCGGCCGACTGGGATTATCTCAACCGCTACAGCGATGCGCCGCGCGAACTCGAGGCGCATGTGAAGACGCGCACGCCGGAATGGGCGTCGGCGATCACCGGCTGTCCGGTCCAAACCATCGAAGAATTCGCGCGGCTGGTGAAAGACAACAAGCGCGCCTTTTTCCGGCTGGGCTACGGCTTTTCGCGCTCGCGCAACGGGGCGGTCAACATGCACGCCGCGAGCTGTATTCCGGTGGTGACCGGCGCCTGGCAATATGAAGGGGGAGGGGCGTTCCACAACAACGGCGCGATCTATCACTGGAACAAGGACATGATCGAGGCGCCCGAGCTCGCCGATCCGTCGGTGCGCATGCTCGATCAGTCGAAGATCGGCGCGATCCTCGACGGCGATCGCGATGCATTGTTCGGCGGGCCGCCTGTGACGGCGCTTTTGATTCAGAACACCAATCCGGTATCGGTCGCGCCCGACCAGAATGTGGTGAAGCGCGGCTTTGCGCGCGACGACCTGTTCGTCTGCGTGCACGAACAGTTCATGACCGAGACCGCGGCGATGGCCGACATCGTGCTGCCTGCGACCATGTTCATGGAGCACGACGACGTCTATCAGGCCGGCGGCAGCCAATACATTTTGCTCGGTCCGAAACTGATCGATGCGCCGGGCGAATGCCGCAGCAACCACGATGTGATCTGCGCGCTGGCCAAACGGCTCGGCGTGACCCATCCGGGCTTCACCATGACGCCGCGCGAGATCATCGACTGGACGCTGCGGAAATCCGGGTGGGGCGATCTGGAGCGGCTCGAACGCGAGCGCTGGATCGACTGCCAGCCGCCATTCGAGAAGGCGCATTATCTCGACGGCTTCAAATGGCCGGACTGCAAGTTCCGGTTCAAGCCGGACTGGCCGACGGTGCCATTCAAGTCGCCATGGACCGCGGGGCCCGTGGCGCAGATGCCGGCCTTGCCGGATCACTGGGCGGTGACGGAGGAGGCCGACACCGAGCATCCGTTCCGGCTTGCGACCTCGCCGGCGCGGCAATTCCTGAACTCCACCTTCAACGAGACTCCGGTGTCGGTGAAGCGGGAAGGGCGGCCGACGCTGATGATGCATCCGGACGACGCGGCGGCGTACGGAATAGCCGACGGCGATCGCATTGTGGTCGGCAACCGGCGCGGCACCGTCAAGTTGCATGCGAAGCTGTTCGAGGGCGTGCGGCGCGGCGTGGTGATTGCGGAATCGATCTGGCCGAACTCGGCCTACGAGGATGGCTGCGGCATCAATTCGCTGACCGGTGCGGATTCGATCGCGCCCTATGGCGGCGCCGCGTTTCACGACAACAAGGTGTGGGTCAAGCGGTCGCAGCCCTGATTGCGGCGTATCAAATCTTCACCTTGCGGCGTCGTTAGAGAAGACGGTTCACGGACCTTCATTAGGGGATCGATGACCGCAAGCTCCGAGATCACGACGAAATCGACGCCGCACCAGACGGGCGCTCCGGCCGCGGATGCGTCATTCGCCTAGCATGCGGCTCAGGCCGATGAATGCCTGCGCCGTCTCAATACACAAGCGCACGGGCTGACATCGGCCGAAGCCGCGCAGCGGCTCGCCACGTTCGGACCGAACCGTCTGCCGTCGTCGAAGCCACGTCCGGCGTTGGTGCGCTTTGCCGCGCAGTTCCACAATCTGCTGATCTACGTTCTGATCGCGGCCGGCCTGCTAGCAGCACTGCTCGGCCATGGCGTGGATGCCGCGGTGATCCTTGCAGTGGTGCTGATCAATGCCGCAATCGGCTTCATTCAGGAGGGACGCGCCGAACAGGCGCTCAATGCCATCCGCAGCATGATCACGCCGCGCGCTTCGGTGCTGCGCGACGGCCGCCGCGTGACGGTGGACGCGACGGAGATCGTTCCCGGCGACGTGGTGTTGATAGAAGCGGGCGACCGCGTGCCGGCGGATCTGCGCCTTATCCGCGCGCGCAATCTGACCATCGAGGAAGCGGTTCTGACCGGTGAGTCGATGCCGGTGGAGAAGCGCACGTCTCCGGACGATGCCAAGGCGATGCTGGGCGATCGAAACTCGATGGCGTTTTCTGGCACATTCGTTGCCGCCGGGCAGGGCACCGGTGTCGTGGTCGGGACCGGTCTGTCGACCGAACTCGGCCGCATCAGCGCGATGCTGGGCGCCGTCGAGACGCTGACCACGCCGCTGGTCCGGCAGATGGACCGGTTCGCACGCCAGCTCACCGCGGTGATCCTGGCCGTATCGGCGGCTGTTTTTGCCGTGGCCGTGCTGCTCCGCGGCTATCAATGGGCCGAGGCCTTCATGGCGGTGGTGGGGCTTGCCGTTGCCGCGATCCCCGAAGGACTTCCGGCGGTGATGACGATCACACTCGCCATCGGCGTGCAGCGTATGGCGGCGCGCAACGCCATTATCCGGCGGCTGCCTGCAGTCGAAACGCTGGGCTCGGTCTCGGTGATCTGTTCCGACAAGACAGGAACACTGACCCGCAACGAAATGATGGTTCAGACCGTGGTGATCGTGGACGGGGCATATGAGGTGTCGGGCAGCGGCTACGAACCGCGCGGCGATATCTTTTGCGACGGCCGCGCGGTCGATCCCATGGACGAGCCGGTACTCGCCGAAATCGCGCGCGCTGGGTTGCTGTGTAACGACGCAACGCTGCGGCAGACTGACAGCGGATGGGTCGTCGATGGCGATCCGATGGAGGGCGCCTTTGTCAGTTTCGCCGCCAAGGCCGGATACGATATCGTGCTGTTGCGCAAGCAAATCCCCCGCACCGATGAAATCCCGTTCGATGCGCGGCACCGTTTCATGGCGACGCTGCATCACAGGCACGACGGCGGCGCGGTCCTGTATCTGAAAGGCGCGCCGGAAAACGTGATCGCCATGTGCGCCAGCGCGATGGGGACGCGAGGCGCCGCGCCGATCGATCCGCAGGCCTGGCACGCACGGATCGACGCGCTCGCCTCGCGCGGGCAGCGAGTCCTCGCGCTGGCGATGAAGCCGATGCCGCAAGGCAGCCGCGATCTCACCTTCAAGGACGTCGAGGACGGCCTCGTCCTCCTCGGCATCGCCGGCCTGATCGATCCGCCGCGGCAGGAGGCCATCACCGCGATCGAGGAATGTGGCAGTGCCGGTATTGCCGTCAAGGTGATCACCGGCGATCACGCCGTCACCGCTGGCGCCATTGCCGCGCAACTCGGTCTGCCGAACCATCGCGCGGTGATGACCGGAGACATGCTGGAGGCTCTTGAAGAGCCGCAATTCCGGGAGGCCGCGCGCACGACCACCGTGTTCGCGCGGGCAACGCCCGAGCAGAAACTGCGGCTGGTCGAGGCGCTGCAGGCCGACGGCGCCGTGGTCGCCATGACCGGCGACGGCGTCAACGATGCGCCCGCACTCAAGCGCGCCGATGTCGGCATTGCCATGGGCCAGAAGGGCACGGAGGCGGCGAAAGAAGCTGCGGAGATCGTGCTCGCCGACGACAATTTCGCATCCATCGTCGCCGCCGTACGCGAAGGCCGCACCGTCTACGATAATCTCACCAAGGTGATCGGCTGGACGCTGCCGACCAATGGCGGCGAGGCCATGGCGATTATCGTCGCCATTCTGTTCGGGCTCGCGCTGCCGATGACCCCGGTCCAGATTCTCTGGATCAACATGGTGACGGCGGTTGCGCTCGGGCTGACGCTTGCCTTCGAGCCGACCGAGCCGAACGCAATGCGGCGTCCGCCCCGCAGGGCGGATCAGTCCATTCTGTCCGGCCTTCTGATCTGGCGCGTGGTTCTGGTATCGCTGCTATTCGTTATCGGCGCCTTCGGCATGTTCTTCTGGGCCGAAGCGCGCGGTCTCCCCGTTGAGGAGGCGCGCACGATCGTGGTCAACACCATCGTCGTGTTCGAGATTGTCTATCTGTTCAGCGTCCGCTATCTGCACGCAAGTTCGCTGACATGGACGGGCTTGCTGGGTACGCCGGCGTTACTGACCGGAATCGGCCTGGTCACCGCCGCGCAATTCGCTTTCACCTATATGCCGTTCATGCAGTCGATGTTTCAGACCCGCGCGGTGTCTTGGATCGACGGCCTCAGTATCGTCGGCCTCGGCGTCGTGTTCTTCGCAATTCTGGAGGCTGACAAGTTTGTATTGCGGCGGCTGCAGATGCTGGGCGATCGATAGGCCGAGGTGCGGACATTCGATAAATTTTCGAAAGTTTCCGTCAAAACAGCACTTCGCCGCGCGACCGGTCGCGGAAAGGTGTCTTGCTTCAGCCGCATTTCGCGCGTCCGATTGCGATGCAATCTGACTTTGGCTCCTTCGCCCCCGCTCCGCCTCGTTGCGACGTGATCGTTCGGATCCCCCAAAAGCCGGGTTGTGGCGCCAATGCGGCTGACGTGCGGGCGTCAACTCTGATTGTCAGACCAGGAGACAGACGATGCCGATGGGTACCGTCAAATGGTTCAACCCGACCAAAGGCTATGGGTTCATCAAGCCGACGACTGGCAACAAGGACGTGTTCGTGCATATTTCGGCTGTCGAGCGTGCAGGTCTTTCGACCCTGAACGAGGGGCAGTCGATTGAGTTCGAACTCGTGACCAATCGCGGCAAAGAGTCCGCGGAAAACCTCAAGGTGGCGTAGTCCATTTTCGAAATGCGCGGCGCGACCGCGCCGACTGTTGCCAAGCCCCGGACGTTCCGGGGTTTTTTATTGCGGCGCGCTACGCCGGCAGAAAGGGCGCGTCGCCTGGTTCAACCTTACCGGTAATGATGCAACGGCCATCCGCCACGCGCACCCGATCGGACGCGACAAGCTTCAGCGCCAGCGGGTAGATGCGGTGTTCGACCGCAAGCACGCGGGCGGCGAGCGAAGCTTCGGTATCGCCATCCAGCACCGGCACGCGGCCCTGCGCAACGATCGGGCCGGAATCCATTTCGGGCACGACAAAATGCACGGTGGCGCCGTGCTCCTTTGCTCCCGCTTCGATGGCGCGGCGATGGGTATCCAGCCCTTTGAAGGCGGGCAGGAGAGCCGGATGGATATTCAGCATCTTCTCCGGCCATTGCGCGACAAACCACGCGGTCAGAATGCGCATGAAGCCGGCCAGGCAGACGATCTCGATCCGGTGCTGCTGCAGCACGTCCTGCAAGGCGCGTTCAAAGGCCTCGCGGTCCTTGCCGTAGGCCTTGTGATCGACGATTGCGGTCGCAATCCCTGCCTCCGCCGCCCGTTGTAGCCCGGCGGCGTCGGGACGGTTCGAGACCACGAGCGCAATCTCCGCCGGATAGGAAGGGTCGCGCGCGGCCTCGATCAGCGCGGTCATGTTGGAGCCGCGGCCGGAGATCAGGATGGCGGTCCGCTTGCGCGCCATGTGCGGCTAAAGCGATAGATCGAGCGTGCCGCGATAGGTCACGCGTTCGCCGCCTGCGGCCGGCACAACAATTCCAATTGCCGTTGCGGTTTCGCCATGCTCGCGCAGCTCCGCGAGCACGTCGTCGGTTCTATCCGGGGCGACGATGGCTACCATGCCGATCCCGCAATTGAAGGTGCGCAGCATTTCCGGCACCGCGACGCCGCCCTCCTTCGCAAGCCACCGGAACACGGGAAGAGCGTGGACCTTCGACAGGTCGATCTCTGCACCGAGCGGCTTCGGCAGCGCGCGTGGAATATTGTCGGGGAAGCCGCCGCCGGTGATATGCGCCAGTGCCTTCACCGCACCGGTCTTGCGGATCGCGGCAAGGCAGGGCTTCACATACAGCCGCGTGGGGACGAGCAGGGCCTCGCCAAGCGTCTTGCCGGGTGCGAAAGGTGCCGGAGCCTCGAAGCCGAGTCCCGAACGCTCGACGATCTTGCGCACCAGCGAGAATCCGTTGGAGTGAACGCCGGAGGAGGCAAGTCCGATCACGACATCGCCCGCCGCGATATCGGCGCGCGGCAAAATGGTTCCACGTTCGGCGGCACCGACCGCAAACCCGGCAAGGTCATAGTCGCCCGGCTGGTAGAGGCCCGGCATTTCTGCGGTCTCGCCGCCGATCAAAGCGCAACCGGATTCCCGGCAGCCATGGGCAATACCGGCGACGACTTTCGCGCCGGTCTCGGGATCGAGCTTCGAGCACGCGAAATAGTCGAGGAAGAACAACGGTTCGGCGCCCTGCACAACGAGGTCGTTGACCGACATGGCGACCAGATCGATGCCGATGGTGTCGTGCCGGCCGGTCTCGATCGCAATCTTGACCTTGGTGCCGACGCCGTCGGTGGCCGCCACCAGGATCGGGTCCTTGAAGCCGGCGCGGGCCAGATCGAACAATCCGCCGAAGCCGCCGATTTCGGCATCCGCACCGGCGCGGGCGGTGGCGCGAACCAGCGGCTTGATGAGATCGACCATCCGGTTGCCGGCGTCGATATCGACCCCGGCCTCGCCATAGGTCAGGCCGCGTTCCGGGCCGGATTGCTTGCCGGACATGTCGTTCAGAGCCTCATGGTGCAAAGCGCCACGGGGCGCCTTGCGGCAAATTCGCCGCGTGGTAGCGCGGAAATCGTATTAGGCGCAATGCCTTGACCGCGGTTATAAGTGTCCGGGATCGAGTTTTCCGGTCCGATTCTGCCGGGACGACAACCGTTGAACCTACCCAATCTCATTACCATGGCGCGCATTCTATGCGTGCCGCTGATCGTATGGGCCATCACCTCCGGTCAGATGCTGCCGGCCTTCCTGCTGTTCCTGGCCGCCGGGATCAGCGATGCCGTGGACGGCTTTCTGGCCAAGCGATTCAACATGGCGACCGAACTCGGTGCCTGGCTCGACCCGCTGGCCGACAAGGCCCTGATCGTATCGATCTACGTCGCGCTCGGGTTCACCGAGGCGCTGCCCCGCTGGATGGTCATTCTGGTCGTGTCCCGCGACATTCTGATCATCGGCGGCTTCCTGCTGGCCATGCTGATCGACCGGCCGATGCCGGTGCGGCCGCATCCTGTCTCCAAGCTCAACACCGTGGCCCAGATTGCGCTCGCCGCCGTGGCTTTGGGCTCGCTCGGGCTCAAATTCGATGCAGGCTGGACCTTGCCGGCCCTGATGGCACTCGTCACGATATTGACGTTGCTTTCGATCGGCTTCTATGTCGCCGAATGGATACGCCATTTTGGTACCAACGGTGCCGGACGGTAGTGCGATAGGGGAACGGCAGTCATGACCACCACGACGACGGGTCCAACCGATGGTCCGCCGCCGCAGATGACCGGCAGTCCGCTGACGTTGCGGCGCCAGCTCCTGTTCTGGAGCGGTGCGCTGCTCGTTTTCATCGCGCTGCTATGGCTGCTCGGCGATGTGATGATGCCGTTCATTGCCGGCATGGCGCTTGCCTATCTGCTCGATCCGCTGGTCCGGCAGGTGCAGCGTCTGGGTATCAACCGCGCAATTTCCTCGGTCGTGGTGGTTCTGGTCTTCATCTTCATTATCGCGCTGGCGCTGATCCTGCTGTTGCCGGTGCTGACCGAACAGATCGCCGAATTCGCCGCGCGGGTGCCGCATTATGTCGAGCGGCTGCGTCAACTCATCAACGAAGTGAGCCAGGGCTGGATCGGCCAATATCTCGGCGAAAAGCTTCCGGAGGCGCAAAAGTCCGCGGGCACGGTTGCGGCAACGGCTGCAGGCTGGGCAGGGACGTTTCTCGGGTCGCTATTGTCCGGCGGACGCGCACTGGTATCGGTGCTGTCGCTCGTCATCATCACGCCGATCGTGGCATTCTATCTGTTGCTCGACTGGCCGCGCATGCTGCAGACCATCGATTCCTGGACTCCGGTGCATCATCGCGACACCGTTCGCGGTCTGGCCCGCGAGATGGATCGCGCCATTGCAGGATTTGTCCGCGGTCAGGCTATCGTTTGCCTGATTCTCGGCACGTTTTACGCCGTCGCGCTGATGCTGATGGGGGTGAATTTCGGCCTTTTGATCGGCATCGCGGCGGGGCTTCTCGGTTTTGCGCCATATGTCGGCACGATTACAGGTTTCCTGCTGGCGGTGGGCGTCGCCACGGCGCAGTTCTGGCCGGACTGGCATATGCCGGCAATGGCCGCAGCGGTGTTCATGGTCGGACAATTCGTCGAAGGCAATATTCTGCAGCCGCAACTGGTCGGCAAGGAGATCGGACTGCATCCGGTCTGGCTGATGTTCTCGCTTCTCGCCTTTGCCTATCTGTTCGGCTTCGTCGGCTTGCTTGTGGCGGTGCCCGTCGCCGCAGCAATCGGCGTGCTGGTGCGCTTTCTGCTGCGGCAATATCTGGCAAGCTCCTACTATACGGGCGGCAAGCCGGTTTGAGCCGATGGTGTCGCCGCCGCGACAGCTCGCGCTTTCGCTCAGACATGCCGAGAATCTGTCGCGCGAGGATTTTCTGCCTGGGCCGTCCAACGAAGCGGCGCTCGCCATGGTCGAGCGCTGGCCGGACTGGCCTGCGCCGGCGCTTGCGATCACAGGTCCCGAGGGCAGCGGAAAGAGCCACCTGGCTTCAATCTGGGCGGATCTGTCCGGCGCGCGGGTGGTGTCGGCGCGCAGCCTGCAGACGACGATGCTGCCGGATGCGCTGGCGACCGGCGCGCTCGTGCTGGAGGACTGCGCGTCCAGCACGATCGATGAGCGCGCGCTGTTCCATCTGCTCAATCTGGTGCGCGAGCAGAATGGCAATCTGCTGATGACCGCACGCACCGTGCCCTCATCATGGATGGTCGCGCTGCCCGACCTTGCGTCGCGGCTGCGGGCGATCCCGGCGGTTACGGTTTCGACCCCGGACGATGCGTTGTTGCGCGCGGTGATGATCAAGCTGTTTGCAGACCGCCAGCTTGCCGTGGACGAGAGCCTGGTCGGCTATCTCCTGACCCGGGTAGGCCGGTCGTTCGGGGCGATCCGGGCCGCCGTTCAGACGCTGGATCGCGAGGCGCTGCAGCGCAAAAGGCCGGTGAACAGGGCGCTCGCGGCCGAATTGTTCCGCGAGCTATCATCGTGACAATGGTTCTCTTACCATGGTGACGCACCAGCCCCGCGCGTCACGGGGTAGTCACGAATTTGTCTTATCGTGCGTCTTCGCTGGAATCCGGACATGCAAGAACGCGCTGAAGCCATTGTTCTGAAAGATGAATCTGCTCCGCAGGGTCAGGTTCAGGAGGCCCGGATTCCGAGCCTGATGAGCAGCCCCGAGCGCTTCATCAATCGCGAATTGTCGTGGCTCCACTTCAACCGCCGCGTCCTCGACGAAGCAGCCAATCCAAACCACCCGCTGCTGGAGAAGCTGCGCTTTCTGTCGATCTCGGCGAACAACCTCGACGAATTCTTCATGGTGCGCGTGGCTGCGCTGAAGGGTCAGGTCCGCGAGGGCGTCACCGATCGTTCGCCCGACGGGCTGACGCCCTCGGAACAGCTCGCAAAGATTTCCGAAGTCGTATCTGTGCTCGCCAGCGACCAGCAGACGCGCTGGCGCGAACTACGGCAGGAACTGGCCGACAACGGCATCGTCATTGTCGATGCGCAGGGCGTCACCAAGCAGGAGCAGGACTGGCTCGAAGAGCAGTTTCTGTCCTCGATCTTTCCGGTACTGACGCCGCTCGCGATCGACCCGGCGCATCCGTTCCCGTTCATTCCCAATCTCGGCTTCACGCTGGCGCTGCAACTCTCGCGGGTCAGCGACGGCAAGGCGATGAATGCGCTCATTCGCGTACCGCACAAGATCGAGCGCTATGTGCATCTGCCGCGGGCCGGCGAGGGCGCGCCGCTGCGCGTTATCACGCTCGAACAGGTCGCCTGCCTGTTCGTTGGCCAGCTCTTCCCCGGTTACGTGATGAACGGCGTCGGTGCTTTCCGAGTGATCCGCGATTCCGAAATCGAAATCGAGGAAGAAGCCGAAGACCTTGTGCGTTCATTCGAGACGGTGCTCAAGCGCCGCCGGCGCGGCTCGGTGATCCGCCTCGAACTCGAACAGGCGATGCCGGAAGATCTGCGCCGCTTCGTGCAGCGCGCCATGGGCGTCAGCGACGACGAGACGTTCCTGGTCGACGGCATGCTGGCGCTCAACGACCTCAAGGAAATCGTGGCGATCGGCCGGCCCGACCTCCTTTTCGCGCCCTATAATCCGCGCTTTCCGGAGCGCATCCGCGATCATGGCGGCGACTGCTTTGCGGCGATCCGTCAGAAGGACTTCATCGTCCAGCACCCCTATGAATCGTTCGACGTTGTCGTGCAGTTTCTGCAGCAGGCGGCGCGCGATCCGGATGTGATCGCGATCAAGCAGACGCTCTATCGAACCTCGGCCGAGTCTCCGATCGTCAAGGCGCTGGCGGAAGCCGCCGAAGCCGGCAAATCCGTGACCGCGCTCGTCGAGTTGAAGGCGCGTTTCGACGAGGAGGCCAATATCCGCTGGGCGCGTGACCTCGAACGCGCCGGTGTGCAGGTGGTGTTTGGTTTTATCGAGTTGAAGACCCATGCCAAGCTGTCGCTCGTGGTGCGGCGCGAGGCCGGCAAGCTCGCGACCTATGTGCATGTCGGGACCGGAAATTATCATCCGATCACGGCACGCATCTACACCGACCTGTCCTATTTCACTGACGACCCTTCGATCGCACGCGATGTCGGACGCATCTTCAATTTCATCACCGGCTATGCGGAGCCTGCCGAACTCGAAGTCATGGCGGTGTCCCCGGTGTCGCTGCGCAAGCGGCTGGTCGAGCATATCGACGCCGAGATTGCCCATGCCAAGGCCGGCCGTCCCGCCGCGATCTGGCTGAAGATGAATTCGCTGGTCGATCCGGGCATGATCGACAAGCTGTACGAGGCATCGCAGGCCGGGGTTGCGGTGGATATTGTGGTGCGCGGCATCTGCTGTCTGCGGCCGGAAGTGCCGGGCCTCTCCGACAATATCCGGGTCAAATCGATCGTCGGCCGTTTTCTCGAACACTCCCGCATCTATTGCTTCGGTGCCGGCCACGGACTGCCGCATCCCAAGGCTGTGGTTTACATTTCCTCGGCCGACATGATGCCGCGCAATCTGGACCGCCGGGTTGAGGTGCTGTGCCCGATCACCAACCCGACCGTCCATGAACAGGTGCTCGACCAGATCATGGTGGTGAATTTCAACGACAACGAGCAGAGCTGGAAGGTCTTGCCTGACGGCACCGCAACCCGCATAAGGCCCGCGAAAGGCGAGGAGCCTTTCAACGCCCAGAAATACTTCATGACCAATCCGAGCCTGTCGGGCCGTGGGAAATCGCTCAAAGAATCAACGCCACGCCGCCTTAGCCGGCGCCAAGAGCGCCGCTAAGACCGCCGCTAAGCCGGGCCGGGCCGCGCGGAAGCGGTCCGAACGCAGAAAATCCGAAAAGTCGATCGAGAAGGCCTCGCCGGCGGGGATCGAGGCCGCGCGGGGCCGGCTCGATCACGGGCCTGCGGTGGCGGTCATCGATATCGGCTCGAATTCGGTGCGCCTCGTGGTCTACGAGGGGCTTACGCGCAGCCCGACGCCGATCTTCAACGAAAAAGTGCTCGCCGGACTCGGCCGCCAGGTGCAATCCACCGGGCTTCTCGCCCCCGATGCCGTGGCCGAGGCGCTGGTGACGCTGCGGCGGTTCCGGGCGCTGTGCGACAACCTGCAGGTCGGACAGGTGTTCGGGATCGCGACGGCGGCCTGCCGCGATGCCGAGAACGGACCCGCCTTCATCGCGGAAGCAGAACGCATCTGCCGCATCAAGATCGATATCCTGTCGGGAAAGCGCGAAGCCGAATTGGCGGCGCTCGGCGTCGTCTCCGGCATCTATGAGCCTGACGGCATAGCCGGCGACCTCGGCGGCGGCTCGCTTGAACTGATCGACGTGCGCGGCAACAAGATCCGGCGGGGCGTGACTCTGCCGCTCGGCGGCCTTGCGCTTAAGGACGTCGCCAATCAGTCGCTGAAGCGCGCCGAGAAGATCGCCGAGCGCGAACTGGCTGACGTGCCGTTCCTGAAATCGGGCAGGGGGCGCTCCCTGTATGCAGTCGGCGGCGCCTGGCGTGCGCTAGCCTCACTGCATATGGCGCAGACCGGCTATCCGCTGCATGTGATGCACGGTTACACGCTGCGTGCGCGTGAGGCCCTGGAATTCTGCGAATTGGTCCAGCGGGTCGATCCGGAAACGCTGTCGCAGATCGAAGTGATCTCGACGGCCCGGCGGCCGTTGCTCGGTTACGCCGCAATCGTGCTCGGCAAGCTCATTCGCAGGGTCCGCCCGGAGAATGTGGTGATCTCGGCCCTTGGCGTCCGCGAGGGCTTGCTCTATTCGATGCTAAGCGAGCGCGAAAAGTCCAAGGATCCGTTGATCGACGCCGCACGCAACCTCAATCTTCTGCGCTCACGCTCGCCGCAACATGGCGAGGAACTCGTGAAGTGGACCGACCGCTTCATGGATTCGAGCGGCATCGAGGAGACAGCTGCCGAACGGCGGCTACGCCATGCGGCCTGTCTGGTTGCGGATGTCGGATGGCGCACCCATCCCGATTACCGCGGCGAGCAGTCGCTCAATCTGATCGCGCATGCCGATTTCGTGGCGCTCGACCATGCCGGCCGCGCCTATCTCGCGCTTGCGGTGTATTTCCGGCATGTCGGAATCATGCACGACGACGAACTGTCGCCGCGGCTGCGCGAGCTCGCTTCAACCCGGATGCTGGATCGTGCCCGCATTCTCGGTGCCGCGATGCGCGTTGCCTATATGGTCTCGGCATCAACGCCGGGCGTGCTGCCCAAGACCCCGCTGCGGGTCGAACGCGGCAAGCTGATCCTGCGCCTGCCCGGAGCGCAGGCTGCACTCAACGGCGAGCGCGTGATGAACCGTATGCGCACGCTGGCCCGGCTGATCGGGCGCGAAGCCGTGGTGGCGACGGAGTGATCCTCAATTTCGGAGTGATCCTCAATTCAGGTGAAATTCAACGGCGACCTGACCGCTGCCGCTCGACGGAAAATAGTCGCAGAGCTGCTCGGCCCTGCCATCAAACCGGTCCCAGCCGAGCGCGCCGAACAGCATGACGGTGTCAGCCATCAGGGCCTCGCCATTGCATTTGCGGGTGTAATCAGGGAGCATTGCGCAGAATTCAGCGAAGCGGCCCTCGCGCCACAGGTCAAGGACGCGCAAGTCCATCTGACGGTTGAACTCGCTTGAGATTCGGTTCCAGGCTTCGGGTCCGAGTTTCGAATTCTCGAACAACTGATGCGACAGCGATCCGCTCGCCAGAATCGCGGCTTTTGAGCCGGATCGCTTTATCGCGCGGGTCACCGCCGCGCCAAACCTGCGAATCTCATCGACCGAGGCAAATACCGGAGAGGCGATCGGCACCACCGACATCGCCTTGTCCTTGTTCATGTAATGCATCGGGACGATGGTGCCGTATTCGACCGGCATGGTCTTGACCTTGTGCGCCAGGGCAAGCGGTCCGTCCTTGGCGGTTTCGGCGGCAATCAGGTCGGCGAGTTCGGAATTGCCGGGAAAGTCGTAGACGATGTCGTTGATCATGTGCGGCGCTTCCGGGCTGGTATAGCTGCCGCTGTGCCAGGGATTGGCGTTGATGTGGAATCCGAAATTCGAGATCCAGTGGGTGTCGAACACGACAAAGGTGTCGGCGCCGCGCTCGCGCGCCCGCTGGCCGATGAGCTTCAGCGCATTGATCGGTCCGTCGCGGGTGCCCTTCAGCGGCTCCAGCTGTTCCGACAGCATCAGGGATGGCACATGTGTGATCTTGGCGGCAAGAACCAGTTCGCCCATTGGACAGCGCTCTCCCAAAACGGATTTTGGAGCACCATAGGAAGCGCGCCGTCCCACAAATTTGCGCTAGATCAATCCGGATGTTTCCGACGGCGTGGGCGCGCTTACGCCAGAGCGGAGCGTTTGCCGCCAAGCTGCGTGAGGAAAAATGCATATTCTTCCGCGGCTTCTTCCAGCGCGGTGTAACGGCCTGATTTGCCGCCATGGCCAGCGCCCATATTGGTCTTAAGCAGCAGGATGTTGTTATCGGTCTTGGTGGCGCGGAGCTTCGCCACCCATTTGGCCGGCTCCCAATAGGTGACGCGCGGATCGTTCAGTCCGGCGGTGACCAGCATCGCCGGATAATCCTGCGCACGCACGTTGTCATAGGGACTGTAGCTCAGAATATACTCGAATGCGGCCTTGTCAGTGATCGGATTGCCCCATTCCGACCATTCGCCGGGGGTGAGCGGCAGCGTTTCGTCGAGCATGGTGTTGAGGACATCGACGAACGGCACATGCGCGCCAATCGCCCCGTAGAGGTCCGGCGCCTGGTTGACGATGGCACCCATCAGCTCGCCGCCGGCCGATCCGCCGGATGCTGCGATGCGGCCTGGCGAAGCAAAGCCCTGACCGATCAGGTAGCGCGTCACATCGACGAAGTCGTTGAAAGAGTTGGTGCGTTTGTCGAGCTTGCCGTCCAGGTACCAGCAAAAGCCGAGATCGTCACCGCCGCGAATATGCGCAATTGCGCAGGCGAAGCCGCGATCGAGCAGCGACAGGCGGTTGGTGGAGAAGCCCGGCGGGACGGCGTGACCATAGGCGCCATAGCCATAGATGTGCAGCAGCCCTTTGCCGTCTTTCACAAAGTCACGGCGATAGACCACCGAGACCGGCACCATCACGCCGTCCCGGGCGGGGGCGACCAGCCGCTCGGTGACATATTGCGAGGGGTCGTAGCCGGTCGGGATTTCCCGGACTTTCAGCGTTTCAAGACGGCCGTCGGCGAGGTGGTAGTCGTAGACGGTATTCGGGGTCACCATCGACTGATAGTTCAGGCGCAGCCGGTCGACCCGGTATTCGCGGTTGCCGCCAAGACTTGCGACATAGCTTGCCTCCGGGAAGACAATGTAATGTTCGGCGCCGTCGGCATAGTCACGCAGCCTGATCTGCGACAGGCCGTCGATCCGCTCCTCGATCACCATCAGGTTCTCGAAGGTGGTAATATCGAGGATATAGTGGCGGTCGCTGCCGGGAATGATCTCGGTCCATTCCGCGGGCGCCGAAACCTTTGCGGTCACTACGCGGAAATTCGTGTGGGTGTCGTTGGTGCGGATATAGAGAATGCCCTCGCGCTCATCGAGATCGTAGAGACGGTTGGTAAGACGCGGTGAGACGAGCAGGGGCTGTGCATCGAGATCGGCCAGCGGTACGAGATAAATTTCGTTTGTCGCGTGATCGCCGGTCGAAAAGGTGGCGAAGCGGCGCGATTGCGTGCGGCCCAGGCTGACGGTGAATTTCGGATCGTGTTCGCGGTAGACTTCGCGATCGGCGCTTTGCGGGTCGCCAAGCCGGTGGTGCCAGACCGCCTTGGAGCGCCAATGCTCGTCGGCGTCAGTGTAGAAGAAGCTCTTCGAATCCGCGGCCCAGATCAGTCCGTAGCGCCAGTTTTCGATCGTATCGGGAAGCTCGGTGCCGGTCACGAGATCGCGGATCTTGAGAGTGTAGCGCTCCGAACCGTTGGTATCCACGGCATAGGCCAGGAGACGCCCGTCGGGACTGACCGCATGCCCGCCGAGACGGAAATACTCGTGGCCGGCAGCGAGCGCAGGCTCGTCGATGATGACTTCGTCCGGGCCCCCGGTGAATTTGCGCCGGTACCATTTTGGATATTCGCTGCCGGCATCGTAGGCGTACCAGTAGACGAAGTCGCCATCCTTTTGCGGGACGCTTGAATCATCGTCCTTGATGCGGCCCTTCATCTCAGCAACGATGGTGTCGATGAGACCGCGATGCGGTTTCATCGCCGCTTCGAAATAGGCGTTCTCTGCGTTGAGATAGGCGAGGATGTCGGGATCCCTCACATCCGGATAGCCCGGATCGCGCAGCCATGCATACGGGTCCTCGACGGTGATGCCGTGCCGGGTGAAGGAATACGGGACTCGCTTGGCAACGGGTGGATTTGTCATTGATCGAATCAATCTCCGGCTCCCTGCCTTCGCAGGGCGACATCGACATGGATACGGCCCGCGATGTCCGTTAGCTTCGCTCGATCGCGGACACGCGGCCTTTCTCGATAGCGAGCGCGAGCTTTCCGGACTTGAGCGCAAGCGCCTTCTCGCCAAACAATTCGCGGCGCCAGCCCTTCAGCGCGGGGACGTCGGCGTGATCGTCGGCCGCGATCCGTTCGAGATCGTCGACGGTGGCGATCACCTTGGCCGCCACCGCATGCTTTTCCGCAGTCATACGCAGCAGAACCTTGAGCAATTCGACGATCGCGGAGCCGTTCTGCTGGGGTTTTGACCGCTCGATCGCCGGCAATGTCTTCAGGTCGCGCGCGAGACCGCGCTTGACGACGTCGGGGATCTCCATGCCCCATTTCGAGCGCTCGAAGCCCTTGGGCAGCGAGCGCAGCGCCGACAGCTTTTCGATACTGGTCGGCGCCTGGATGGCGATGTCGGCGACCAGGTCGTCCTTGAGGACGCGCCCGCGCGGAATGTCGCGCGCCTTGGCTTCGCGCTCGCGCCAGGCCGCGACTTCCATCAGCACGGCAAGTTCCTTCGGTTTGCGCACCCGCGTGCGCAGCCTTTGCCACGCATTCTCCGGGTCCATCCGGTAAGTCTCGGGCGAGGTGAGCACGTCCATCTCTTCGCTCAGCCATTCGGTGCGGCCGCGTTTCTCGAGGTCGCTGCGGAGCTTGCGATAGACGTCGCGCAGGTGGGTCACGTCGGAGATTGCATATTCGATTTGCGCCTTGGACAACGGACGGCGGGTCCAGTCGGTAAAGCGCGAGGATTTATCGAGCGTGTCGCCGGTGATGCGTTGCACGAGCTGATCGTAAGAGACCGAATCGCCGTGCCCCAGCACCATGGCGGCGATCTGCGTGTCGAAGATCGGGTGCGGAATCAGATTGGCCCGGTGCCAGACGATCTCGATGTCCTGACGCGCGGCGTGAAACACTTTCACGACGCGCTCGTTGCCCATCAGGTCGAAGAACGGCTGGAGGTCGATGTCCGGCGCCAGCGCATCGACCACTACGGCTTCGTCCGGGCTCGCAAGCTGAGCGACGCAGAGCTGAGGGTAATAGGTCGATTCGCGCAGGAATTCGGTATCGACGGTCACGAAGGGGTGCTTCGCGAGACGATCGCAGGCCTCGCGCAGTTCATGCGTTGTCGTAATCAAGTCCATGTCGTGTCGGTCACCCGCGCACACGCGGCATCATGATGAATTCCCAGGGCGACGGCATGGCCTGAACCGGCATCTCGATCAGGGTCGGGCCGCCGCGGCGCCTGAAGCCGCGTCGCAAGGCGGCGCGCAGCTCTGCCGGCGTTTCGACCCGCTCGGCAGCGGCACCGAAGCTTTCGGCAAACTTGACGAAGTCGGGATTGGTGAGGTCGCTGGCGATCGTGCGGCCGCCATACCATTCCTGCTGGATCAGCTTCACGTTGCCGTATGCGTTGTTGTTGAAGACCACCGTGACTAGCGGGATCTTGTGACGGACCGCAGACGCCATTTCGGTCGCGGTGTAGAGAAATCCGCCGTCGCCGGTAATCGACAGCACCGGCACGTCGCGCCGTGCGTCCTGTACCCCGAGTGCGGTGGCGAAACCCCAGCCCAGATTGTCCTGATAGCCGGGCGAGATGAAGGTGCGCGGCTTGTAGACCGGCATCGCCAGACGCGCGGCAAAGCCGATCTGCGTCACCTCGTCGACGAAGATGCCGTCCTCGGGGAGTTCGGCACGGATCGCGTCGAGGATCGCCATCTGCGGCACGAGTTTGGAGAGCCGCTTTTGCAGCTTTGCCTGCCGCTCTTGCATCTCGGCCTTGCGCGACTTGCGCTTCGTATTATGCGCGGGCAGGGCGGCGAGGAGCTTGCGCAGTACGGCTGCAGAATCGCCCAGCAAGGCAACATCAGGCTTGCCGGCCCGTTCCGGCTCGTCCGGATCGGCTTCCACACGGATCACCTTGAGGTCCTTGTCGGTCCCCCAGACCGTGAGCTGCTGCAGCAGGCGGCTGCCGACGCTGATCACGACGTCGACCTCGGGCCACATCTCATGGGCCAGCGGAAGCGTGATCGAGAGCGGATCGCGGCTGTCGAGCACGCCACGGCCGCGGCGATAGCCAAGAACCGGCGCCTGCAGCATGGCGGAGAGGCGCGTCACCTCTTTCGCAGCATCCTGCGCGCCGCCGCCGCAAACGATCATCGGATTTTTCGCGGCACCGAGCAGCTTTGCGGCCGCGGTGACCGCATCGTCGTCGATCGGCGGATCGAACACCGGCAGCGGCGCGCATTCGATTACAGGCTCGGCGCGGCCCCAGATATCCATGCCGCATTCCAGCGCGGCGGGGCCTGGGCGATCCATGGACATCGACCGGATGGCCTCGGCAACCATGCGCGGAGCGTCCGCTGCACGCGGGATGCGGGCCGAATGGTCGACCAGCCGTTCGATGATGCCGGCCTGGTCCCGGATTTCGTGCAACTGGCCGAGATCGCGACGGATGGTGCTTTGCGGGATCTGGCCGATCAGACCCAGCACCGGCGCATTCATGGAATACGCGGTCAGGAGGGCGGCTCCCGTATTCAGGAGGCCTGGACCCGGTACCACGCAATAGACCTGCGGCTGCCCCGTCGCGAGCGCGGCGCCGAGTGCCATATAGGCACAGCCCTGCTCATGGCGGGTATGAACCACCCGGATCCGGTTCCCGGCCTTGTAGAGGGCGTCGAAAAAATGGTCGTTATGGACCCCGGGCAGGGCATAGACGGTGTCTATTCCATGCGCGAGCAGGGCATTGACCACGGCCTGACCGGTGGTCATCCGGACCACCTGCGCGCTGGATTTGCTGCGGGCGGCGGGCTTCTTGCTTTTCTTGGCCATGATT
Organism: Pseudomonadota bacterium; assembly: GCA_049324435.1. Taxonomy (GTDB): domain Bacteria; phylum Pseudomonadota; class Alphaproteobacteria; order Rhizobiales; family Xanthobacteraceae; genus Pseudorhodoplanes. Next base: position 52,164 of record JBMOOQ010000018.1, read on the forward strand.
CCTTGGGGCAAATTTTGGAGTCCCCAGAATGCAGATCGAGGCCGTTCTGTCGAGGCATTCCCTCGCCTTGACAAAGCACGACCCCCATGCGCTTTTCCCGCGCCTTCAGCCCACTTTTCAGCGACGAATCGACCGAAAGGCCGCCATGCACCGTTACCGCTCCCATACCTGTGGCGCGCTCCGCGAGAGCGACATTGGCGGGGCCGTGCGCCTGTCCGGCTGGGTTCACCGCGTCCGCGACCATGGCGGGGTGCTGTTCATCGACCTGCGCGACCATTACGGGCTGACGCAAGTGGTGGCCGACCCAGACAGCCCTGCGTTCCGGGACGCCGAAAAGGTGCGTTCGGAATGGGTGATCCGGGTGGATGGCAAGGTGAGAAAGCGCCCCGAGGGGACCGAGAATCCGGACCTGCCCACCGGCATGGTCGAGGTCTTCGCCACCGAGATCGAAGTACTGGGGCCTGCGGGCGAACTGCCCATGCCGGTATTCGGCGATCAGGAATATCCGGAGGATATTCGTCTGCGCTACCGCTTCCTCGATCTGCGGAGAGAGCGGCTGCACAACAACATCATGAAGCGCGGCCAGATCATCGATTCGATCCGCCGGCGGATGAAGGAGGGCGGCTTCTTCGAATTCCAGACGCCGATCCTGACGGCGTCCTCGCCGGAAGGCGCGCGCGACTACCTCGTGCCCTCGCGCCTGCATCCCGGAAAGTTCTACGCACTGCCGCAGGCGCCGCAGCAATTCAAGCAGCTGATCATGGTGTCGGGCTTCGATCGCTATTTCCAGATCGCGCCCTGTTTCCGCGACGAGGATGCGCGCGCCGACCGATCACCCGGTGAATTCTACCAGCTCGATATCGAGATGAGCTTCGTCACCCAGGACGACGTCTTCAATGCGGTCGAGCCGGTGCTGCGCGGGGTGTTCGAGGAATTCGGCGGCGGCAAGCCGGTGACGCAGAAGTTTCCGCACATTGCCTATGCCGATGCGATGCGGCTCTATGGTTCGGACAAGCCGGATCTGCGCAATCCGATCAAGATGGCAAACGTCACCGACGCGTTCCGCGGTTCGGGCTTCAAGATTTTCGCCAACATGATTGCGAACGATCCGGCCGTCGAGGTGTGGGCGATCCCGGCCAAGACCGGCGGCAACCGCGCCTTCTGCGACCGCATGAATTCATGGGCGCAGGGTGAAGGCCAGCCGGGGCTCGGCTACATTTTTTGGCGCGAAGGCGAGGAAGGCGGCGCAGGTCCGCTCGCCAAGAATATCGGGCCGGAACGCACCAAGCAGATTGCGGATCAGCTCGGGCTTGGCGTCGGCGACGCGGTGTTCTTCGTCGCCGGCAAGCCGAAGGACTTTGTGAAATTCGCAGGTCTCGCGCGCACCCGCGTGGGTGAAGAGTTGAAGCTGATCGACAAGGACCGCTTCGAGTTCTGCTGGATCGTCGATTTCCCGATGTATGAATGGAGCGAGGAAGAGAAGAAAATCGACTTCTCGCACAACCCGTTCTCGATGCCGAATATGCCGGTCGAGGAATTTCTGGCGCTCGACGCAAGCGAGACCGAGAGGATTCTCGGCATCAAGGCATTCCAGTATGACATCGTCTGCAACGGCGTCGAATTGTCCTCCGGCGCGATCCGGAACCATCGTCCCGATGTAATGAAGAAGGCCTTCGCGATCGCGGGCTACGACGAGAGCGTGCTGGAGGCGAAATTCGGCGGCATGCTGCGTGCGCTATCGCTCGGCGCTCCCCCGCACGGCGGCATCGCACCGGGCATCGACCGCATCGTCATGCTGCTCTGCGGCGAGGAGAATCTTCGCGAGGTGGTGTTGTTCCCGATGAATCAGCGCGCTGAGGACCTCTTGATGGGCGCTCCATCGGAGGTTTCGCCCAAGCAGCTGCGCGAACTGCATATCCGGCTCAACCTGCCGCAGAAATAAGGGTCTTCCGGTCTGTCACGATCCGCCGGTAAGGTGGACGACGGGGAGATTCTCATGCCGTCCGTGATGTCCAACCTGTCCGAAGACCTGAAGAACCAGGCGCTTGCCTATCACCGCGTTCCGAAGCCCGGAAAGCTGGAGATTGCCGCCACCAAGCCGCTTGGCACCCAGCACGACCTGGCGCTGGCCTATTCGCCCGGCGTCGCCGCCGCCTGCGAGGCCATCGCCACTGACCCGCGCGAGGCGGCGGAACTGACCGGCCGGCAGAATCTCGTCGCCGTCATCTCAAACGGCAGCGCGGTGCTCGGCTTAGGCAATATCGGGCCGCTCGCCTCCAAGCCGGTGATGGAGGGCAAGGCGGTTCTGTTCAAGAAATTCGCCGGGATCGATGTGTTCGATATCGAGATCGATGCGCCGGACGTGGCCCGGATGGTCGAGGTGATCTCGGCGCTGGAGCCGACGTTCGGCGGCATCAATCTCGAGGATATCAAGGCGCCGGAATGCTTCGATGTCGAGGCGCAGCTGAAAGAGCGGATGAAAATTCCGGTCTTTCACGACGACCAGCACGGCACGGCGATCATCGTTGGCGCTGCGGTGGTGAATGCGCTCTATCTGTCCGGGAAAAAAATCGAGGACGTGAAGATCGTCACCTCGGGTGCGGGTGCTGCGGCGCTGGCCTGCCTCAACCTGCTGGTGTCGCTCGGCGCCAAACGCGAGAACATCTTCGTTTCCGATATAGAGGGTGTGGTCTACAAGGGCCGGCCCAAGCTGATGGACCGCTGGAAAGAGGTCTACGCGCAGGACACCGAGGCGCGCAAACTCGGCGATATCATCGGCGGTGCGGACATTTTTCTCGGCGTCTCGGCCGGCGGCGTGCTGCAGCCCGATATGGTGAAGCGCATGGCGGAGCGCCCGCTGATCATGGCGCTCGCCAATCCGACGCCCGAGATCATGCCCGACGAGGCGCGCGCGGTGCGCCCCGATGCGATGATCTGCACCGGGCGCTCGGACTATCCGAACCAGGTCAACAACGTCCTGTGCTTTCCCTACATCTTCCGCGGTGCGCTCGATGTCGGCGCGACCACCATCAACGAGCCGATGAAGCGCGCGGCGGTGGAAGCGATCGCAGCGCTGGCGCGCGAGGCGCCATCGGAAGTGGCCGCACGGGCCTATGGCGGCGAAGCGCGAACTTTCGGACCGGGTTCGCTCATTCCCAATCCGTTCGACCCGCGGCTCATTCTGCGGATCGCACCCGCTGTGGCGCAGGCGGCGATCGAATCCGGCGCCGCGACGCGGCCGTTCGGCGATTTCGAAGCCTATCGCGAACGCTTGAACCGTTTCGTGTTCCGCTCCGGTTTCATCATGAAGCCGGTCTTTGCCCGCGCGAAGGAAAATCCGATGCGCGTGATCTATGCCGAGGGCGAGGACGAGCGGGTGCTGCGTGCGACCCAGGTGGTGGTCGAGGAGGGGTTGGCGCAGCCGCTCCTGATCGGCCGGCCGGGCGTGATCGAAACGCGGCTGGAGCGCTACGGGCTGTCGATCCGGCCGGGCCGCGATTTTACCCTCATCAATCCGGATGACGATCCGCGCTACCGCGAATACGTGCAGGCCTATGTCGAAGCGGCGGGCCGGCGCGGCATCACGCCGGACGCCGCGCGCACCATCGTGCGCACCAATGCGACGGTGATTGCGGCGCTCGCGGTGCGGCTGAAGCTTGCCGACGCCATGATCTGCGGACTCGAAGGCCGCTACATGGCGCATCTGAAAAACATCCGCGACGTGATCGGGCTTGCCCCCGACGTCAAGGAATTCGCCGCGCTGTCGCTCGTCATCACCAACAAAGGCGCCTATTTCCTTGCCGATACACAGGTGACGCCGGAGCCGAGCGCGGAGGCCATCGCCGACATGGCCGTGCTCGCTGCCGCGCAGGTGCGGCGCTTCGGTCTCGAGCCGAAAATCGCGCTTCTTTCGCACTCGGATTTCGGCTCCTACGACAGCGCCTCCGCCAGCAAGATGCGGACGGCGATGCGCTTCCTGCAGGAGCATCATCCAGAGCTGGAAGCGGAAGGCGAGATGAACGGCGACACCGCGCTGAGCCCGATGATCCGCGAGCGGGTATTTCCGCATTCGCGCCTGAAGGGCGAGGCCAATGTGCTGATCATGCCCAATCTCGATGCCGCCAACATCGCCTATCAGATGACCAAGGTTCTGGCGGATGCGCTGGCAGTCGGACCGATCCTGATCGGCGCCGCCATGCCAGCGCATATCCTCACGCCGTCGGTGACGGCGCGTGGCGTCATCAATATGACGGCATTTGCGGCGGTGGAGGCGCAGGGCGCGCGGCGCTAGAGCTGTTTGGCCAGAAACCTCTTCAGCGTTACCGGTCGGCCTTGAGCAAAGGCCCGGCATCGCATTGCGGTCACGGTTCGGTGTAAGCTGGCAGGACGAACCGGACGTGATTGTTGGGCATGTGAGCGGGATTGCGGAGCGCGCATGAGCTTTTTTCCAGGCGAGGATCCGGCGGCGGGCGACCGCAAGTCGTGCGATGCATTGGAGCGCGTGATCGTTCCGCGCTCGACCGATCTCGGTAATTTCGAAGTCCGCCGCGCACTGCCCTCGGCCGGCCGGCGCATGGTCGGTCCATTCGTGTTCCTCGACGAGATGGGGCCGGCGGAATTCCGCGCCGGTACCGGGATCGACGTGCGGCCGCATCCGCATATTGGCCTCGCCACCGTGACCTATCTGTTCGATGGCGAGATCACTCATCGCGACAGCCTTGGCACCTTCGTCGCGATCCGGCCGGGCGAGGTGAACTGGATGACGGCCGGCCGAGGCATCGTCCATTCCGAGCGCACCGCGCCGGAGCGGCGCGTCAACGGCGATACGCTTCACGGTCTGCAATGCTGGGTGGCGCTGCCGGCCGACAAGGAGGAGGTCGAGCCGTCTTTCTTCCATCGTGGTGCGGACGAGTTGCCGCTCGTGACCGATAATGGGTTCACCGCACGTGTGGTCGCGGGGCAGGCGTTCGGCGCTCGCTCGCCGGTAATTACCGCGTCGGACACGGTGTTCGTCGACGTCGTGTTGGAGGCGGGGACCACGATCCCGCTCGACCCGGATTACGAGGAGCGCGCGGTTTACATCGTCAGCGGCGAGATCGAGATTGCGGGCGACCGCTTTACCGGGCCGAAGCTTCTGGTGTTCCGGCCGGGCGACCGCATTGCGGTGCGCGCGGTCACCGCGAGTCACATTGCGATCCTCGGCGGTGCGGCGCTAGAGGGACCGCGGCATATCTGGTGGAATTTCGTGTCCTCGCGCAGGGACCGCATCGAACAGGCCAAGGAAGACTGGAAGGCGGCACGCTTCGATATCGTGCCCGGCGACGAGACAGAGTTCATCCCGCTGCCGGAGCGCTGACCGTCGCTGTACCTAGACCGCGAATATCTCGATGGGTTCTGCCATGCCGCGCAGGCGATGACGGCCGAGACTTTTCGGGCGCGTTGCGAGCTTTGCGGCCACTGGAGCGGTGAGCACGATCGAATGTCCGAGCTGCTTGGTCAGGCCTTCGACGCGGCTCGCTCCGTTCACCGCACGTCCGATCACCGTGAAGTCCAGCCGTTCCGGCGCGCCGATATTGCCGAAGAAGACATCGCCTTCGTGAAGCCCGACCCCGGAACGAAGCGGGCGCCAGCCTTCAAACGCAGCAAGTGCCAGCGGAGGGTCACTGTTCAGGTGTTCGATTGCTGCTTCGGCAGCCATTGCCGCTGCGACTGCTGCCTCGGCTGCATTCCCTTCGGCGTAGATTCCGTGATGCGGAAACACGGCGAGCAAACCATCGCCTATGAACTTGAGTATCTCTCCGCCATGCGCGATCACAGCTCCGGCCATGGCCTCAAAATAAGCATTGAGCAGCGTGAGCATATGCGCGGGCTCAAGCCGGTCCGACAGGTCGGTGAAGCCCCGCAGGTCGGAAGCCCAGATGACGGCATCGATACGGGTGCCGGCACCGCGCTTGATCGAGCCTTCCAGCACGCGCGTGCCCGCCAGCGTGCCAAGATAGGTGTCGAGGACATTGCTTGCAACGCGCATGGCAATGTGCCGCTCCACATGTAGCGCAAGCAGCCGCAGCAGGCGTTCAAAAGCGGTCCGCTGCTCCGGCGTGAAGCCGCCCTGCTGCCGCGTCGCAATGGTCGCGACGTTATGATAGCTGGCGCCTCCCATTGGCAGCGCAAGATATTGAGTGATGCCAAGTTCGCGCAAATCGGCGGTCAGGCCAAAGCGTTCCGCATCCGGGTCCGACGGATCGATCGTGACCGGCTCACCGGTTTCGAACACAATGGCAAGCGGACTGCGCCTGAAAGAATCGGTCGTGAGGTTTCCTTCATCGACCTTGACCTCGTCGACGATCCCGTCGGCAATGTTCCAGTTCCAGGCAAAGCCGGCCAGTTGCGGATGCAGCGTTCCGGTATGCAGGCTGGCGCGGTCGAGCGGGAGGCCGGCGACAACAAGACGCCAGACGAACATCTCGAACAGGTCGATGAGGCTTTTGACGCGCATCGCACCTTCAAGCAGCCATGACTCGATCTGCGCCAGGGACTGCGTTCCGGCTGCGACGGAGCGGCCGCGATGGGAGCGGCGAAGCAAAAACACCGACGGCGGATAGTGTCGTGGGGCGGGATCGAGGATGGAGCGCTGCATTGACGACGTGGCTTGATGCTTCGGAGCAGGCAGACTAATTGGTCGGCCGACTGTTTCCAAACAGTCGCTTGGCATTGCCATTGGCTATGCGCACTGCCTGATCCTGCGGCAATTGGGAAAGCCACGCGCGGTAGCCTTTCATGATCGCGTCATAGGAAAACCAGCGCTCGTTGATCCATGTGTCCGAACCGATCAGAAAGCGGTCGGAATGCGCGGAGAACAGGCCGCGCCATTCTTCGGTCAGCTTCCCGTCTTTGCCGGTGATGCCGCTGCGATACGACAATTCGCCCCACAGGTTCGGATAGGTTGCAAGCAATTGCGCGACCCGCGCGGCATCGGTGGAAAAGCCGGTATGTGCCCAGATGATCTTGGCTTTCGGATTGTGTGAAAACAGGATCAGCAGCGCTTCCTCGTCGCAATGCGCATGAAGATAGAGGTTCAGCTCAACCGCGAAATCCACGATCTGTTTGACCCATTCGCTCGCGGCCGACTTGCCGTAGATGTGGAATTCGCCGACGCCGCGGTAATAGCCGCGCTCGTATTCTGCTTTCACCAGTTCCAGGATCGATGGGTCATTGAACCAGGTCTGGATATCAGGTCGCGTCCGGTAGGGCCGGATGAACGGGACCACCCACAGGTCCGGCGCTTTCGCCTCCATCAGCTGATGGGTGCCTTTGTTCGGCCGGCTGGTCGCGAGGATGCCGGTGACGCCGTTTCGGCGGAACAGCTCCAGGACCTGGTCAAGCGGATAGAACGGATTGGGCTCCTGATTGTAGTGCAGATGAGCGTCGAAAATCTCAATCTGGCTGGTCTCCGCAGCATGCGCATTTGCCGCAAAAAAGATTGCGGCGGCAGCCAGCAATGCGACCGGCCACGTTAACACGCGCGTAACCATGAGCAGCATCCCTTTCACGGCGGTTCCCGAACCAACCTGACGCCAGTCTATGCTTAATCCCGCCTTTACGTGAAACCGGCAATTTTGGACGGTATTGCGTAGGGGCGTGCGTCCGTTGTCCTTCTCATCCAGAAAACTGATCGCGATCGCGGTCGGCATGCTGCTCGCAGGTGCCCCGATCGCAGGTCTCAATATCTGGGTCGACAGCCTGCTGGTAAGGCAGAGCTCCAACGACGCGGAGACGTTTGCGCGCCGCTCGATCGAACTCGCCACCATGCGCCTCGGATCGGCACTTGCGCAGCTCGATCGTCTTGCAGAGAGCGGGGTCGACGGCTGCCGTCCCGATCAGATCGCGGCTCTTAAAGCGGCAACCTTGTCCGACCCGTGGGTCAAGCAATATGCGGTGCTGGGGCCGGCCGGACAGCCTCTTTGCAGCGACTTCGGTCTCACGGGTGTCGTCAAGGTGCTGTCGTCCCGCAAGGTTCAGGGCTCAACCGCCGAGATCGAAGTTGTGCAACTCGGCGATCGACCGGCGCGATTGATACGTCTGGTCAGACCGGTCGGACCGGCGAACAGTATTGCGGCGCTGATCCTGCCCGATGTGCTGACGGCAAAAATCGGCTTGAAGGCGTCCGGACGCGAGGGCTACGGGCAACTGGCGCTGGTCGACGGGACCATTGTCTCGGAGATCGGGGCGCGCCCATCCGACAGCGAGACATTGTCTGCCGTGACGCGCAATGCGCGCGTTAACGATCGCTTCGGCCTTCGGGTCGCGACCTCCTATCCGCAGATCGAAGGCGAAATCTCGCTCGACGAGTTGCGCGAGATCGCGGTCGCGATGACGGGCATCCTGTCGCTTGCGCTCGTTGCGCTCGCTCTGATTTTCCGGTTGCGACAGCACGACAACCCTGTCGCCGAGCTCGAGCGTGCATTGCGGAACGGCGAATTCGTTCCCTATTATCAGCCGATTGTCGATATCACCAACGGGCGTCTGCGCGGCGCCGAAGTGCTGATGCGCTGGAAGAAGAGCGATGGCACGGTATTGCCACCCGCAGCCTTTATCCCGCTCGCGGAGTCCAGCGGTCTGATCGTGGCCATGACACGCAGCGTCATGAATCACGTTATCCGCGAAATGGGACTGGCATACTCGATCCGTCCCAAGCTGAAGCTTGGGTTCAATTTGTCCGCGGAACATTTCTCGAGCGAGACCATCGTGCGCGACATGCGAAAGATTTTTGAACGGTCTCCGATTCGCTACTCGCAGATTTTCCTGGAGGTGACCGAACGCCAGCCGCTGGAAAACCTGAACCGGACCCGCCGGGTCATTGCTACGCTTCAGGACCTGGGCGTGCGCATCGCCATCGATGACGTTGGAGCGGGTCATGGCGGGCTCTCGTATATTCTGAAGCTCGGCGCCGATGTCATCAAGGTCGACAAGATGTTCGTCGATGCGCTCGGCAGCGATAATCATTCGAGTACGATCATCGAAACGCTCGTCGATCTCGCCGAGAGCATGCGCATGGATATCATTGCCGAGGGTGTCGAGACCTTCGAGCAGGTTGTGGCGTTGCGTGAGCGCGGTATTCGTACGGCCCAGGGCTATGTTTTCGCCCCTCCGCTTCCGGGCTCGTCGTTCCTGAAACTCGTCGAAGCGATCGATCCGCGCAAGGATACCGAAGTTGCCGCCGAACTCGCCCCATTCCGGACGCTGCGGCCGAACGATTTCCCTTCGGTGGCCTGATGGCGTTTGAATGCCTGCATCGACCGATGCTATGCTGATCTAGGCATATGAATCGCGGAGAATAACGATGGTTCGGGCGATGGCAGGGGCTGGCTGTCTGGCACTCGCGCTTGCAATGCCGGTACAGGAGGCTGCGGCACAGGAAAATATCCTTGGCGGCGCGCTGTTCGGCGGCGCCGCAGGCGCGATTATCGGCGGCGCGGTCGGTGGCCGTAGCGGGGCCGCAGCGGGCGCCATTATCGGTGCCGGAACCGGAGCCGCGCTCGGCGCGCAAATGGAACGGCGGCGTACCGGCTTTTACTGGTATAATGGCCGGTGCTGGCAGCGTGACCGCGCCGGAAACTATCATCTGGTCGCGCGCGGCTATTGCGGTTGAACCGTCGTCAATCCGGGCCGGACGAGCGGCCCGATCGCCGCTCGTTTGCCTCACGATTGCCATTGCCTGCGCGCAGGACTGATCGGGCGTCCCCAACGAGCATTCGCACATTCATGAAAATTCCCGTTCTTGCCTTGGCGCTGACGATCCTGCCGGCGTCGCTCAGCCTTGCCCAGACTGCGCCTGCGGCGCCAAAATCTCTGCTTGAGAACGAGCAGATCCGGGTCCGTGAGATCAGGATGGCGCCCGGCGCCAAACAGCCTTCCGCCGCGCGTCCCAACACGTTTCTTTACGCCCTGACCGACGGGTCGATCGTCTTCACGCCGCCGGGGCGCAAGGGTTACGAACTCACCTTCAAGGCGGGCGAGGCGTTGTGGCTGCCGTCGCAAGAGACCGCCGCTTCCAATGAAGGCGACAAGGAAGTGCGGGCCTTGCTGGTCGAGATCAAGGGGCGGGCGCCAGCGGCCGCCAAGAAGGGCCGGGCGACCAAGGCAAAGAAAGGTTCAAAGAAGGGGGCGGCGAAGAGCTGACAGCCGCTCCGTTGAAGGCTTGTGGGTTGCTGGATCCGATCGGGCGCGCCGGTCTTTTTTGGAGACTTTGCCATGAACGTGGCCCTGGTTTTTGGACGTGTCCTCTTTGTTCTGGTGTTCATTCTGTCGGGTGCACAGAAGCTGATGGATGTGCAGAGCACCGCGAACCAGATTGCAGCCAAAATTCTGTTGCCTGACGCAGTCTCCGCCTACACGCCGCAATTGGAAGCTGCGACCGGGCTGACCACACCTTACATGCTCGCGATTCTGGCTATTGTGATCGAGATCGGCGCGGCGCTGATGATTGCGGCCAATCTCGGCGCGCGTGCCGGCGCGGTATTGCTGATCCTGTTCACGATTGCTGCAACCTGGTACTTCCATCCGTTCTGGACCATGGACGGTGCGGACCGGCAGGCGAACATGATCCAGTCGCTGAAGAACCTGTCGCTGATCGGCGGTCTGCTCATCATCTTCGCGGTTGGATCATGGCGGCCGGGCTATGATCGCTATCCAGAAGCTGCTACCGAGCGGATGTGAGCGAAGAAGGAGGAAGCCGCATGCAGCATGGCACGACGCTTTTGACACTTGTGGTGGCGGCAATCTCCGCATCAGCCGCATTGTTGCCGACGCGCGCCGATGCGCAGCGCTATATCTACGATACGCAATACTGCGTCCGCACTTACGACGGTGCGACCGAGTGCGCGTATTTCACCCTTCGGCAGTGCCTTGCTGCGGCATCGGCGACCGGCGGCGATTGTGCGGTCAATCCGCGCTATTCCGGACAGCCCGAGCCGCGCGGCAAGGCGATGCGGCCGTATCGCTGAAACTGCAAAATCGCTGACACCGCAAAATAAAGGGGGCGACCAATTGGGCCGCCCCAAGTTTGTTACGCCACGCGGGAGGAACCTCTGCGGGATCGGCCCCCTCTACCGCCGGCCCCGCGTGACCGAATCAAACGGATATTCAAGGCAAGGATGCCTGAAAAATCGGCGGCGTCACCCATATTGTCCTACCGGGACTGTGGATTGCCTAAAATCGTTGCCGAGAGTCCACACCGCTTGCGACGAATGGGATCGCCGGGTGGGTCACACAGCTTGAAGGGCAGGGCGCTCGATAACCGGAAACGACATCGCCGGGCAGGGCGCCCGGCGATGTCCAGTTTACGCCGATCGGATCGCGTTATTCGACGGTGCGGACCACGCTTGCCGTGGGGCGCTGATCGACCGTTGGAAGCTTGGCTTCCTTCTTGATCATTTCGTCGTATTTGGCGATGGACTGGACCGTGCCCTTCGCCCGCATGTGGACGATTTTGTAACCGCCATCCTTGAGCTGCTTCAGCAGCTCCGGCACGGCCTCGGCGGTGTGAGTCTGGAAATCGTGCATCAGGACGATGCCCTTGCCGTGCTTCTTCAGCTTGGCCATGACCGCGTTGACGACCTGCTCCGGACGCCGTGCCTTGAAGTCGAACGAATCCATGTCGGTCGAGAAGATCGCGATATTACGCTCGCCGAGATAGGTCACCAGTTCTGGCGGATGCTGCAGGGCGACGAACCGGAAGAAGGGCGCAGCCTGGCCGCCGAGCGAGGCGTTGATGGCGCTGATGCCCTTCTCGATCTCTTCCTTGGCCTGTTCGGGCGTGATGTTCTTGCGACCGAGGTTGGCATGGCTCCACGTGTGCGACCCGATCGTGTGCCCGCCTTCGGCGACTTGCTTGAGGATTTCCGGATAATAGGTCGCGTGCTTGCCGATGATGAAGAAGGTGGCCTTCACGCATTGATCGGCCAGCGCCGCCAGCACTTTCGGCGTGGTCGGCCAGGGGCCGTCATCGAAGGTCAGGATCACTTCATTGTTGCGCAGGAAGTCGTGCTGCTTGAAATGCTCAAAGCCGAAGCCAGGGCCGCCAGTGGTGTCGATTTCGACAGTGCGCGATACGCCGAGCGCGTTCGGATTGGCGCATTTGGCACCCGCCGCTCCGGCGCCCGGTGTCTGTGCGAAAGCCGCACCGCCCGCCAGCGACGCGGAAACCAGGATAGCGCATGCGAACGAGTGGCGCATGATGGACCCCCTCATGAGTCGCGGACCGCGCGCGGCCCGCATGGCTTTGACACGGCATGGAAAGCCCGGCCTGCCACAAGAGTCAACGAATCCTCAACGGCACCCCAGTGGGGATCGGGGATTATGGTTATTTCTGACACAGAAAACTCCTTCGCTTCAGCGGGTTATGGGAGGTCATTGACCCGTTACGGGACATCGGCCAAACGCCGGCGGGGCCCGGCCCGTGAGGCGCGGTCAGCCTGAGAGCTGCCGCTCAATGGCCGCAACGAGGCGCGGGTCGGTCGGCTCGATCGCGGAGCCAAAAGCCGCAGCCAGCGTCCCGTCGCGGCCGATCAGATATTTGTGGAAGTTCCAGCGCGGCGTTTCCCCCGGAAGCTGGATCGCCGCCCAGCGATAGAACGGGTGCGCAGCGCCGCCCCTGACCGAGGTCTTTTCAGTCAGCGGGAAAGTCACGCCATGCCGGCGGGCGGTCCCCTGGATTTCGCTGGCATCTCCCGGTTCTTGTCCGCCGAAGTCGTTGGACGGCACGCCGAGCACGAGCAGGCCATGGCTCCGATAGCGCGTCCACAGGGCTTCGAGCCCCGCATATTGCGGCGTGTAGCCGCAAAGCGAGGCTGTATTGACCACCAGGACCGGCGATCCGGCCTTATCCGCGAGCCGAATGACCTGTCCGTCGAGGGTCTTGAAGGAGAATCCGAAGGCCGTGGCGCGGCTGATGGCCGGGGCTTGAGCCTGCACCGGCGCGAGAGGCGCAGCAAATACCAGCGCGAGGAGGTGCCGACGGTCGATCATGCGAGATCCTTGAAGTCCCTAACAGGGTGCCGCCCGCAGCCGAAGCCACATGCTCGTGAGCGGGGCTTGGATCGCCGGTGGAACCGGGCGGGAAAGAAATCGTTGTTATTCGTTGTGTATGAGTGCGTGATGAAACTCAGTCCGTTCAGCGTCTCGTTTGACGGCCCTCTCAATCAGGCCGAGAGGCGGCGCGGGAGAATCGCGGCGGTTGCGCTTTTTGGCGCAATTCTTTTCATGCTGTCAGGCGGTATACCCAAACTGCTCAACGCCGGTTCGGGGGTGCTCGCGGCATGGACCAATGGCAGGCCGCAGGTCTCGACGACGGGGGTCGGATCGATTGATGACGCGACGAACGCCGACGTCCCGGTCAAATTCGTCCTCGATGCGACTGTTTCGGTGCAGGCAGAGGCGATCATTGCAAAACCGAAGCGCGAGGGGCGCACATCCGATACCACGGCGGGCGTGACGCCGAGGCAGCGCAAGCAGCCCCAGTACAGTCGACAGATTCGAGAACCGGCACGGATACAAGACGACGCGGCAGTCGAACGCCGCTGGAGAGAGCGCGCAGCCGAGATCGAGCGGCGCGCTCCCCGTAACGACTTCCTCCGCTGAGCGCCAGGCGCAGCGCAAATCACCGGCTGCATGGAAGCCGGTGATTTAATGCCCTGATTTTCTTCGATCAGTGACAGTTGCGCTTGCCATACCCGCCGTAACCGCCATGCCCGTACGATACCTTGCGCACCGGAGGAGCAAATTTCGGCTCCGCAAATTTGGGCTCAGGTGCCGCGACGATCGCGTTGGGGGCGACCTTCGGGGCGACGATCTTCGGAGCGGCTTCCGGCGCGGGGGCGGCATCCGACGCGGGAGCGTCGGCGGCGGGAGCTTCGCCTTCGGCCTTGGCCGGAGCCGGGTCGGCGGCAATCGCCGGAGCCTTCGCCACTTGCGTCGGAGCCGGCAGAACCTGGATTTGCCGGGTCGGACCCTGCTGCGCCTGTGCGGACACGGCCATAACGGCCAGGATCGCGGCGGCGAGGGCGGTCTTTGTAATGGTCATGGCTGTGTTCCCTGAGAGGTGAAGCGTTGATGACCGTTCGTCGCCGGGGCGCTCGGATGGGTTCAATGCGGGCAAGCGTCTTTTTCGGACCGGCGTTGAGACTGGAGTAACCAGCCGGACAGACTGAAGCGAACGCGGCGCCTCTCGGCGCGACCAACGCAAAAATCCAAACGTGTTCTGAGGCTGACATGTCCGCCGAGCGGCTTATTCAGATGACAGGCTTTTTACTGGCGCTGACCGGCAGCCTCACACTGTGTGTCGTGTTGGTATGATAGTCTTTGAACCGAACCCGTCAGACCCGCGACCAATGTCCGATCTGCGCCGCATCTCGCTCGTTTCGGAACACGTTCCGTGCTTGATTGCCGCGGCGGCAGACAAAACACGAGCCGGAGAGACAAGATGAAGTTCCTCGCAATTGCCGCTGTGGCCGGCGCCACCCTGCTGTCGGGAGCCGTTCCGTCATCGGCTTCCGTCGAATATCCCTGGTGCATCATCACCGGCGGCCGTGACGGCGGCGTCATGAGCTGCGGTTACGTCAGCTACGCGCAATGCATGCAGACCCGCATCGGGACTGACATGTGCGTCCAGAATCCGCGTTATACCGGGCCGCGCCGCTGAGGCCGAAGCGCGTCGCCGCAGCGGTCCTTGCCGCTGCGGAACTGCTTGGAGCCGGCGGCGGGTCAGCCTCTACCGAGATCGTGTACCCTGACGCATCATTTTCGGCGGCCGGTCCGGCATTTTGAGCTGCGGTTTCGTCAGTTTTGAGCAGTGCCTACAGACCCGGATTAGTACCGACATAGTGTGTCCAGCATCCGCTACCGGGCTCCGGCACCACGTGCGTCCCGCCGGACCAGGACATGGAACCGATGAAGGCCTCTGTCGTTGCTGGTGCGGTCTTTATGATCGCCCGCGGTGGAGGTTCAATGTGACGAAGATCTTATGCGGCCTGGCGGCGCTGGCACTTGCTGCACTTCCGATAACCGGTGCTGGTGCAGCGGACGAGCCGGATCTGATCTTCAAGCGCTCGACCGTGTTCAAATGGATATCGCCAAACGATAAGCTTGCAACCTATGGCCTCGACGACCCCGAGGTTGATGGCGTCGCCTGCCACTTTACCGTGCCGGAACGCGGCGGCTTCAAGGGCTGGCTCGGACTCGCCGAGGAAGTGTCGGACATTTCGCTGGCCTGCCGTCAGATCGGTCCGATCAGGTTCAAGGCGAAGTTCGAACAGGGCGAGGATGTGTTTCGGACCCGCCGCTCGCTGTTCTTCAAGAAGATGCAGATCGTTCGCGGCTGCGACGTGAAGCGCAACGTGCTGGTCTATATGGTCTATTCCGACCGCCTGATCGAAGGCTCGCCGAAAAATTCGACCTCAAGCGTTCCGATCATGCCGTGGGGCGTGCAGACCGAGGTGCCGAGATGCGCAGACTACGTTGAGAAGTGATGCGTGCTTGCAGCGATGTGATATCGCGCATGACCTCGAAATCGAAACGGCGCCACATGGGCGCCGTTGAAGTTGCCATGACCGGCGATTTTGCGATGACCATGGGTTAGTAGCGGCCGTATCCACCGCCGCCATATCCGCCGCCATAGCCACTGCCGCCATAGTAGCTTCCGCCGTAACCGCCATAGCCATATCCGTAGCCGCCGCGATAGCCGTACGGGCCATCCCGATAGCCGTATGGTTCGTAATAGCGTGGCTTTGCTTTTGGCCTCACGACAGGCTTCTTCTCGACCACGACCGGCGCGTCCTTCCCGGCCTTTGGCGGCACGCCGGCGACGGGCGGCGGTGCTGCGGGGGCGGCTGCAGCGGGAGGGGGCGCGCCTGCCGGAGTGCCGGCAGGCGGCGCTGCGTCCGGTGCCGGTGCAGCCTGTTGCAGCGGACGCCCCGGGCGCTTGCGCGCCGGAGTGGGCGATGCCGGAGCGGCATTGGAATCTGCAGGCGGAGCCGCTTCCGCCACCGCCGGAGCGGCAGTGGCCGGTGCACCTTCGCCGCCTGGTGCAGGCAACACCTGGATCTGTCGCGTCTGGCCTTGTTGCGCCGGCGCGATGCCCACGGACGCCGCGAGGATCGCGGTTGCCAGGGCGCATGATAGCGATTTCGACATGACCTTCTCCTTCGCGTGAACGGAAAGACGGTTCTTGTCAGTCGCACGATGGCCGGTTCGCGTTCGATCCCCGCGGGCGCGATGCGGCTATTTCCGCTTCTTGGCCTTCTTTGCTTTCTTGGCTGTCTTCTTGGCCGACTTCTTGGCCGGCGCCTCGTCCTTGGACTTGCGCTTGATGTCCATGCCGTGGGCGCGCTTATAGGTCTGGATGTCCTTGAACTTCCCTTCCTTGTCGCGCACCGCGTAAAGCTTGGTACCCTTTGAGCTCCGATGTGTCGTTCGTCTTGCCATTGGCATCCCCCCCAATAGTTGAGCGCCGCAGTCTCGGACTGGGACCGCCGAATCGCAACGCAAATCTTCTTCAAGCGGGCGTGATGCGCCTCACAGCCTTGCGCATGCGTGCATCGAGATAGAGAAGCCCAAAGCCGGCGGCCGGGACCAGAATGTCGGTCCAGAAGATGATTCCGGCATTGCCGGGCGCGAAGTTATGCGCGGCTATCATTTGATAGATGTGACCGCCTGCCGCGCCAAGAAGGAAGAGCGACGGCCCCACGACCGCGGCTGTCCGCAGCCCGCGATCACCGCGGAAAGCCAGGAAACCAACAACTGCGAAGCCGAGACTTGCGAAGCCGACTTCGGTCTGAAACGGGCTGTTGGCCCATCCGATGAAGCGGGCTGCCATCTCGCCGAAAAACACATGCATCACGAAATTGTAGAAGAAGCTAAGTCCGATCGAGAACAACAGAAAATAGGAGAACAGGGCCTCGATGAGTTGCTCGGCCGTGCGCGGCGCAGGCTTGGCCGCGTAGGCGATCGCGGACGCGATCAGCCCGGTCACAAGGAAGGTGAGGGTGAAGTTCGACAGAATGAACCGGATGCTTGCTTCGACCATCGTGCTCTCGTGAGAAAAGGCGCGGGCGGGATGCAGACAGGCTTGGCAGACGAAACGACCAGCCCCATATTCGGGGCCATGAGCGACACCAAGACTTACCCTGTCACCCGCAGCGACGCCGAGTGGCGTGCGCTCTTGTCCCCCGAACAATATTACATCATGCGCCAGCACGGCACCGAACGGCCGGGAAGCTGCGCGCTGAATTACGAGAAGCGCGCCGGCACATTCGAATGTGCCGGCTGCGGACAGCCTCTGTTCAAGTCCGGCCGGAAATTCGAAAGTGGCACGGGCTGGCCAAGCTTCAACGATCCGGAACCGGGCGCGGTCGAAACCACGGAAGACCGCAGCTTCGGCATGGTCCGGACCGAGGTGCATTGCAGCCGTTGCGGCAGCCATCTCGGCCACGTGTTCCCGGACGGACCGCCGCCGACCGGTCTTCGCTACTGCATCAACGGCGTGGCGATGACTTTCAAGCCGGAAACCTGACAGGTTTGAAGATTTCGTCCGGGCCGCTATCCTATTTCGCGACATACGCGGAGGCTGGGATATGCCGGACACCGTGGTGCGCGAAATCGGCCGCGTCTATGCCGCGCGCGGCCCGTGGATCGACGACGTTACGCCCGGCGATCCCGCTGACGATCTGCATTTCGAGAGCCGCCCGATTCCCGAGGATGCATGGATCGCTTTCGAGAATTCAGTACTGTGTGAGCATATGCACGGCTTGCCGCACGACGGCATCATCGGATCGTATGAAGAATTCTCTTTCCAAGTCGAACATCTTCCCGCTCTTATCGCATTGATCGAAACCGAGGCTTCGCGCGCGCCCGTTGCGGCACGTGCATGGCTTGCGGACTTGGCGCGTTTTGCGCGCCGGGCCCGGGAGCGGGGTGTCGGTATTACATTCATTGTCAGCGGGTGAGGGCGCCCTGCCGAAACGCAGCGCGGGCATTCTGATGTACCGGCGGGTCGAGGGCCGTCTGCAGGTGCTGCTTGCCCATCCCGGCGGACCGTTCTGGGCGCGCAAGGACGCCGGCGCATGGTCGATCCCGAAGGGTGAATACGGGGCGGGTGAGGACGCTCTCGCCGCTGCCAGGCGGGAGTTTCGAGAAGAGCTCGGTATCGCGCCGCAAGGCGAATGCCAGCCCCTCGGCGAGGTGACCCAGAAGGGCGGCAAGGTTGTCACGGCTTTCGCATTGTCCGGTGACCTCGATGCTACCGCCATCATGCCCGGCACCTTCGAAATGGAATGGCCCCCGAAGAGCGGACGCCTTCAGCGCTTTCCGGAGGTGGATCGCGCGGCCTGGTTCGATATCGACGAGGCGCGGATCAAGATCGTACCGGCGCAGGCTGCGTTTCTTGATCGCCTGCTTGCGCTTGGTCCCGCGAAACCGTGATCGCTTGGCCGCTGCCGGTTTCCGCCGCGCCGGCCTATGATGCTCCGGCATAGTCGAGGCCGCGATGCCCCAGCCGATCGTCAAGAGCAGGACCAGTACGAAAACCAGGACGGCGCGTCCGCCGCTCTACAAGGTCATTCTGCTGAACGACGATTACACGCCGCGCGAGTTCGTGGTGCAGGTGCTGAAAGCGGTGTTCCGGATGAGTGCCGAGCGCGCCTATGCCGTCATGATCACCGCCCACAAGCGCGGCGCCTGCGTGATCGCGGTCTATACCCGCGATGTTGCCGAGACCAAGGCCAAGGAGGCGACCGATCTCGGCAAGCAGAACGGCTATCCGCTGTTCTTCACAACAGAACCCGAGACGTGAGGCGATTCTGCGCCCGCAAAATTTGCGACCGGCGCTCCAATCTCACCGAAACACATTGCCGCGCGACAGGGTGTCAGAGTGCCCCCGCTCGTTCTGCGTTGTTAACGTCCCGATACCAATGCGCGGAGGATTGCCATGACTCACATCACGCGCAGTGACCATGCGCTTGAACTGCGCTCTGGCGGAACCACGCTCACGCTCGACAAGAGCTTCGGCAAGGCCGTGCTGCAGCGCAAATTCCTGTTCGTGAAGATGAAGCCTGCGGAGATGGATCTCTCCGAGGTCAAGGATGTATCGCTCGATGTCGGTGTCGATCGCGCATCCGGCGTAGAGGTCTGCAACACCATGCTGGTATCGCGGGCCGGCGCCGCATTCGCGCTGCCGGCTGCGGACAAGGCCGACGCCGAAAAGAGCGCGGCCGCGATGCGGGAGTTTCTGGGCCTGCATTGATGCGGGTAGCGGCCCTTGGCATTGCCGCTCCCGGCCCGGTTGCGATGGCCCGGGCCGGGCCGCCAATCCCCGCCGAGGGATTGACGCCTGCGAGAACGCGCGTCAGGCCTGCGCGGCGTGCGGTGAAGCACCGGGCTCCTTTGCGGGGTTTGTTTGGTTCTGCGCCTCGGTGCCGCGGGATGTCCTGCCGCCAAAAATCCGCTGAACCACATAAAAGAAGATCGGGACCATCAGCAGCGCGAGAATCACAATTGCGATCATGCCGCCCATTACGACCGTTCCGAGCGCGTGTTGGCTTTTGGCGCTGGCACCCGATGCGATCACCATCGGTGCTACGCCGAACGAGAACGCAAGGCCGGTCATGACAATCGGCCGGAAGCGCAAATGGCAGGCCTCCAGGATGGCGTCCTTGAGGCTTCGGCCCTGTTCGCGCAACGACTTTGCAAATTCGATGATGAGGATGCCGTCCTTGGCCGCAAGTCCAATGATTGTGATTAATGCGACGGTGAAGTAGACGTCGTTCGGTAGACCGCGCGCCATGGCCGCGATCACGGCGCCCAGTATTCCGAGCGGGACCGTCAGCAGAACCGCGAGCGGAATGGTCCAGCTCTCGTACAGCGCGGCAAGCACCAGAAAGACCAGCAGTGCCGAAAGCGCGAGCAGCAACGGCGCCTGAGCGCCGGACTGCTTTTCCTGCAGCGACTGGCCGGTCCATTCGTAGCCAAAGCCACGCGGAAGCTGGCCGGCGAGACGCTCCATTTCCCGGATGGCATCGCCGGAGGTGAAGCCTGGCTTGGCCGACCCGGAAATGCGCACTGACGGATAGTAGTTGAATCCGACGATCTGTGCCGGTCCGACCGACCATTTCACGGTCGCAAACGACGACAGCGGCACCAGCTGGCCATGGGCGTTTCTCACATTATAGCTCAGGATTTCCTCCGCCTGCATGCGGGCAGGGCGGTCCGCCTGAACGACGACCCGCTGCATGCGGCCGCGATTGGGGAAATCGTTGACGTAATTGGAACCAAGATTCGTGGAGATTGTGTTGTTGATGTCCTCGAAAGCGACACCAAGCGCCGAAGCCTTCTCGCGGTCGATTGTCAGCTCGACCTGGGGAGCGGGTGATAGCCCCTCGACATAGACATCCTGAAGAACAGGACTTCGCGCTGCAGCTTCGAGAAGCTGATCCTTGGCGCGCATCAGTTCCGCATAACCCTTCTGACCGCGGTCCTGCAGGCGGAAGCTGAAGCCAGACGAGTTACCGAGATTGTCGATTGGAGGCGGCTGAAGCGCCGAGACCTTGGCATCGCGGATTATCTTGCCAAGATGCTCGTTGACATCGGCAACGATCCGTTCCGCGGAATCGTTTGGACCACGCTCGGACCAGTGCTTGAGCGTGATAAAGGCCTGCGCCGTGTTGACGCCCTGACCGAGGAAGCTGAAGCCGGTCAGGAACGTGACCTTGTCTACGCCACTGCGCTTGAGCAGGTAGTCTTCGGTTTGCTTCACCGCTGCGAGCGTGCGGCTGTAAGAGGATTCCGGCGGCGTTTGAATGTCGACGGTGATAAAACCCTGATCGTCCACGGGCAGGAAGCCGCTTGGCAGCCGGAGCAGGGCCCAGCCGACTGCGATGAGGATGGCGGCATAGATCGCCATCATGCGGCCGGTCCGCCGCAGCAACCGTTCGATCAGCGAGCGATAGCGGTCGCGAGTGGCGTCCATCCGGCGATTGAACCAGCCGAAGAGGCCGCGTTTGCTGTGGTTATGCCCGGCCTCGACCGGCTTCAGCATGCTCGCGCAAAGTGCCGGCGTCAGCGACAGGGCCATCAGGGCCGAGAAGCCGATGGCAGCCACCATTGTGACGGAGAATTGCTGGTAGATAATACCGACGGATCCCGGGAAAAATGCCATCGGGATGAAGACCGACACGAGAACGAGCGTGATGCCGATGATCGCGCCGGTGATTTGCCCCATCGCCTTTCGGGTCGCATCTTTCGGGGGCAGCCCCTCTTCCGACATGATGCGCTCGACGTTCTCGACGACGACGATCGCATCGTCGACAAGGATGCCGATGGCCAAAACCATCGCAAACATGGTCAGCAGATTGATCGATAGTCCCGTCAGCAAAAGAACGGCGCAGGTGCCGAGCAGGGCCACGGGGACGACGATTGTGGGAATGATCGTGTAGCGGATGTTCTGCAGGAACAGGAACATCACGAGAAAGACGAGGACGACGGCTTCGGCCAGCGTTACCAGCACCTTGGTGATCGAGGCCTCGACAACCGGCGTGATGTTGTAGGGGATTTCGTATTTGATGTTGGGCGGGAAGAAATTGGACAGTTCTTCCATCTTCGCCTTCACGGCATTGGCGGTTGCTAGCGCGTTTCCGGTCGGCGACAAGAGAACAGACAAGCCGGCGACCGCTTCGCCATTCTGCCGTGTGTTGAACTGATAGCTCAGGCCGCCGATTTCGATCCGGGCGACATCGCGAAGGCGCACGGTCGAGCCGTCGGTATTGGCACGCAGGACGATCGATCCGAATTCCTCCGGCGAACTGAGCTGGCCCTTGACCAGCACGAGCGCGGAGATCGGCTGTCCGGATGCCGAGGGCTCCGCACCGATTGCCCCGGAGGCAACTTGCGCGTTTTGCGATCCGATCGCCTTGTTCACGTCGTCGGCGGTCAGGTTGTAGCCGACGAGCTTGTTCGGATCGATCCAGACCCGGAGCGAGCGCTCCGTTGAGTATAACGTGACGCGCCCGACACCGGGTATGCGGCGCAACTCGCCCAGGATGTTGCGCATCATAAAGTCGCCGAGGCCGATCTCGTCGAGACTGCCGTCGGTCGATCTGAGCGTGATGATCTGAAGAACGGCGCTGGATGCTTCCTCGATCAGAATGCCCTGCTGCATCACGGCACGGGGCAGCCGGGACTCGATGCGCTTGATGCGGTTTTGAACCTCAACGGAGGCGCTTTCGGTATTCGTGCCAGGTATAAAATTTGCGAGGATCTCGACCTGACCGAGTGAATCGCTGGTCGATTCGAAGTTCAGGATGCCGCTGGCGCCATTGAGCTCCTCCTCGATCAGCCGGGTCACGCTGTTATAGAGGTTTTCGGGCGAGGCGCCCGGATAACTGGTGGATATGGAGATCGAAGGCGGCGCAATGATCGGATATTGTGCGATCGGCAATTGCGGGATCGCAAGAATGCCGCCGAGACAAATCATCAGCGCCACGACCCACGCAAAAATGGGCCGGTCGATAAAGAAGCTGGGCATTGTGAGTTTCGCTAACGAACCGGGTTTGCGCTGTCGAGTTGGGCGTTTTGCTGCGGACTGCCGGTGGTTTGCCACGGCTTCGGCGTAACAACGTCGCCAGGCACAAACTTCTGGAAGCCGTCGACGATAACGCGGTCTCCGGGCTTCAGACCGTTCTCGACGAGCCAGTATGCGCCACTCGCGCGTCCAAGGCTGACCGGCATCAGAACGGCTCTGTTATCGTCGCGAACCACGAACACTTCGCTATTGCCGGCATCATTGCGGCGGACCGCTTGCTGCGGGACAGCGAGCGCATCCGGATCGACGCCCTCGGTAATCTGCACGCGCACATACATGCCGGGCAGCAATTCGTTCTTGGGATTCGGGAATTCCGCGCGCAGCGTAACCTTGCCTGTCGAGGGATCGACCGTCGTCTCCGAAAACAGCAGCCAGCCCGTTTCGCTGTAGATTTCCCCGTTATCGAGCACCAGGCGGACTTTTGCGGCCTCGGGGCCCGCGCGCTCCAGATCGCCATTCTCCAGGGCGCGGCGGAGGCGGGCGAGGTCGGTCACCGACTGGGTGAAGTCGGCGTAGACCGAGTCAATGTTCTGGATGGTCGCCATGTGGGTGGCTTCGCCCTGTCCGACGAGCGCGCCTTCCGTCACGAGTGCGCGGCCGATACGGCCGCTGATCGGAGCGGTGATCTTGGTGAAGGACAGGTTCAAAGCGGCGCGATCGCGATCGGCCTTGCGGGCCTCAAGGTCGGCACGCGCCTGCTGCAGTTCGGCCATCGCCGTTTCAACCTGAGCGCGCGACGCTGAATTGGTCGATGCGAGTGTCTCGACACGAGCGGCCTGGCTTTCTTCGTGGCGCAGAACCGCTTCGGCCTTACGTACCGCGGCCTCAGCGGCTTTTAGCTCAACCTCGTAGGGCGCGGGATCGATCGAATAGAGAACATCCCCCGCCTTGACGGCGCTGCCCTGTTCGAACGAGCGCGAGATCACGATGCCGGGAACGCGAGCTCGAACTTCGGCGACGCGGGTCGGCGCGATACGGCCGGGAAGCTCGCGGATATAGGGCCGCGGCGATTGAACCAGCGTGACGACGCCAACTTCGTGAGGCGAGGGCGGCGTTGTGGAAGCATTCGCGGTTGGGCTTTCCGAACAGCCGGCCAGGCTGAGCGACATCAGGCCGATGATGAGGACAGGAAGCGCGAAGCCAGGGAGGTGCCTGAGCGACAACATAGCGGGTTTCACAACGGAGTTTCCATTCTGACGATTCGTTCAGAAAGAAGTATCGCAGCGCAGCAATTCCGGAACTCGGACAGAATGCCGCAGTGCACAAATTTATTGTGATGCGGTCCCTGAGATCCGCGTTAACTCGCTGTGAACACGGCGCAATTTGTCTTTATTCGGCGCGCGGCTCAAGGATATGAGCCACAGAGATCGTCGGAAGTCGTCTGTGAAAAAATCGGATTGCCCGGCGCATTGCGGGCGCCGGGCAAGAGGGAATGCGTCAGCGGGCGCGGGCGTAGGCGCGGCGGGCTTTGGCGCTGACGGCGAAGTTGCGATAGCCGCCGGTATCGAAATGAATGTGCCCAGACCCGTAAGTGATAACCGCGCCGTTCGCGTTGGCGCGCAGCCATGCGAGCATCGCGGCGCGCTGACCGGGTTTCGGCATGAAATCGACCGCCTTGCCGTAACGGTGCTGCGAGGGGCGGCCGGAGCCGGCGATGACCGCGCCCGGACGGCAGGTCGAAATCACTTTCACCGTGCCGAACCGCGCCTCGAAGCGCGACAACAGCGCGCGGGTCTCGCTGGTGAGACAGCCGCGCGAAGCGCTGGCGCCGCGGCGGGCGCTGTATTCGCTTTGCGCGGTGCGGAACGGACCGAATTGCGAATAATGCGATGTCGAGATGCCGGACGCGGCGCCGGTATCGTCGGCATTCTGCGCCTGCGCGGGCAAGAGGGTGGCGGGAAGGATTGATGCTGCCAGGATAAAGGCAAGCGACGTGGCGATACGCAATTGAACCTCGTATTCGTTGTTGATGGGATGCGGAGCGTGTCGCGAAGCCTGAAGGGACGACGGTGTCGTCCGGCTATCGCCGACCCCGGCCTGTCACGTCCGGCAGGGTCTTCACGAAAACCGCGGGCGCGGCTTAGCGGGCGGGATGGGGCGAAATCGTGACAGAACCGCAGCGGATACCCGTTGTGCATCAAGGGCATAGCGGCTTGTTTCCGGTTACTCGCGCAAATCCGGGCCGTGCTGTTTCACAGCACTGACCGCCCCGACACCCGGTTTTCAGGGGAAATGCCACGCGAACCGCACGGACGCCACGCGGGCACCGCAATTTTGCCGGTTTCATGAATTGCGCGCGGGGCCGGGGCCGCCGGGCGGCAGCGCCGCTTTTGTAACGTTGCTGCGATATTCGTGATTGCGCGCCGCGCGCATTCAGTCAGATCGCACCCGAAGAGCGAAGGCGGAGAGAATGGCTTACGCGGCCGATGCCGGAAGGCGCGCTTGCAGACTAGCCGAAAGATCGCAGGCCAAGGCCACGGCCTGCTCCCCGGTCATACGGCGCGGATCGAGCCGCGGCCCGAGACCATGGCGCCGGAACAGCGTCGCGCTATCGCCGCGCAACATCGCAAGACCCATCGACCATTGCCCGAAACTGCGCTCCGCAATCGGCTGCGCATCCATGATGGTCACGTCGGAATGGCGTTCGTCGGCCATGATGCGGCGGAGCGTGGCGGACACCGCATCGCGGTCGCCTTCGAGGATCTGCAGGAACCACAACGTGTCGAACAGCAGCGCTCCGGTGATGGCGTTGCGCGCATTGTTGCGAACCGATGCATCCATGATGGCGTTGAGCTTCGGGATCATGCGATCGCCGTTGGCGCCGAGATGATTTTCCGAGTGGTAGATCAACCGCGTCAGCATCGAATGACTTCGTACGACTTGACGCTAGCCCAGCCCCTCTTGCGGTTGCGTTAATCGTTGCGCTGCGCGGGAAAGTTCCGTGCGACGGCGAGTTCCGAGAAGCTGTTCCGATGCGCGAGCGCGATCTGCCTGCGCCGGACAAAGCTCCGCCGGCTCTGTTGTTGTGACGGCGCGGGCGCGCCCGAAAAGTCCACCTCGCATTCCTTCCCTTGGGAAACCCAAGGGCGCGCGGAACGCCGGGCTTTCAGCCAAGCCCATGGCCTCATGCGCGGGTGTGAGAAACGCATGAGCAGAAGTCACCACGGACCGCCGAAAGATTCCGGCGTTCCGCGCGCGGTGTTTGAGGCTTGCTCTGCGACAACCCCGGAGGACAGACACCGTTGACCGGCATCGCCGGGCGGACTTTCTTGGTATCCTCCGC
>JBMOOQ010000019.1:0-9817 GCA_049324435.1 Pseudomonadota bacterium
CAGGCCAGAACCGTCGACGCCCTCTGGGACCTCATCGGCCGCTCACTCAACCTCTTCACCCCGGAAGAATGCGCCAACTACATGCGCCATTGCGGATACAATCCGCTTTGATCGCAACATGCTCTAGTTACTCGCCGTATCGCGCGGCGATGCCTTCAGTTCGATCAGCACATTGCGATATTGCCAGTCGCTGATGTTGAGCAGTTCATGCGGGATGCCTGGCTCGCGCCAGAGCACGCCGCCGACGGTCTCGCTGGTTTCCTTCTCGCGGCCGTCTTCGAAATACATGATGTTCTTGCCCTCGGTCATCGGCACCACGATGTAGGGTAAATGATGCTGATGCCATGACTGACGCTGACCGGGATCGAGCGTGACGCTCCAGATACGGACGAATTCGTTCTCGAACAAGACCTTGTCCCCGATCGGTCCGAGCTTATCGCCGCGCGGTGAAGGGCCTCTCATGGTGTTGTCTCTCTGATGATGCGGTCGGGATTGTCGCAGAAAATCCGCTTGCGCCGCGCAAGCTCGATACCGGCCATCTGTTGATGCGGTTCGATGACGCCCATCGGGAAGGGCCAGTCGGAGCCGAACACGATCTGCGTCTCGCCGAACACCTGCTCGGCGAGCGTGAGCGCATGCTCATCGTGGACGATGCAGTCGACGCAGACATTGCGGAATATTTTGCGCGGAGACGCCGTGCCGGTATCGATGCCGGGACGTGCGGTGGCAAAGCCGCGCTCGAAGCGTCCCGCCAGCATCGGCAATACGCCGCCGCCATGTGCGAAGCAGAAGCGGACATCCGGATAACGCTCGAACACGCCACCGAAGGTGAGGTGGCCGATTGCAACGGCTGTTTCGTAGGGATTGCCTAGCAGGTTCGAGAGATAGAAGGCGGTGAGCCGTCCGTCTGCGCATTCGCCGGGATGGAAGAAGACGAAGGCCTTCGCGTCGTTCAGCGCCCGCCAGAGCGGCTCATAGCCCCTGTCGGACAACACCTGTTCGCCGTGTCCGCCGGACGGCGCGCCAAAGCGCCGATGGCCCTGGCCGATCCATTGCGCCGCGACTTCAAGAGCGATATCGGGCGCCTGAAGCGGCAGATGGGGCAAGGGCGAAAGCTTGTCCGGATGCTGATCGGCGATTCGCTGCAGTCCGCGATTGGTGTAGGTCACCCATTGGCGGGCTTCGTCGCCTTGCAGATGCGCGCGATAGAGCGGCGGCGGGATCGAGACCCAGGCATGCGCCACGGTGTTGCGATCCATCCATGTGACCAGCGCAGGCGGATCGAATAGCGGCTTCATGCCGACAGGATGGCCGTCGACGTTCAGGATTTTGTCGCCGGGATTCCACCTCACGCCGTCGATGGAGACCAATTCGTCCGGAAACACCGGAGCGAGATGCGCGTGCACATCGAGGCTGATGCGTTCGGGCCTCTCAGGCATCTGCAGTCTCTTTCACCGAAACGGGGCCGCGCGTAATTTTACGGTACAGTTCCTCGACCAGCCCTTCGCGCATCGGTGCGATCGCGGCGATATGGTCGTCCGGCCGCACCAGCATGACGGTGTCTGGAACGCAGCCGGCTCGTTGCCTGAACTTGTCGCCGACATCGAACAGCGAACGGTCACGCAATCCGGAATCGATTGGCGCGTCACGTCGCGACACGATCCGGTGCTTCAGACCCGGCGTATCGGCCGGGATGACCGGGCGCCGCCGCACATCGGTGAAATAGAGCGCGACGAAGGCGTCATCGATGAGATCGTGCAGCCGCACGGGCCGGCCGAATCCGTCATGCAGGGTTACGTCCGGCACGCGCTCGCCGACGCGCAAGGCACCCGGCTCGGTGCGCACCATCGACCAGTCGCCGGACTGATCCACGTCAAGCCGCACGCCGAGCATGGTGCGGGTCAGCGCATTTGCCCAGGCGCCGCCGGACATGGCGCGGATCGCGTCGTTCTGGCCGAGCATGTATTTGCGGGCGGCTTCCGCCATTTCGCCGGAGCCATGGGCCGCGACCGGCCGCTGCTCCCGCGCATAGCCGTCGAGCAGCGAGGGATCGGCAAGCCCGCGC
Source organism: Pseudomonadota bacterium (assembly GCA_049324435.1). Classification (GTDB taxonomy): domain Bacteria; phylum Pseudomonadota; class Alphaproteobacteria; order Rhizobiales; family Xanthobacteraceae; genus Pseudorhodoplanes. Next base: position 2,066 of record JBMOOQ010000019.1, read on the forward strand.
GCGACCCAGGCGAGGCGCCACGGCAGGCTGATGGCGTCGAGAATGCCGGTGTTCAGCCCGAGCGCCCACATCGGCGTGATGAGATGCGCCGCATCGCCCATCAGGAAAACGCGTCCGCGCCGCCACTCTGTCGCGATGCGATGGTGGATCCGATAGACGATGGTATTGATGATCTCCATGTCCTGCACCGGGCCGATGAAGCGTAGGATCTTCTCGCGGAATTCTTCGCGGGTCGGTTCGGGACGGTTCGCGGGCAGCGGGAAGAGGAAGCGCCAGCAATGCGGCTGGCGGACGAGGATCATCCATTCGGACGGATCGGCGAAATAGGCGAGATAGGGATAGTCGCGCGGATTTTGAACATCCAGGTCGACCTTCACGTCGACGAGGATCGTCAGTACGTCGAGCGATTCGCCTTCGACCGGAATGCCGAGCTCGCTGCGGATGAAACTGCGGCCGCCATCGCAGGCGAGGAGGTAGGAGCCCTCGATCTCGCGCGGGCCCTCCGGCGTCTCGAAGGTGGCGACGACGCCGTCTGCGGTCTGGCGGAACCCCGTCAGCTTGTGCCGCAGATGCACATGTCCGGGATACTGCTCGTTCAGGGCCTGATGCAGGATCGGTTCGAGATGATGCTGCGGCATGTTGATGACGAAGGGATAGCGCGTTTCGTCCGCGAGCAGGCTCGCCTGTACCGAGGGCCGGGCCGTGTTGGTCGCGCGCTCGACATCGCCAATCTCGTCGACGCGGAGCGCTTTCGCCAGCACGGCGTCGGCGACGCCGTAGCGGCGGAACGCTTCCAGCGTGCGGGTCAGCACCGTACCGGCCTTGGTATCGCTGGAGAGGCCGGCGTCTTCCTCGTAGAGCTGGAAGGGCAGGCCGTAGAAGCCAAGACCGAGCGCGGTGGTCAGCCCGACCGGCCCGGCACCCGCGATCAGCACGGGTTTCATATCCACGATCGGCTTGCGCTCACTACTCACTCAATCCCTCGCTGGATAGGCCAGATCGCGCGATATGACGGACGCCGTCATCGTCGCGGCATCGGATAGTAGGAACATCAGCGGGCCGATGACATCGTCGGGGGTGCCGACGCCGATCGAGTTCTTCCAGCGCTCATGGTCGGCGCCCTGATTGGCGGCGCGATATTGCGGCGTGTCGATCACCCCGGGCGCGATCAGGTTCACCTTGACGCGATGCTTTGCCACTTCTTTCGCCGCGCTTTTGACGAAGGCGATCAACGCGCCCTTGGTTGCGGCATACGCCGAGGCGAGGGGCCAGCCCTGATGTGCGAGGCCGGAGGAGAACGCGATGATGCTGCCGTGCCGCCGCGCGATCATGCCCTTGATGGCGGCCTGATAGCACCAGACCACCCCGTCGAGATTGACCCCGATGACGCGCCGCCATTCGTCCGGCGATGTTTCATGCACCAGATTGCGCGGCTGGATCGCTGCGGCGCAGACGAGCCCGTCGATGCGACCGTATTCCAGTTCGATATCCGCGAATGTACTCATCACCGCATCGCGGTCCGACACGTCGAGGCGGCGGGTTGCGATCAGCGCATTCGCGGCTTCCGCCTCGGCCATGGCTTTCTGATCGACGTCGCAGATCACAACGCGGCCGCCAATGCGTGCGATGGCATCGGCGAGCGCGCGGCCGATACCGTTCGCGCCGCCGGTGATGACGATCACATCTCCATCCGCTTCGAAGCGCGCTTTCATGGATCAACCGTTCGGCAACACTGCGATCGCGTTGATCTCGATCAGATAGTCCGGAGAGGTGAACTTGTTGACCTCGACCATGGTGGAGGCAGGGGCGATCCCGGTGAAATACTCGCGCCGCACTTTGTGGATGGTGTCGAAATGCTCCATGTTGCGGACATAGACATCGACGCGGACGATATCGTCCAAGGTGCCGCCGGCTTCCTCGACCGCAGCCTTCACGTTCTCGCAGACCTGCCGGGTCTGTTCCTCGACATTGCCGATGCCCGCGATCGAGCCATCCGGCCGCCGCGCGGTCATGCCTGAGATGAAGACGAAGGTGCCTTTCGCGGCGATTGCGGTCGCGTGCGAGAAGTGTCCGTTGGGCTTGCGGAGCTTGGCTGAGGTGATCTGCTTCTTCATTGTCCGGCCTCTTCAGAGTGAGTGTTCGATATCGATCCCGGCGCGGCGGCCCGCCTCGACGAGGCCGTTCAGCGTCTGGCGGCTAAGCGTGCAGCGGCCGGCATTCGCCTCGCGGGTGGCATGAGCAAGTTCGCCCGGTGCATAGACGCGCACGGTTCCGGGCGCGCGTTTCGAGGCGCTGACGCGCTTTGCCTGTTCGTTGACCCGCTGTGGAAATGTGGCCCCGTCCGGAAAGATTTCAGTGTCGATGGCGATGAAGAGCTGGCTGCAGCGATACGGCTCTGACGGATCGCCATAGAGAGGCCGGACCTCTGAACCGATGGCACCGCCCGAGAGCCCGCCGCACAGAAGATCGATGACAAAGGCCAGCCCGAACCCTTTCGGACCGGCAGCCGGTGCGAGCATGCCCTTGATCGCTTCCGCCGGATCGGTGGTTGGCTGTCCGTCCGCGGCCATCGCCCATTCGGGCGGAATGCTCTGGCCGGCGGCGGCGGCAAGCCTGATCTTGCCCATCGCCGACGCGCTGAGCGCCATGTCGACTTCGACCGGAAACTCACCACTGCTCGGCAATGCGATCGCGATCGGATTGTTGCCGGTGATGGCTTCCGCTCCGCCGGGCGCTGGCATCAACGGCCGGGTGTTCGACATCACGATCCCTGCGCAATTGCGCTGCGCGATCAGCCGGGCATAGCGGCCCGCGGTTCCGAAGTGGAAAGCATTGCGCACCGCCACGACAGCCATTCCGGCGCTCTTGGCGCGATCGGTTGCGAGCTTAACCGCCTGATGCGCGGTGAGCTGGCCGAGCGCGTTCTCCGCATCGATGACGATCGCGGTACGGATGTCGCTGATTACATCGCCCCGGCTGCGCCTTGAAACCGATCCGGCAAGAATGCGGTCGACATACATCGGCACCAGCATCACGCCATGCGACCCGATGCCCTCGAGCTCGGCTATGACAAGGTCATTCGCGACGGTTTCTGCGTCCGTCTGCGCGATACCGAGCGCCGTGAAAATGCGTGCGACCGTATCGACGAGGCGCTTGGCCTCGACCAGAACGCGGTCCGGCAGGGCGCCTGCTGCGGACTTCGACATCAGCGGGCGTCCTCGTCGCTTGTGTACCAGGACGGACGGATTGGATAATGCGGCCCGTCATATATCTCGACCACGACCGTCTCCTCGTGGGCGATCGCGGGGCCATGCACATTGCCTTTCGGGTTCCAGTAGAAGCAGCCCGCCGTCAGCGTCACGCCGGTGCTGGTGTATTCGTATTTTCCCTGCAGGCAGAACATGAACTGGTTCGATGCGTGACTGTGCGGTGCAGGAATGCCCGCGCCCTTCTCGAATCGGATCAGTGCGATGGAGGCGCCGGTTTCCTCGTTTCGCCACAGCATCTTTTCAGACACGCCCTTCAGCGATTTCTCACGCCAGGGCAGGTCGTTGGCCTGCAGCAGCACCTCATCGAGGCTCGGCATCACACCGTCGCCAAGCTTCGGGATCCCGGAATAGGCGGTCATTTGTAGAAACTCCCTGACATTCGTCCCATCATTTCAGCTGCAGCGGACCGCGCCCACGCGAGGCTTCCTGTGCGCGCATCAGGCGCATGCGCAGGCTTTCGATATGGGCGCGTACCGCTTCAGCCGCGCCATCCGCGTCGCGCCTTGCGATGGCGTCGGCGATCGCGGTGTGCTGCTTGATCGTCGCCTTGTCGTCGAGCGTCTGCCACAGATGCAGATACCAGTAGCGGATGGATCGCTCGTGCAGTGAGCGCGCGAAATCGCTCAGCACCGGATTTTCGGCAAGTTCGGCAAACTTGCGGTGGAAAGAGCGGTCGGCGCCGATGAAGCTGTCGAGTTCCGACGCCTTTCCGTTGGTAGAACCGACGCGCGCCAGCGCTTTCAACTCCTCGATGTCTTCCGGAGAGGCGCGTTCCGCGGCGTTACGAGCCAGCTCGGCCTCCACCGTGGCGCGCGAATCCAGAATTTTCAGGATTTCCGAAATGCTGCCGGGCTGTACGATGATGCCCTTGCGTGGCATCACCTCGACCAGACCCTCGTGCTGCAGGCGTTGAAGCGCCTGATGCACCGGCGTGCGACCCATATTGAGCAGTGCGCATAGAGCGCCTTCGTTCAGATACTGGCCGGGCAGAAAATACAGCTTCAGGATCTTTTCCTTGATTGCTTCGAACGCCATGTCGGCAAGCGAGGACTTGCGCGGCGCACGCGACGCGACCTTGCGAGGAGTCGCGCGGACCGTCGCTTTCCTGCCTTTTGTCACAGCCTTTTTGGTGGTTCTGGCCATGGCTTAGTGCCTCTGAGGGACGGGCGGCAGCCAGGGTGCGGCCAGCCGCTCCGCCAGTTCGACCAGCAGATACACGAACATGCCGAGGAAGGAGAGAGCGAACAGGGCGGCGAAGGCGAGCGGGGAATCCAGTTGCGAGGTGGCGCTGAGCAGAAGGAAGCCGAGACCTTCACTGGAACCGACGAATTCTCCGATGACAGCGCCGATGACGGCAAGCGTGATTGCGACTTTCGCGCCGGTGAAGATGAACGGAAGCGCCGCGGGCAGCTGCACCTTGAGGAAAACCTGCATCGGACTCGCGCGCAGCGAACGGGCCAGCTCCAGGAGTTCGCGCGGAGTCGAACGCAGTCCTGCGACCGTGTCAACGATGATCGGGAAAAAGGCGACCAGCCACACGATGGCGAGCTTCGACTCGATGCCGGTGCCGAGCCACACCAGGATGATCGGCGCCAGCGCCACCTTGGGCACGGATTGCAATCCGATCAGCAGCGGATAGAACATCAGATTCAGCGCGCGGGAATTGGCGACCGCGACCGCCATCGGGATGCCGATGACGAGCGCAAGGATGAAGCCGTAGAGCGTCTCCTTCAACGTAACCCAGCCTTCCGACAGGATCAGGTCGAAGCGCGCAATGAAGGCATTCAACACCTTGTCAGGCGTCGGCAGCACGACCGTCGGGATATTGCCGTAGACGCACAGGAAGGCCCAGAGAGCGATGAGCAGCACGGTGCCGGCAAACGGATATCCGACCTGAGAAGCCATACGGGCGGTCATCACGCGGCACTCTCTGTAGCCGGAATCACGCCCAGCGCGATGCTGGCCTGCCGCTCCGCTTGCGTGAAGGCAGACGTAAAGCGGATCTGCTGATTGCGCGGATAGGGCAGGGATACCGGAATCTCGGTCGCGACCCGTGCCGGTCTCCGGCTGAAGACGATCACCTTGTCCGCGAGATAGACTGCTTCCGAAATCGAATGCGTTACGAACAGGACTGAGGCGCCGGTTTCCTTCCGGATCCGCAGAAGAAGATCGTTCATCTCAAGTCGCGTCAGTTCGTCCAGCGCGCCGAAAGGTTCGTCCATCAAGAGCAGCTTCGGCTGGTGGATCAGTGCACGGCATAGCGCCACGCGCTGCTGCATGCCGCCAGACAATTGATGCGGCCGCGCCTGCAGGAATCCGGAGAGACCGACCACGTCGAGGAGATGCATAGCGCGCTCACGGGCGGCGCAGTCGTTGCGCTTGAGGATCTCCATGGTGAACAGCACATTGTCCAGGACCGAACGCCACGGCATCAGGCTCGGCTGCTGAAAGACGAAGCCGTAGTCGCCGAGCGGCTCCGTAACCTCGCGGCCACCGATGGTCACCGAGCCCGAAGTTTTCTGGATCAGGCCTGCGACGATGCGCAACAACGTGGTCTTGCCGCAACCGCTCGGGCCGAGCAGCGCGATCAGCTGCCCTTCGTCGAAATCGAAACTGGCATCGTCAAGTGCAACCACCGGTTCGGACGAGCGCGATGTCAACTCGCTTGCCGCGAACACCTTTCTCACATTCCTGATCGTGCCGAAAGCCATGCCGCTGCGAATGCCTGTGTTGATGTAGTGCGGTGCGGCGGCCCGGTTCTTGCTTTTCGAATTTCGGCTCTGTGGCGCGACCGCAGCTCCGAACATGCACAGCCCCGACGCGGCACTTGTGCATATCTCGTGAAATATCTTATGATATTTGAAGTGTCAATTTCATGCGCCATCCCGGTGCAGGAGGGGAGTGCAGCAATGCTGAAACGAGTGATGGCCGCTGCGATCGCAGCATGTCTTTCGGCGCCGGCCGCGCAGGCGCAGACGCAAACGACCGATGTGAAGTTCATTCTCGACTTCATCAGCCTCGGGCGTCACGCGCCATGGTATGTCGCGCTCGGCAAGGGCTACTTCAAGGACGAGGGGCTGAACGTCACCATCCTGCCGTCGAAGGGGACGGCCGATGCGATCCGGACCGTAGCGACCGGCGGCGCCGAACTCGGGTTCATCGACATTCCGAGCCTTGTGGCGGCGGGCGGTGCTGGCTCGGTGATAAAGATCGTCGCGGCAAACTACCAGAAGCCGCCTTACTGCATCTTCAGCCTGAATCCGGGCGCCAATATCGACAGCGCGAAGAAGCTCGCAGGCATCGAACTCGGTTCGAGCTCGGCGTCATTCCTGCCGAAGATCTGGCAGGCCGTTATGGAAATGAACGGGGTCGATTCCAAGACGATGAAGGTCGTCAACATCGACGCGCCCGCGCGCGTCCCGATGCTGGCTGCCCGAAAGGTGCCGTCTATCGACCTGTTCATCATGAGCGAGCCTGCGATCAAGCGCGCGGTGCCCGATGCAAAACCGGTCTGCCTGTTCGCGGGCGATCTTGGCCTCGAAATCTATGCCAATTCGATCGGGGTGCACGAGGACTACCTGAAAAAGAACCCCGATGTGGTGAAGAAGTTCGTGCGCGCCGCTTTACGCGGCTGGAAGGATACGTTCGACAATCCGAAGGAGGCCGCGCAGATTCAGCTTCAATATGTGAAGGCGCTCGATCCGCAGATCATCGTCGAGGAGATCGACATCCTGCGGCGCGTCGCAATTACGCCGGAGGTGCAGAAGAACGGTCTCGGATACATCACTCTCGACCGGATGAAGACCACCGTCGATTTCATCAACAAGAACATTGAGGTGCCTGGCGAGAAGCTGACCGCGGAGCAAATCTTCGCGCCGGGGTATCTGCCGGAAAAGCCGGTGCTGCCGTAAGCATCTGTCGCCCCCGCTAGCGCGAGTTGGGGTCGATTTGAATCGTCAGGGATTCCCAAATCAGTCGAAGCATGATTCATCCTTGCCGCCGGGAGGAGGCTGGCTTGGATGGCGCATGGAGAGGCTCTTCGCATTCGGGTAATCAAGGCTGTCGTTGAAGACGGCCTTTCGCGGAACGAGGCGGCGCGGATTTTCCGGGTCGGGATCGCGAGTGCGATCCGCTGGGTCAGCGTATTCGAGCAGACGCAGCGCACGGCGGCTTTGCCGACCGGCGGGGACCGGCGTTCTGTGCTCAAGCCACATCGGACCTGGCTTCTGGAGCTGCGGCGCAAGGAGAACGATTTGACGCTTGATGCGATCGCCGATCGGCTGCTTCGCACGCACGGGGTCAAGGCCGACAAGTCGATGCTGTCGCGTTTCTTCGCCGCCGAGGGAATCAGCTTCAAAAAAAAACCGTACGCGCCAGCGAACAGGATCGTCCCGACGTCGCTGAACGACGGGACGCATGGCGGCGCGCACAGAAGAGCCTCGGCGGCCGGCTGATCTTCCTCGACGAGACCTGGACGACGACG
>JBMOOQ010000020.1:0-9432 GCA_049324435.1 Pseudomonadota bacterium
CACCGCGAAGATATTTGCTATGCCACCACGAATCGTCAGGAAGCAGTGAAGCTGGTCGCCCCGCTGGTCGATGCCATGGTCGTGGTCGGTGCGCCGAATTCCTCAAATTCGCAGCGTCTGAAGGAGGTCGCGGAGCGCGCGGGCTGTCCGTTTGCGGTGCTTGTGCAGCGTGCAGCCGATATCGATTGGAATCGCTTCGACGGCATTGCCGCGCTTGGGGTCACAGCCGGTGCTTCAGCGCCGGAGGTTCTGGTGGAGGAGGTTCTCGATGCCTTCGCGCAGCGTTTCGAACTGAATGTCGAGACCATGTCGGCAACCGAGGAGAACATGTTCTTCCCTCTGCCGCGCGCCTTGCGCTCATCCGAAGCGGCGGAGTGACCCGTGGCGGTCTATACGGATGTTTCGGCCGAGGAGCTGGACGGCTTTCTCGCCCGCTACGAGATCGGCAAGCTTCTGTCCTACAAGGGTATTGCGGAGGGCGTGCAGAATTCGAACTTCCTGCTGCACACCGACGCGGGCTATTTCATCCTCACGCTCTATGAGCGGCTGGTTGCGGTCGAGGACATACCGTTTTTCGTTTCGCTGATGGAGCATCTCGCGCTGCGCGGCATCAACTGTCCGCAGCCGGTGCGGATGCGGGACGGCAAAGCGATCGGCGAATTGTGCGGGCGGGCGGCGGCGATCGTCACCTTTCTCGACGGCGTCTGGATGCGCAGGGTCGAGGCGCGCCATTGTGCGGCGGTGGGTGAGGCGCTGGCGCGGCTGCATCTGGCTGGTTCAGACTTCAAGGGCCACCGTGCCAATGCGCTTGCGGCGAACCGGCTGCGGCCGCTGTTTGAGTCCTGCGCCGACCGGATCGACACAATCCAGCACGGCATGCTGGCCGCGATCCGTCAGGAGCTGGATTTTCTCGACCGGTCATGGCCCGATGCGCTCCCCGCCGGGGTCATTCACGCCGACCTGTTTCCGGACAATGTGTTCTTTCTCGGCGAAAGGCTGTCGGGTCTGATCGATTTCTATTTCGCCTGCAACGACATGCTTGCCTATGACGTCGCGATTTGCCTGAACGCCTGGTGTTTCGAGAACGACCATTCCTACAACGTCACCAAAGGCCGGGCGCTGCTCCAGGCTTATGCAAAGGTGCGTCCGCTGACCGACGACGAACTTGCGGCCATGCCGTTGCTCGCGCGCGGGGCCGCCTTGCGGTTTCTGGCGACGCGCGTGGTGGACTGGCTGAATGTGCCCCCCGGCGCACTGGTGCGTCCGAAGTCGCCGCAGGAATATTTCCGCAAGCTGCGTTTCCATCAGCACGTCAAAAGCGTGATCGATTACGGCATCGAGACGCGGGAACTCGCATGAGCGTGCTGTCAGGACATTTCGACCGATGAGTCTGCCGCATGTCGTTGTGCATACCGACGGCGCCTGCTCGGGCAATCCGGGTCCGGGCGGCTGGGGTGCGATCCTGCAGTCCGGCAGCCACACCAAGGAGCTGAGGGGTGGAGAGGCTCACACCACCAATAACCGCATGGAGCTGATGGCGGCGATATCGGCGCTGGAGTCATTGAAGAAGCCGTGCCGCGTCGATCTCTATACCGACAGCCAATATGTGCGGAACGGGATCTCCGGCTGGATTCACGGCTGGAAGAAGAACGGCTGGCGCACCGCCGACAAGAAGCCGGTGAAGAATGTCGATCTCTGGCAGCGCCTCGATGCTGCATTGGCCCAGCACGAGGTCACGTGGCACTGGGTCAAGGGTCATGCGGGCCATGACCTGAACGAGCGCGCCGACGAACTGGCGCGCGCAGGGATTGCGGAATTGCGGTTGAAGAAATAGCGAATAGTGAGTGGCGAGTAGCGAATAGGGAAAAAACTATTCGCTGCTCGCTATTCGCTCGTCCTACAGCGACTTCAACAGCGCTTCGGCGCTCGATACGTCGGCCTTGCCGGGCGCGTCCTCGACCGCGAGCGATTTCACGACGCCATTGTCCACCACCATACAATAGCGCTTGGAGCGGATGCCGAGACCGCCCGCCGATGCGTCGAGCTCAAGGCCGATCGCTTTGGCGAAGTCCGCGCTGCCGTCGGCGAGGAACTCGATATCGTCGGAGCCGGCAGCAGCCTTCCACGCGCCCATCACGAACGGATCGTTGACCGCAGTCACGGCGATGGCATCGATGCCCTTGGCCTTGATGGCCGCGGCATTGGCGACGAAGCCCGGCAGATGGTTCTTGGTGCAGGTCGGCGTGAACGCGCCCGGAACGGCGAACAGCACGACCTTCCTGCCCTTGAACACCTCGTCCGTGGTTTTCGGCTTCGGTCCGTCCGCGGTCATCACGCGGAACGTGGTGTTGGGCAATGTATCGCCGACCTTGATGGCCATGGACAATCCTCTCTGCGTGTCACGTTGTTCTGGCGGCCGCAGCCGCACGGAAAGGCGCTGCAAAATAGGCGGGACCGCAGCGTTAGTCGAGCCGGAAGGACGTCTCGATCGCCTCACTGCCCGCGACCGCGGTCAGCTTCAGGGTCGCACCCTTGTCGCTTGCTCCGGGCGGAAGGCCGTCGAGTGCGAAGGAAAAGCGCTGCAGGCCGGAGGGTGCGTCATCGACCTTGTCCGGAACCGGAAGGGCCCAGTCGTCCGAAGGCCCTTCGGCAAACACTGACACTGGAGCCCCCGGAGGCGCGGCAATATCGACGAGAATACGGACCGGCGTCCTGCTCTCGTCGCGATGGATTGCCTTGACGGACAAGGATGCGTCGGCGCCGACCGGCTGCGCACGGGGTATGGTTTTTTCCGCGGCCGCGATTGCAGGCTCCGCCGAGCCACCGGCTTTGAGCGTCAGCTCGGCCTTGGCCTGGGCGGGGATGCAGACCTTCTCACAGATCGCATAATCGAGGGCGAGCCGCAGAATGACCGGCTTGGCCGGATCGCTGGGTTCGACCGCGAGCGGAAACACCACATTGTTGCGGTAACCGATGATCACGCCGTCGGCTTCGACCATTTTTTGCGGTGCCGGCCACGACAGCCGGATCGATTTCAGATTCTCGGATTTCGTGAAGTTGAAGGTGGGCGGAACGCCGGAATCGCCCGGATAGCGCCAATAGGTCTTCCAGCCGGGAGCGAGCCGGATTTCAACGCCTGCGCGCAGGACAGAGGTGTTGCCGTCGCCTGTCCCTCCCGAGACAAGCCTCACCCCGGCGCGCGCATCCCCGTCCCACGCCGAAACGTCGGCTGACGCCGACGATGCGGGCAACGCCAATGCCGCAACGGCAATTGTGGCAAGAACGGGCAGGCAGGTTGTCATGGGATACATCGCAACGATTTAGGCATTTGGCGCGTTTTGCACCACTGAAATCGGCGTGAAGTATGGCCAAACTACCGTTTCACAACGCGCCGCGATGGGGCTAACCTTTTGGTCATGAAGATTCCGAAGTCAGGATTGGGGCTGAAGTCGTCCGCTGGCGGCGCGACGGCCCGCAGCTATCTCGACGGCCAGATGCTGATCGCCTCGCCGGCGATGAGCGACGACCGATTTGCGAAAAGCCTGATCTATGTGTGCGCGCATTCGCCAGAAGGCGCGATGGGAATCGTCGTCAATCAGCCGGCCAGCAACATCAAATTTCCCGACCTGCTTGTGCAACTCAATGTTGTTCCGGATCGCGATGCGATTCAGGTTTCGCGCGGCAACGACGATGTGATGGTCATGAAAGGCGGTCCGGTGGAAACCGGACGCGGCTTTGTTCTGCATTCTGCGGATTTCTTTATCGAAAACTCGACGCTGCCGATCGACGACGGTATTTGCCTGACCGCGACAATCGACATCCTCAAGGCGATTGCCACCGGCGGCGGACCGGCCCGCGCGATCCTTGCGCTCGGCTATGCGGGCTGGGCACCGGGCCAGCTCGAACAGGAAATCCAGAACAACGGCTGGCTGCATTGCGCGGCCGATCGCGATCTCATCTTCGGCGATCCCGAATACAAATACGAACGCGCGATGCGCAAGCTCGGCATATCCCCCGGCATGCTGTCGAGCGAAGCGGGGCACGCTTAACGCCCGAGGCAGTAGCGATCTGCGCGCGCCGTTCGATCTATCGCGCCAGTTCCATGCGGTCGGCGGTGAGCAGTTTGGTAGCGGCCTCGGCGGTCATCGGCTGGCCGAATACGAAGCCCTGCGCGTATTCGCAACCCATGTGATAAAGCTCGACCGCATCGGAATCGGTCTCCGCACCTTCCGCTACCGTCTCCATGCCGAGGTCGTGCGCGAGCGCGATGATCGAGCGCAGGATCACCGGGCGCGTGCCCTTGGCGCTCATGCGTACGAAGGACTGGTCGATCTTGATGGTGTCGAACGGGAACCGCTGCAGATAGGACAGCGAGGAATGCCCGGTGCCGAAATCGTCCAGCGCGAGGCCCGCTCCGAGTTCGCGCAGCCGCGCGAGAATCTGCGCGGCATGTTCCGGATTTTCCATCACGACGGACTCGGTCAATTCGAGCTTGAGGGTGCCGCGCATCAGCGATGAGCGCGCCAGCACGGTGCGCAGATCGCCGATCAGGTCCTGCCGCAGCAACTGCTTCGACGATACATTGACGCTCGCGAACAAGCCGTCCTGCGCGCGCACCGTGCGCTGCCAGATGCTCAATTGCCGTGCCGTGCGTTCGAGCACGAACATGCCGAGATCGACGATCAGACCGATTTCCTCGGCGATGGTGATGAATTCGGCCGGCGACATGCGACCGAGTTTCGGATGTTCCCAGCGGGCGAGAGCCTCGAAGCCTGCGATGGTGCGGTCCTCCAGCCGCACGATCGGCTGGTAGTGCAGCTTGATCTCCTCGCGCTCGATGGCGCGGCGCAATTCCGCCTCCAGCGTCAGCCGGTCGGATTTGCGCGCACGCATTGCCGCCTTGAATACCTCGATCCGGTCGCCGCCGATGCGCTTCGAATGATACATCGCAAGCTCGGCATCCTTCAGGATCTCCTCCGCGCGTGCCGACTGGCTGTCGGCAAGACACAGCCCGATCGAGGCGGTGATGAAAATCTCGCGGTCGTTGAACGTGATCGGTGCGCGTATGGTGCGGCGGATATTTTCCGCGAAGGCGATGATGCGGCCCGGATCGCGCTCGGACAAAAGGATCAGCGCGAACTGATCGCCCGAAAGTCGCGCCAGCGTATCCTGCGGCTTGAGCAGCCGGCCGAGGCGCCGCGCCAGCGTCAGCAGGATCGAGTCGCCAATCGCCATGCCCACGGAGTCGTTGACCTGTTTGAAGCGGTCGAGATCGATGACGATCACCGTCGGCCGCATCGCCGGGTCGTTCTTGGCGAAACCCAGCACGGCTTCGAAACGATCGAGGAACAACTGGCGGTTCGGCAGTCCGGTGAGGTTGTCATGCACGGCGTCGTGCAAGAGCCTCTCTTCCGCGGTCTTGAACTCGGTGACGTCGGTCAGGGTGCCGACGAGGCGCACCACCTCGCCGTCGGAGCCGACGACCGGGCGGGCTTTCAGCGTGAACCACAGATAATGGCCGTCCGGCGTGCGCAGCCTGAAATCCTCGATCAGACGCCCGCGCCGCTGTTCGATCACGCTGTCGAGCGTTGCGCGGAAGCGGTCGCGGTCGAGCGGATGCAGCACGTCGAGCCATTTGGCGGCCGAGCCTTCGAGCGCCCCGCGCTTGAGACCAAGCATCGCTTCGGTTTCCGGGCTGGTATAGACCTTGTCCGACGACACGTCCCAGTCCCAGATCATGTCGCCTGCGCCGGTCAGCGCCAGCGCGCGGCGCTCGACATCCGAGACGATGCCGTGGGTGATCGAGCCTGCAAAGGCATGCTGCATCACGGTAAAGCCGATCAGCATCACGATCAGGACGAGTCCGCCCAAAAGGGCAGGGCCGACGATGTCGTTGGTTACGAGTCCGCCGATGGTCAGACCCGCCGCAATGGTCCAGACGCAGAGCAGGAACCACGTCGGAATGAGCAGCACCGCGCGATCGAAGCCTTGGGTCGACAGCAGCACGACGACTCCGAAGCCAAGGAACGCGACGCCAGCAAGCGAGAAGCGCGCAATGCCGGACGCGACCGCGGGATCGTACAGCGCGACCGCGATCAGCGCCGCAAGACCGCCGAGCCAGGCAATGGTGATGTGCGCGTAGCGGACGTGCCAGCGGTTCAGATTGAGATAGGCGAACAGGAAGACGAGCAAAGTCGCCGCCAGCACGCATTCGCCGATCGCGCGCCAGACGCGCTCGGCGCCGGCCGACATGTCGAACACCTTGCCCCAGAATCCGAAGTCGATGCCGATATAGACCAGCACCGCCCAGCCGAGTGCGGCGGCGGCTGGGAACATCACCGAGCCCTTCACCACGAACAGGATGGTCAGAAACAGGGCAAGCAGACCGGAAATGCCGATGACGATGCCGTAATACAGCGTGAAGGAATTGAGCTTGTCCTTGTAGGCGTCGGGCTCCCACAGATAAAGCTGCGGCAGATTGTCGGAGCGCAGCTCCAGCACATAGGTCACGACCGAGCCGGGATCGAGCGTGATCCGGAATACGTCGGCGGTGGCTGAGTCCTGGCGCTCTGGACGCTCACCGGTGCTGGGCGTTACCGTGACGACGCGCGACAACCCCAGATCCGGCCAGAACAGGCCGGAGCCGACCATCCGATAATGGGGCACCACAATCAGCCGGTCGATCTGCTCGTCGCCGGTATTGGCGAGCGCGAACACGGCCCAGGAATTACCCGCTTCGCGTCCGCGCACCTCGATGCGGCGCACGATGCCATCGGGTCCGGGCGCGGTCGAGACCTGGACGCGATCACCGTCGGTTTTCGGCCGCTCGGCCACGGCGGTCAGGTCGATGGCCGAGGCATCGGTGCGGACATTGACCGCATCGACTGCGGCGGCCGACGACAGCGTCAGCCACAGCGCCGCGCAGACGAGCGCAAGTGCAGCGGCTGCGTGCGGCAAGGCACACCGCAGGCCCGCTGGCCGTCGCGTCGTCATGATGGTTGCGCGGCGTCCCGGCAAATTCCCCGTCCTTGAATGGTAAAAAGGTCCGACATTTGTGCCGTTTTCGCGGCACGGCCGGGCCAGCCGCGCAGTTATAGGAGGTCTGCGCAGCCGATGGAAAGGGAATGGTGGCGAAAATGGCCGCCGGTCTGCTCTCAACCTACAGTCAGCACGATTTTCCCGATATGGGCGCTCGATTCCATGCGAGCATGGGCATCCGCAGCCTTCGCGAGCGGGAAGGTCGAATCGATCACAGGCTTGATCTTGCCGGCAGCGACCAGCGGCCAGACCTTCTCCTCGATGCCCTTAGCGATCTCGGCCTTCTCGGCCACCGTGCGCGGCCGCAATGTCGATCCCTCATGCACCAGACGCTTGGCCATCAGCTTCGCAAAATTCGCGGTGGCCTTCGGGGCGCCGGCGAACGAAATCTGCGCGATGCGACCCTGGTCGGCGGCGGCATCGTAATTCTTGTCGATATAATCGCCGCCGACGATGTCGAGAATGACATTGGCGCCCTTGCCGCCTGTTGCCTTCTTCGTTTCCTCGACGAAATCCTGGGTCTTGTAATTGACCGCAACATCCGCCCCGAGCTTCTTGGCAGCCGCGCATTTTTCGTCGGAGCCCGCGGTGGTCACGACATATCCGCCGAAATTCTTGACCAGCATGATGCCGGTGGTGCCGATGCCCGAGGTGCCGCCATGCACCAGCACCCATTCGCCGCTCTTGAAATGGCAGCGCATCATCAGATGCTGCCATACGGTGAAGAAGGTTTCAGGCATCGCGGCCGCTTCGACCATCGACAGCGACGGCGGTACCGGCAGCGCATGGCTTTCGTAGGCGAGGCAATATTCGGCATAACCGCCCGCGACCACGAGCGCGCAGACCTTGTCGCCGAGTTTCCATTTCGTGACGCCGTCGCCGAGGGCCACGACTTCGCCCGCGATCTCAAGTCCCGGAATGTCGCCTGCGCCCTTCGGCGGCGGATAGGAGCCCTGGCGCTGACGCACATCCGGACGGTTCACTCCCGCAGCTGCCACCTTGACGAGGATCTCGCCTTTGCCGGGCTTTGGCACGTCGCGCTGTTCGGGCACGAGCATTTCGGGTCCACCCGGTTCCTTGATGCCGATCACAGTCATTCGGTCGGGAAGTGCGGTCATGGGTCGATCCTGCAGGAAAAGGCTGGGATTTGGAGGCCCTCTGATAGTGGCCGTGCGGCGGTGTGACAACCCGCAGGAGCGACGCTAGATTTGCGCTGCACGAAAGGTCCCGATCATGCCTGCATTCGACCACGACGACCGCCCAAAAAAGAAGATCGCGCATGAGATCGGCCAGGATTTGACGTTCTTGTCCGTCGCCGAACTCAACGACCGCATTGCGCTCATGCGCGAGGAGATTGCCCGGCTTGAAGCCGACATCGCCAAGAAGCAATCGTCACGCAGCGCAGCAGACATGTTTTTCAAGAAATAAGGCCGATCGAAAAGTTCCCGATCGATGAAATTGTCGCGTTCGGCTTTACCGATCGTTTTGCATTTAAGAGGTCTTTAAGCTTTCCCCGGTATTACTGGCGGTGTCCATCTTCTGGACATCGAGTGGCTCCTGTCCACTCTGTTTGACGCCTCCCTGTTATCCACTTGAGCCGCCGGAAACGGCGGCTCTTTTTTGTTCTGTGCCAAATCGGAACACCGGTAGAGGCTGACCGCGTCCGTTGGCAACTATGACAATCAAATTACTTTCACGGTCGCTTTACCCGGCGAGCGTCGAGCCCTTATGCTTCGCCCACACTGAAACTTGGCGCTGCACCGGCGGGGCATATGCGACGTCCTTGCCGCCCGGTGCATTGGGGTGAGGCGTAGCGTGATGTCGGAAGTATCAGCCGAGATGAACGGCCCGATTTCGTTTCGGGAGAAGCTTGCAAGCTCTCAGGCCTTCTCGCAGCTGTTTCGCGACGGCATGGGGCTGGTTGAGGAGACTGCGGCCTATCTTGACGGCGCCGGGCGCAAGGAATCGAAAGCGCTGTCGCGTGCCGCAGCGTTGACCTACGCCACTGAAAGCATGCGGCTGACGACACGCCTGATGCAGCTCGCATCGTGGCTGTTGCTGCATCGCGCCGTGAAGGAGGGCGAGATGTCGCTCTCCCAGGTCAATCAGGAAAAGACCAAGGTGAAACTGTCGCCGATCTTTGCGGCCGACGAAGAGACGCTGAAGCTGCTGCCGCCCACACTGGTGTCGCTGATCCAGCGTTCGATCGTCCTGGCCGATCAGGTGCGGCGGCTCGACGCCACCATTCACGCGCCGACGGATGCGCCGCGCAATACTAATAATCCGGTCGAAAGTCAGATCGGCATGCTGAAAGCCGCTTTCGAGCAGAAGGCTTAGCAAGCCACGAGTTCCACACTGTGATGGCCGGGCTTATCCCGGCCATCACAGCGTCTT
>JBMOOQ010000021.1:0-9156 GCA_049324435.1 Pseudomonadota bacterium
TAGGTCATAACCTTGCCGCGGTCATAGCTGCGCGTATCGTCCCACTTGAAGGGCGCGCATAATCGGTGGTTCATGCCGATATCGAGATCGAGCATGACGAAGACCGGGGTCTGCAGCCGGTCAGCGAGATCGAAGGCCGACGCTCCGAATTCGAAGGCCTCGTACGGATCCTCGGGGAACAGCAAGACGTGCTTTGTGTCGCCATGCGAGGCATAGGCACACGAGATCAGGTCGCATTGCTGGGTGCGGGTCGGCATGCCGGTGGAGGGACCCGCGCGCTGCACGTTAAAGATGACCGCCGGGATTTCCGCGAAATAGGCAAGGCCAATGAATTCCTGCATCAACGAGATGCCGGGGCCGGAGGTTGCGGTGAAGGCGCGCGCACCGTTCCAGGCCGCACCGATCACCATGCCGATCGAGGCGAGTTCATCCTCGGCCTGGATGATGGCGTATTTGGCTTCTCCAGTGTCCTTGTCGACGCGGAGCTTGGCGCAATACCGGGTGAAGGCGTCGGCGAGCGAAGATGACGGTGTTATCGGATACCACGCGCAGACGGTGGCGCCGCCATACACCGCGCCAAGCGCCGCTGCTGCATTGCCTTC
This sequence comes from Pseudomonadota bacterium, assembly GCA_049324435.1. Lineage (GTDB taxonomy): Bacteria > Pseudomonadota > Alphaproteobacteria > Rhizobiales > Xanthobacteraceae > Pseudorhodoplanes. The sequence continues at coordinate 603 of JBMOOQ010000021.1, forward strand.
GACGAAGATGCGATCGCCGATCTTGTCCGCCTTTCGCACGCGAAGCCCGATGGGGCATGTCAGGTTGGTGAGCGCCCAGTCGCGGCCAAGATGCAGCGCATGCACGTTCGGGCCGATCAGCTTGTCCTTGCCCTTATATTGCTCGCCGATCAGCGTCTCGATGACCGCAACATCCATGTCGAGCAGCGCCGACAGCACGCCGAGATAGATGATGTTCTTGAACAGCTGGCGCTGGCGCGGATCGCTGTATTCCTTGTTGCAGATCGCGGTCAGAGGGACGCCGATGACGTTAATGTCCTCGCGGAATTTCGAGGCGGGCAGGGGCTTGGTCGAGTCATAGAGGAGATAGCCTCCCGGCTCGATCATCGCGACGTCCTTGTCGAAGGTCTGTGGGTTCATCGCGACCATGAAATCGACGCCGCCGCGGGCGCCGAGATGTCCTTCCTCGGTAACGCGCACCTCGTACCAGGTCGGCAGTCCCTGAATGTTGGAGGGGAAGATGTTGCGGGGCGAGACCGGTACTCCCATTCGCATCACCGCGCGCGCGAACATCTCGTTCGCGCTGGCCGAGCCGGAACCGTTCACATTGGCAAAGCGGATGACGAAGTCATTCACGCTGCTGAGCGCTGGGCCTGGCATCCTCGATCACCTGCGTGAGCCATTTCGATCAGGTATTTCTTCATGTCCCAGGCGCCGGTCGGACAACGTTCGGCGCACAGCCCGCAATGCAGGCAGACATCCTCGTCCTTCACCATGACGCGACCGGTTTTGAGCCCATCCTGCACGTAGAGATCCTGCGTGAGGTTGATGGACGGCGCTTCGAGCCGTTGCCGCAAATCGGCCTCTTCCCCGTTCTGCGTAAAGGTAATGCAGTCCATCGGGCAAATATCGACGCAGGCGTCGCATTCGATGCACAACTGCGCGGTGAACACCGTCTGCACGTCGCAATTCAGGCAGCGATGCGCCTCGCCGAGCGCCAGCTTGACGTCGAAGCCGAGTTCGACCTCAGCCTTGATGTCGCGCAGCGCGGCCTGTTTGTCGCGTTGCGGCACGCGGTAACGCGTATCCAGCGTGATGTCGTTGTCATACGACCATTCGTGGATGCCCATCTTCTGACTGACGATCTCGACATGCGGCAATGGCCGCTCGCTGACATCCTCTCCTGACAGCATCCGGTGAATCGAAAGCGCGGCATCGTGGCCATGGGCAACCGCCCAGATGATGTTCTTCGGCCCAAATGCGGCATCGCCGCCGAAGAATACCTTGGGATGGGTCGAGCCGAGCGTCTTCTCGTCGACCACCGGCATGTCCCACTTATTGAACTCGATCCCGATATCGCGCTCGATCCACGGATAGGCATTCTCCTGGCCGACCGCGACGAGGACGTCATCGCAGGGAAAGTGCTGGTCGGGTTCGCCGGACGGCACGAGGCTGCGGCGGCCCTTGGCGTCATATTCCGCCTTCACCTTCTCGAAGGTGATACCGGTCAGTTTGCCGCCCTCGTGGGTGAACGCTTTCGGCACGAGGTAATTATGAATCGGGATGTCCTCGTGCATGGCGTCTTCCTTTTCCCAGGGAGACGCCTTCATCTCATCGAAGCCGGATCGGACCACGACCTGCACGTTTTCGCCGCCCAGCCGGCGGGCGGAGCGGCAGCAATCCATCGCGGTATTGCCGCCGCCGAGAACGATCACGCGCCTGCCGATCTTGTCGATGTGGCCGAAAGCAATCGAGGACAGCCAGTCAATGCCGATATGAATGTTCGCTGCGGCTTCCTTGCGGCCCGGTATGTCGAGGTCGCGGCCGCGCGGTGCGCCGGAGCCGACAAAGATCGCATCGAAATTGTCGGCAAGCAGCGCCTTCATCGAGGTGACACGCTGACCGCCGCGGAACTCGACGCCAAGATCGAGGATATAGCCGGTCTCCTCGTCGATCACGGAATCGGGGAGGCGGAACTTCGGGATCTGCGTGCGCATCATGCCGCCGGGTTTCGGATCGGCATCGAACACCACGCACTCATAGCCGAGCGGTGCAAGATCGCGTGCGACGGTCAGGGAGGCCGGGCCGCCGCCGACCAGCGCGATGCGCTTGCCGTTCTTGACCCGTGCCTTCTTGGGCATCCGCGCGGATACATCGTCCTTGTAATCGGCGGCGACACGCTTCAGCCGGCAGATCGCCACCGGGTCGGTCTCCACCCGGCCGCGCCGGCAGGCCGGCTCGCAGGGCCGGTCGCAGGTGCGTCCGAGGATTCCCGGAAACACGTTCGACTTCCAGTTGATCATGTAGGCGTCGGAGTAACGCCCCTGCGCAATCAGCCGGATATATTCAGGGACCGGTGTATGGGCGGGACATGCCCATTGGCAGTCCACCACCTTGTGGAAGTAATTGGGATCGCCGATGTCCGTCGGTTTCATCGACGCTTCTCGCACATGTCCCGGAACCGTCCGGTTCCTTCTGCTTTGGCGGGACCGGCGAGCCGAAAACGGCAGGCTGGCATTTCTTTCCCCGTTGGGCCGGTTTGTTACCCCCCGACTCCGCACTAGATTTTAGTCAGAGCAATTTTGAAATGCCACAGATGCACTGTCGCGGACGGCGAATCCGTATCCGCTTTGGCGCGCGGCATTTGCGGCGCTGCACACGGTCAAACGGTTTCAGGTGACGAAATCGGGCGGTGATTTGGGCAGGTTTTGGGGCGCTTTGTGGGCTGCTCATTTGCGGTATGACGCATGCCTCAGAGCGACTTGTGCGATGCACAAGCAGGCCCCATACGAAAGTGGAATGGTTCCCTTGCGCTGGCGTGGCACCGCGCCGGCGCGCGTTTCGATCCCTTCGCATCATCGGGAGTTAAGCGCTGAAACTCGTCATCTTCGACTGCGACGGAACCCTCGTTGACAGTCAGCACATGATCTGCGCCGCGATGCAGCGCGCCTACGATGCGCACGGGATTGCATGCCCGCCGCGCGAGCGAGTCCTGTCGATCGTCGGGCTCTCCTTGCGGGAGGCGTTCGATAATCTTGGAGCGGAGCATCGCGACTTCCCTGTCGACAGCATGATCGAGCGCTATAAAGACGCCTTTTTCGAATTGCGTCATTCGCCCGAACATCAGGAGCCGCTCTACCCAGGTGCACGCGATGCGATCCTGGCCCTGGCTGCGCGCGAGGATTGTCTTTTGGGCGTCGCGACCGGCAAGTCGCAGCGCGGAGTCCGTGCGATCCTGACCCATCACGATCTTCTGAGATATTTTGCGACCATCAAGACCGCGGACGATGCGCCGTCCAAGCCGCACCCGGAGATGATTCTTCAGGCAATACGGGAGACGGGAGCAGAGCCGCATGACACCGTCATGATTGGCGATACCACTTACGACATGGAGATGGCCCGGGCCGCGGGCGTTCATGCCATCGGGGTGAATTGGGGCTATCATCCCCCCGATCTTCTTCGCGCCAGCGGCGCCGACAGAATGGTTTCCGGCTTTGCGGAACTCGATGCGGCGCTGAATGGTTTGTTGTTCGCGCGCGAAACCGCGTAACGCCGCCGGAACGCCATGATGCGTGACATTTTCGAAGACATTTTCAAGGGCAATCCGCTTGATCCGATGGAAGCGGCACGACGCAACGTGCGGCCGACGCTGCGCAAGCGCTTTTACAAGACCGCGGCGGTGGCGCCCGATGGCGATCTGTTCGCCGTTATGCTCGACGGCAAGCCGGTGCGAACGCCGGCGCGCCGTCCGCTCGCTGCGCCGACCCGCGCACTGGCGCAGGCGATTGCGGATGAATGGCAGGCGCAGACCGATGTCATCGATCCGGCGCGGATGCCGCTGACGCGGCTGGCCAACGCCATCATCGACGGCGTGACGAACAAGCCCGAAAGTGTTCGTGACGAGATCGTCAAATATCTCGGGTCCGACCTTCTGTTCTACCGTGCCGACGGTCCTGAGGGTCTGACCGAACGACAAGCGCAGCACTGGGATCCGGTCGTGCGCTGGGCGGCGGACACGCTCGGCGCACGCTTCATCATGGTAGAAGGCGTCGTCTTTGCCGCGCAGCCGGAGGAGGCGATCGCTGCGGCTGCGAAAGCGATTCCAGCCGATGCATGGCGGCTAGGGGCCGCTCACTCGGTCATGACGCTGACCGGTTCGGCGCTCCTGGCTCTGGCGCTTGCAGAGAATGCGATCGACGCGGACGCTGCCTGGAGCGCCGCGCATGTCGACGAAGACTGGCAGATGCAGCAATGGGGCAGCGACACACTGGCAATGGAACGCCGGGCGCACCGCCTGGCCGAAATGAAGGCGGCGGCGGCAATTCTGAAACTTGCCTAGGATCGTCGCGCTAGCGCGTCCTGCAGGTCTGAACCTTGCCGTTGCGGGTGAGCCTTGCGCCCTTGCCCTTGACCCAGAACTCGATCTCGCTGTTGGCGTAACGCCCGCCATCCGCCGACATGACTTGCGGCAGCACCACCTTTTCGCCGGAAGCGAAGGCCAGCGTCGCCCGGCCGAGCGCCAAGCCCGGAGGAGAGAATTGCACATAGATCCGCGCGCCCTTGTCGCAGACGTAGCGTGCGTCGATCGCGTGCGCGGGGCTTGCGGCCGAGAGCAGGGCTGCGGACGCGAGCGCGCAGCCAAATGTCGAAGCGTTCATTGCGAACGGTCCTTTGAGAAGTTTCTGAAACGAAATGCTGGCAAACGAAAGCAGGGAGCGAGCTGCGCCCGCGTCCGCGAAAATCGTACGACTATTGCCCCGTCGCGGTCGCAGCGCGGCCGGCCTCGTACAGGAACCACACCCGCTTTTCGGCCTGGTCGATATAGTTTTCCAGCAGGCTCGCGGTAGCGACATCGCCATGCTCGTCGCAGATTTCGTGGACCTGCCGCATCGCCTTGATGCAGCTCTGGTTGTCCTCTCGCAGCTCGGCCAGCATGTCCTGCGTATCGACATAGGCCGCGTCGTTGTCGGCGATGCGCTGATGGCGCGCGATATCGCCGATCGAACGCAAAGTGGTGCCGCCAATCTTGCGCACCCGCTCGGCAATCTCGTCGGTCATCGCGAAGAGCTGGCCGGCGTGTTCGTCGAACATCAGATGGAAATCCCGGAAATTCGGACCCGAGACGTGCCAGTGAAAATTCTTGGTCTTGAGATACAGCGCAAAGGTATCGGCGAGGAGGGCGTTCAGAGCACCGCTGATATCCTTGGTGGCATTGCCGCCGAGATCGGTCGGGGTGGCGAGGCGGGCTCGGGTTTTTTCGGCGCTCATGGGGAGGGTCTCCGGGGAAGGGGCAATTGCCGGCAAAGGCACGCCGTACATAACGTCTGAAGTCATAGACGGTTACATGGTTGCGGCCGTGCTCTCTGTAAGTTGACCGGACCCGCATTTGCGGCGGATTTTTATGAATACGCGCAATCTGTGCTAAGCCGTTCCGCGCTGGAGCAAATTCATGGTGTCACGATTAGAGCGCCCGATCCTCGTGCTGGCCGTCGCAGCTGCCTTGATCGCGCTGCATATCTCGCAGGCTGCGGCGCAGGCGCGGCGTGCGCTGGTGATCGGCGCCGACGATTATCGCAATGTTTCGAAGCTCCAGAAAGCGGTGGGTGACGCCCGCGCCATGAAGGCTGCGCTGGAAAAGACCGGGTTCGAGGTCGACCTTCTGATCGATCCGGACCGGTCCGCATTCAACGCCGGCATCTCGGAATTCACCGGCAAGCTCGGTCCGGGCGATGTGGCGTTGATCCATTATTCCGGCCACGGCGTGGCGCTCGATGGCGAGAATTACCTGCTGCCGGTCGATGCGCCGCGGCCCGACCGCGTCGACAAGGAGGGATTGAAGCTGGAGTCCTTCGCGCTGATGCCGCTGATCGAACGCATCCGCGCCACCGGCTCCAACGTGCAGATCGCCATAATCGATGCCTGCCGCGACAACCCTTATGCGAAAAGCGGCACCCGCTCGATTGGACGCAGCGGCGGCCTCGTCGAACCGTCACGGCGTCCGGCCAAGGGGCAGGGCGGCTTCTTCATCCTGTTCTCGGCCGGGTTCGGCCAGACCGCGGCCGACCGCCTTGATGATAACGACCGCGAGCCGACCTCGGTCTATACGCGGACATTGCTGCGTAAGCTCACCGTCGAGGGCAAGGCGATCACCGATCTCGCCCGCGAGGTGCGCGAGGATGTCGAGGCGCTGGCCGCCACCGTGAACCACGAGCAACGACCGGCCTATTACGACGAACTGTCCGGGCCGCTGTTCTATTTCGTGCCGCCGCGTGGCAGCGGCACTGTTGCGGCGGCGCCGGTGCCGCAGATGCAGCAACACGCCGCGCGCTCAGAACCTGCGGCGCCCCAGCGCCCTGAAACGTCCGTCGCTGCCACGCTCGATGTGCGGCAGCAGGCGATGGCGCCGGTGACGCCGAGTTTCGATTGCCGTGCCGAGACCAACGCGGTCGAACGTGCCATCTGTAACGATCCGGGCTTGTCCGCTCGCGACCGTCTCCTGTCGGAGACCTATTACCGGCTCGCCGATACGCTGCCGCAGGCCGAGCGCTTTGCGCTGCGCGACCAGCAGCGCGACTGGATCCGGCGGCGAAATGGCTGCGGCAGTCTCGTGCCCTGCCTCGCCAATGCCTACGATCACCGGATCGGTCAGCTGCGGACGATATCCGGCGGCACGCCGCAGCAGGTGGCCGTGGCGGCACAGCGCACGGTCGCAGCCGTAAGCCCGAGCTTTGCCTGCAGCGGCAAGCTCTCCCGCGTCGAGCAGGCGATCTGCGACGATCCGGCGCTCGCGCAGCGCGACCGCGATCTTGATGCGCTCTTTAAAGCCGCCCGCGCACGCCCTGGGATCGCGGACGGCCAGCGCGCCTGGATCAGGCGGCGCAACGAATGCCTCGACGCCGCCTGTATCGCGCGGGCCTATGACCGGCGCATCGGCGAATTGCGGGCGGCTCTGAGATAACAGGGTAACCTCGCGTCGCGCGTGACGCCCGTTCCCAGCCCATGCTAGTTTCGCCGGCCGGTTTTCAGGCACGGGGCACCATGAAGGACATCATCGAAAAGCTCGACCTCCGCCGCAAGGACGCCAGGCTCGGCGGCGGGAAGGCCCGCATCGAGGCGCAGCACAAGCGCGGCAAGCTGACCGCGCGCGAGCGGATCGAACTCCTGCTCGACAAGGGTTCGTTCGAGGAATTCGACATGTTCGTGGAGCACCGCTCCAGCGAATTCGGCATGGAAAAGACCAAGATCCCGGGCGACGGGGTGGTCACCGGCTGGGGCACCGTGAATGGCCGCACCGTGTTCCTGTTCTCCAAGGACTTCACCGTGTTCGGCGGCTCCTTGTCCGAGACCCACGCCCAGAAGATCGTGAAGGTGCAGGACATGGCGCTGAAGGCTAGAGCGCCGATCATCGGCCTGTTCGATGCCGGGGGCGCCCGCATCCAGGAGGGCGTCGCCGCGCTCGGCGGCTATGGCGAAGTCTTCAAGCGCAACGTGATCGCCTCGGGCGTGATCCCGCAGATCAGCGTCATCATGGGTCCGTGCGCGGGGGGCGATGTCTATTCGCCGGCGATGACCGACTTCATCTTCATGGTGAAGGACACGAGCTACATGTTCGTCACCGGCCCCGACGTGGTGAAGACCGTGACCAACGAGGTGGTGACCGCGGAAGAGCTCGGCGGCGCCTCGGTGCACGCGACCAAGAGCTCGGTTGCCGACGGCGCGTTCGAGAACGATGTCGAATGTCTTCTTCAGATGCGCCGGCTGATCGATTTCCTGCCGTCGAACTGCACATCGGGCGTGCCGGAATGGCCCTCGCTCGACGACACCGACCGCATCGACAATTCCCTCGACACTTTGATCCCCGACAATCCGAACAAGCCCTACGACATGAAGGAGCTGATCCTGAAGGTCGTGGACGAGGGCGACTTCTTCGAAATCTCGCCGACCTTTGCGAAGAACATCGTCACCGGATTCGGCCGCATCGCCGGGCGCAGCGTCGGCTTTGTCGCCAACCAGCCGATGGTGCTCGCGGGCGTGCTCGATTCCGATGCGTCACGGAAAGCGGCGCGCTTCGTGCGCTTCTGCGATGCGTTCGAAATCCCAATCGTTACCTTCGTCGACGTGCCGGGCTTCCTGCCGGGCACCGCGCAGGAATATGGCGGGCTGATCAAGCATGGCGCCAAGCTTCTGTTCGCCTATTCGCAGGCGACGGTGCCGCTGGTCACCGTCATCACCCGCAAGGCGTTCGGCGGCGCCTATGACGTGATGGCGAGTAAGCATGTCGGCGGCGATCTCAACTATGCCTGGCCGTCGGCGCAGATCGCGGTGATGGGTGCAAAAGGCGCGGTGGAGATCATCTTCCGCGCCGACATGGCCGACCCTGACAAGATCGCCGCGCGCACCAAGGAATACGAGGAGCGGTTTCTCTCGCCCTTCGTCGCCGCCGAGCGCGGCTATATCGACGATGTGATCATGCCGCACTCGACGCGCAAGCGCATCGCCCGCGCGCTGGCGATGCTGCGGACCAAGAAGGTGGAGATGCCGGCGCGCAAGCACGACAATTTGCCGGTGTGAGGGG
>JBMOOQ010000022.1:0-9110 GCA_049324435.1 Pseudomonadota bacterium
TCGCCGCCGATTCCACATAGCCCTCGCAACCGGTGATCTGGCCGGCAAAGCGCAGGCGCGGCATCGCATGCAGCCGCAGATGCGGATCAAGCAGGGCCGGCGAGTTCAGATAAGTGTTGCGGTGCAGCCCGCCGAGCCGCGCAAACTCGGCGCGCTCAAGGCCCGGAATGGTCCGGAACAGCCGCACCTGTTCGCCGTGCTTCAGCTTGGTCTGGAAGCCGACCATGTTGAAAAGGGTCCCGAGCCTGTTGTCCTGGCGAAGCTGGACCACCGCATAAGGCTTGCGCTCCGGCGCGTTCGGGTTGGTAAGCCCGAACGGCTTCATCGGGCCGTGCCGCAGCGTTTCGCGGCCGCGCTCGGCCATCACCTCGATCGGCAGACAGCCGTCAAAATACGGTGTCGATGCCTCCCAGTCGTGGAACGACACCTTTTCGGCAGCGAGCAGCGCGTCGATGAAAGCCTCGTATTGCGCTCGGTCAAGCGGGCAGTTGATGTAATCCGCACCCGATCCGCCTGGACCGGCCTTGTCGTAGCGCGACTGCAGCCATGCGACCGACATGTCGATCGACTCGCGGTGCACGATCGGGGCGATCGCATCGAAGAAGGCGAGCGATGTCTCACCGGTCACGTTGCGGATCGCGTCGGCCAAAGCCGGCGAGGTGAGGGGACCGGTCGCGATGATGACGCTGTCCCAATCCGACGGCGGCAATCCGCCGATTTCGCCGCGCTCGACTGAGATCAGCGGATTTGCTTCGATTGCCTGCGTGACGGCTGCCGAGAAGCCGTTGCGATCGACCGCCAGCGCGCCGCCCGCCGGCACCTGGTTGGCGTCGGCCGCTCGCATGATCAGCGAGCCGAGCCGGCGCATCTCGCCGTGCAGCAGACCGATTGCACTGGTCTTGTGATCGTCGGACCGGAAGGAGTTGGAGCAGACCAGTTCGGCCAGGCCATCGGTTTGATGCGCCGCGGTTTGCCGGATCGGACGCATTTCGTGGATCACCACGGGCACGCCGCGCGAGGCGATTTGCCAGGCGGCTTCGCATCCGGCGAGGCCGCCGCCGATAATATGGACTGGCTTTGAAACCGACATGGCCGGCGACGTAGCACGAACCGAAGAACCGGCGCACTAGGATAGGTGCCTGCCGTTCTCCTGCGCAGGCTCTCCTGCGCACGCTCCCCTGGCGCAAACGAAAACGCCCGCACGATGCGGGCGCTCTCGGTTGCAGCAGTCTGATCGTTCAATCAAGCCGCGCGTTCGGCATTTTCCCAGGCGATGCGCGGGATGTCCGAACGGCTGATGCCGATGTCCGCGAGTTCGCGGTCACCGAGGCGGGACAGCTCCTGAAGGCTGTTCCCATAGGCGCGCCACTGGCGCAGGAAGCGGAAGAAGTGCGAGAGCAACATGGCCTTATCCCTTTGAAAGCTTGGAAGAACCACAAGCGATTCTGTGCATCAAAATAGTGTGGAATGGTGCGATGCAACAGATTTCATGTTGCGATGCAGCTATGCTCAATTTGCATATTGAGGGTCATATTTCGTTAAACTTTAGCGAAGAATTGGCAGGGATAAGAGCAAAATGCCCTGAAAATGAGCTTTTCGGGGTCACGAATTTGCATAGGTCGAAGGTAGAGCCGGGTTCGGGGGCTATCGCGGCCGAACGCCGGGTTTTCCGCTGGGCGGAAACAGAAATTCGACCCCTCCCGCTTCCAGCGCCGCCTGGAGTGGCTCAAGGGAGTCCTCCCGGCCCGGTGGCGGGCCGTCCATCTCCTCGAGTCGCCGGATTGTCGAGCTCGAAACCGACGCTGCGAGCGACAGCTCCCGGACCGACCAGTTCAGGATGCCGCGCGCTGCGCGCAGTTGAGCGCCGGTCAGCACATTCCCGGTGCCGGTTGCAGCCGGCCAGACCTTCCGGTCGTGAATGTCCATCGACAGCCCGACCCATTCGCGGACCGCGCCCGATTCCAGCATGATCGGCGCCGCGCGCGATTGCATCCAGCGATATTCGCCGTCCGGCTGACGGACCCGGTGCTCGACCGAATAGTCGCGCTTGGTGGTCAATGCGTCCGACCAGGTTTGCAACGTCAGCTCGCGGTCGTCCGGATGGACCAAGTCGATCCATCGCGAACCCAGGATTTCTGCCGGGTTTTCACCGCGAAGCTCGCGCCAATTCCGGATATCGAGAATCTTGCCGTCGGCGTCTGCTGTCCAGACGAAACCATTGGTGGCGATGACGAGTGCGCGGAACCGCGAATCCGTGGCCTCCTTCGCCAGCGCCATTTCGCGTTGGGGCGTCACATCGAGCAGGACGCCGAACGCTCGAAGCGGCTTTCCGCTCTTGTCGAGCAAAACCTCGCTCCGGTTGGAAAGCCAGCGCAGCTTGCCGTTCGGCTGTATGATCCGCAATTCGCGATCGAGCGGCAGACCTTCATTGACGATCCGGTTAAACTCCCCGGCGGAGCGCCGGTCGTCCGGATGCATCAATTGGACGATCGCTTCGTAGGACGGCTCGACCGAACCGGGCTCAAGTCCGAGAAGATCATAAAACCCTTCGGACCACGCCATACGGCGGGTCGTAAAGTCGAGGCTCCAGACGCCGGCGTTGCACTTCTTCTCAACGAAGCTCAGGGTTTCTTGCGCGCCGGCTTGATCGAAGGTCAGTACCATAACACCCTCCCTGGTCGGGATGCACTGGTATGATCGAAATTTCCGGTCCGGCGATGGTAGCACTATAAAATTTGCGGTTGCAATCGTCCGAGGCAGAAAATTGTGAGGCGCAAGCTGATTGTTTCAGAAGGGACGGGGCGTCGCGGCCGCTCGTTGATATCCGCAGCAGGAGCAGGAGAAGACGCCGAATGAAGCCCGTGCAGGCGCTGTTCTTCGATGTGTTTGGGACGGTGGTAGACTGGAGAACCGGCATCGCCCGGGAGGCCGAAAGGTTCCTGGCGCCGCTCGGGGTGTCGCTCGACTGGACCGCATTCGCCGATGCGTGGCGCGCCGAATATCAGCCGTCGATGGAGGAAGTTCGGGCCGGCCGCATCCCGTTCAGCAAGCTCGATGTGCTGCACCGGCGCAATCTCGACCGCATCCGGGCGCGCTTCGGTTTGTCGGAATTGAGCGAGGACAATTGCCGCATCCTCAATACCGCGTGGCACCGGCTTCCGGCATGGCCGGATGTATCGCGCGGGCTGTCGCTGCTGCGCGAGCGGTTTCTGCTGGCGCCGGTCTCCAATGGCAATATCGGGATGATGGCGCGGCTCGCGCGTCACAACGGCTTCGTCTGGGACGCGATTCTCGGCGCCGAGATTGCCGGCGACTACAAGCCGAAGCCGGCAGTCTATGACGCGGCCTGCGCAGCGCTCGATCTTGCGCCGGACCGATGCATGATGGTCGCGGCGCACAGTTCGGATCTTGCGGCCGCGGCCGCGCGCGGTTTACGCACCGCGCATGTGGCGCGGCTCGACGAATATGGCCCCGCGACCGGCGAGGCCGGTCCGAAAATTCCAGTCGATGTCGCCGCGAGCGATTTCGTCGATCTCGCGCGTAAGCTCGTGAACGCCGGAATCTGAGTTGCTATTTGGCGATGCTGTCGGCGAACGCCGTCACGCTGACCTTGATTTGTGGATCCTGCACCTGTTCTCCGATTTCGCGTGTCATTTCGGCAAGTTTCGCGCGCATGTCTTTTGGCAGCGTCTCCGCGATTTTCGGGGCAATTGCATTCAACGGCGCCATGCGTGCGCGGCGCCAGTCGTCCGTGATCCCGTCGGCGGTGAAGGTGCTGAGCGTGCCGGCGACGGTCTGCACGATTGCGCTCGACGCCTGCATGAAGCCGCCGTGGAATTTCGGGTCTTTGCGCTCCTTGTCGGACGCGGACGCCATTTTGCTGCGCACGGCATCGAGGGTGAAACCCGACAGAGCCAGTTGGAAGTCTACGAACCGTCCATACTCGTCCTGGTATTCCACGATGTTTTTGCCGATCCGGTCCGCGATCTTCGGGTTGCTCGCGCTCGCCAGATTATTGGTGCCGGTTCCGGCCATCATGTAGACGAGGCCGACCTTGTCGGCATTGGCGAGCCATTGTGTGATCTTCGGGATGTCGGAAAATTCCGGCGCGTTCATTGCGCTGGTGTCGAGCACCGTGTCGAGCAGCGCTTTGACGGCGGGGTCGGCTTCCCGCGGGGGCTTGCCGGTCTTGGCCGAGTTCCCGGCCAGTTTGACGAAATCGGCCGCCGCCTTCTGCGCAGCCGCGATTTTCTTCTGGTCGATATCCGCAATTGCCGGCGTGGCGGTCAGATACGAGGCCGCGGCAAAATACGCGACGAGACGGGCAGGGCGCATGCGGGCTCCTCTTCGTGGCACTTCGACGGACACTAGCGGCATTTGCGGCAGGCCCCAAAGGCATGTCTCGCCTCCGTTGCTTGCGCGAACAGGCCTCTGCTATAGCTCGGGTCCGGATAATCCCAATGGAGTAACAGGATGTCGGTCGATGCTGCGACCGTTCGCCGGATTGCCCATCTGTCCCGGATCGCGCTCGCGGACGGGGAGGCGGATCATTTGCGCGGGGAGCTGAACGCGATCCTCGCCTTTGTGGAGCAACTGAGCGAAGTCGATGTCGCGGGCGTGGAGCCGATGACCTCGGTGACCCCGATGGCGATGAAGAAGCGCGAGGACAAGGTGACCGACGGCGGGATCGTCGGCGACATCCTGCGCAATGCACCCCTGACCGAAGGTCCCTATTTCGCCGTTCCCAAGGTCGTCGAGTGATGTGCCTCGCCTGCGAAGAAGCCGACATGTATTACAAGTGGCAGCTGATCCAGCAGATTGCCAAGGGCGAGATGCCGGACGGCCATAGCGAGGGCGATCTGCGAGCGCTGGGGCTGCCGCTGCCCGGCGAGATCGAGGTGGTCGAGGAGCCGGACGGTACCAAGGTCATTCGTCAAAAGGCGCCGGAATCGAAGGCGCCGGCCTTTGCCTGCGATAGTCCCGACGCATGAGCGATCTCACACGGCTCACGATCGCTGCGGCGCGTGACGGCCTCAAAAACAAGAATTTCAGCGCATCCGAACTGATCGAGGCTCATATCGCCGCGGTCGAAAAGGCGCGTGCCCTCAATGCCTATGTGCTGGAAACGCCGGACCATGCGCGCGCGCAAGCCAAGGCATCCGACGCCCGAATTGCATCCGGCGATGCCCGGCCGCTCGAAGGCATTCCGATCGGGGTGAAGGATCTGTTCTGCACGAAGGATGTCCGGACGACCGCGTGTTCGAAAATACTTGGCAATTTCGTCCCGACCTACGAATCGACCGTGACCGCGCAGCTCTGGCGCGACGGCGCGGTCATGCTCGGCAAGACCAATAACGACGAATTCGCGATGGGTTCATCGAACGAAACCTCGGCACTTGGACCAGTCGTGTCGCCATGGCGGCGCAAGGGATCGAACACGCCGCTGGTGCCGGGCGGGTCGTCCGGCGGTTCGGCTGCAGCGGTTGCAGCACGGCTGTGTCTTGGCGCGACCGGCACCGACACTGGCGGATCCATCCGACAGCCCGCGGCGTTCACCGGTATTGTGGGGATCAAGCCGACCTACGGGCGCTGCTCGCGCTGGGGGATCGTCGCCTTCGCGTCATCGCTCGATCAGGCCGGACCGTTCACGCGCACGGTGCGCGACAATGCGATCCTGCTCCGCTCGATGGCCGGACACGATCCCAAAGATACGACCAGTGCCGACATCGCGGTTCCGGATTACGAGGCAGCGATCGGCAAATCGGTAAGGGGCATGCGGATCGGCATCCCCAAGGAATACCGGATCGGGGGCATGCCGCCGGAGATCGAAAAGCTGTGGGAGCAGGGTGCCGTCTGGCTGAAGAATGCCGGTGCCGAGATGGTCGAGATTTCGCTTCCGCACACAAAGTATGCGCTGCCCGCCTATTACATCGTGGCACCCGCCGAGGCCTCGTCCAACCTCGCGCGTTACGACGGCGTCCGCTATGGCCTGCGCGAGCAGGGGCGCGACGTCATCGGCATGTATGAGGCGACGCGGGCCGCGGGCTTCGGCGCCGAAGTGCGCCGCCGGGTGATGATCGGCACCTATGTGCTGTCGGCCGGCTATTACGACGCCTATTATCTGCGGGCGCAGAAGGTGCGGACGCTGATCAAGAAGGACTTCGAGGACGTATTTGCCGCAGGCGTCGACGCGATCCTGACGCCGGCAACCCCGTCGGCCGCCTTTGGCATCGGCGAGAAGAGCGGCGCCGACCCGATCGAAATGTATCTCAACGACGTCTTCACCGTGACGGTCAACATGGCCGGGCTTCCGGGCCTTGCGGTGCCGGCCGGATTGTCGTCGGAGGGGCTGCCGCTCGGTCTGCAACTGATCGGCCGGCCGTTCGATGAGGAGACATTGTTCTCGCTTGGCGAAGTGATCGAACAGGCGGCCGGACATTATCCGGTCGAGGCGTGGTGGTGATGGCTGCACCCGCAAAGAACAGCAATCTGATCCGCGGCGCGACCGGCGACTGGGAGGTCGTGATCGGCATGGAAGTCCATGCCCAGGTCACCTCGGAGTCGAAGCTGTTCTCGGGCGCCTCGACGGCGTTCGGCGGCGAGCCGAATTCACATGTGTCGCTGGTCGATGCGGCGATGCCCGGCATGCTGCCGGTGATCAACGAGGAATGCGTGCGGCAGGCGATCCGCACCGGCCTCGGACTGAAAGCGAAGATCAACAACAAGTCGGTGTTCGACCGGAAGAACTATTTCTATCCCGATTTGCCGCAGGGCTATCAGATCAGCCAATACAAGTCGCCGATTGTTGGCGAGGGCGTCGTCTCGGTGGATCTGCCGGATGGCAGCACGATCGACGTTGGCATCGAACGGGTCCATCTGGAACAGGACGCGGGCAAAAGCATTCACGATCAGCACCCGTCTCTCTCGCTCGTAGATCTGAACCGGTCGGGTGTCGCGCTGATGGAGATTGTGTCGAAGCCCGACATCCGCTCGTCCGAACAGGCCAAGGCTTATGTGACGAAGCTCCGCTCCATCCTCCGATACCTCGGCACCTGCGACGGCGACATGGAGAAGGGCAACCTGCGTGCCGACGTCAACGTGTCGGTCCGCCGGCCAGGCGAACCCTTCGGCACGCGCTGCGAGATCAAGAACGTCAACTCGATCCGCTTCATCGGCCAGGCCATTGAATACGAGGCTCGCCGGCAGATCGAGATCATCGAGGACGGCGGCACGATCGAACAGGAGACGAGGCTGTTCGACCCGGGCAAGGGCGAGACCCGTTCGATGCGCTCCAAGGAAGAGGCGCACGACTATCGCTATTTCCCCGACCCCGATTTGCTGCCGCTGGAATTCGACGATGCCTATGTCGCGGCTTTGAAAGCCAATCTGCCGGAATTGCCGGACGAGAAAAAGGCGCGGTTCGTGGCATCGTTCGGCCTATCCGAATACGACGCCGCCGTCCTGATCGCCGAGAAGGAGACCGCCGATTATTTCGAAGCGGTCGCGCGGGGGCGCGATCCGAAGGCTGCGGCCAACTGGGTGATCAACGAACTCGCCGGGCGGCTCAACAAGGAAGGCAAAGATATCGGCGCATCGCCGGTATCGGCCGCGCAGCTCGGCGCGATTCTCGACCTGATCGCGGAGAAGACCATTTCCGGCAAGATCGCGAAGGATTTGTTCGAGATTGTGTGGACCGAGGGCGGCGATCCGCGTGCGATCGTGGACGCACGTGGCATGAAGCAGGTCACCGACACCGGTGCGATCGAGAAAGTCGTGGATGACATCATCGCGGCAAACCCCGACAAGGTTGCGGATGCGAAGACCAATCCGAAAGCGATCGGCTGGTTCGTCGGCCAGGTGATGAAGTCGTCGGGCGGCAAAGCCAATCCGCAGGCCGTGAACGACATCCTCAAAACCAAACTCGGCCTCTGACCGACCGCATTGCGCGGAAATGTCAGCGATCGGACGCAGGCCGGCGCGATTTCGCGCCTGCGGCAGCGATCGCGAACGACATTGCGGGCCTTTCGTCCCGTTTTGATGCAGGGCGCGCAACCGGGTATGCGATCGAAGCGCGATCCGTTGGCGCATGAGGCGGCTGCATCGCGCTGCACGCGCGCTGCGCCGGTGCTCGACCGCCGCTCCAGGCAGTCAAAGTGAAACGCTGACACGGATCTTGCGGGCATGGTCCGGCGAATCGCGATGGCCCGATTCGTTCGATTCGCGACCGGATTCATCCTCTGCGCACCGGTTTTTGGCTTCGCCGCAAAAATTTTTTTTGATGCGGACCGGCCGATGCGTCTTGACATTGCAAGTGCCGGAACGGCGCGCATTTCGCAGATGATCGCGATCGAAACGGCACGAAGCTGCGCAGACAGGACACGTCAAATCACCTTATTTTATCGATACAATTTGCGTGTCGCGTATTCGAACCCGACAACACATGTCATGCGATGTCGGTGACGCATGGTTCGTTCGTCACGCACTGCGTTTCGTCTCCTGCGAGACGCGTAACGGCTTGCGCGAGTACACGTTTCGTTAAGCGGAGTCGCTGTTTCTTGCATTCTGGTGTAATCGAAATGACGTGCACGTCGATTCGCGACGGCACATTGTCGATAGCGCCATCTCTAACTTGGAGGGCACAATGGCGAAACGTAAGAAGGCGAAGTCTGCGCCGAAGGCTGCGAAGAAGAAGAAGGCCAAGAAGCGGAAGTAGGCACGCGCCGTTTTCGAGCCACGTTACAGAGCCGGCGGCGTCAATACGCGCGATCACCATCGAGCGAGGCATCGCCGGCTTCACTGTAACGACGGAGGGCGTCGGCGAGACCAGTCAAGTCTCTCCGACGCCCTCGGTCGTTCTGGGGTATCGTTACCGACGCCGGCCGGCTTCGATAGCCCGAATGCTTAACCGGCCTTGGCCTTGAGGCGCGCGTTGCAGGCGCTCCAGAATTTCGGCCAGGTCTGGTTCTTTTCAATCTTACCGGCCTTCTTGGCCTCGCGCCATTCTGCGCCGCATTGCTTCTGACGCTCTCGTGCCGCGGTGCGGGCCGCCGATGCCTTTGCCTTTTTCTCGGCACGCTGCTTTTGCGCCTCGGCGCGCTTCGCCTTGCGCT
>JBMOOQ010000023.1:0-73253 GCA_049324435.1 Pseudomonadota bacterium
GCCGGTGCCGACGATATAGCAGGGCGGATGCGGCCGCTGATATGGCCGCGGCCACGGATTGAGGAAGCGGTAGGTATAGTGATTGCCGTAATGCGTGGTCGGTCCATCCTCGGACCAGGCCTGCAGAATGATCTTCAGCGACTCGCGGAATTTCTCGCGCGCGGTCGCCGGGTTCACCGGGTTCGACCAGTATTCCATGCCGGTGCCGAGCGGGAAGGCGACCTCGATGCGGCCCTTCGACATCACGTCGAGCACCGCATATTCCTCGGCCAGCCGGTTCGGCAGCATGAAGTTCGGCGGCGTACCCCACACGCAGATGCGCACATTCTTGGTCTGCGCGACGAGCGAAGATGCGATGATGTTCGGCGTCGCCATCAGCGAATAGACGGTGTTGTGGTGCTCGTTCACCACCACCGCGTCGTAGCCGAGCTGATCGGCCAGCACGAGTTCGCCGATATAGCGATTGTAGAGCTCATGTCCCTTGTCGGGATCGAAATACTTGTTCGGAAAACTCACCCAGGTCGATTTGAACTCCTTGTGATTTTCAGGGAGGTAGGAATACGGCATGAAATGCATGACGTTGAAGCGAAGTGGCGCAGCCATCGCATCGTTCTCCTTGGTATGGTCCTCGCGGGATCGCTCGTCCGTGAACCGGCGATGCGTTTTGTCAGGCTCTATGGCCCTTTTCCCTTCGCGAACATTCTGAGATTGGCGCGAAACCGAGTCAACGGCAGCGCCTGGCGGATCGGCCGGACTTTGTGCCGCAACAGGACATGCAAGGTTTCGCCAGCAAAACGCCGGGCGTCATGCTCCTGCCCATGCTGCGCCTGTGGGATACAATCTCTCGCGCGACGCCTGACTGTGTCAGGAGGACGCCAACGCAAAGCAGCCATATTTGAGGGGCAGTCAATTAACCGGTACCATCTGATGCGCTTTCCCCGAATCCCGGGGCAATGTAGAAGACCTTATGTCCATCCGGACTCTCGCACCGGCCGTCATGGCCCTCGCCGCATTGCTTCTGGTCGCGCTTGCGCCAACCGGCGCCGCTGCCCATGGCGGGGCTCCTCATGCCCATGCGCATTCAATCCCGCATGCAGGCGCAAGCGACGCGATCAAAGGCGCAGCGACCGCTGCGCCGGCTGAACTCCGCGCCCAGGCTCCAGTGCCGGCGGATCATCAGGCCGGCACCGATTGCGGCGATCGCGGCTGCTGCAGCGCCGGACATTGCTCCGGCTGCGCCACAGCGATCGCGCCTGCATCCTGGACCTGCCTGCGCCTGGACTCCAACGTCCGTTTGCTAAGCCCGGATACGGTGCAGCCCTCGAGTCTCGCGCGCGAGGGGCCGCCGCGGCCTCCCAAATCCTTCGCCTGAACGCCGCCCCCCGCGTTGCCTGACGCGGGACCGTCCGCCCCATGGGCGGGCGCCTGATCTCGTTCATGCGAAGGACAGCCCTCCATGTTCCGCAATCGTCTGCCGGCATTCATCACCGCCGGATTCATCATGATCCTCGGCGCTACCGGCATCCGCGCCCACGAGGGCCATGACCACGGGCCCGCAGCGCCCGCCGCTCCGGCAACCGTCGCGCCCCGCGGCGAAGCGCATTCCGAACGCTTCGAGGTGGTCGCAGTGGCGCAGGGCAAGACACTCACACTCTACCTCGATGACTTCAAGACCAACGCCCCGATCGAAGGCGCCGATATCGAGGTCGAAATACCTTCCGGTCCGGCGAGCGCGAAGGCGCTCGGCAACGGCGTCTACAGCCTCGACGCACCATTCCTGCAGAAGGGCGGCCATATCGATCTGATTGTGACCGTGAATGCAGGCGGCGAACCCGACATTCTGCCTGTGAGCTTCGACGTTCCCGTACCAAATGCCGTGGCCGCAAACGCCGCATCTGCGAAAAGCGGCGTGGCAATAATCCTCGCATCGCTGGCGCAATCGCCGCTCGCGACGGGTCTCGCCGGTTTCGTGCTTGGCGCGTTGCTGGTCGGACTGGTCCGCCGATCGCGGAGTGCGGCGGCTACAATCGCTTTGGCCGCACTGCTCGGTGTCGCCGAGGCGCGCGCGCACGAAGGCCATGACCAAGGTCCGGAACCCGCTGCTGCTGCGAGCGGTGGCGAACGCGCGCAACGCCAGCCCGATGGCGCCATATTCGTGCCGAAGCCGATCCAACGCATTTTCGGATTGCGTACGATCGAGACCCAGTCCGGCCGCTTCGCACGGACGGTCGAACTGCCCGGCCGCATCATCCCCGACCCCAATGCCAGCGGTTATGTGCAGACCGCGGTAGGCGGCGTCCTGACGCCACCGCCGGGAGGCTTTCCGCGCCTCGGCACGCATGTGAAAGCGGGCGACATTCTCGCCTATGTCACGCCGCCGATCGCAGCCATCGACGTTTCCGACATGCGGCAGCGGCAGGGCGAACTCGACCAGCAGATCGCCATCGTGCAGCGCAGGCTGGCGCGGCAGGAGTCGCTCGTCACCAGCGGCGCAGTCGCGCGCACCTTGGTGGAAGAAACCCGTCTCGAACTCGAAGGGCTGAAGGACCGCAGAGCGGCGCTGGACAAGGTTCGCAGCGAGCCGGTGCCGCTGATCGCGCCGGTATCCGGCACGATCGCGGAGGGGACGCCAGTCACCGGGCAGATCGCGCAGAGCAACGCTATCGTCTTTCACATCGTGACACCGGAGAAACTGTGGGTCGAAGCGCTGTCGTTCGACACGGTCTCGGGGTCCGGCCGCGCTTCGGCCAAGACGGCGGGCGGCAAGCCGCTCGCGCTGACCTTCCGCGGCTCGGGCCTCGCCGACCGAAGCCAGTCGATCCCGGTGCATTTCTCGATTGATGACGGCGGGAAAGGGCTGCGCGCCGGGCAATTCGTCACGGTCTTCACCGAAACCGGAGACGAGCG
The DNA here is from genome assembly GCA_049324435.1 of Pseudomonadota bacterium. Taxonomy (GTDB): domain Bacteria; phylum Pseudomonadota; class Alphaproteobacteria; order Rhizobiales; family Xanthobacteraceae; genus Pseudorhodoplanes. Next base: position 2,908 of record JBMOOQ010000023.1, read on the forward strand.
GTCCGGGGTCGCCGTGCCGCGGACCGCCGTGGTGCGCGCTGCCAACGGTCAGGATTTCGTGTTCGAGCACACCACTGCCGAACGCTTTGAGCCGCGTCCGGTCCGGATCGAGCCGCTCGATGCGGAGCGCGTGCTGGTCGCCGCGGGTCTCGATCCCGGAAAGCGGATCGTGGTGCAGGGCGCCGAACTGCTCGATCACGTGCGCTGAGGGAGCGAACCGATGTTCACCTTCCTCGTCACCCAATCGCTGCGCAACCGGATGCTGGTGCTCGCGCTGAGTGCGGCGCTGATGGCGTTCGGCGGCTATACCGTCACCAAACTTCCGGTCGATGTGTTTCCGGACCTGAACAAGCAGGTCGTCACCATCATGACCGAAGCGGAGGGCCTCGCGCCGCCGGAAGTCGAGCAGCTCGTCACCTTCCCGATCGAGACGCAGATGAACGGCGTACCCGGCGTTGCGCGCGTGCGCTCGGTCTCCGGCGTCGGCCTGTCCTTCGTCTATGTCGAGTTCGACTGGTCGAACACCGACATCTACCGCAACCGGCAACTCGTCTCCGAGCGCCTCAACCTGATGCGCGAGCAATTGCCCGCCAACGTGACTCCGATGATGGGGCCGATCGGCTCGATCATGGGGCAGATTCTCCTGGTCGCTGTCACCAGCGACCGCGCGACTCCGATGGAATTGCGCGAGGCGGCCGATTTCACCATCCGCCCGCGCCTGCTCAGCATCCCGGGTGTCGCTCAGGTCATTCCGATCGGCGGCGAGGTCCGGCAATACCGGGTGTCGCCGCACCCTCCGGCGCTCCGCGCGCTCGGCATCACCTACGAGCAGGTCGAGAAGGCGCTCGCGTCGTTCGGCAGCAATGCCGCCGGCGGCTTCACCGATCTCAATTCGCGCGAATATCTGATCCGCAATATCGGACGTACCACGAGACTCGACGATCTCCGTAACATGGTCGTCGCCAAGCTCGATGGCAAACCGATCTTTCTGCATCAGGTTGCGACCGTGGAATATGCCGCGCGTACCAAGCGCGGCGACGGCGGCTATATGGGCGCGCCTGCGGTGCTGGTGTCTGTCGAGAAGCAGCCGAATGTCGACACCGTGACACTGACACGCAAGCTTGAAGAGGCCCTGAAGGAGCTGAACGCGGCTCTGCCGCACAACATCAAGGCGGATCAGATCGTGTTCCGCCAGGCCAATTTCATCGAGACATCGATCAGGAACGTGCAGACCGTGCTGCTTGAGGCCTTCCTCGTGGTTGCCGTAGTGCTGTTCCTGTTCCTGATGAACTGGCGCACCACGGTCATCTCGCTCACCGCAATCCCGGCCTCGATCCTGATCACGGCCGTGGTGTTCTACTTCGCCGGTCTCTCGATCAACACCATGACGCTCGGCGGCATCGCGATCGCGATCGGCGAGCTGGTGGACGACGCGGTGGTGGGCGTTGAGAACATCTTCCGGCGATTGCGCGAGAACCGCGCACTCGGCAACCCGCGCTCGGTTTTCGACATCGTTGTCAGCGCCTCGCAGGAGGTGCGCTCGGGCATCGTCTACGCCACAATGATCATCGTGCTGGTCTTCGTGCCGCTCTTCGCGCTCGGTGGCATCGAGGGCCGGCTATTTGCCCCGCTCGGGGTCGCCTACATCGTCTCGATCCTGGCGAGCCTCGTGGTTTCGATCACGCTGACGCCGGTCATGGCCTATTACATGCTGCCGGGGCTCAGGAGCCTCGATGAGCATGAAAGCTGGCTCGTCCGCGTGCTGAAGCGGTGGTATGGCGCAGCGCTGGCGGGCGCCTACGATAACGCCAGGCTGATCCTCGGCGTAACACTGATCCTTGTGACCGGCGCGGGTGCCGCAGCCCTCACCTTGCCGCGCGCGTTCCTGCCGCCGTTCAACGAGGGCACCTTCAACATTCTGGTGCAGTTCAATCCGGGCGTATCGCTCGCCGAATCCAATCGCGTCGGCACCATCGCCGAAAAGCTGATCATGCAGGTCCCGGACGTGAAGTCGGTCGGCCGCAGAACCGGCCGCGCCGAACTCGACGAGCATGCCGAGGGCGTTCATGTGAACGAAATGGAGGTCGATCTGCATCCGTCCTCACGCCCGAAGACGGACATCGTGTCCGACATCCGTGCCCGGCTTGCAGTGCTGCCGCTGTCGGTGAATGTCGGACAGCCGATCGCGCATCGGCTCGATCACATGCTCACCGGCATCCGATCCGAAATCGCGCTGAAAATCTTCGGCGACGATCTCGACACCATGCGGACCAAGGCTGAGGACTTGCGAGCGAGGCTCGCCGCCATTCCCGGACTGACCGACGTGCAAGTGGAAAAGCAGGTTCGCATTCCGCAGCTTGAAATCCGCGTCGATTACGGCCGCGCCGCGCTCTATGGCGTGCAGCCGGCCGCCGTGGTCGAACAGCTGAGCCGCCTGTCGAACGGCCGCGTGGTGTCGCGCGTGATCGACGGCTACCGCCGCTTCGATGTCGTGATGCGATTGCCGGACAGCCTGCGCACCACGCAGGGGCTCGGCGACCTTCTGATCGAGACGCCATCGGGATGGATTCCCGCGCGGCAGATTACGGAGATCAAGGAGACCACCGGCCCCAATCAGATTCTGCGCGAAAACGGACGGCGCCGCCTCGTCGTGCTCGCCAACAGCGACGGCAAGGCCGACATGGCGAAGCTCGTGGAGGACATTCGCGGCGTGATTGCGGATACGAAAATGCCGGACGGCACCTTCGTCAGTCTGGAAGGCACATTCCAGGCGCAGGAGCAGGCGGCGCGCACCATCGGCCTGCTGTCTGCCGTGTCGCTGCTTCTGATCTTTGCGATTCTCTACAGCCGATACAGGTCGGCGGCGCTGTCGCTGATCATCATCGGCAGCGTGCCGCTCGCTTTGATCGGATCGGTCGCGGCGCTGTGGCTGGCCGGCCAGCCGCTCTCGGTCGCAAGCATGATCGGCTTCATCACGCTGACCGGAATCGCGGCCCGCAACGGTATCCTGAAGATCAGTCACATCATCAATCTGCATATCCACGACGGGATGCCGTGGGGCCGCGCGCTCGTCACACGCGGGTGCCTCGAACGCATGACGCCGGTGCTGATGACGGCGCTCTCGGCCGGTGTCGCGCTCGTTCCGCTGATGATCGATCCGGCAAGCCCCGGAAAGGAAATTCTGCACCCGGTCGCGGTCACGATCTTCGGCGGATTGATCAGCGCGACGCTGCTCGATGCGTTCGTCACGCCGCTCTTGGTGATCGCCTTCGGCCGCAACGCGGTCGAGCGGCTCAGGAACAGAGGATCTGAATCCGGTGCGCCCTCTCATGCGGCCTCATCGACACTGTCCTATTAAACGGGAGACTGAAAATGCCGTTGAAGATCCTCGCAGTCGCAATCGGCCTCGCATTTGCTCTGCCCGGCGCATCCCATGCGCAGCACAAGCAGCACGACCATGCCTCGCATCCCGACAAGGGCCGGAATGGCGGGCAGATGGTCTCGGCTGGAGACTTCCATATCGAGCTTATCGCTAACGACGGCGTCGTCGATGTTTATGTCAGCGACCACGATGACAAGCCGGTCAAGATTGCCGGATTCAAGGGTCTTGCAATCCTGTCGGTCGGCGGCAAGAGCCAGCGCATCACGCTTGAGGTGGTCGCCGATGGCAGCAGGCTGACCGGCAAGGCCGGCGGCGCGCTGCCGGACCAGCCGAAAGGCGTCGTGCAGATCACGCCGCCCAATGGCAAGACGGTGTCGGCAAAGTTCTGAGTGAGGAAGCCGCATCCGGGGCGCGCGCCATGCGCCCCGGAAGCCGCAGATCGCTACGCTGCTGCGCGCAGCGGCAGGCAGGCTTCCGCGATCGCCGCAATATGGCGATGGTCGGTGCCGCAGCAGCCGCCCATGATATTGAAGCGGGTACCCAGCGGGCCGCGCAGATGAGCATAGCGGCGGCCGAGATCGACTGGATCGCCGATATCGAGATCGGTCGAATTGTCGAGTTCGGCATGACTGCGCGTCGATGCATTGGCGCGCAGGCCGCGCAGGCGCTTCACCCATGCTTCGCCCTTGTCCAATGCATCGGCGAAGTGAGTGGGGTGCGCGCAGTTGATCATGTAATAAGCCGGGGCGCCCGATGTCGCATCGTCGGTTTTCTCGATCGCTTCGCGCAGCGTTTCGCCGCTCGGCAGGCGGCCGTCCGTCTCGGTGGTGAAGGAGATCACCACCGGCATCTCCACCGCCGTCGCCGCGCGCGCGATGCCGATCGCCTCGCCGGAATGCGTCATGGTGAAGGCACTGATCATGTCGGCTTCGGTGTCTGCGAACAGGTCGCACTGGAAGGCGTGATAGCGCATCGCCTCGGCTCCGCTCATCATGCGGTCCGGGGAATAGCCGTCGCCGCGCGGCCCGATATTGCCGGAAATCGGCATCGGGCATTGCGGGGTTTCGTGTTCGGTACGGAGCGCGGCCAGAAGTGCGATGCTCTTGCGGTTCAGGGTGATAAGGTCCGCGGGCGAAATGCCGAGCTTGGCACCCCAGTCCGGGCTGGCGCGCCACGACGCGCTTTCCAGAATGAAGCCGGCCTTGCGCGCCTTGGCGATCGCGATGTGACGCAGAAAATAATCGCGCAGGCGCCGTTCGCCGTCATCGGTCGCGTGCAGCGTGATCGACGCAAAGTGCGGCAGTTCGACGCCCTCATTAAAAATCAGAGTGGTCTCGAGCCCGGAATCGGTCAGGAATGTCCTGTCGCCGAGTTGCGGCAAATTGGTGCGATACTTCGCCATCGCGATGTCCTTCCTCTGGAAACAATGAGCCGACACAGGCAAGCAGGTCGGCCGGCTTTATTGGTCGCGCCGCAATAAGGCCAGGTTCACGCGCTCGCCACCGGGAGCGTGGTGCAGGCAAAATCAAGTCGGGGATTTCGTAGCCTCTGCAATGCCTTACGGGCGACTCCAAGGCAGGGAGCCCGGCCGCCACAACGCGACAACCGGACTCGTGGTACAGTCACGCATGCTTGATGAACCCAAAGCCCCAAAGCGCGGCGACACCCGCGAGCGCCTGCTGGCGCTGGCCGAGGAAGCCGTGCTGGCGAAAGGCTTCGCCGGCACCTCGATCGACGAACTGATCGCGGCTGCCGGTATCACCAAGAGCGGCTTCTTCTACCATTTCAAGGACAAGGCCGAACTCGCCAAGGCGCTGCTGGTTCGCTACCTCGAACATGACCGGCAGGTGCTGGACGAATTGTTCAACCGTGCCGACGAGCTGAACGAAGACCCACTGCACGGCTTCCTGGTCGGACTGAAACTGTTCGCAGAGATGATGGCGAACATGACCGAGGTGCATCCCGGCTGTCTCGCTGCGTCCTTCGTCTATCAGGATCAGCTTTTCAATCGCGAGGTGCGCGACCTCAACGCCGAGGGCATCCTGCGCTGGCGCAGACGGTTCCGCGAACGCTTCGATCTGATCGCGAAAAAATATCCGCCGCGCGAGGGCGTCGATCTCGACGCGCTGTCCGATATGGCAGCGACACTGATCGAGGGCGCCCTGATCCTCTCGCGGGCGCTGCGCGACCCGAAGATCCCGTCGCAGCAGATCATGCTGTATCGCGATTTCGTGCGGTGTGTGTTTACACTGGGGTAGCCGCACGGTCATGCGCGGGCATAGCCGTCGAAGACGGCGTCATCGACGCCTTTTGACCCGCGCATCCATCTGACAGCAACTCATACGAAGGAGATGGATTGCCGGGTCACGCCGCTTCGCGGCGGCCCGGCAATGACTCCCGGCTAGTGATGCGAATGCCCGCCCTTCGGCGCACCGCCGCCGATCGGCCCGACCTTGTATTCAACCTCGACCTTGCCGGCTTTCTCGAACACAAGCGTTCCCTTGATCGTCTCGCCTTCTTTGAGGCCCTGCTTCAGATCCATGAACATCACGTGATAGCCGCCGGGCTTGAGCTCGACCGTCTCGCCGGGCTTGATCTCGAGACCCTTTGAAAGCTCGCGCATCGTCATCACGCCGTTATTCACGGCCATTTCGTGCACCTCGAATCGGCCCGCAAACGGCACGGTGCCGCCGATCAGCCGATCCGGCTCCTTGCCATTATTGGTGATCTTCATGAAGCCGCCAGCGACTTTGGCGCCGCCCGGCGTTGCACGCGCCCACGGCGCCTCGATGGTCAGCGATCCGGCCTTGTAGATCTTGCCGTCGCCGGACATCGCACCATGGCCGCCGCCATGCTGATTGTGCTGCGCAAGAATGATGACCGCGGGTGCGGGCGCCTTCAACGCATGCGCATCCTGTCCCGGCGCCGGAATGTCCGCCCAGCGCGCTTCGCCCTTCTCGCATTCCTGCGTCACCGGGATGTAGAGCGGTCCTGGCGCGAGATCGCGAGCGAGGAAGCCAGAGAAGACAAACTCGTCATAGTGTTCGTCCGGCAGCTTGCCGCCGCTCCACACGATTTCCTTCACGCCTTCGGTGAGCTGCTGGCCGTGATAATAGGGATAGGTCTTGTCGTACTTGCCCTTCACCGTTTCGAGCTGCCAGCCGGCCTTCGGCATCGGCTTCACCGCAATGACGCCTTCGGGAATCTGCGCGCGCACTTTCAGCGTTGCCGAGCCGTCGCAGCCATGCGGAACGCGGAGCGTGGCCTTGTAGGGCGCTCCGGCTTTGGCTTCCCGGACTTCGAGTGTGACGTGAGCAAACGCCGACACCGCTGCAAGCGTGACGGCGCCGAACGTAATGGACGATGCAAGGCAGGCCCTGCGGGACATGGTTTTTCTCCAATGACAGTGTGTGAGGACAAAGGCCGCGCAAGCGCGGGCATGCGGTCACACGGTCAGCGGAGGCGCGCGCGCGGGTCCGTCGCGGACTTCAATCGCGCTGATCAGGTCATCCGGCGCCGCCCTGACGAGCGGGAGCGGGTTTGCCACCGGCAACGCCGCAACGTCCAAGATCGCGGGCAGAACGGCGAACCCGCCTGCACAGGCGGCGCACAGCACGCACGGCATCTTGCCGGTCGCAGGCGCAACCGGGCCGTCCGCATCCTGTACGGCAACGCTGCCGGAGCAATAGACGGTCACCGTGCCGTCGGCCTGCACCAGCATCGGCGCAAGCGTCGTGAACACGGCCTGCAACGCGATCGCATAGGCCGCAATCAGTGCGGCCACGGCGCGCAATTTTTCGCTCGGCAGGGAACCCGTCATGATGCTCCGATAGCAAATCCGGGCGCGGCATACCACAGCAGCCGTTACGGTTTGTGTCCGTGCGGATGATGGCCGGCCGGCTGGGCAGGGCCGTGTTGGCTGTCCCCGCTGACCATCACCATCCCCTCGAATTTCGAGAACAGCGAAAGGCGATCCGGCGCCAGCTTCGCCTCCTCAGCGGCGAGGTTCGTGGCCAGGGAATTCGCTGCCGCCGCTGGCAGACCGACCTTGATCAGGACGTCAGCCTTCTTCAGGTCGTCGCCGGCGCAGAGAACAATCTCCCATGCATGCCCCTTCTTTCGCATCAAGGCGCGGCCACCCATGTCGCCCTGCGACCATCCCGCGATCGCGTATTCGCCCGATACCGCAACCGGATCGACGACAAGCCGGGCCTCCGGCTTGTCGAAGGTGGACATCAGCACGTGTCGGATCGCGTCGTGATCGGGCGCTGCTTCTGTCGCGGCCACCGTCCCGACAACCGGGATCGCGACGGCAAGACAGAGAAGCACAAATGTCCTTATCGCGATCATGATATCACCACTTCATCTTCATGCCGGCAAAGAACGACCGGCCGGTCCCCGGCTCGAACAGCGCCAGTTGAGGCGTTGCAACGTCGATGATGCTTGCGCTTGCGATGTAGGCCTTGTTCGCGAGATTGCGGCCCTCGACATAGAACGAGAAGTTCTGGTCGCGGTCGTATCCGAGCCGAAGTCCCCACAATACATAGGGGTCGGTCGCCAGTGTATTCGCACTGTCGACAAAATATCCCTGCGGAACCCATTCGATATTCGGCCCGAAGAAGACACCGGACGGATGCTTGTATAGCAGTTCCGCTCGCATGACCTGCGGGGGAATTCCCGGCAGGTCGTTGTTGCCGAAAACCGGATCGCCGTCGAAAAAGAAGTCGTTGTAGGTATAGGCCATCTGCAGCCACAACCTGTCCGGATTGTCGCCCTGCACAAAGATCGATTTCCAGACATTCGCACCGAGACCGAATTCAAACCCCTGATGGATGGTCCGGTTGGCATTCGTGACGTTGCAATTGCCGAACACGCTGTAAAGGCATTGCAGCTCGTTGCTGATCTCCGACCGGTAGAGAGCGATGTCCCATGAATAGTCCGGCCGCTTGCCGCGCGTTCCGATCTCGTAGGTCGTTGCACGCTGCGCCTTGATGTCGGTGAACGGGATATTGGGAAGATTCGGAGCGACGAACGGGATCGGCGCGACGCTCTCGCCGAAGCTCGGCACCTCCGCACTGCGCGACACCGTCACATAGACCTGCGCCGCCGGATCGACGTCCCAGAGGAATCCGAATTTCGGGCTCCAGATTTCGAAATTGGTTTTGCCCGACTGATCGCCATTCGAGAGGAAGCGGTCGATCCGCTCGCGCGACGCGCGCAGAAACTGCGTGCCGGCGACTGCTGCAACAGAGGGCAGGAAGTAGAACGAATTCTCGGCATAGGCCGATGTGTTCCAGGCCTTGTCGAGAGACGAGGAAAGCAGCGCGCCCTTGGTTGCGAGCGGACCGTTGGCGAATTGCTGATTGTCGATCTGGCCGTTGTGGATGTTGACCCCGGCGACGAACCGGTTGCGATAGCCTTGAATCACGCGATCATCCACGACGCGGCCAAAGCCGCCGTAATCGTCGTAGCTGTAGTCCAGCCACTGGAAGATCGGATGCATCAGGTGGCGGTTGGCGTTGAAGGCACCGAACTCGACAACGGTGTTTTCGCCGAGCCTGATGGCGGTCTTGTTGGCAAAGCGACTGGTATTGATATTGCGCTGCCAGTCGTTCGTGACGTTGATCCGCTGCGCGCTGCGCGGCTCGTTCAGCGCAGCATATTTGGTCACAGCGCCGGGAATGCGCTGTTCGACACTGTTGCCGTTGAAATAAAACCGCGTCTCGATGTTCGGCGTGATCTTGTAACCAAAATTGGCCGAGCCGCGCATCAGGTTGCCATTGCTATGGTCGCGGAAGCCATCCTGCGCCTGATAGGACCCGGTGACGAAATAGTCGAACGGCCCCACTGCTGCGCCGGAGCTTGCCTGGATGCGGCGATAGCCGAAGCTGCCGATATCGGAGCTCATCGCGAACGGACTGGCATCGCGGCCGCTGGGCGTCACGAAGTTTATGGCACCGCCAAGCGAGTTCGCGCCGAACTGCAGCGCGCTCGCGCCGCGCCAGACCTCGGTATAGCGATAGGCCGTCGGATCGATCTCCTGAAAATCGAAATAGCCGTCGGCCGTGTTGATCGGAATGACGCCGTCCATGTAGAGCTGCAATGAGCGGCCGTGGAAGTTGCGTGACAGCCCCGATCCGCGGATCGACAACCGGGTATCCTCGCCCCATTTCGGCTGTGCCCAAACGCCCGGAACGTAGTCGAGAATGTCCTTGATCGTGGTGACGTTGCGATCCCGCAGCTGATCCGAGGGCACGATCGCGACTGCGCCGAGCGACTGGTTCAGCTCGCGGCGCGCCTGCTCCACGGTCGGCACCGTGAGGCTTTGATTTGCAGATGCGGCCGCGGACTCGCCCTGTCCGGTGGCGGGAGCGCTTTGTTGCGCGGACCCGGGCGAAGCGGCTTGCCGGCGCGCATTTTGCGACGGCGGCGCCGCTTCGACGGTGATGGGTGGAAGTGTTGAGGTTTGCGCGGCCGCGATCTGCGGCAGGATCGCCGCGGCGGCCGACAGCGCGCAGCTCGCGCGCCAGAAGCGTGACATGAGATAACTCCGATGACGTGGCTGATGGATGCGGCCCGATGGCCGCGTTCGATCAGACCGTCAGCGGAGGCGCGCGCGGTTTACCGGCAACGACCGGACGCAGCGCAGGATTGCGGTCCGGCGCAATACCGAACGAGATCGCAGCAGCGGTGAGGGCTGGCGCCAGGTGAGCATCCGGCTCCGGCAGAATAGCAGCGGCGGCAAGCGCCGGGCCGCACAGCACACAGTGGAATTTGCCGGACGCAGGCGCCGAGCCCGGATCGCCGTCATTTGGCGCGGCATTGCCGCTGCCAAAGCAAAGGATGGACCATCCGGCGACGCCTGAGGCCTGTGCATGGGCGGGAAGCGGCGCAAAGGCCGCAAACAGGGTCTGCAGCGCAATCGCATAGGCCGCGATCAGCCCGATCGCCGCCCGAAACCGCACACTGTCCCGCAGACCCGTCATTCCAGCCCCAACCCGGCGAACCCATATCAGCGATAAATTCCCGGGTGAAGTCCCGCATCATCACCTATATTGCCGCCCATGAAGTTCCTCGACGAAGCCAAGATCTACATCCAGTCCGGCGCGGGCGGAAACGGCTGCGTATCGTTCCGGCGCGAGAAATTCATAGAGTTCGGCGGCCCCAATGGCGGCGACGGCGGACGCGGCGGCGACGTGATTGCGCGCGCGGTGGAGGGGCTGAATACCCTGATCGATTACCGCTATCTGCAGCACCATAAGGCCGAGCGCGGCGGCAACGGCATGGGCAAGGACCGTCACGGCGCCAACGGCAAGGACCTGATCCTCAAGGTCCCGGTCGGCACCCAGATCTATGACGAGGATGGCGAGACGCTGCTGGCCGATCTCGACAAAGTCGGCGATGAGGTCGTGCTGGCGCGCGGCGGCAATGGCGGCTTCGGCAACGCGCATTTCAAGTCCTCGACCAACCGCGCCCCGCGTCACGCCAATCCGGGCCAGCCTGCGGTCGAGATGACGATCCGGCTGCGGCTCAAACTGATCGCCGATGCCGGACTGGTCGGCCTGCCGAATGCCGGTAAATCGACCTTCCTCGCCAGTGTCAGCGCGGCCAAGCCGAAAATCGCGGACTATCCCTTCACCACGCTGCACCCGCAGCTCGGCGTCGTCGCGGTCGATAGCCGCGAATTCGTCCTGGCGGACCTGCCCGGCCTGATCGAAGGAGCCCACGAGGGGATCGGCCTGGGGGATCGCTTCCTCGGCCATATCGAGCGCTGCCGCGTCGTGCTCCACCTTGTCGATGGCACCAGCGAGGATGTCGGTGCCGACTATCGCGTGGTGCGCCACGAACTCGAAGCCTATGGCGGGGGCCTCGCCGAAAAGCCGGAGATCGTCGCGCTGTCGAAATGCGACGCCATGACCGAAGACGAGATCAAAGCGCAGATCAAGGCACTGAAGAAGGCTGCGAAGAAGACGCCGCTGGTGCTGTCGTCGCAATCCGGGCAGGGCGTGAAGGACGTTCTGCGCGCGCTGCTCGACGTCATCGACCGGGCCCGCGCGGAGGCGGAGCCGAAGCCGGAGAAAGTGGAAGCCTGGCAACCGTGATTGCAGGATAACCGATCCTGTGAGACAGAACGGCGAAGTCTCGTGTCCCGGGCGCAGCGCAGAGCGAAGCCTTGCGCTGCAGAACCGGGACCCCGGCCAAGAATGGGTCCCGGCCTAGCGGCGCATCGCTGACGCGCTGCACCGCAGGGACACGAGATTTGAGCAAGCTTCAATGTCTTCGAAAATGCGCACCCCTGCCCTCACCGATTTCCGCCGCATCGTCGTCAAGGTTGGCTCTTCGCTGCTTGTCGATTCCGCCGCCGGGCGGCTGCGCGAGGAATGGCTGCGCGCGCTGTGCGAGGACATCGCCTGGCTGCATGGCGGCAAACGCGACCTCCTCGTGGTCTCGTCGGGCGCCATCGCGCTCGGCCGCTCGGTGCTGAAGCTGCCGCGCGGTGCACTTGCACTTGAGGATTCGCAGGCCGCGGCGGCCGTCGGTCAGATCGCGCTCGCGCGCGTGTGGGCGGAGACGCTCGACACCCATGGCATCACCGCCGGACAGATTCTCGTCACCCTCGGCGATACCGAGGAACGCCGCCGCTATCTCAATGCGCGCTCCACCATCGACCGCCTGCTGGAATGGAAGAGCGTGCCGGTGATCAACGAGAACGACACCGTCGCCACCACCGAAATCCGCTACGGAGACAACGACCGCCTTGCAGCGCGCGTCGCCACCATGGTGAGCGCGGATCTCCTGGTGCTGCTGTCCGACATCGACGGACTCTATGACGCTCCGCCGAATGCAGGCGTCACTGCCAATCTGGTCCCGCTGGTCGATCGCATCACCCCGCAGATCGAAGCGATGGCGGGCGCATCCGGCTCCGAATTGTCGCGCGGCGGCATGGTTACGAAAATCGAGGCGGGCAAGATCGCGACCAATGCCGGCACGCATATGGTGATCGCGTCCGGCAAAACGCTGCACCCGTTGCGCGCAATTGCGAATGGCGCGCGCTGCACATGGTTTCTTACGCCGGCCAATCCGGTCACCGCGCGCAAGAAATGGATTGCGGGCGCGCTCGAACCGAAGGGCACGCTGTATATCGATGCCGGCGCGGTTGCCGCCTTGCGCCGTGGTGCGAGCCTGTTGCCGGCAGGCGTGAAGCGCTTCGATGGCAGCTTCCAGCGCGGCGATGCAGTCACCATTCGCGATCTTGATGGCGCCGAAATCGGCCGCGGCCTTATTGCCTATGATGCCGACGATGCCGCAAAAATTGTGGGGCGCTCGTCGGCGGATATTCTTTCCATCCTTGGTTTCTCCGGCCGTACCGAGATGATCCACCGCGACGATCTTGTGCTGTCGGGCCACTAATTTTAGCGCACCGTCTTCAAATATGGCCTGATTGCGGCGGAGATTGACGTCAACTGTATCCCGCTCTTCGTTTGCTACGGTCATACCAAACAATGTTGCAGAACTGCCGCAAGTGTTGCGCAGGCACTTGTTGATTAAATGTGGCGGGATTCGATGATACCGCGCATCTGCCAGGGGTCGTTTGTAATCTTTCCGGCGGTGAGTGGCGTATGGGGTCGCTGGAAATGCCGGCTGTCCTCCGGTCGGAATGTATCAGTTGCGTATGCGTTTCGACGGACGGTTCGCCGATCCGTTGCTTGGGCAGGTACTCCCCCTAACCGTACCTGCTCGCGGTTCGTCGAAGGCTGGGGGCGATTCTTCGTCCGGTACGCCGCCACTACGTCGGATAACGAGACATTCCGGTGCCTCCCGGGATGTCTCGTTATTTTTTTGAAAACAGGTCAGCGCACCGGCAAGCAGCGCGTCAGCGCACCGGAAAGTCGAAATAGCTGTTCGGAAAGGGCTCGTTGCGCAACGTGAAGTGCCACCATTCCTTGTCGTAAGGAATGAAGCCGCGCGCACGCATCGCATCGGCCAGAATCTTGCGGTTGGCACGCGCTTCTGCGCTGACCTTGCCGGTCTGTCCCGATTGCGGTGAAAGGAAATCGAATGGCGTGCCCATGTCGAGTTCCTGGTCGCCAGGCAGCTTCACCAGCGTCAGATCGACGGTCGATCCGCGCGAATGGCCGGAGCGTGACGCGATATAGCCCTCGCGAAACAGATTGCCCTTGGCGACATGCGGATAATACTCAGCCTTGGTGCTCGTATCGGGATCGCGCGCCCAGCGCACGAAATGCCGGACCGCACGCGCAGGGCGGTAACAGTCGAACACCTTGAGACCATAGCCGCGCGGTCTCAGATCGCGCTGCACGGCGGCGAGCGCGGTTGCAGCCTGATGGGTCAGCAGACAAACCGGCGCCTCATAACCGTCGACCTGCGTCCCGACGAAATTGTCGGCGCCGAAATAGCGCATGTCGACCACAAGACCTGGAATGACGGCCGCGGCATCGACGAAGGCAGGCGGGCGGGCTGCTTGTCTGTCTGGGGAACCGATCTGTGCCTCCACAGGCAGGGCCGAAAGCATGACGGCCGCGAGCGCCGCGCAGGCGCGAATCGCCCGCAGCCTTTCGAGATGGTGCCGGAGCCGCGCAAATTCTTCAATTTTAACAATCACATCCATATCAAATCCTGATCGCTCCGGCGCCATTTTCTGCGCCCCTGACGCTCGCTCCGGCCCAGCGTTACATGATAGAAACGCGCCCGGAATCCGACACCCCTGCGACAGACACCATGACCGCGCCGCTTAAATCCGTCGATACGACCGCCTCCGTCGCAACCCTGATGCAGGACATCGGGCAGCGCGCCCGCAAGGCGGCGCGTATCCTTGCGCTGGCACCGGCGACGCAGAAAGACAAGGCGCTGCGCGCGATGGCGAAGGCAATCCGTGCGGCGGCACCGGATATTCTCGCGGCAAACGAAGCCGATGTCGCCGACGCGAAGGCTGCCGGCGTCGCCGGCTCGTTCCTCGACCGCCTGACGCTCGACGCCAGGCGCATCGACTCGATGGCGAAAGGTCTTGAGGTGGTGGCCAAGCTCAAGGATCCGGTTGGACAGGTCATGGCCAAGTGGAAGCGGCCGAACGGCATGACCATCGAGCGCGTGCGCACGCCGATCGGCGTGATCGGCGTGATCTATGAAAGCCGGCCAAATGTCACCGCCGATGCCGGCGCGCTCTGCCTGAAAGCGGGCAATGCCGCGATCCTGCGCGGCGGTTCGGACTCGCACCGTTCCTCGCGCGCGATTCACGCAGCAATGCTGCAAGGCCTGCGTGCTGCCAAACTTCCCGACGATGCGATCCAGCTCGTGCCGGTGCGCGACCGCGCGGCGGTCGGCGAGATGCTGGCGGGGCTTGGCGGCAATATCGACGTCATCGTTCCGCGCGGAGGAAAAAGCCTCGTCGCGCGCGTGCAGGAGGAGGCGCGCGTTCCGGTCTTCGCGCATCTCGAAGGCATCTGCCATGTCTATATCGACAAGAAGGCAAAGCCTGCGATGGCGAAGGAAATCGTGTTGAACGCCAAGATGCGGCGCACCGGCGTCTGCGGCGCAGCCGAAACCCTGCTGATCGACAAGGCTGCGGATCAGAAGGTTTACAGACCCGCGATTGAAGCATTGCTCGATGCCGGCTGCGAAATCCGCGGTGACGAGACCGTGCGGACGCTCGACCCGCGCATCAAGCCCGCGAGCAAGGAAGATTTCGGCAAGGAATTTCTTGACGCGATCATTGCGGCAAAGACGGTCGATGGCGTCGAGGGCGCGATGGACCATATCGCCCGTTACGGATCGCAGCACACCGATGCCATCATTACGCAGGACAAGAAGGCCGCCGAGCGGTTCCTGAACGAGGTCGATTCCGCGATCGTTTTGCACAACGCTTCGACGCAATTCGCCGATGGCGGCGAGTTCGGCTTCGGCGCCGAGATTGGCATCGCCACCGGACGCATGCATGCACGCGGACCGGTCGGCGTCGAACAGCTCACCTCGTTCAAATACCGCGTGCGCGGCAGCGGGCAGACCCGGCCGTGACTCGACCCTCGCGTCCCGGGCGCAGCGCAGCACGCAGTGGTGCGCTGCATAACCGGTACCCACTCAGTCACAGCGCAAACATGGGTCCCGGCTCGGCGTCGCATCGCTGCGCGCTGCGCCGCGTCCGGGACACGAGACAATGAAGCCCGGCGAATCCCCGCCCCGCACGCTGGTCAGGAGCGTGACCAAGCAGCGCGTCACGCTTCCGCTGCACGCGCCCGGCATGCGGATCGGATTGTTCGGCGGCTCGTTCAATCCCGCGCATGAGGCGCATCGCGCGGTCAGCTTGCTCGCGATGAAGAAACTGCAGCTCGACCGGATGTGGTGGCTGGTTACGCCGGGCAATCCGCTGAAGGACACCCGCGATCTTCCCACACTCGATGATCGCATCGCACAGGCCGCCGCGCTTGCCGGTCACCCGCGGATCGACGTGACAGGCTTTGAGGCCGTCATCGGCACGAAATATTCCTGCGATACGATTCGCTGGCTCAAGACCGAAGCACCGGGCACGCATTTCGTCTGGATCATGGGCGCCGACAACCTGAAAAGCTTCCATCGCTGGAAGAACTGGCGCGACATCTTCCTGATGCTGCCGATCGCCGTGGTCGATCGCGGGGGCCTTTCGTTGCAGGCCGCATCCGGACCCGCCGCCATCAGTTTCGCAAAAGCCCGCATTCCCGAAAGCCAGGCCTCCACCCTGCCCGGGCTGGCGCCCCCGGCCTGGGTCTACCTCCACGGCGTCAAATCAGACCTGTCCTCAACCCAGATCCGGGAGGCCAAAATCGGGGCCACCAGGGACCGTGGCGGAACGCCATGACTGTTGAAAGTATTTACCCAACGTGCCTACATTTGTGCGTGTTGAGTCCCTACATCTGCCGGGCACAACGTTAGAAGGAAAGGACCCCCTGAGCACACAAGCCATCGCGCGGCCCCGTGCAAAGACCAGTGCCGTACCGCGACCCGTCTCGGAGGTGCGTGACGCCTCTCAGACCCTGAATGTGGTCCTCGAGCGCCTTGATGAGATGAAGGCCGAGGATATCGTCACCATAGACCTCACCGGCAAATCTTCGATCGCTGACGCCATGGTGGTGGCCTCTGGCCGCTCCAACCGCCATGTCGGCTCGGTCGCGGACGATGTCGTCGAGCATCTCAAGAAGGCCGGCCTCAAGAACATTCGGGTCGAGGGACAGCCGCATTGTGACTGGGTCCTGATCGACGCGGGCGATGTGATCGTCCACGTCTTCCGTCCGGAAGTTCGCGAGTTCTACGCGATCGAAAAGATGTGGGCGGATACCAAGAGCCCGGCTCGGCGCAAGTCGAGCTGAGACAGAGGTATCCGGTCCGATGCGCGTGCTGGTGCTCGCGGTCGGCCGCATGAAGAAGGGCGCGGAGGCGGATCTGGCCGACCGCTATCTGAAGCGCGCTGCGCAGGCGGGCCGTGCTATCGGCATCCGCTCAATTGAAATCGTCGAAATTCGCGAGAGCCGGGCGCCTGAAGCCGAGCGCCGCAAGCTCGAGGAATCCATCGCCATTGCCAATGTGATTCCGGACGGCGCAGCGATTGTGCTGCTCGACGAGCGTGGGGAGGGGCTGTCGAGTGCGGCCTTTGCCGGCCAGCTCGGCCGCTGGCGCGATGCCGGGCAGCAAGTCACGGCCTTCGTGATCGGCGGCGCGGACGGGCTGTCGGAAGCCCTGCGCGACAAAGCCCGGCTCACATTAAATTTCGGACAGGCGACCTGGCCCCATCAATTGGTCCGGATCATGCTTTTGGAACAGCTGTATCGGGCCGTGACAATCCTGTCCGGCCACCCATATCACCGGGAATAGGGCGTCGAGATGGGCCTCCGAAGGCATAAGATGGCCGTGATTCGACGGCACAAGCGAGCTGAATGAACGCGCTCCGCAGGACCTCGGCTGGATTCCGCCCGATTGTGGCGGCGGGCGCCTTTTTTGCCGCGGCGGTGCTGGGAGCGCCGGAAGGTTTTGCCCAGACGGCGCCGGTCAGGCCGGATCCCAGTGGCGGGCTCGACAATGATATTCTGAAGGCCCGCGGCCAGGAACTCGCCGCAATCCGTGCCGAGCAGCAGCGTGCCGCCGAAACCGAGGCGAAGCTGCGCGCCGAAATCGCAGCACTTGGCCAAGACCGCCGCAAACTCAACACGGATCTGATCGGAACAGCGGCACGCCTGCGCGAGGTCGAGGCGCGGCTGGCCGCAACCGAAGGCCGTCTCGCTCCTCTGGAGGAGCAGGAGCTGGCATTGCGCAATTCCTTGAGTGAGCGGCGCAGCACGATTGCCGAAGTTCTGGCGGCACTGCAGCGGATGGGCCGCCGGCCACCGCCGGCCTTGCTTGTCAGCCCGGACGACGCTGCCACGGCTCTTCGCAGCGCCATTGTCCTTGGTGCCGTTGTCCCGGAATTGCGCGAGCGCGCTGAAAAAGTGGCCGCCGATCTTCGCGCCCTGCAAAATCTGCGGATGTCGATTGCCAAAGAACGGACGACGCTCTCGGCCGATCTGAAAACGCTATCGGACAATCAGCGGCGGATGACACTCCTGATCGAGGAGCGGCAGAAGCAGCAGGCCGAGTCCGAGCGCGCGCTTGAACAGAGCCGTGCGCAGGCAGGCATGCTCGCGCGCCAGGCGGAGACGTTGCAGGATCTCGTAACGCGGCTTGAGCAGGGCCTCGACAATGCGGCTCGCGCAGCACGAAGCACGCCCGAGACCGATCAAAAAAACGCGACGCCGCCGGCGCTTGTTGCGCTCAACGATCCCGGACGTCTGTCACCGGCGATCGCATTTGCCTCGACCCGTGGAACTCTACGTATGCCGGTTAACGGGGTCAAAATCCGCGATTTCGGGGCCGCAGACGGCCTCGGCGGTTCGGAGCGCGGCATCTCGGTCGCCACACGTCCCGGCGCACAGGTGACGTCGCCATGCGACGGCTGGGTCGTCTATGCCGGACCGTTTCGCTCCTATGGGCAACTCTTGATCCTGAATGCCGGCGGCGGGTATCATATCGTCCTCGCGGGAATGGATCGGATTTCCGTCGAAATCGGCCAGTTCGTGCTGACGGGCGAACCAGTCGCTGTGATGGGCAGCGGGACAACTCAGGTGGCGGCCGCTTCCTCGATGGGGACCAGCCAACCGGTGCTTTACGTCGAATTTCGCAAGGACGGTACCCCCGTCGATTCCGGCCCGTGGTGGGCCAAGAAAGAAAGTGAGAAGGTCCGCGGATGATGCGCAAGACATTCCTGGTACTGGTGGGTGCCGCCACGGGCGCAGCACTCACGCTGGTCGCGGTGCAACCCCGCTCGGTGTTTTCGGGCATGAGCGCACGCGCGGCTGCGTCCGCAGATACCTATCGCAATCTCAACCTGTTCGGTGATGTGTTCGAGCGTGTCCGCTCCGACTATGTCGAGAAGCCGGACGACGCCAAGCTCGTCGAAACCGCAATCAACGGCATGCTCGCCGGCCTCGATCCGCATTCGAGCTACATGGACGGCAAGAGCTTCCGTGACATGCAGATTCAGACTCGCGGTGAATTCGGCGGGCTTGGCATCGAAGTCACGATGGAAGACGGTCTCGTGAAGGTCGTCGCACCGATCGACGACACGCCCGCCGCCAAGGCCGGCATTCTGGCAAACGACATCATCACTCATCTCGACGACGAGGCGGTGCAGGGTCTCACCCTGAATCAGGCTGTCGAAAAGATGCGCGGACCGGTCAACACCAAGATCAAGCTGCGCGTCATGCGCAAGGGCGCCGAGAAGCCGCTCGACATCGCAATCACGCGCGACATTATTCGCGTGCGTTCAGTGCGCTCGCGTCAGGAAGGCGACGACGTCGCCTATATCCGCATCACGCAATTCAACGAGCAGACCACCGAAGGCGTGAAGAAAATGATCGGCGATCTGTCCTCCCAGATCCCGGCCGACAAACTGAAGGGTTTCATTATCGACCTGCGCAACAACCCGGGCGGCCTGCTCGATCAAGCCATCTCGGTCTCCGACATCTTCCTCGATCGCGGCGAGATCGTTTCGACCCGCGGCCGCAATGTCGAAGAGACCCAGCGCTTTAACGCGCGCGCCGGCGACCTGACCAAGGGCAAGCCGATCATCGTGCTGATCAATGGCGGCTCGGCTTCCGCCTCCGAAATCGTGGCTGGCGCGCTGCAGGACCACAAGCGGGCGACCGTGCTCGGCACCCGCTCCTTCGGCAAGGGGTCGGTGCAGACCATCATCCCGCTCGGCGCCGGCAACGGTGCGCTACGGCTGACCACGGCGCGCTATTACACGCCGTCCGGCAAATCGATCCAGGCCAAGGGCATCACCCCGGATATCGAGGTGCTGCAGGACGTGCCGGAGGACATGAAGGCGCGAGCGGATTCCAAGGGCGAGTCCTCGCTGCGCGGCCATCTGAAGGCCGAAGGTGACGAGCAGACCGGCTCGCAGTCCTACATTCCGCCGGATCCCAAGGACGACAAGGCGCTGAAGATGGCGGTGGACCTGCTGCGCGGCACCGTCACCAACTCGGCCTTCCCGCCGAGCGCCAAGCGGGCCGAGGCTCCGAAACGGTAATTCTCGAAGCAGCAAAGGATGGCGGAGGGGCGGCGTGACAGCCGCCCCTTTCGTTTGCGCGGACCGGCCAAATCCACTCCGTGCTAGAGTCGCGCGATGATTCGCGAATCCCGGGCATCGCCGCCGTGGATGAACTGAACGCACCTCTCGGCCAGGGCCCGGCCCCCAAGCGCCGGCTTCCGATCGCACGATTGGCAACCCAGGGCCTCGCCGGGCTGCTCGCGCTTGCGCTGGCCATCTTTGTGCTGTGGGCATCGGTGGTGCGCGATCCCATGGGCGGCGAACCCCAGGCGCAGGCGCCGATCCCGCCCGTGCAAAAGGCCGAAGCACCGCAAGGCCAGCCTGCGGCTCCGGCCGTGCCCGAAAAGACCGCGCCGCCGCCCGGAGCGCAAACCGTCAACATTATCGACGGCATGACAGGCAAGCGCCAGGAGGTGGTGATCGGTACCTCGTCGGGGAGCTCACGCGCCACCGGTGATCCGCGGCTGCTCGAAAATACGCGCCATGGACAAATCCCGCGGATCGGTTCGGACGGCGTCCGGCCCTCGGATGTGTATGCGCGCAAGGAAAAGCCGGGCGCCGGCGAGTTCCAGATCGCGATCGTGGTCGGCGGACTGGGCGTGAGCGCGACGACCACCGCCAATGCTCTCTCGAAATTGCCCGGCGCCGTCAGTCTCGCCTTCACGCCCTATGGCAACGATCTCGACACGCTGGTCGCGCAGGCACGCGAGAAGGGACACGAAGTGCTGCTGCAGGTTCCGATGGAACCGCACGATTATCCGGACAACGATCCGGGACCGCAGACGCTTTTGTCGTCGCTGTCCGCCGAGCAGAATGTCGATCGGCTGCACTGGCTGTTCAGCCGCTTCCAAGGCTATGTCGGCATCATCAATTTCATGGGCGCGCGCTTCACCGCATCGGAAAATGCGCTGGCGCCTGTGCTGCGCGAATTATCCAAACGCGGCCTGATCTATGTCGACGATGGTTCCTCGCCGCGCAGCCAGGCCGGTCAGATCGCCGGCGCGAACAAACTGCCTTACGCGAAGGCCGAAGTCGCGATCGATGCGGTGCCGAGCGCGGCCGAGATCGACAACGCGCTGAAACGTCTCGAATCGCTGGCGCGGAGCGGCGTGGTCGTGGTCGGCTATTCGTCGGCGCTTCCGGCGAGCATCGACCGCATCGCCAAATGGGCGAAATCGGCCCAGTCGCGCGGCATCGTGCTGGTTCCGATCACCGCCGCCGCGGTTCGTCCTCGCTCGACGTAATACAGGCACGTGCTCGCGATCTTGCAATGAGCGCGCGGCCCGGCGCACAATTGGGCATGACAAAAGACCGGTACGACGATCTCCCCTATCGCGCCTGCGTCGGCATGATGGTGCTCAATCGCGACGGCAACGTCTTCATCGGCCGCCGCTGCGGCGGCCCGGAACATGTCGACGCGATCCATAGCTGGCAGATGCCGCAAGGTGGCGTGGACGAGGGCGAAGACCTTTACGCAGCGGCCTTGCGTGAATTGCAGGAAGAAACCAGCATCCGCTCGGTGACGAAACTCGGCGAGATCGACGAGTGGCTCTCCTACGACATTCCGCGGCAGATCGCGGGCCGCGCCTGGAAAGGAAAATATCGCGGCCAGAAGCAGAAATGGTTCGCGTTCCGCTTCACCGGCAACGACCGGGAAATCAACATTCTCAATCCCGCCGGCGGCCACAAGCCGGAATTCGTCGAATGGCGGTGGGAGCCGATGCGTAATCTTCCCGGCCTCATCATTCCGTTCAAGCGCCCGGTCTATGAAATCGTGGTGCGCGAGTTTTCCCGTTTCGCGTAACCGAACGCGCCGGTGCGGGACGTTTCGCCGCATCCTGGCGCCATGACGTTGGCACCCGGCATTCCTAGCTCTCCAGCGCAACAGGAGACGATGCCGACCATGTTTGATGCCAAGCGCCTGCTCGACCAATTTCTCGGTGCGCCTTCCCAGGGGAACCTGCCGCAGGTCCAGGGACGCGGCGGCTTTGCCGCACCGCAAATGCCTCAGGGCGGGCTCGGCGGTATTGCCGGAGGCCTCGGCAACGTGCTCGGCGGCAATCTCGGCGGTATTGGCGGCGGCGCCGTTGCAGGCGGACTTGCGGCGTTGCTGATGGGCTCGAAGTCCGGACGCAAGATGGCCGGAACAGCACTGCAGCTCGGCGGCATGGCCGTGGTTGGCGCACTGGCCTACAAGGCCTATCGCGACTGGCAGACCGGAAAGACCGTCACGCAATCCACCGTTCCGGTGGCCGGCCCATCACCGCTTCCAGCGCCACCGGCCGACACGCCCTTTGCGCCCGCGCAGGAAGCCGAGCAGCAATCGCTCGGCCGCCATCTGCTGCGCGCGATGATCGCAGCCGCCAAGGCCGACGGCCATATTGACGCAAAGGAGCAGGCCGCGATTTTCGCCGAGATGGACAAGTTGCCGCTCGACACCGACGACAAGGCTTTCGTGATGGACGAGCTGCGCAAGCCGCTCGATGTCGATGCGGTCGCCGGCGCGGCGCGCTGTCCGGAAGAGGCGGCGAGCATCTACACCGCATCCCTCCTCGCGATCGATATCGATAATCCCTCGGAGCGCGCCTATCTGGGCCTGCTCGCAGCACGGCTCAATCTCGACGACGCGCTGGTCAAGCACCTGCACGCCACCGTCGAAGGCGCAACGCTGCCGGCAAAACTGCCGGCGGCATAGCCGCAAAGAAAAAGCCGGGCATCGCCGCCCGGCTTCTTGCATCTCCGGCGAACCGCCGCGCGCTCAATGCATCGCGGTGCCTTGCAGGTGATAATCCAGCGCCTTGAAGTGATCGAGCCGTGCGATCTCCTTGTCGACCGCCTCGGTCGCGCTCCCCTTCGCGATCTTCTGCTCTGCGGCCTTGATGTGCTCAGCGAGCAGCGCGCGGTCGAACTCCGCAACCGTCGCGGCATTGTCGGCAAGGACCGTCAGACCCGATGGCGACACTTCGGCAAAACCGCCCAGAATCACGATCCTCTCTTCGCTGCCTGCACGCCGGATCGTGAGGATACCAGGGCGCAATGTCGTGACCATCGGCGCATGGCCTGCAAGCACGCCGAAATAGCCTTCAGATCCCGGAACGTCGACCTGCTCGACTTCGCCAGAGAGCAGGATCCGTTCGGGGGAGACGAGATCGAAATGAAAGGTGGCCATTGTGATTTAGCGAATAGCGAGTAGCGAATAGCGAATGGTTTTCTGCCGTTCGAATTGCTGTCTTCTATTCGCTACTCCCTATTCGCTATTTCGCCTGACTACGCCGCTTCCGCCGCGAGGCGCTTGCCCTTCTCCACAGCCTCTTCGATGGTGCCGACCATGTAGAAAGCCGCCTCCGGCAGGTAATCGTACTTGCCTTCGCAGAGTCCCTTGAAGCCCTTGATGGTATCGGCAAGCTCGACGAACTTGCCGGGTGAGCCGGTGAACACTTCCGCGACATGGAACGGCTGCGACAGGAAGCGCTCGATCTTGCGGGCGCGCGCCACTGTCAGCTTGTCCTCTTCGGACAGTTCGTCCATGCCGAGAATGGCAATGATGTCCTGCAGCGCCTTGTAGCGTTGGAGAATCTGCTGGACCTGACGCGACACGTTGTAATGCTCCTCGCCGACCACAAGCGGCTGCAGCATACGCGAGGTCGAATCGAGCGGGTCGACCGCCGGATAGATGCCCTTTTCGGCGATCGAGCGCGACAGCACGGTGGTCGCGTCAAGATGCGCGAACGAGGTCGCCGGCGCCGGGTCGGTCAGGTCGTCCGCCGGCACATAGATCGCCTGCACCGAGGTGACCGATCCCTTGGTTGTGGTGGTGATGCGCTCCTGCAGCGCGCCCATGTCGGTCGCGAGCGTCGGCTGGTAGCCCACCGCGGACGGAATACGTCCGAGCAGCGCCGACACTTCCGAACCGGCCTGCGTGAAACGGAAAATGTTGTCGACGAAGAACAGCACGTCCTGACCCTGGTCGCGGAAGTGCTCGGCGACGGTCAGGCCGGTCAGGCCGACGCGGGCGCGCGCTCCGGGCGGCTCGTTCATCTGACCGTACACGAGGGCGCACTTGGAGCCCTGCCCGCCGCCCTTCTTGTTGACGCCCGATTCGATGAATTCGTGATAAAGGTCGTTGCCCTCGCGCGTGCGCTCGCCGACACCGGCGAACACCGAATAACCGCCATGCGCCTTGGCGACGTTATTGATCAGTTCCTGAATAAGCACGGTCTTGCCGACGCCGGCGCCGCCGAACAGGCCGATCTTGCCGCCCTTGGCGTAAGGAGCGAGCAGGTCCACGACCTTGATGCCGGTGACGAGAATCTCGGCTTCGGTCGACTGCTCGGTATAGGCCGGCGCTTCCTGATGGATGGCGCGCTTGGCTTCGGCCTTGATCGGTCCGGCCTCGTCGACCGGGTCGCCGACCACGTTCATGATGCGGCCGAGCGTGCCTTCGCCCACCGGCACCTCGATCGGCTGACCGGTATCCTGCACGTCGTGACCGCGCACCAGGCCTTCGGTGGTGTCCATCGCGATGGTGCGGACGGTGTTCTCACCGAGATGCTGCGCCACTTCGAGCACAAGGCGCTGGCCGTTATTGTCGGTTTCCAGCGCGTTCAGGATGGCCGGCAGATGATCGTCGAACTGCACGTCCACGACCGCGCCGATCACCTGGGTAATCTTGCCGGTCTTGTTGGGTTTGCCTGCGGTGGCTGTGGCCATTGCTCGTCCTCGCTACAATCGTATGTCAGAGCGCCTCGGCGCCGGAGATGATTTCGATCAGCTCTTTCGTGATCATCGCCTGGCGTGTGCGGTTATAGGTGATGGTTTGGCGGCGGATCATGTCGCCGGCATTTCGGGTGGCGTTGTCCATCGCGGTCATGCGCGCACCCTGTTCGGAAGCCGCGTTCTCCAGGAGCGCGCGGAACACCTGCACCGCGAGATTGCGCGGCAACAGCTCGGCGAGAATCTCGCCCTCGTCGGGTTCGTACTCGTAGGATGCATCGATGCCGTTCGAGGACTTGGCTTCGAACACAGGCGGAATGATCTGCAACGCAGTCGGAATCTGCGCGATCACCGATTTGAATCGCGAGAAGAACAGCGTTGCCACATCGAACTCGCCATTCTCGAAGCGGGTCACGATGTTCCTGGCGATCTCTTCGGCGTTCACGAAGCCGACATTCTTTACGCCGCGCAACTCGATCAGCTCGACAATCAGCTTGTCGTAGTTGCGGCGCAGCTGCTCGTAGCCCTTGCGGCCGACGCACAGGATCTTGACCTGCTTGCCTTCGCTGGTGAGCTGCGCGATCTTCTCGCGCGCCAGACGCACGATCGCCGAATTGAACGGGCCGCAAAGCCCGCGTTCGGCAGTGCAGACGACGAGAAGATGCACGTCCTGCTTGCCGGTACCGGCGAGCAGCGCGGGCGCCGAATTCAGATCGGTCACGCTGGATGCGATGTTGCCCAGCGCCTTCTCCATGCGCTCGGCGAACGGCCGCGCGGCTTCCGCGGCGGCCTGCGCGCGCCGCAGTTTGGACGCGGCCACCATCTGCATCGCCTTGGTGATCTTCTGCGTCGCCTTGGTTGCGGCGATGCGCACGCGCATATCTTTGAGGCTGGCCATTTCGTCTCGAACCTAAAACCTTGCTCCGGCCGATTTCCTCCCCCATGCGGGGAAGGATCAGAGAGCGGGGTCAGCGGCAAATGCAAGACCTGCGACTTACCCCCCCTCCCGGCGAGCTTCGCTCGCCGACCTCCCCCGCAAGGGGGAGGTTAAGAGACATCACGCAAACGACTTCGCGTAACCGTCGACCACGCCCTTGAGTTCGGCGGCCGTGGCATCGTCCAGATCGCGGGTGTCGCGAATCTTGTTGAGCAGGCCTTCATGCTTGCTGCGCAGAAGTGCCAGCAGGCCGGCCTCGAATTCCCTCACCTTCGATACCGGCAGCGGATCGAGATAGCCGTTGGTGCCGGCCCAGATCACGCAGACCTGCTCTTCCATCTTCAGCGGCGAGAATTGCGGCTGCTTGAGAAGCTCGGTCAGGCGCGCGCCGCGGTTGAGCAGGCGCTGCGTGGTGGCGTCGAGGTCGGAGCCGAACTGCGCGAACGCCGCCATTTCGCGGTATTGCGCGAGCTCGCCCTTGATCTTGCCGGCGACCTTCTTCATCGCCTTGGTCTGCGCCGAGGAGCCGACGCGCGACACCGACAGACCGACGTTCACCGCCGGACGGATGCCCTGATAGAACAGGTCGGTTTCAAGAAAGATCTGGCCGTCGGTGATGGAAATCACGTTGGTCGGAATATAGGCCGACACGTCATTGGCCTGGGTCTCGATCACCGGCAGGGCGGTGAGCGAACCGGCGCCGTTGTCGTCGTTCAGCTTCGCGGCACGCTCCAGCAGACGCGAATGCAGATAGAACACGTCGCCCGGATAGGCTTCGCGGCCGGGCGGACGGCGAAGGAGCAGCGACATCTGGCGATAGGCGACGGCCTGCTTCGACAGGTCGTCATAGATGATCACGGCGTGCATGCCGTTGTCGCGGAAATACTCGCCCATGGTGCAGCCGGTGAACGGCGCCAGAAACTGCATCGGCGCGGGATCGGATGCGGTCGCGGCAACCACGATCGAATAGTCGAGCGCGCCCTGCTCTTCCAGCACCTTCACGAACTGCGCGACGGTGGAGCGCTTCTGGCCGACCGCGACATAGACGCAATACAGCTTGATTTTCTCGTCGCCGGTGGCGTTGAGCGGCTTCTGGTTCAGAATGGTGTCGAGCGCGATCGCGGTCTTGCCGGTCTGGCGGTCGCCGATGATCAATTCGCGCTGGCCGCGGCCGATCGGGATCAGCGCGTCCACCGCCTTGAGGCCCGTCGCCATCGGCTCATGCACCGACTTGCGCGGGATGATGCCGGGCGCCTTGACGTCCACGCGCATGCGCTTCTCGGCCTTGATCGGACCCTTGCCGTCGATCGGATTACCGAGCGCATCGACCACGCGGCCGAGCAGACCCTTGCCGACCGGCGCGTCCACAATCGAGCGGGTGCGCTTGACGGTCTGGCCTTCCTTGATCTCGCGGTCGGCGCCGAAAATAACGATACCGACATTATCGCTTTCGAGATTCAGCGCCATGCCGCGCGTGCCGTTCTCGAACTCCACCATCTCGCCGGCCTGAACGTTGTCGAGGCCGTAGACGCGGGCGATACCGTCACCGACGGAGAGCACCTGGCCGACTTCGGAGACTTCCGCCTCCTGACCGAAATTCTTGATCTGATCCTTCAGGATCGCGGAGATTTCTGCGGCGCGGATGTCCATCAGCGAGCCTCTTTCATGGCGGTCTTGATCGAATTGAGTTTGGTGCGGAGCGAGGAATCGACCATGCGGCTGCCGAGCTTGACCACAAGCCCGCCGATGATCGACGGATCGACCCGAATCTGCAGGTCCACATCCTTGCCCGTCACGGTGTTGAGCGCATCCTTGAGCGACTTCAGATGCGCCTCGGACAGCTGTTCGGCGACCGTCACGCTGGCCGTGACCTCACCCTTGTGCTTCGCCACCAGCGCGCGGAACGCCTTGACGATCTGCGGCAGCGCGAACAGCCGGCGGTTCGACGCCACCAGCTTCACGAAGTTTCCGGCAATGCCGTCGATGCCGGCCTTCTGCAGGATCGGCGCCAGCGCCTTGACCTGCTCGTCGGCGGTGAAGACCGGGCTGCGCACCAGGCGCTTCAGGTCGTCGCTCGCGGCGATCATCTCATCGAACCGGTCGAGGTCGGCCCGGACCTTGTCGAGGACCTTGTCCTCAAGTGCGAGCTCAAACAAAGCGGTGGCGTAGCGCCCCGCAACGCCGGCAACAATCGGTTGTTCGCTTGCCATTGACCTTTTTAGCGCGCGTGCTGTCCGCAAGCCTGACGCCGTCGCCTTTGCGCGGGCCAAGCCATTGGAATTAGTAGGAAATTCCGGTTTCGCCGGACGTCACGGGAGGCCCCGGAGCCCTTGAAAAAACGTGGCGGTTGCTAACACGGCAAAGACGGCGGTGCAACATGGGGAAAGTGCGGAATCGACCCAAAAAAGGCGCCTTTTCCGGCGCCTTTCGTCGCAAGCCGGGCATGCTGTTGCCGAGAGCGGCCAAGATGCTATCTGAGGCAGCGAGGACGGCCGCCGCGACCGGCCCGGCAGGGACGGCCCTGCCCAACCGGAGACACCGGATCGCGCCCAGCGCAATTGAGCCGCCGCAAAGACGCGCATCGAAATCGCCGGCACATTTGCTATAAATCTGCCGATTCCGCCATGCGAGGATGGGAATGGACGCGACCGCGCGCGCGGGCCATCGTGAGCCCACTTTTGCCGACCTCTTCACCCCCAAGCTGATCACGGTGTTTCGCGAGGGCTATGGGCTCGACGGCCTGCGCGCCGACGCACTGGCTGGGCTCACCGTCGCCATCGTCGCCCTGCCGCTGTCCATGGCGATCGCCATCGGCGCCGGCCTGAGCCCGGAGCGCGGCCTCTACGCCGCCATCGTCGGCGGCTTTGTGATTTCGCTCCTCGGCGGCAGCCGCTTCCAGATCGGCGGGCCGGCCGCAGCCTTTATCGGGCTGGTCGCGCTCACCGTGCAGCGCCACGGCTATGACGGCCTGATGCTGGCAACCCTGATGGCCGGGCTGCTGCTGCTCGTCATCGGCTTCCTGCGGCTCGGCACCTACATTAAGTATATCCCCTATCCGGTCACGGTCGGCTTCACCGCGGGCATCGCCCTCATCATCCTGATCACCCAGATCCGCGACCTGTTCGGACTGAAACTCACGAACGAGCCGCCGGAGACCCTGCATAAGGTCGAGGCGATCTGGCACGCGCTCGGCACCGTCAATCCGGTCACGGTCGGCCTCTCGGTCTTCTCGGTCGCGGCCATCGTGATCCTGAAACGATGGCGGCCGAACTGGCCGACGCTGCTGATCGCGGTCGTCGCAGCAACGCTCATCACCTATGTCTTCGGCCTGAACGTTGAGACCATCGGCTCGCGCTTCGGCACAATCCAGTCCGGCATGCCGGCACCGGCCCTTCCCACATTCAGCATCGAGAAAATCCGGGCGGTCGCGCCGGATGCCTTCGCCATCGCCATCCTCGGCGCCATCGAATCGCTGCTCTCGGCCGTCGTTGCCGACGGCATGTCGGGACGCCGCCACCGGTCGAACAGCGAACTGGTTGCTCAGGGCGTCGGCAATGTCGCCGCTGCGGTCAGCGGCGGCATGCCGGTGACGGGCACAATCGCGCGCACGGCCACCAATATCCGCGCCGGTGCACGCGGTCCGGTCGCCGGCATGATGCACTCGCTTTATCTCCTGGTCTTCGTGCTCGTCGCGATGCCGCTGGTCGCCTATATCCCGCTGGCCGCGCTGGCCGGCGTGCTCGTTGTCGTGGCGTGGGGCATGGCGGACAAGGCCGAGTTCGGCCTGCTGCTGCGCACCTCGGTCGCCGACGCTGTTGTGCTGCTGTCGAGCTTCCTGCTCACGGTGTTCGTCGATCTGCTGACCGGCATCGGCGTCGGCGTAATCCTCGGCTCGTTCCTGTTCATGCATCGCATGGCCGAAGCGATCGACGTGCAGGGCGGCGCCAAGATGGTCAGCGACGACGTCGCCGACGACGAGAACGGGCGGCCCGCCTATCGCGGCCGGATGATGCCCGGCGACGTCATGGTGTACCGCATCAGCGGCGCATTCTTCTTCGGCGCCACCGCGCGGGTGAACCTGATCCTCGATCGTGTGGTCAATCCGCCGCGCGTGTTCATCCTCGATTTCACCGACGTGCCATTCATCGACATCACTGCGGCGGCCGCGCTCGAACGTTTCGTGCAGCGCCTGCACAAGGCGCATACCAAAGTCTATTTCGCGGGTGTGCGGCCCGACGTGCGACGCTCGTTCGGATTACCCGGCCTGCGCGGCCGTTCGGTGCGTTATGTCGCAACGGTCGAGAAGGCGCTGGAGAGCGCCGGGGGCAAGCGCGCGGCGTGATGCCGGATGCCGTCGGGCTTACGCAGGCGGTTGCCCCCCGACTTGTTCGCCATGCCGTTCACCGCCCCGCATCGGCGCTGCTGCGCGGCACCAGCAGAGCGGTGCCCGGCGCCGGCGGTTCTGCAGCATTGACGTTATTGATGCTCGCGATCGCCCAGGCCGGCGCATTCATCCGCGCAGCGAAAGCCTCCAGCGTCTCGCCTGCGCCAAGTCTCTCGCGCACCGCGCTGTCCCACAGCACGATCGGTACGCCCGGCGGCACGACGTAGCGCATGGTCAGCGGCACGACATAATCCGCGGGCGCCGCGCCGCGCGTGTCCCTGCGAACACGCGACGCTGCGGGTGGCGGCTGCGCCGGGCCGCGCAGCACTGCTACGATCTTGTCGGCGACCAGCGCATGGATGACCGGCGACTTGTCGAGCGTGATATGGATGATCTCGCGCCGCTCGCGCAGATCGACATTGACGATGCGGCCGCGAAAGCCGCTCGCCGCACGCGCCTCGCCGCCGCCGATCAGGTTGGTCTTCTGATAGAGATTGATGAAAAGATCGACATTGCCGGGCACGCGGCCTGCGATCGGCGTCGGATCGAAGCCGAACATGATCGCGACCGGAATGTTCGACGCGCGCAGCCTTTCCGCAATCGCAATCGCGACATCGGCGCCGGACGAATGCCCGATTAGCACGATCGGCGCCGGCGCGCGCCGGTATGTCTCGACGATCTCGCCGGCGAGATTGCCGGGCGCATACATGCTGTGCACGCTCGCCTCGATGCCGCGCTCCCTGATGCGCGCCGCAAGATCGTAGAAGCCGAGCGAGAACACCTCGCCGGCCAGGCCGCGCAGGAGATAAACGTGGCCCTGCACGCTGCCCGCTGGCGCGCGCGGCACAGCGGTGGCGTTCTGGTCTATGACCGCGCTGCTGCATCCGGCGAGCAGGGCGAGCACAAGAGCGAGGATCGCGGCGGCCACCGGACGGAGGGCCGGTCTCGGGATGAGAGATGACATCGGGACGCCGGCCATCCGCGATTGTGGTGAGGTGCGGAACCTGTAACCGCCCTGTTTCTATCCGAATTCGGCCGCAGCCGACAGGCTCGGACGAATATCGGCCATGGAACCATGCAAGGATGGCTCATGCGCCGAATCCTCATCATCGCCCTGATCGCCGCCACCATTGCGCCCGGCGGCAGCGCCTCGCGCGCGCAGACCGCGTCCGTCGGGGATGCGTCCATCGCCGACGCAGAGGCCGCCTATCGCAGCGGCGATTCCGGCCGCGCCATGGCCATCGCGCGCGCGGGCGCCGAACAATTCGACCCGCAGGCACAGGCGCTGCTGGCGTTCTATCTCTTCACGAAGGTTCCGCCGGATACCGCCGAGGCCATCGCATGGTGGAAGCGCGCCGCGGCGCAGGGCCATGCCGAAGCGCAGTTCATGCTGGCGACGCAGTATCTCTACGGCCTCGCGATCCCGGCGGATGCCAGCGCGGCCTACACCTGGGCGCTGATCGCATCGCAAAGCGCGCAGTTGAGCGAGTCCGCACGCAACGAAGTGCTGAAGCTGATGGCGGAGATCCGCGGACGTCTGACACCGGCGGAGATCAAGGCCGCGCAGGAAGCCGCGATGGGCTTTCGGGCGAAGGGGGAGAGGTGATCGGGACCACAGAGCCAGCTTCGCTCTACTCCGCCGCCCGAATCGGCGGAAGCGCTACCGTTTCCACCTTGGAAAGGTCGAGCTTGTGAGAGGCACGGTCGATGTCGAACCCAACCACGTCGCCATTTGCATCAAGGTCGACCACAAGACCCTCGACAATCTCGCGCGTCTGCGTGCTGTGAGCTGATTTCAGCTCGAAATAGAGACTGTCCGTCTCTGGATAGTAATGCAGTTTCATCATTCGCTTTTGGCTAGATTAAAAAAGATCACGAACCCGCACAAGCGCTGCTCCCGTCTCGGCAGCCCGCCTCACCTTGCGCTGCAGAACTTCGGAGAGCGATATCTCCCTTGCAAAAGCCTCGGCCAAATCGGCACCGTCAAGGCAAACAACTCGCTTACCTCGACCGAATGCCTGAAGTCCGACCTCCGAAAAGCCTGTATAGCTGATGAACAAACCCCGTGCCCATGCCGCCTTTTGCTCCAATTTTCCGTGAAAAGCATGCAACTCGGCTGACCCTGTCAGTTGGTTTTGCCATTTGGCTTCAAGCAAGTAGGTTTCATGATTCACAACAAAGCTGCCATCGATTTGTTCGCCCACTAGGCGGAACGGAGCCCTTGCCTCCAGTTTGAATATGTCGAATACTTCTTTGAGGTACTTTTCAAATGCGTATCCGCGAGGATGAGAGTTCAATTTCCCAAGCTCGATTAAATTGTCTTGCAAGGCTCTGTACACTTGGCTGTCGTACTTTGTTGTCTCCACCATCTCTGACTTCTCAGCGACGAATGCCGGTTTCTCGCCAAGACGTTCAAGCAGCGCGTCAAAACGCGCCCGAGCATTTCCAATTTTCTCTTCCTCTTTGTTGCGGACTCGTAGCAACTCTCGATACTCCCACAATGCCTTTAAGGCTTTAACAGCAAGAGCATTGTCCACAGTGCGGAGAAAGTATCGCAGCCGCTTCCCCTTTGATCGGCCTTCAATCGAGAATTTTGGATCGTCAATATTAGCGCCTATCTCCTCTCTGAAAAACGCGGAGTACGTCCGATCTGAGAAATTCAGTACATAGCCCTCTTTAATAAAGAGGTCGTCCACCGTAATGATGTCCAGTTGGCGCAAATCACTCATCGGAGCGGCCCTAAGTTCAGAAAGTTCAGGATTAAACTCTGTGCGCGACACCTAATAAAAACTCTGCGGATCGATATCGACTTCCAGCTTCAGACTCCCCCGCGGCTTGGGCGCGTGCTCCAGCCAGCCGCGCACATAATACGACAGATCGAAATTGCGCGGCGACTTGACGAGCAGGCGAAAGCGATAACGCCCGCGCACCACCGCAAGCGGCGCTTCTGCAGGGCCCAGCACGCGGACATTGTCGTCGAGCGGTGAGGCCGCCGCGAGCTTCTTCGCAAAGCTTTCGGTCTCGTGCTTGTCTGCGCCGGACACGATCAGCGCGGCGAGCCGGCCGAATGGCGGATAAGAGGTCGCCTCGCGCTGCGCGATCTCGGTGTCGTAGAACGCATCGCGGTTGCCGGAAATCAGCGCGCGCATCACCGGATGCTCGGGCTGATGCGTCTGCAGGAAGCCCTGGCCCTGCCCGGCCTCGCGGCCGGCGCGCCCCGCCACCTGATGCAGAAGCTGGAAGCTTCGCTCCGCCGCGCGCGGATCGCCATTCGCAAGGCCGAGATCGGCATCGACGATGCCGACGAGATTGAGCTTCGGGAAGTGATGGCCCTTGGCCACGAGCTGGGTGCCGATGATGATGTCGAACTTTCCTTCCGCGACGCCGTCGAGCTCTTCGCGCAGCCGCTCGACCGATTCAAGAAGATCGCTGGAGAGCACGATGGTGCGCGCATCCGGAAACAGAGCCGCGGCCTCTTCCTGCAGCCGCTCGACGCCGGGACCTACGGCTGCGAACGAGTCCACCGCGTTGCATTGCGGGCAGGTCTTCGGCTGCGGCATCGAGAAGCCGCAATGGTGGCAGACCAGCCGCCGCTTGAACCGGTGATCCACCAGCCAGGCGTCGCAATTGCCGCAGGCGAGCCGGTAGCCGCAGGAGCGGCAGAGCGTCAGCGGGGCGTAACCGCGCCGGTTCAGGAACAGAAGCGCCTGCTCCTTCTTCTCCAGGGCGAGCTTGATGGCTTCTGCGAGCCTCGGCGCGATGAAGCGTCCGCGCGGCGGGCCTTCGGTGCGCATATCAATGGCTTCGATATGCGGTAAGTGCTGACCGCCGAACCGCTCGGGCAATTTCAGCCGAGCATAACGGTTTCTACGAGCATTGACCTCGGTCTCGACCGATGGCGTTGCCGACGACAGGATGACCGGAATTTTTGCGCTGTGGGCGCGCACCACCGCCATGT
This sequence comes from Pseudomonadota bacterium, assembly GCA_049324435.1. Taxonomy (GTDB): domain Bacteria; phylum Pseudomonadota; class Alphaproteobacteria; order Rhizobiales; family Xanthobacteraceae; genus Pseudorhodoplanes. Next base: position 36,912 of record JBMOOQ010000023.1, read on the forward strand.
CGCGGGCGTGATAATGCACGCCGTCTTCCTGCTTGTAGGCCGGATCATGCTCCTCATCGACGATGATCAGACCAAGATCCGGATATGGCAGAAACAGCGCCGAGCGCGCGCCGACCACGACCGAGACTTCACCAGCACTGAGCGCCGCATAGGTGCGGGCGCGCTTGCGCGGCGGCAGCTGCGAATGCCACTCCGCGGGCCGCACGCCGAACCGCTGCTCGAAGCGGTTGAGGAATTGCGTCGTCAGCGCGATTTCCGGCATCAGGATAAGCGATTGACGTCCTTTACGAATATTCTCCGCCACGGCCTCGAAATAGACCTCGGTCTTGCCCGACCCGGTGACGCCGTCGATCAGAAAGGCCGCGAATCCGCCGGTGCGGACGGCCTCGCGGAGCGTATCCGCAGCCTTCGCCTGGGCCTCCGTCAGCTCGGGCGAAACGTGAGCGGGATCAGGCGGATAGGCGACCGGCTCGGGCGGCAGGACCAGCGTTTCCAGGGTGCCTTCGTCGATCAGCCCGTCGATCACGCCGGTGGAGACGCCGGCTTCCTGGGCGAGATCGCTCTTGGCACGCGCCATGCCGTCCTGAGCTAACACCTTGAGAACACGCGCTCTTGCCGTGGTCATGCGCTGCGGCGCCGGACCGGCCAGCCGCACGCCGACCTTCTCGCGCGCGGGCCCCTGCGCGCCCATGCGCAGCGCCATGCCGACCACGGTGCCGCGTGCGCCGAGCGTGTAATCCGCCACCCAGTCGAGGAAATTCCGCAGCTCCGCGGGCAGCGGCGGCACGTCGAGTTTCGCGTCTACGTCCTTGAGCTTGTTGTGCAATCCGGGACGCGGCTCGGCCTCCCCCCACACCACGCCGGCATAGTCTCTGGGGCCCAAAGGAACCGCGACGATATCGCCCGCGGCGAGCGTCATCCCCGCCGGCACGCGGTAGGTATAGGCGCGGTCGAGCGCGACCGGCAGGATCACATCGACGGTCTTCTGGTTCATGAGGGAATGAGACTCACCCGATTCCGGGGGCTTAAGGAAGGGTGAAGGATCGCGATGGGATAAGGATCGTATGCCCGAACGCGACGATGATCTGCCATTCCCGGCCGACGTTTCCGCAGAAATTCTGCGGTGGCTGGCGTTTCTCGGCGACCAGAAACGGATGTCGCCGAAGACCGTCGAGGCCTACCGCCGCGACGTCATCCAGTTCCTCCTATTTATGGCGGACCACCTCGGCGGCCAGCCCTCCCTTGCGGATCTCGCCGCATTGTCGCCGCAGGATGTCCGCGCCTTTATGGCGGCCCGCCGCGCCAAAGGAATTGGTGCCCGCAGCCTGATGCGCCAGCTCGCCGGTGCGCGCAGCTTCGCGCGTTTTCTGGAGCGCAACGGCAAGGGCAAGGTCGGCGCGCTGAATGCGGTGCGCGCGCCGAAAATTCCGAAGACCTTGCCAAAGCCGCTCGCGGTCCCGCAGGCGAAGCGCCTCCCCGACATCGATTTGCGCGCAGGCGAGGAGCGCGAGCCATGGATCTTCGCGCGCGATGCCGCCGTGCTGGCGCTGCTTTATGGTTCTGGCTTGCGTATCGCGGAAGCGCTGTCGCTCAAGCTGCGCGATGTTCCGGAACCCGGTGGCCGCGATACGATGACAGTTACAGGCAAGGGCAACAAGGCACGGATGGTACCGGTGCTCCCGGCTGTGACCGCCATGATCCGCGATTATATCGCGCTTTGCCCCTATGACCTGCCGGACGACGGCCCGCTCTTTGTCGGCGCCAAGGGCGGCCCGCTCTCGCCGCGCATCATCCAGCTCACCATGGAGCGGCTGCGCGGTGCGCTGGGCTTGCCGGATACCGCGACGCCGCACGCACTTCGCCATTCGTTCGCGACGCATCTGCTCTCGCGCGGCGGCGACCTGCGTGCCATCCAGGAATTGCTGGGCCATGCCTCACTCTCGACCACGCAGATCTACACGGCCGTGGATACCGAGCGGCTGCTGGATGCATACAACGCGGCCCACCCGAGGGCGTAATCACAGGCGGCCTAAGATGCAGCAAGCGGGCAAAGGCAACCCATTTTGACGTTGATATGACACCACCCTCCGCCTTCCGGACGCTTGCGAATTTGCGCGCGCGAGTCCATCGTCCGCCTCCGTTTTTCGAGGGGTGATCCGATGAGCCACGGCGTCCATGCGGTCCAGCACGAGGTCGAGCACGAAATCAAGCATGAGGATGAGCATCACAAGCACGGGAGCGGCGATGGCGAGACCACGCTGTCGCAGAACAAGAAGATCGCGCTTCTGATCGCGGTGATCGCTCTGTGCCTGGCCTTTTCCGAGACCCTCGGAAAGAGCGCGCAAACCTCGGCGCTCAACTACCAGATCGAAGCATCCAACCTCTGGAATTTCTTCCAGGCCAAGAACATCCGCCGCACGAACACTATCGTCGCATCCGAAGCGATGAAAGCCGAACTTGCGACCACAACCGACGAGGCGCGCAAGGCGGTTCTGGCGAAACAGATCGCGGAATGGGAGAAGACCGCAGCACGCTATCGTTCCGAGCCGGAGGCCGGCGGCGGTAAGGGCGAAGGCACGGTCGAACTCGCGCGGCGCGCCATCGAGGAACAGAAGAAGCGCGACGATGCCCTCGCGAAATACCATCATTACGAGGTGGCATCGGCGGCCTTCCAGATCGCGATCGTTCTCGCTTCTGCCACTGTAATTACCGGGATGATGCTCCTGACCTATGCTTCGATCGCACTGGCGGTTGTTGGCGTCGGCTTTATGGGAATTGGCCTTTTCGCCCCTCACCTCGTCCATCTATTCTGAAGACCGGTCAACGCCTCATGAGCAAACCGCCTGTTCCGATGAGGCATAATGCCGTGCGGGCCTGTACCGTCGTCGGCCTGCTCTGTCTTGCCACGCCTCCCGTTCATGCCAGCGGCGGCTTGAGCTGCGACGCAACCGACAAGGCGATCAAGTTTGCGGTGGAAGCCGGGGTCAGCCGCGGGACGGGCTCCGGCATCTTCAGTTTCAAGGGCGAACTGGACATTCTCGCACCCGGCGCGCCGGCTGATTTCCGCAAGCTCGAATTCGGCAAGGAGCATCTCACCCAGCAATGGCTCGACAACCGCAACCTCAAGCTCCGCATCTACCGCGAGCGTGACGGCGAGCCGCATGGATATGTCGACATCGTGATCGAGGCCTGGCCGAAGAAGGGTGCCGAAGACCTCGAATTTCGCGGCGGTTATACGCTGACGATATTTGATATGCCGAAGGGTGGCGGCAGCGGCAAAACCACGGTCCTCAAGGGCCGGATCACCTGCTCCGGCGAATAAACATTTCGTGTGCGCCGCTGCGAAGGCGTTTCCCCCGCGTTATTTACACGGCGAGGGAGTTCATGCGTATGAAGCACCACGTGATAGCATTGGCCGAAGCAGTACGGCTGGCCCGCCGGGAGCTGGAACATCTGGGCGATACCGGCGAGCGCGCATCAACAGATATGGCTCTCAGACGCCTGACAGAATTGCTGGAAAGCGAGGACGTCAGTGTCGCACTGGCTGCGCTCGACCCGGTCGATGATGCGCCGTCGATGAAGTCCGATCCGCCGGTCGACCTTCGTGTGCCATACCCGTGGCGCAAGCACTGACGCTCCGCGCAAAATTTCAGCGGTCAAATTTTTCTGTCATCACGGCGAGCCGGCTGGTGCGGGCATCGCCCCTTTCCGGCATTGCCGGTTTCATCGCCCTCAGACCCGCACCATGCCGCCATCGACATAGAGCGTCTGGCCGGTCATGAAGGCGGAATCGTCGCTCGCCAGAAACGACACGACGCCCACAAGATCGGAGGGCATCTGGACCCGCCGGATCGGCTGCAGCTTTGCGATCTGCTCGAACTCTTCATCCATGCTGGCGCGGCCCGGGCGCGGGGCGCGGCCCTCGGTTCCCGGCGTGCGGGTCAGACTCGGCGAGATCGCATTCACGGTGACGCCATGATTGCCCATCTCCGTTGCCAGCGCCCGGGTGAAGCCGACCACGCCACCCTTGCTGGCGATGTAATGCGTGTATCCCGACGCCACCGTGTTGAAGGTCGAGGACGAGAGATTGATGATGCGGCCCCAGCCGCGACGCTTCATGCCGGGCGCAAACGCCTTGGTGACCAGAAACACCGCGTCGAGATTGAGCGCCATTACCCGCCGCCAGTCGGCGAAGGTCACCTGCTCGAACGGCTGGATTGGATAGATGCCGGCATTGTTGACGAGGATATCGCAGCGGCCGAACCGCATCTCGACTTCGGCGGCGAGATAGCTAACGGATTCTTCCGATGTGACATCGCAGATGACGCTCATCGCCTCGCGGCCGGCGCCTTCCACCAGCGCCGCGGTCTCGTCGCAGGGCTTGATATCGACCAGGACGACATTCGCGCCGTCCTGCGCCAGCCGCTGCGCAAAGGCCTGACCGAGCCCGCCAGCAGCACCGGTGACGAGGGCGATCTTGCCGTTCAGAGATGCCGCCATCGCACCCTCTACCTGCACACCTCCCCCGGCTAACGCAGGGAGGAGGCTAGCATCACATGTGAATCGCGCGCTTGTCGACCGCGAGCGCCGCCTCCTTCACCGCTTCCGGCAAGGTCGGATGCGCGTGGCAGGTGCGCGCGATGTCTTCCGCCGCGGCGCCGAATTCCATCGCGACCGCCGCTTCCGCGATCATGTTGCCGGCATCGGCACCGACGATATGGACGCCGAGCACGCGATCGGTCCTGGCATCGGCGAGAATTTTCACGAATCCGTCGGTCTGCTGGTTGGCCTTGGCTCTGCCGTTCGCGGTGAACGGAAACTTTCCGACATTGTAGGCGACACCGGCCGCCTTCAGATCGTCCTCGGCCTTTCCGACCGACGCGATCTCCGGATAGGTGTAAACGACTGCGGGGATCACGTCGTAGTTTACGTGCCCGGCCTGGCCGGCAAGAATTTCAGCAACAGCAACCCCCTCATCCTCCGCCTTGTGTGCCAGCATCGGCCCGGCGATCACGTCGCCGATGGCGTAGATGCCGGGCACGCTGGTGGCAAAATGCGCGTCGGTCCTGACGCGGCCGCGTTCGTCGAGCGTAACGCCGACCTCGGCAAGACCGAGCCCCTCTGTGTAAGGGATGCGGCCGATGGCGACGAGCACCACATCGGCGTCGAGATTTTCGGCGTCGCCACCTTTCGCGGGCTCGACCTTGACCTTCAGTTTCTTGCCCGACGCATCGACGGCCGAAACCTTGGAGCCGAGCTTGAATGCCATGCCCTGCTTCTCGAACAGGCGCTGCGACTGGCGCGCCACCTCGGAATCCATGCCTGGCAGAATGCGATCGAGGAATTCGACCACAGTGACCTGAGCGCCAAGCCGCCGCCAGACCGAGCCGAGTTCGAGACCGATCACGCCGGCGCCGATCACGATCAGCTTCTCCGGAACCTTGTCGAGCGCAATTGCGCCGGTCGACGACACGATGCGCTTCTCGTCGATCTCGATGCCCTTGAGCTTTGCGACATCGGAGCCGGTGGCGATGACAATATTTTTCGTCTCCAGCGTCTGGGTCTTGCCGTCTGCGCCCTTCACCTCGACCTTGCCGGGCGCCGCAATGCGGCCGGTGCCGAACACGACATCGATCTTGTTCTTCTTCATCAGGAAGTCGACGCCCTTGACGTTGCCGTCGACCGCCTCGTCCTTGAAGGCGAGCATCTGCTTCAGATCGAGCTTGGGCTTCGACACCCCGATGCCCATCTTGGCGAAGCTGTGACCCGCTTCCTCGAACAATTCGGAGGCGTGCAGCAACGCCTTCGACGGAATACAGCCGACATTCAGGCAGGTGCCGCCGAGCGTCGCGCGCTTCTCGACCGCGGCTACCTTCATGCCGAGCTGGGCCGCACGGATGGCGCAGACATAACCGCCGGGGCCGGTACCGATGACGATGAGATCGTAGGACATCAAAAACGCCTTTTGCTTCTCCGCCATGCGCGGGCTGCTCCGCGCATCCATCATTCAAACAATGGCTTGCCGGATCACGCCGCTGCGCGGCGGTCCGGCAATGACCAACCAATCACAGATCCAGAATGAGCCTTGCCGGGTCTTCCAGCACTTCCTTGACCCGCACGAGGAACGTCACCGCCTCGCGGCCGTCGACGATGCGGTGATCGTAGGACAAAGCAAGATACATCATCGGGCGAATCTCGACCTTGCCGCCGATCGCGACCGGGCGCTCCTGGATCTTGTGCATGCCGAGGATGCCCGACTGCGGCGCGTTGAGGATCGGCGTCGACATCAATGAACCGTAGACGCCGCCATTCGAAATCGTGAAGGTGCCGCCCTGCATTTCCTCGATCTTGAGCTGGCCGTCGCGCGCGCGCTTGCCGGCGTCGGCGATCTCCTTCTCGATCTGCGCCAGCGACTTGAGATCGCAATCGCGGATCACCGGAACCACAAGGCCCTTCTCGGTGCCGACCGCGACGCCGATATGGTAGTAGTTCTTGTAGATGATGTCGCCGCCATCGATCTCGGCATTGACCGCGGGGATATCCTTCAGCGCCTGTACGCAGGCCCGCACGAAGAAGCCCATGAAGCCGAGCTTCACGCCGGTCTTCTTCTCGAACGCATCCTTGTAGTGGCTGCGCAGCTCCATCACTGCCTTCATGTCGACCTCGTTGAAGGTCGTGAGCATGGCGGCCGTGTTCTGCGCATCCTTCAGCCGGCGCGCGATGGTTGCGCGCAGCCGCGTCATCTTCACGCGCTCCTCGCGCGCGGCGTCGTCTGCCGGCGACGGCGCGCGGACCTGAACCGCGGCGGGCGCCGGCGACGGCGCAGGCGCCGCAGCCGCGCGCTCGATCGCGGCCATCATGTCGCCCTTGGTGACGCGGCCATCCTTGCCGGTGCCCGGAACGGTCGAGGGCTCGACGCCCGACTCCGCCGCCATCTTGCGCACCGATGGCGCCAACGGCATGTCGCCGGACGGCTTCGGCGTTGACGATTCGACCTTGTCCTGCGCGCGCGGCGCGATCTCTGCGGGACCCGCCTTGATCGGAGCGGTCGTCGTCTGCTTCTTGTCCGGAGCACCGGTTGTGGTCGCCGCCCCGGCACCGTCCTTGATCTGACCGAGCAGCGCACCGACCGCGACGGTCTCGCCATCCTTTGCGGCAATCGCTTCGAGCACGCCCGCGGCCGGCGCCGGCACTTCAATCGTCACCTTGTCGGTTTCAAGCTCGACCAGCGGCTCGTCGACCGCGACGGCGTCACCCGGCTTTTTGAACCATTTGCCGATGGTCGCTTCGGTGACGGATTCGCCAAGGGTGGGAACGCGGATGTCGGTCATGGTTTCGGTCTGCCTGTGCAGGTTCGGTTTGCGCAAGCCGGCTTCGGGCGGCCTGCGGTCAGTGACGATGGTCCTTCGAGGGCCGCTGCGCGGCCGCCTCAGGACGACGGAAAAGATCTACCCGAGCGCCTCGTCGAGGAACTGCTTGAGCTGGGCCAAGTGCTTCGACATCAACCCGGTCGAGGTCGCCGCCGACGCCGGGCGTCCGGCATAGCGCGGACGCTTGTGCTTGGCCTGAATCTGGTTCAGCACCCACTCGATGTAGGTATCGACGAAGAACCACGCGCCCATATTGCGCGGCTCCTCCTGACACCAGACGATCTCGGCCTGCTTGAATCGCGACAGGTCCTGCGCCAGCGCCTTGGTTGGGAACGGGTAGAGCTGTTCGATGCGCAGCAGATAGATGTCGTCGATGCCGCGTTTCTCGCGCTCCTCATAAAGGTCGTAATAGACCTTGCCACAGCACAGAATGACGCGGCGGATCTTGTCGTCGGCGACCAGCTTGATCTTCTCGTTTTTCAGAACCTCGGCGTCGTCCCACAGAATGCGGTGGAACGTCGTCGTGGGGCCGAGTTCGTCGAGCCGCGACACCGCGCGCTTGTGGCGCAGCAGCGACTTCGGCGTCATCAGGATCAAGGGCTTCCTGATCTCGCGCCTCAGCTGGCGGCGGAGAATGTGGAAGTAGTTCGCAGGCGTCGTGCAGTTCGCGACCTGCATATTGTCTTCGGCGCACATCTGCAGATAGCGTTCGAGCCGGGCTGACGAATGTTCCGGCCCCTGGCCTTCGTAGCCGTGCGGCAGCAGACATACCAGACCGGACATGCGCAGCCACTTGCGCTCGGCCGAGGAAATGAACTGATCGAACACCACCTGGGCGCCATTGGCAAAATCGCCGAATTGGGCTTCCCAGAGAACGAGCGCATTCGGCTCCGCAGTCGAATAGCCGTATTCGTAGCCGAGCACGGCCTCCTCGGAGAGCATCGAGTTCAGCACTTCGTAGCGCGCGGCCTGATCGTCGCTCAGGTGATTGAACGGAGTGTAACGCGCTTCGGTACGCTGATCGAACAGCACCGAATGACGCTGGGAGAAGGTGCCGCGCTCGCAATCCTGGCCCGACAGCCGCACCGGATGGCCTTCGAGCAGGAGCGAGCAAAATGCGAGCGCCTCGGCGGTCGCCCAGTCGATACCCTCTCCGCTTTCGATCGCCTTGCGCCGGTTTTCGAGAAAGCGCGCAATGGTACGGTGGACCTGAAAGTCCTCCGGCACCTTCGTGATCTTGTCGCCGATCTCTTTCAGCGTGTTGAGATCGACGCCGGTATTGCCGCGCCGCGGATCGTCGATTTCGGTGCCGGCCTTGATGATCGACCAGCGGCCGTCGAGCCAGTCCGCCTTGTTTGGCTTGTAGGCCTGGCCCGCCTCGAACTCGGCTTCGAGGCGATGGCGCCAGTCCGCGCGCATCTTGTCGACTTCGCCCTCGGTGACGACACCTTCTCCGATCAGCTTCTTGCTGTAAATGTCGAGCGTCGATGGATGCTGACGGATCTTCTGATACATCAGCGGCTGCGTGAAAGCCGGCTCGTCACCCTCGTTGTGGCCGAATCTTCGATAGCAGAACATGTCGATCACGACCGGCTTGGCGAAACGCTGCCGGTATTCGGTCGCAACCTTGGCCGCGAACACCACCGCTTCCGGATCGTCGCCATTCACGTGGAAAATCAGCGCCTCGATCATCTTCGCCACATCCGATGGATAGGGCGACGACCGCGAATAGCGCGGATAGGTGGTGAAGCCGATCTGGTTGTTCACGATGAAATGCAACGAGCCACCGGTCCGGTAGCCCTTCAGCTCGGACAGGCCGAAGCACTCCGCCACGACGCCCTGGCCGGCGAATGCCGCGTCGCCGTGAATCAGGAGCGGCATCGCCATAGTGCGATTGTCGGGCGTAGCGCCGAGCTGATCCTGCTTGGCGCGCACCTTGCCGAGCACCACCGGATCGACGATTTCGAGATGGGAAGGGTTCGGCGTCAGCGACAGATGCACCTTGTTGCCGTCGAATTCGCGATCGCTCGACGCGCCAAGGTGATACTTCACGTCGCCGGAACCTTCGACTTCATCAGGCGTCGCGGAGCCGCCCTTGAATTCATGGAACAGCACGCGATGCGGCTTGCCCATGACCTGGGTCAGCACGTTCAGCCGGCCGCGATGCGCCATGCCGAACACGATCTCCTTCACGCCAAGCTGGCCGCCACGCTTGATGATCTGTTCGAGTGCCGGGATCAGCGACTCGCCGCCATCGAGCCCGAAGCGCTTGGTGCCGGTGAACTTGACGTCGAGAAATTTCTCGAAGCCTTCGGCCTCCACAAGCTTGTTCAGGATCGCGCGCTTGCCCTCGCGGGTGAAGGTGATTTCCTTGTCCTTGCCTTCGATGCGCTCCTGGATCCACGCCTTCTGCTGCGGATCGGAGATGTGCATGAACTCGACGCCGAGCGTCTGGCAATAGGTCCGGCGCAGGATCGCGAGAATCTCGCGCATGGTGCCGAATTCGAGCCCGAGCACCTTGTCGAGATAGATCTTGCGGTCCATGTCGGCTTCGGTGAAGCCGTAGGTGCGCGGATCGAGTTCTTCCTCGTTCTTTTCCGGCTCGAGTTCGAGCGGGTCGAGCTTGGCGTGGAAATGACCGCGGATCCGGTACGCGCGGATCAGCATCAGCGCATGCAGCGAGTCGCGCGTCGCCTGCAGCACATCGGCGGAGGTCAGCTCGACGCCCGACTTCTGCGCCTTGCCCTTGATCTTGTCGGAGATGGCCTTCTCGGCCTCGGCCCAGTTGCCGTCGAGCGCCGCGACCAGTTCGCCGTTCGAGAGCTGCGGCCAGCCGGGCTTCTTCCACGACGCGCCTTTGGCGCTCTTGATAACGTTTGCGGGATCGTCCTTCAGGCTCTGGAAAAATGACTGCCACTGCGCATCGACCGAGTTCGGATCGGCCTCGTAGCGGGCATAGAGGTCTTCGATATAGGCGGCGTTGCTGCCGTAGAGGAAAGAGGTAAGGGCGAAGGCTGCGTTCGCGTCCTGGCGAGACATGCGGGCCGTCCTGAGGGTGAGTCCTGGCGTGTGGTTCCGTGATCCGGCGTTGGATCGATGGCGTTTAAGGATGAAGAACCGCCGGAGGCGGCCATTTCGGGTCGATTCGGCTGAAAATGCGCCCCGGCGGCGACCCTTTTACAGATAGTGGGCGGTCAGAGCCACGATAAGATGACATTGAAATGAATCTTAATTCATTTTTTGTTCATCGATCCTGTTCATCCCAAATGATTGAAATCAAAAGAAAAAGACCCGCGCCGGGAGACGCGGGCCGCATTTCAGAGCCAAACTGGCGATCAGCTTTTCGCGAGCGGCGTTAACCCTTCAACACCTCGACCAGCGTCTTACCGACGCGCGCCGGCGACGGCGACACCTTGATGCCCGCCTCTTCCATCGCCGCGATCTTCGATTCCGCATCGCCCTTGCCGCCCGAGATGATCGCACCGGCATGGCCCATGCGGCGGCCGGGAGGCGCCGTGCGGCCGGCGATGAAGCCGACCATCGGCTTCTTGCGGCCCCGGCGCGCCTCGTCCTTCAGGAACTGCGCAGCGTCCTCTTCGGCCGAGCCGCCGATCTCGCCGATCATGATGATCGCTTCGGTCTTCGGATCGGCCAGGAACATCTCCAGCACCTCGATGAATTCGGTGCCCTTCACCGGGTCGCCGCCGATGCCGACCGCCGTGGTCTGGCCGAGGCCTTCGCGCGAGGTCTGGAACACCGCCTCGTAGGTCAGCGTGCCGGAACGCGACACGATGCCGACCTTGCCCGGCTTGAAGATGTTGCCCGGCATGATGCCGATCTTGCATTCGCCCGCGGTCATCACCCCCGGGCAATTCGGGCCGATCAGGCGCGACTTCGATCCGCAGAGCGAGCGCTTCACCTTGACCATGTCCAGAACCGGAATGCCTTCGGTGATGCAGACGATCAGCGGGATTTCCGCATCGATCGCCTCGCAGATCGCGTCGGCCGCGCCGGCCGGGGGCACGTAGATCACGCTTGCATCCGCTCCGGTCTTTTCGCGGGCTTCACGCACGGTGTCGAACACCGGAAGATTGAGATGCGTGGTGCCGCCTTTGCCGGGCGACGTGCCGCCGACCATCTTGGTGCCGTAGGCGATCGCCTGTTCGGAATGGAAGGTGCCGTTCTTGCCGGTGAAGCCCTGGCAGATGACCTTGGTGTTCTTGTCGATCAGAATGGACATCAGTACCGGCCTTTCAGTGACGCGGAAGTGAGACAGGGATTGAAGCGCATGCCGATATCACATCGGTGCGCGGACGATGGGAAGCCAGATGCTGGATGACAGCACTCCGGCGGTGAGCAGCGCTCCGGCCACGGCGGCCAGCAGCGCCTGATACTGACGTGATTGCAGCGCACAGCGCGTGGTGGCGATGGCAAGCACATCCTGTGCAGCGGCAAGATGCCGGCTGACGATATCGCGCAAAAGCGGATTTGCGATCTTCCATACCCGCGGCGGCACGTCGGCATTGCGCTGCCGCGCGAATTGCGCCTTCAGAACGCAATCGAACTGATATGTCGCGACGCGATACAGAAGATACATGCATACGCCAGTCACCATGGCGACAACGCCAACAGTCCCAAGTGTAACAGCAATCATCGGACGCTCCCTCGACTGCCACTGACATCGGACTCTTTTCCCCGCGTCGCCTTCGCGGAATTGTTATGCGGCAGCCTTCTTGACGGCGGCGACAATCTTCTGCGCGGCGTCGTCAAGATCGTCCGCCGGCAGCACGTTCAGTCCGGATTCCTTGATGATCTTCTTGCCGAGATCGACATTGGTGCCTTCAAGACGCACCACCAGCGGCACCTTGAGCCCGACCTCCTTGACCGCGGCGACCACACCCTCGGCGATCACATCGCATTTCATGATGCCGCCGAAGATATTGATCAGAATGCCCTTTACCTTCGGATCGGAGGTGATGATCTTGAACGCGGCCGTCACCTTTTCCTTCGAGGCGCCGCCGCCGACATCGAGGAAGTTCGCAGGCTCGGCACCATAGAGCTTGATGATGTCCATGGTTGCCATAGCCAGACCCGCGCCATTGACCATGCAGCCGATCGAGCCGTCGAGCGCGATATAGTTGAGGTCGTATTTCGACGCCTCGATTTCCTTCTCGTCCTCTTCGGTTTCGTCCCGCAACTCGGCGATGTCGGGATGCTTGAACAGCGCGTTGGAATCGAACGACACCTTGGCGTCGAGCACCCTCAATTCGCCCTGCTTGGTGACGATCAGCGGATTGATTTCGAGCATCGCCATGTCCTTGGCGACAAAGGCGGTGTAAAGCTGTTCGAGCAGCTTTGCAGCCTGCTTGGCGAGATCGCCGGTCAGATTCAGCACTTTCGCGACCGTGCGGCCGTGATGCGGCATGATGCCGGTGGCCGGATCGACGGAGAAGGTCACGATCTTCTCCGGCGTCTTGTGCGCCACCTCCTCGATATCCATTCCGCCTTCGGTCGAGACCACGAACGAAATACGCGAGGTAACCCGATCGACCAGCGCCGAAAGATAGAATTCCTTGGCGATGTCGGAGCCTTCCTCGATATAGAGCCGGTTGACCTGCTTGCCCGCGGCACCGGTCTGGATCGTGACCAGGGTCGCACCGAGCATCTGCTTGGCGAATTCCGCAACCTCGGCGATCGACTTCGCCAAGCGCACGCCGCCTTTGTCGCCGGCGGACGCCTCCTTGAACTTCCCTTTGCCGCGGCCGCCAGCATGGATCTGGCTTTTGACGACCCAGAGCGGACCGCCGAGTTGCTGGGCCGCCGCTTCGGCTTCCTCATGCTTGAAAATCGGGACGCCCTTCGACACCGGCACACCGAAAGTCTTGAGCAGCGCCTTGGCCTGATACTCGTGAATATTCATCGACGTCCCGATCCTCTGTTCGCCATGACGGCGTCATTGCGAGCGGCGAGGCAATCCAGCTTTTCGTTAGAGCGGATTGCTTCGCCGCAAACGTTCCCCGCAATGACGAGTCAACCTCTACGCATCTTGCTTCGTCTACTTCTTCAAATCCGGCGCAATGTTCTTGCACGCATCGACCAGCTGCTGGACGGCCAGCGCCGACTTGTCGAACATTTCACGCTCGGACGATGACAGATCGATTTCGACCACGCGCTCGACGCCCTTGGCGCCGATCACGACCGGCACTCCGACATACATGTCCTTGACGCCGTACTCGCCGTTCAGCCAGGCGGCACAGGGCAGCACGCGCTTCTTGTCCTTGAGATAGCTTTCCGCCATCGCAATCGCGGACGACGCCGGCGCATAGAAGGCCGAGCCGGTCTTGAGCAGATTGACGATCTCCGCGCCGCCGTTACGGGTGCGGATCACAATCTCATCGAGCCGCTTTTCGGTGGTCCAGCCCATCTTGACGAGATCGGGCAGCGGAATGCCGGCGACGGTGGAATAGCGCACCAGCGGCACCATGGTGTCACCATGGCCGCCGAGCACGAAGGCGGTCACGTCTTCCACAGACACGTTGAATTCGTCGGCCAGGAAGTAGCGGAAGCGCGCCGAGTCGAGCACGCCCGCCATGCCGACCACCATATTCTTGGGCAGGCCCGAATATTTCTGCAGCGCCCAGACCATGGCATCGAGCGGATTGGTGATGCAGACCACGAACGCATTCGGCGCGTATTTCTTGATGCCCGAGCCGACCTGCTCCATGACCTTGAGATTGATTCCGAGGAGATCGTCGCGGCTCATGCCGGGCTTGCGCGGCACGCCGGCGGTCACGATGCAGACCGAGGCGCCCTCGATGGCCTCGTAGGTATTGGTGCCGGACAGCCTGACGTCGAAGCCGTCGACCGGCGAGGACTGCGCGATATCGAGCGATTTGCCCTGCGGAATGCCCTCCGCGATGTCAAACATCACTACGTCGCCGAGCTCACGCAATCCGATGAGGTGGGCGAGCGTTCCGCCGATCTGGCCAGAGCCGATCAATGCAATCTTGGGACGCGCCATGGGGAGATGAACCTTTATGCCTGTGCGAGTGGAGCCTCATGTCGCCCGAAAACCGCTGCGCACTTTTCGGCATGACGCTCATGGAGAAGCCGCGGAAGCGCGGCCGCGCGGTGGTTAACGTGTCCTGCCATCGGCGACAAGGTTGCGAAAGGCGAACAGTGCATGGTTCAATCTCACTGCTGATATACATTATTCCAACGAGTTCCGTCGTTGCCAAGAGGCAAGACGAGAAAGCTTACAAAATTCGACATTGCGGCGCACCATCCGATGCTGCGGAAGCGAAATGGAGCGGCCGGCGGGCTGTCAGCCGATCCGGCGGCGCATAAACACCGTGCCGCCGACCGGACTGTCGTAATAGGGCGGCATCTCTTCAAAGCCTGACCTTCGGTACAACGACTGCGCCGCATGCATGTCCGGCAAGGTATCTAGCCGCATCTCGCGATAGCCGGCCCGTTTCGCCTCCCGCAGGATCTCTTCCACCAATCGTGCGCCAAGCCCGCTGCCGCGCGCCGAAGGCGACACGTAAAGCCGCTTCATCTCGCAACAGCCCGCGGGCTCGATCGGGCGCAACGCGACGCAGCCAGAAGGCTTGCCTGCGGCGTCGCGCGCCAGCAGCAATGCGCCGCGCGGCGGCGCATATTTGCCGGGCAGGCTCGCAACTTCGCTTTCGAAATCCTGATAAGCCAGATCGACGCTGAGCGAGGCGGCATAGTCGCGGAACAGACGGGCGACGTCGGCAAGATCGCTGACGGTGGCGCGCTCGATGGTGAACATCCGCTCACGCCTCCCCGCGCTATGTATCGATGATACGTCCGCCCCTGACCGCGTCGGCGTCGTGTCGCGGACCATGCGGTAATGCGAGATAGCTCTGCGATCCCATCTCAATCAGACGCGAGACCGTGCGCTGGAATTCGAACAGCTCCAGCCCCTGATCGGCGATATAGAGTTCGTGCGGTTGCGCTTCCGCGGACGCAATCAGCTTCACCGCATTGTCGTACAGCGTATCGATCAGAAGGATAAAGCGCTTGGCCTCGTTGCGCTGGGCAAAGCGCATCACCGGAATGCGGTCGATGACCAGCGTGTGATATTCGCGCGCCAGCCGCAGAAAGTCCGCCGAACCGCGCGGCGCCACGCACAGATCGGGGAACGAAAAGCGCGCCGCACCCAGTGCGGCGCATGGCACATGCAGTGTATGGCCCTTGACGACGAAGTCGTGCGGCATGCCCTGCTGGCCGAGCGTGATGCGCGCCCAGGCTTCGTCTAATGCGCGGTCTGCCTCGGAATCCGCCGGAACGTACCAGACGCGGCCTTTCACCAGCTTTTCCAGCCGGAAATCGGTGCGCGCATCGAGCCGCACCACGTCCATCTTCTCATCCAGCAGCCGGATAAACGGCAGGAACTGGCCGCGGTTGAGCCCGTCCTTGTAAAGATCGTCCGGCGCCACGTTCGATGTCGCAACCACCACCATGCCGCGATTGAAGAATTGCGCGAACAGACGGCCGAGAATCATGGCATCGGCGATGTCGGTCACGTGGAATTCGTCGAAGCAGAGCAGCTCGGTGTCGTCGGCGATCGCGTTGGCAGTCACTGCGATCGCATCCTCGTCGGGCACTTCGCCGGCCTTGGCCTTCTTGCGGAAGTCGTGGACGCGCTCGTGCACCTCCGCCATGAATTCATGGAAATGCACGCGGCGCTTTTTCGCCACCCGGCTCGAATCGAAGAACAGATCCATCAGCATGGTCTTGCCGCGGCCGACCTTGCCGTAGATGTAAAGTCCCTTCACCGGAACGGTCTTCTGGCGGCTGCCGAACAGCCAGCCGAGCGACGAGGATTTCGACGCGCGCTTGTGATCCGCCAGCCGCTGCTCCAGCACCGCGAGCTTCTCAACCGCGGCAGCCTGTGCCGCATCGGACGTGATCGCGCCTTCCGCGATCAAGGCGGCATATCGGTCGCTGATGGATGAAATCATGTGGGTCAGAGCGGGCGAACGAAGAGCCGAGGCATAGCCGCCATCCAGCGCAGCCCGCAAGGCAGGGATCGCGCAGTTAACGAAGGTTTAAGCGCGCCGGGCGCCGGCTGCATGGCCGCCGCCTGAAATTGCAGCTTGGCTCTGTCTTAAAATTGCTGCATCGCAGCATTATTTGACAATTCGTCCCGGCGCCAGAGGGCATGCCGGACCTGTCTCTGGGGAGGGACGCCAACGGGGGGCTTCGACGCGATTGCCAGGAGACCCCAATGACCGCACTCGACCCGCTTCCCGATGGAGGCTTGATCCGCAAATTGTGGGTCGGCGAAGCCTATAAATATCGGGACCATCTGCTGCGGCTCGACCCGGAAAGCCGCCATCGCCGGTTCGGCGGCGGCGTGTCGGACGCCTATATCCACAACTATGTCGACACGTCGATGTGGCTCGATGCCATCGTTCACGGCTTCTTTGTCGACGGACAGTTGCGGGGCGCGGCCGAATTGCGCCCGATCGGCGGCCGCTTCACGAAGCAGGCCGAAGCCGCCCTCAGTGTGGAGAACGCGTGGCAAAGCCACGGTGTCGGCTCAGCCCTTCTGGAGCGCACCCTGCTCACGGCGCGCAACCGCGGCATCGCGCATCTGCACATGGCCTGCCTTGCCGACAACCGCCGGATGCAGCAGCTGGCCCGGAAATTCGATGCGGACTTGAACTTCGATTTCGGCGACGTGGTCGCTGAGGTCGAAGCGCCGCATCCGACCCCGCTCTCGCTCGTGCGCGAACTGGTGTCGGACGGACAGGGATTTGCGACCGCCATCCTTGACGCGCAATCGCGGCTGTTCAAGGCAACCTGACGTTAACCGGCCGGTATGGGTTCGCAGCGCAAGCTCGGCGCGCTGGGCACAATGTGAGGGGGGCCATGAGCGCGAACGACTTCGATATCAGGGTGCTGCCGTCCTGCGGCATCGAGGATCATCACGCGCATCTGCTGCGCCTCGACTATCTCGACCGCTGCCTGTTCTTCTCGACCGGCAATGACGATCGCGCGGTTGACGCACACTGTCTGCGGCTTCTGTCGTCGCAGGCGATCGTGATCGGCGCTTATGAGGATGGCCGGCTGCGCGCCAGCGTGGAGATCGTTCCCGATCGCTGCGGCCAGCGCGCTGCGGCGACGCTGATCGCGGAGCGCGACTATCAGACCGACGAACTTGCCGACGCCATGATGACCCGCGCGCGCGAAGAAGCGGCGAAGCACGGGCTCGGCCGGCTTGAATTCGTCGGCATGACGGGAACGCCGCAGACGATCCGGACGCAAATGGCGCGTTTCGCGTAAGACGCCGTCAAATCGCTCGCTTTGCCGGGATCGCGGCAAGCGGATAGCCTTCCTCGACGACATACGGCCCGCCACCGACCGAATTGCGGGACGAATACAGCACGAAGCGATCGACACGGAACGACGCCGACCGGAACGAGCCGCGTTCGGAGAGATAATCAGCGACCTGCCGGCTGGACGAATCGCGCAACCGCGCCAGTGTGACGTGCGGCGTGTACTTGCGGCCCTCGGGCTCAAGCCCGACACGCTGCATCAGGCGCTCATGTTCGGCCTGCAAATCCATCAGCGCCCGCGACGGCGCGACATTGGCGAATACCGAGCGCGGCTTGCGGCCGCCGAACGAGCCAAGCCCGTCGAGCCGCAATTCGAACGGAGCGCGATTCACGGTGTCCAAAAGGGACGCGACCTCGTGCGCGACATTGAGATCGACATCGCCGATGAAGCGCAGCGTGATGTGATAGTTTTCAGGATCGATCCAGCGCGCGCCCGGCAGTCCGCCGCGCAGAAAGGTCAGCATCTGCGCAACATCCGCGGGAATCTCGATCGCGGTGAAGATACGCGGCATCGAGAACCTCCCCGTTCCGCCACGTCATCGACGTGACAATCGCGTGACAACGCTTGAGCGGCACGCCCGCTACAAGACCGGATTCGGCGGCGCCGTGCAAGCGCCTCAGCCCGGCGCGTCCTTTTTCGCGCGGGCAATCAATTCTTCTGCCTTCGGTAGGATACCTTTCACGATCGTCTCAACGCCTGCCCCGTTCGGATGCACACCGTCGCGCAAGGCAAGCTGTGCCTGGGCAGCCACGCCCTCAAGAAAAAACGGATAGAACACCACATCGTATTTCGATGCGAGATCCGTGAAAATCGATTCGAACGCGGCGGCATATTCCGCACCCATATTCGGTGCCGCGCGCATGCCCGCAAGAAGAACCGGAATGTTGCGCGCCTTCAGCTTTGCCAGAATTTCATCCAGCGCCCGCCGCGTGACGCTCGGATCGACACCACGCAGCATATCGTTGGCGCCGAGTTCGACGATCACCGCATCGGTGCCATCGGGGATCGACCAGTCGAGCCGCGACAGTCCGCCCGACGCGGTGTCGCCGGAAACGCCGGCATTCTCGATCTCGACATTGTGACCCTTGGTCCGGAGCGCGGCCTGCAGCTTCGCCGGGAACGCATCCTGCGCCGGCAAGCCATAGCCCGCAGTCAGCGAATCGCCGAACGCGACGATTTTCAGCGGCGCGGCATTCTGGGCCCGCGCAGGCCCGGCGAACAGGGCAACGACAGCCGCCAGCACCAGCATCGGCCCCGTCAGGCTATGGACTAAACCTTTCATCGCACCATATGAGCTAGCATCGCGTGTTCGGCCAGCAATCTGCCATATCGTCCTGCGACACATAGATTTCAATGCATCAAGCGCTCTCTCCCGCCGGAACCGCCGTCTCCCTGTCCGGTGTCAATCTGTCGCTCGGCAGCGGCGCCGCCCGCGTCCACATTCTCAAGGATATCGATCTGACGATCGGCCGCGGCGAAGCCATCGGCCTGGTCGGTCCGTCCGGGTCGGGCAAGTCGTCGCTGCTGATGGTGCTCGCGGGACTTGAGCGTGCCGATACCGGGACGATCATTGTGGCGGGCGAGGATTTGCGGCGGCTGGACGAGGATGCGCTGGCGCGCTTCCGCGGCCGCAATGTCGGCATCGTCTTTCAGTCCTTCCACCTCATTCCGACCATGACGGCGCTCGAAAACGTCGCCGTACCGCTGGAGCTCGCCGGCGTGGCCGACGCCCACGACCGCGCCGCTGCCGAGCTTGCGGGCGTCGGGCTGAAAGATCGTCTGTCGCATTATCCTGCGCAGCTTTCGGGCGGCGAACAGCAGCGCGTTGCACTCGCGCGCGCGCTGGCACCCAACCCGGCAATTCTTGTCGCAGACGAACCGACCGGCAATCTCGACGACAAGACCGGTGCCCAGGTGGTCGAACTTTTGTTCAAGGGCCACGTCGATCGTGGCATGACGCTGATCCTCGTCACCCACGATCCCTCGCTCGCACGCCGCTGCAAGCGCGTGGTGCGTCTGCGGTCCGGCCGGATCGAGGCCGATGCAAAGCCGGAAGCGCTGCGCGAGGCAGCCACCGCATGAGTCTGGTCGCAGCCCCGTCGCGCGCGAATGGCTGGCCGGTGCCGCTGCGCTTCGCCCTGCGCGAGTTGCGCGGCGGGCTGCGCGGCTTCTATGTGCTGATCTTCTGCATCGGGCTCGGCGTGATGGCGATTGCCGGCGTCGGCTCGTTCTCGGAAAGCCTCGCCGGCGGTCTGGCGCGCGAGGGCCGCACGATTCTCGGCGGCGACGTTTCGTTCGCGCTGTTTCATCGAGAGGCCAATGCCGACGAGCGGGCCTACCTGACACGCTACGGGCGGGTGTCGGACGCTGCGACCTTGCGCGCGATGGCGCGCGCGTCCGGTAATCGTCAGGCTCTCGTGGAGGTCAAGGCGGTCGACGGGCTCTATCCGCTTTACGGCACGGCCGCGCTCGAACCCGCAATGCCGCTGCCGGACGCGCTTGCCGAGCGCAACGGCGTGTTCGGTGCCGCAGTCGATATCGCGCTGCTGACGCGCCTCGATCTGAAGGTGGGCGACCGTATCGAGGTCGGCAATGCACCGGTCGAGATTCGCACCGTGCTGCGCAGCGAACCGGACAAGCTCGCGGGCGGTATCGGCTTCGGCCCGCGCCTCCTCATCGGCGTCAATGCGCTGCGTGCGACCGGACTTCTGCAGCCAGGAAGCCTGGTCCGCTGGCATTATCGCGTCGCGCTCTCAGGCAACGACGCGACCGACTCGGCCGTGAAGGCAATGATCGCGGGAGCCGAGAAGCAGTTTCCAGACGCTGGCTGGGAAATCCGCTCGCGCGACAACGCCTCGCCACAGCTCGAACGCAACATCGAGCGCTTTACGCAATTCCTGACGCTGGTCGGACTGACGGTCTTGCTGGTCGGCGGTGTCGGCGTCGCCAATGCGGTGCGCAGCCATCTCGATCGGCGCCGCAACACCATTGCGACGATGAAATCGCTCGGTGCAACCGGCGGCCGCGTGTTCGTCATCTATCTGGTGCAGGTGATGACGATTGCGGCGATCGGGACGCTCGCGGGACTTGTCGTTGGCGCGGCGTTGCCGTTCCTGATCGCCTGGGCTTTCGGCGCGATTCTCCCGTTGCCAGTCGAGCCGGCGCTGCAATGGACCCAGCTCGCGCTCGCCGCGCTGTTCGGATTGCTGACGGCACTCGCCTTCGCACTCTGGCCGCTCGGGCGCGCGCACGATATCCCGGTCTCGGCTTTGTTTCGCGACGCGGTCAGCGGCCGCTGGAGCCTGCCGCGCAAACCGTATCTTCTCGCTGCTGCGGCTGTGACGCTGACGCTCGCCGCGCTCGCGATCCTGCTCTCCTACGACAAGCGGATCGCGTCCGTCTTCGTTGTGGCATCGGCCGCAACCTTCGCGCTGCTGTATCTGATTGCCGGTCTGATCATGCGCATCGCGGCCAGTCTGCCGCGCTCGAAAATCACCGCGCTGCGGCTCGCCGTCGCCAACATTCACCGCCCCGGAGCGCTCACGCCATCGGTCGTGCTCTCGCTGGGCCTCGGCCTCGCGGTGCTGGTAATTGTCGTGCTGATCGACGGCAATCTGCGGCGCCAGTTTCAGGAGGCGCTGCCGGAGCGTTCCCCGGCCTTCTTCTTCGTCGACATCCAGAACAGCGACGCATCGCGCTTCGACGACTTCGTGCGCAAGACCGCGCCGGGCGCAGCACTCGAGCGTCAGCCGATGCTGCGCGGCCGGATCGTTGCGGCAAACGGTGTCAAGGCGGAAGACCTGAAACCGTCGCCGCAGGCCGCCTGGGCGTTGCAGAGCGATCGCGGCATCACCTATGCGAAAGACATTCCGCCTGGCTCCCGCCTGGTCGAGGGCGAATGGTGGCCGGCCGATTACCAGGGTCCGCCGCTGCTCTCGATGGAAAAGCGCATCGCCGAAGGGCTCGGCCTGAAGATCGGCGACTCGCTGACCGTCAATGTGCTCGGCCGCAATATCACCGCGCGGATCGCCAATCTGCGCACGGTGGATTGGCAGAGTCTCGGTATCAATTTCGTGCTGGTCTATTCGCCGAACGCGTTTCGCGGCGCGCCGCACACCCATATTGCGACACTGACCTTCACAGGCGACACCTCGGCAGAGCAGGACGCGGCGATCCTGCGCGACATGGCGGCGGCATTTCCGGCCGTCACCACCGTCCGCGTGAAGGACGCGATCCAGGCGGTGGGCTCGGTGGTGGGCAATCTCGTTATGGGCATCCGCGGCGCCAGCCTGATCACCCTGATCGCCGCAGCGCTGGTGCTGGCGGGGGCGCTTGCGGCCAGCCATCACAACCGGGTCTATGACGCCATCATCCTCAAGACCCTTGGCGCCACCCGCGGCCGGCTGGTTACCGCCTATGCCCTCGAATATACCCTGCTGGGCCTTGCAACCGGGCTGTTCGGCGTGCTGGCCGGATCGGTCGCCGCCTGGCTGGTGGTGACCAAGATCATGAACCTGCCGTTTATCTGGCTGCCGCTTCCGGCGCTGGCCGCGGCTGCCGGGGCGCTGGCAGTGACGGTCGTGTTCGGGCTTGCCGGCACCTTTGCCGCGCTTGGGCAAAAGCCAGCTTCGGTATTGCGAAACCTGTAGAATTTGCGACATTCAGCCGCGTCGAACGGTCGAACCTGCGACGTTCGCGACAGAGTATTTTTACCGCAATCCCCTGTATCATGCCGAAAGCTTCGCCATATGAGCGTTGAAATCGCTCATTGGGCGATGAGGTTTGGGGCGACACATTAGGGAGTTCGATGATGTCGGACTTTGATCGAAACGCGGCCACCTTCGACAGGGCCGCCGGGCGCGCGACACCTGCGGTCATCGACCAGGGTCTGCGCTCGTACATGCTGCATGTCTACAATTACATGGTGCTGGGCCTGGCCATTACCGGCTTTGCCGCTCTCGGCATCTACATGCTGTCGGTGACCGGCGACGTCGCGGCGGCCGCGAAGGTCCTGCGCAACGGCGTGGAAGTGCCGGCTGCAATTCGCGGCGGCCTGTTCCTGACGCCGATCGGCTACACGGTTTTCGTCAGCCCGCTGAAATGGGCCATCATCCTGTCGCCGCTGGCGCTGGTGTTTCTGCTGTCGTTCGGCATGGAACGCATGCGGCCGGCAACGGCTCAGATTCTGTTCTGGGTATTCGCCGCGCTGATGGGTATCTCGCTCGGCTCGATCTTCATGGTCTACACGCAGACCTCGATCACCCGGGTATTCTTCATCACGGCGGCCACCTTCGGCGCGCTCAGCCTGTGGGGCTACACCACGCAGCGGGACATTTCCGGCTGGGGCTCGTTCCTGTTCATGGGCCTGATCGGCGTGATCTTGGCCTCGCTGGTGAACCTGATCTGGCCGAACGGCATGCTGCAATTCGTGGTCTCGGTCGTGGGCGTGCTGGTGTTCGCGGGTCTCACCGCCTACGACACCCAGCGCCTGAAGAACGAGTATATTTACGGGCAGATGGAGGGTGAGCTGCGGGAGCGTTCCGCCATCATGGGCGCGCTGTCGCTGTACCTGAACTTCATCAATCTTTTCACGCTGCTGCTGCAGCTGCTCGGCCAGCGCGAGGAATAGGCCCAAACGCGCACACCGCACATTACCGAACGTTAAGGGGCTCCGGACATTCCGGGGCCCCTTTGTCATGTCGCCCGGCAATCCGCTGGAAAACGCCGTCCTCGATCTCTACATTACGCGCGTCGGCCGACCCGATCCGGGCGCGGCCAGCCGGCCCGGCGGTATCCGGGCTATCGAGAGGATTTCCCATGTCCGATTTCGATCGGAATGCTGCAGCCGCCCGCGGCGGCTATGCGGACCGCGCGCTCGCCTACGATGCCGGACTGCGCGCGCACATGATCCGCGTCTACAACTACATGGCTTCGGCGGTGGCGCTGACCGGCGTCGTCGCCTTCCTGACCTTTCAGATGGTCGGCGGCGATTCCATCACCGTCAGCGGCGGCAAGATTGCCGGCCTGACCCCGCTCGGCCAGTTCCTGTTCGGCGGGCCGTTCATGTGGGTGCTGATGCTGGCCCCGCTGGCGATGGTCCTCGTGCTGAGCTTCGGGATCCAGCGGCTGTCCGCCGGAACCGCATTACTATTGTTCTATGCCTATGCCGGCATCCTCGGCGTCTCGCTGGCGACGATCTTCATCGTCTACACGGCGAACTCGATTGCCAACGTGTTCTTCATCTCGGCGGCGGCGTTCGGCACGCTCAGCCTTTACGGCTACACCACGCAGCGCGATCTCTCGCCGATCGGCTCGTTCCTGATCATGGGCCTGTTCGGGCTGATCATCGCCTCGCTGGTGAACATATGGCTCCAGTCCGACGGAATGTCGTTCGTCATCTCGGTGGTCGGCGTGCTGGTGTTCGCCGGCCTCACCGCCTGGGACACCCAGAAGATCAAGGAGATGTACAGCGAGGCCGACGACCACCAGTCGGCCGGCCGCAAGGCCGTGATGGGCGCGCTCGCGCTCTATCTCGACTTCATCAACCTGTTCCTGATGCTGCTGCGCCTGTTCGGCGGCCGCCGCTAGCCGGGGCGCCGATCGTGAGACACCAAACACCCCGGCCGCCGGCCGGGGTGTTTTCGTTTGAGACGATCCCTGACTGACGTTCCCGGCCGTCCTTCATGTCCGCATCCCTGACGATCCGGCCTGTCGCGCCCGGTGATATGCGCGACATCACCGCCATCTACGCCCATGCCGTGATCCACGGCACGGCGTCCTTCGAGATCGAGCCGCCAAGCGAAGCCGAGATGAACAATCGGCGCATCGCGCTCGAAAGCGGCGGCTTTCCTTATCTTGTTGCCGCGATCGGCGGCCGGGTTGCGGGCTACGCCTATGCCGGACCCTACCGGACGCGAATCGCCTATCGCTACACCGTTGAGGATAGCGTCTACATCCATCCGGACGCGCACCGGCAGGGCGTCGGCCGGAGGCTTCTGACCGAATTGATCGCGCAGGCCGAGGCGCGCGGATTTCGCCAGATGATTGCGGTGATCGGGGATTCGGCACAGACCTCGTCGATCGCGCTGCACCGGTCGCTCGGATTTACGCTGGTCGGCACGTTCCGCAATATCGGTTTCAAGCACGGCCGCTGGCTGGACTCGGTGCTGATGCAACGCGCGCTCGGTGAAGGGGCCAATGCTGCGCCCTAACCGCCCACCAGACTGAGTTTCTTGTCGAAGACCCGAAGCACGCGATCGAGTTCGTGCCCGCGGCGCATGATCAGCCCGGTCGCCGAAATCACGCTGTAGGCGCCCTGACGGCGCGACAGCTTCGGGTTCTTTTCGATCCGATAGATCGGAACTTCGGATGAGCGGCGGAAAACCGAGAACACGGCCCGGTCCTTCAGAAAATCGATCGCGTAATCGCGCCACTCACCGTCCGCAACTTTTCGCCCATAGACCCCCAGGATGCGGTCCAGTTCGCGGCGCTCGAAACGCACTTCAGCGGGGGCGGATGCCGTGGCGGCGGATGCGCCCCCGTGCCGCTCGCTCGGTTCGGTGTCGCCCGTCAGGCTCATGGGCGCCTCCTTTGTCAAAATGACGGTTCGCGTTGTGACACGACGATGATTGCCGTTGCTGCGATCTCCCGCAAGGCCTGCCGCCGCGGCTGCGCATCGCCGCGCAAAAATTTGCATCGAGATATCGTCGCGCCGGCATGTCGCAGGCGGTCACGGCTTCGTGCAGCGCACCACAATAAGGCCCAAATTCGGTCCAGCGCGCGCCCCTAACAACAGCGATATTCGAAGCTCAAGACCCGGTCCGGAACGAGTTCCGGATTCCTCAGCCCCCCAGCCCCCCGGGCTCCAACGGATCGGGTCAATCTACCGCGTACGGTTCAATCCCCAATTGCTTTGAGGCCGGCGATGAGCCGGCCTCTTTTTTGTTGCGCTTGCGTTTGGGAGCGCGCGTCAGTGCAGCGACGCGGTAGCGGCGCCATACACTCCGCCGGGCGCATCGGGCCGGCCAGCCTGCACGAGAATCGCCACGGCGTCGAACTTGCCCTTCGCCGAAATCTCGGACAGCGCCTTCGACAGAACGAGCTGCTCGCCCTTCCATTCGCCGAGCTTGATCCAGCCACGCACGACATTGGTATAGACGATTTTCTGGCCGCGATTCTCGCCGCGTCCGATCTCGACCGGCACCGCCTTGGACAGCGGACATAACCAGACTTCGGCCGCCTGGGCCGGCGGCGTGCCGGCCGCGATCTCAACATTGACCTTGCCGTCGGCGATCGCAACCTTGACAGGAACCTGTGCCTTTTCACGCGCAGTTTTCACCGCGCGTTCGATCGCCTGCCTGTCGCTGCCGAGCACATGTGCCATGCCGTTGACCACCACCTGCGGCGTATAGACCGCGCGATCGCCGCGCACCCCGGCATAGGCGCGCTGCCGCTTGACGTGGCCCGGAAGCGCAAGCGTATCCTTCCAGCCCAGATAATCCCAATAATCGACCGACAGGCTGATCGGCAGCACCGAAGGATCCTTCGACAGCTCCGCGAGAAGCTTGTCGGCCGCCGGGCAGGACGAGCAACCCTGACTGGTGAACAGTTCGACCAAAACGCGCGATTCTGACGCCGCGGCCGGGCCCGCCACCGGTGCAATCCACGCCGCACAAACTGCAGCGATCATGGCAATGGAATTGCGTCGGCCCATGGTCACTTTCTGGTTTCTTGTCCGGCTGGCGTCTTCGCCGGTGCGTGCCCCGCGATTTCGGATAGTGCAGGCGGTCACATAACCGGCCCCGTGGCCGACTGCCACTCAATTTGGAGTGACAGGTAAAGCAAGAATCTTGCGGACCGGTAACCTGAAATCACGGACCGGCGCCGGAAAAGGCGCCGGTCCGGCTGCATCAGGCCGCGAGTTGCCGCAATACGTATTGCAGAATGCCGCCATTCTTGAAGTATTCGAGTTCGTCGAGCGTATCGATCCGGCAAATCAGCGGCACATTTTTCTTTGTACCGTCTGCCATCGTAATTTCCGCCGTCAGCTTCTGCCGCGGACGCAAATCTGCAAGCCCGCGGATCGACACGGTCTCGCTGCCCTTCAGACCCAGCGTCTGCCAGGACGTGCCCTCCTCGAACACCAGCGGCAGCACGCCCATGCCGACCAGATTCGAGCGATGGATGCGTTCGAAGGATTGCGTAATCACCGCACGGATGCCGAGCAGGATCGTGCCCTTCGCCGCCCAGTCGCGCGACGAACCGGTGCCGTATTCCTTGCCCGCAAACACCACCAGCGGGACCTTCTCCTGCTTGTAGCGCATCGCGGCGTCGTAGATCGGCATCTGCTCGCCATCGGGATAGTGAATTGTCACACCGCCTTCTACCCCCGGCACCATCTGGTTCTTGATGCGAATATTGGCGAAGGTGCCGCGCATCATGACTTCATGATTGCCGCGCCGCGTGCCGTACTGATTGAAGTCGACCGGCTTGACGTTGTGTTCGATCAGATACTTGCCGGCTGGCGAGGCCTGCTTGATCGAGCCGGCCGGAGAGATGTGGTCTGTCGTAATCGAATCCAGGAACAGCCCGAGGATGCGTGCATTCTCGATATCGGATGGCGGCGTCGGGCGCGGCTGCATGCCGACGAAATACGGCGGATTCTGCACATAGGTCGAATTGCTGTCCCATGCATAAGTCAGCCCGCCGGTGACGTCGATCTTGCGCCAGTTGGCGTCGCCCTTGAACACGTTTGCGTATTTCTTGGCGAACACTTTCTTCGTGACATTCTTGCGAATGAAGGCGTCGATTTCCTTGGTGGTCGGCCAGATATCCTTCAGCATCACCTTCTTGCCGGCCTTGTCGAAGCCGATCGGCTCCTTCGAAAGATCCTTCTGCATCGTGCCGGCGATGGCATAAGCCACGACCAGCGGCGGCGAGGCGAGATAATTCGCACGCACATCCGCATTCACGCGCCCCTCGAAATTGCGGTTGCCCGACAGGACGGCCGCCGCCACGAGATCGTTATCGTTGATGGTCTTCGAAATCTCCTCCGGCAGCGGTCCTGAATTGCCGATGCAGGTCGTGCAACCATAGCCGACGAGATTGAAGCCGAGTTTGTCGAGATCCTTCTGCAGACCGGATGCGGCCAGATACTCGCCGACCACCTGCGAGCCTGGCGCCAGCGAGGTCTTCACCCACGGCTTCGATGTCAGCCCCTTGGCCGCCGCCTTGCGGGCGAGAAGCCCGGCGCCGATCATCACGCTCGGATTGGACGTGTTGGTGCAGGAGGTGATCGCGGCAATCACCACATCGCCGTGACCGAGATCGTGGTCGCGCCCCGGAACCGGCACGCGCTTGTCGAGCTCGCCGGCCTTCTTGAATTCCTTGTCCATGGCCGCGGCGAATTCGGCCTTCACCGACTTCAGCGGCACGCGGTCCTGCGGCCGCTTCGGACCCGCCAGCGAGGGCTCGACCTTGCCGAGATCGAGCTTGAGGACATCGGTAAAGACGGGGTCCTTGGTGGACGCAGTCAGATACATGCCCTGCGCCTTCGCATAGGCCGCCACCAGCTTGACGCGGTCCTCCTTGCGGTTGGTGTCGCGCAGATATTTGACGGTCTGCTCGTCGACCGGGAAGAAGCCGCAGGTCGCACCGTATTCCGGCGCCATATTGCCGATGGTCGCGCGATCGGCGATCGACAGATCGAGCACGCCGGGCCCGAAGAATTCCACGAACTTGCCGACCACGCCGCGCTTGCGCAGCATCTCGACCACGGTGAGCACGAGGTCGGTCGCGGTGACGCCTTCCTTGAGCTTGCCGGTCAGCCTGAAGCCGATCACCTCGGGCAGCAGCATCGAGAGCGGCTGTCCGAGCATCGCGGCTTCGGCCTCGATGCCACCGACGCCCCAGCCGAGCACGGCCATGCCGTTGACCATCGTGGTGTGGGAATCGGTGCCAACCAGCGTGTCGGGATAGGCGATCTCCGCCGAGACCTGTTTGCCGTTGACCTTCACCTTGGCCTTCTTGCCGGTCCACACCGCCTGCGAAAGATATTCGAGATTGACCTGATGGCAGATGCCGGTGCCGGGCGGCACCACGCGGAAATTGTCAAACGCCTTCTGCGCCCATTTCAGGAATTTGTAGCGTTCCTGATTCTGCTTGTATTCTTCCTCGACGTTCAGCTTGAACGCGGCATTGTTGCCGAAATAATTCACGATCACCGAGTGGTCGATGACGAGATCGACCGGCACCAGCGGGTTGATCTTCTTCGGGTCGCCGCCAAGCACTTTCATGGCGTCGCGCATCGCGGCGAGGTCGACCACCGCCGGCACCCCGGTGAAGTCCTGCATCAGAACGCGCGCCGGACGGAAAGCGATTTCGCGATCCGAGGACTTGGTCTTGAGCCAGGCCGCCACCGCAAGGATATCGTCCTTCGTAACAGTGCGCCCATCCTCGTTGCGCAGGAGGTTTTCCAGAAGGACCTTCATCGAGAAAGGCAGCCGGGAAATCCCCTTCAGACCGTTTTTCTCTGCCACCGGCAGGCTGTAATAGGCGTAGGTCTTGGCGCCGACCTTGAGGGTGCGGCAGCAGTTGAAACTGTCGAGCGAGGTCATGGATTTCGTCTTCCGTTTGCCTTCCGGCCCTCGCGAATCCAGGCTAACGTGTTGGGAACACGAAGCTTTTCCGAGCACCGCCGGCGCGGTCTCAGGGGTTGGCGAGAAGCGATCTAATCTGCGGGCTTATAAATTCTTTTTCCGCGATCTGCCATATGAACCAAAGGCTTCAACAACGTGTCCGCTCGCCTTTAACGCCGCCGCAACGCAAGGCATCGCATAAGTGACTGATACGCTGACCCTTTCAGGGCGTGATCTGAGCTGCGAGCGGGGCGGACGTTCGATTTTCGAAGGGCTCGGATTTTCGGTCGCAAGCGGCGAAGCCCTGCTCGTCACCGGCCGGAACGGTGCAGGCAAATCCTCGCTGCTGCGCATGATCGCCGGACTGCTGCGCATTGCAGGCGGCACCCTGGCGCTGCAGGGCGGCGACCCGGATCGCAGCATCGGCGAGCAGGCACATTATCTCGGGCATAGCGACGCCCTGAAGCCATCGCTGACGGTGGAGGAGAACCTTGCCTTCTGGACCGCCTGGCTCGGCGGGACCGGCGCACCGCACGACGCCCTCGCCGCGGTCGGGCTCGAATCGCTGATCGGATTGCCGGCCGCCTATCTTTCAGCAGGACAGAAACGGCGCCTTTCGATCGCGCGCCTGATCGCGGCAAAGCGCCCGCTCTGGCTGCTCGACGAGCCGACGTCGGCGCTCGACACCGCCTCCCAGGGCATGCTGCTCGGCCTCATGCGTGCGCATCTTGCCGGCGGCGGTATCATCGTCGCAGCGACGCATCTGCCGCTCGGCCTCGACGATGCGCGCGAGATTAAGCTGGAGCGCGCATCATGATGGCGCTCCTGGCCCTGTTCCTGCGCGACATCCGGATCGCGATCCGTGTCGGCGGCGGCGCGCTGATCGGCGTCCTGTTCTTCATGTCGGTGGTGACCCTGATTCCGTTCGCGATCGGGCCGGATCTCGCGCTCCTGCAGCGCATCGGACCGGCGATTCTCTGGCTCGGCGCATTGCTCGCGAGCCTCCTTGCACTCGACCGCCTGCTCGCCGCCGACCAGGAGGACGGCTCGCTCGATCTGCTTGTCATGGGGACGGCACCGCTCGAACTCGCGGTGGCGGTGAAGGCGCTCGCCCACTGGCTCACCACTGCGCTGCCACTGATTCTGGTCACGCCATTGCTGGCGCTGTTTCTCAATCTCGACCTGACGGCGACCGCAGCGGTCGCAGCGACCCTTCTCGCCGGAACCCCGGCCCTGACCTTCATCGGACTGATCGGCGCCGGCCTGACGGTCACGCTCCGCCGTGGGGGCCTCCTCCTGCCGGTACTGATCCTGCCGCTTGCGGTCCCGGTGCTGATCTTCGGCGTGTCGGCATCGAACGCTGCAGTGATCGGGCCGGTGCCGTTCGGCACGCCCTTCACCATCCTCTGCGCCCTGTCCTTGATGTCGCTGGTGATCGGGCCTTTTGCCGCAGCCGCGGCGCTTCGGGCAGGACAGGAATAGATCACGAATCCGTGTACCGCGGCCGCGGACGGCCGGGCCGGTGCGACACAGGATGGAGATGTCCGCCATTCCGGGCGGATTGGATTGTGTATAAATAGCGGACCATCAGCGGCGAACCTCATGGCCCTCATCGATCTCGCCAACCCGACCCGCTTCCTGTCGCTGTCCGGGCGTATCCTGCCCTGGCTCGCGGCGGCGACGGCACTGTGCTTCGCCTGGGGCTTCTGGCTCGCGGCCGGGGCGCCGGACGACTATCAGCAGGGCGCGACCGTTAAGATCATGTTCATCCACGTGCCGTCGGCCTGGCTGGCGATGATGGGCTGGACGGTGATGACAATCGCCGCCCTCGGCACGCTGGTCTGGCGCCATCCGCTCGCCGACATGGCCGGCAAGGCCGCAGCCCCGATCGGCGCCGCCTTCACGCTGATCTGCCTGATCACCGGCTCGCTCTGGGGCCGGCCAATGTGGGGCACCTACTGGGTCTGGGACGCGCGGCTGACCTCGGTGTTCGTGCTGTTCCTGATGTATCTCGGCGTGATCGTGCTCTGGCGCACCATCGACGATCCAACCCGCGCCGGACGCGCCGCCGCCATTCTCACATTGGTCGGCGCCATCAACATCCCGATCATCAAATTTTCGGTCGATTGGTGGAACACGCTGCACCAGCCTGCATCGGTGGTGAAGATGGGCGGCCCTGCGATCCATTCCAGCATCCTCATTCCGCTGCTGGTGATGGCCCTCGCATTCACGCTCTTGTTCTTCACGCTGCATCTCGCTGCCATGCGCAACGAAATTCTCAAGCGCCGCGTCCGCTCCATGCAATTGCTGCAGGCGGAAGCAGCCCCCGGCCGCTAACGGATGCCTCACATGGATCTCGGACCGCACGCCACTTTCATCATCGCATCCTATGCCGCGAGCGGCATCATCCTTGCGCTGCTGATCGGCTGGATCGTGGCCGAGAACCGCGCGCTGAAGCGCAGGCTGGCCGATTTCGAAGCGCGCGGCATCACGCGCCGGTCCGAGGAGCGCAAGGCCGCGCCGCGCAAATCCGGCGCCAACAAGTCCGAAGCGCATTCGCTCGCATGAGCATGGCCACCGAAACATCCGGCGGCAGCCTGCGCCGCAAATTGCTGGTTGCGCTGCCGCTGATCGTGTTTCTCGCGCTGGCGGCGCTGTTCCTGTACCGGCTCGGCGCGGGCGACCCGTCGCGCATTCCCTCCGCCTTGATCGGACGCGAAGCGCCGCGTGGCGATCTCCCGCCGGTGCTGGGGCTGGTCGCGGACGGCAAGCCAGTGCCAGGGCTCAACAGTGCCGACTTCCAGGGCAACGTCACGCTGGTGAATGTGTGGGCCTCGTGGTGCGTGCCGTGCCACGACGAGGTGCCGCAGCTCGAACAGCTCGCCAAGGACAAGCGCATCCGCCTGGTCGGCATCAACTACAAGGACCAGCCCGACAATGCGCGGCGATTTATCGGGCGCTACGGCAATCCGTTCGCCGCGGTCGGCGCCGATCCGAACGGACGCGCCGCGATCGAATGGGGCGTGTATGGTGTGCCGGAGACCTTCATTGTCGGTCGCGACGGCCGCATCGCCTACAAGCTGGTCGGTCCGATCACCGAACAGAATTTGAAAACCGCGGTCATGCCCGCAATCGAGAAGGCGCTGGCGGGGAAGTGATCCTGCTGTTGCGCATAGCCGCTCTCGCTGCAAACATAATCGCGCAATGCAGCGCGGCTTCATTCGTGACAATCTTGAGCGGTCCCTGCGCGACGCCTTCAATGCGCCGCAGCTTCGCGTTCTCGACCTGACCGGCAGCCGTCCGGCCGCCGATCTTGCGCGCGAACCCTGGATTCCGGTGAAATACGGCGCAATGGGGCCGGACGACTGGGCCGGCATCGTACCGGCGCGCGTCACCTACCAGCGGACGCCCGGCACCGGGGCCGAAATCCTGAACTTGATCGTCAAAGTCAACCCGCGACAGGGGCTCGCACGCACCCTGATCCCATGGATTGTCGAAACCAGAGGTATCGCGCTCGACCGGCCCTACTGGATGTACCGGTCAGCCGCCGAGAGCGACCATACCGCCCCGCGCGAGCAGCATATCTATGCGCTGGCCAAATCAACGCCTGCCCTGCGCCGCGTCCTTCCGCGATGTTACGGCATGGCAACGAATGCGCAGACCGGAGAGCACGCCGTTTTTCTCGAAGATGTCGAGCATGCGGCGCGGCTTGACGCGAGCGGTGCAACCGGCGACTGGCCGACGGATGCCGTCGATGCCGCGCTGTCCGCTGCTGCGGACTGGCAAAAGGCGTTCTGGAATGCCGGTCCCGCCGAATTGCCTTTTGCCGCACCGCGTCTGAACACCGCGGATATGGTTGCGGACGCTCCGCTCTGGCGCGGTATTCTGGACGATGCCCGCAAACGCTTTCCGGCCATCATGACCAATGACGTCTGGCGCCGCCGGCATCGGCTGATCGATACGATGCAGACATGGCACAGCGTGAAGGATCAGATTCCGTCAACGCTCGCGCATAACGACTTCAACCAGCGCAATGTGGGATTGCGGCCGGAGATTCTGGTGCTCGATTGGGAACTTGCCGAGCTCAACACCGCGCATCGCGATATCGTAGAAATGCTGACATTCGCGCTTCCGACATCTGCCGGCCGCGAACGAATCGACTCTCATCTGGAGCGGCACCGCCTCGCTCTTGCAAATGCCGGGATAACGCAGGGTACTGACCGGGATGCCTGGATGGAGGGCTTCCGCTGCGAGTTGAAGGTCGAAGCCATCAATCGGATCGGCCTGCAATTCGTATTCGGCGCCGCGTTTCCGCTGGCCTATCTTGAACGCATCAACGCCACTATCGAGCATCTGCTCGACCTTTACCGATAGACACGATCAGCAGGTTTGCGGCGGCGGACGCCGGGGCCGGCAGGTCCGTCCGCCGGCGCGCACCTGCATGATGCGCGCAGCCTCATCGCTTTCGCCTCAGCCCTGCGCCTCGTCCGGCTTCGCCGCATATTTCTGCAGCACGGGAAATTGCGCCAGCGCAAAAATGAAGGTCAGCGGCACGAAGCCGAAGGTCTTGAATGCGACCCAGAAGTCCGTGCTTTGCGTCCGCCAGACGATTTCATTGACGATCGCCATCGCGACGAAGAACGCGATCCAGCGGACGGTGAGAATGCGCCAGCCCTCCTCGGTGAGATGAAAAACCGAATCGAACGCAATCTCCAGAAACGGTTTTTTCAGGATCACGCCGGCGCCGAGCACCACAGCGAACAAAAGATAGATGATCGTGGTTTTCATCTTCACGAACACATCGTTCTGCAGAACGATGGTGAGCGTGCCGAACACCACGACGATGAAGGCCGTTACCAGCGTCATCACCGGGAAGCGCCTGATCAGCGCATAGGAAATCAGGATTGCGATCACCACCGCAGCCATGAATACACCGGTGGCCCAGAATATTCCGGCGCGGCCGTTCACGATGAAGAACAGGATCAGCGGGCCGAAATCGAGTGCGAGTTTCACGAACGGATTGAGCTGGGCCTTTTCGGTCATCGTGAGCCTCTCACAGCCAATGCACGGAATGACGAACGCCGCGGAGCATCGCGATCACTTCTCCAGTCCCGCCATCGCCCGCGCAAAATCCCGCGCCGTGAACGGCTGCAGATCGTCGATGCCCTCGCCGACGCCGATGAAATGCACCGGCAGTTTGAATTTCTCGGCAAGCGCCACGAGAATGCCGCCGCGCGCGGTGCCGTCGAGCTTGGTCATGACGAGCCCGGTCACGCCCGCGGTCTTGCCGAAGGCTTCGACCTGCGAGATCGCGTTCTGGCCCACGGTCGCGTCGAGCACCAGCAGCACGGCATGCGGCGCCGACGGATCGACCTTCTTCATCACCCGGATGATCTTTTCCAGCTCCGTCATCAGCTCGGAGCGGTTCTGCAGCCGGCCCGCGGTATCGATCAGAAGAACGTCGGCGCCATCGGCCTTGGCCTCGCTCACGGCATCGAATGCGATACCCGCGGCGTCGGCCCCTTGCTCGCGCGCAATGACCTTGCACCCGACGCGGCCGCCCCAGATCTTGAGCTGCTCGATCGCCGCCGCGCGAAAGGTGTCACCGGCAGCCAGCATCACCTTGCGGCCCTCGCGCGAAAAGCGCGCCGCCAGCTTGCCGATGGTGGTGGTCTTGCCCGAGCCGTTGACGCCCGCGATCAGGATCACGAATGGTTTTGCGCCTTCGATCTTCAACGGATGCGCGACGGGAATGAGGGCCTTCTCGACCTCGTCGGCGATGATCGCCTTGAGCGCGTCGGCATCGGGATTCTGCTTGTAGCGCCCCTGTCCGATCACGTCGCTGATCCGATTGGCCATGGCGACGCCAAGATCGGCGCGGATCAGCGCTTCCTCGATCTGGTCGAGCGCCGCATCGTCGAGCTGGCGCTTGGTGACGAGATCGGTGATCGCGGTTCCGATCGCGCTGGAACTCTTCTTGAGGCCGCCGCTGAGGCGCTGCCACCAGCTGGCTGGCTTTTCCTGGGTGCTGTCATTCATGGGCGGCGTCGTGATAGCGGTTTACGCATGACTCCGGAAGAGATGGTGGCGCGGATCCTCTACCGCGACGGACTGATGCTGGTGATCGACAAGCCGGCCGGCCTGCCTGTGCATCGGGGTCCGAAAGGCGCCGCAACCAAGGTTGCGGGCATCCAGGGCGCGCTGCAGGACCATTTCGACGCACTCCGGTTCGGCCTGCCGCGGCCGCCGGAACTCGCCCACAGGCTCGACCGGGAAACCGCCGGCTGCCTCGTGCTGGGCCGGCACCGCAAGGCCCTGGCAACGCTTGGCGATCTGTTCAAGGACGGCAAGGTCGGCAAAACCTATTGGGCCGTGGTCGAAGGCGGCCCGCAGGACGATGCGGGCACCATCGACCTGCCGCTTGGCAAGCGCAACCAGGATCGCGGCTGGTGGATGAAGGTGGACCCTGCCGGCCAGCCGAGCCTGACCACGTGGAAGGTGATGGGGCGGGCGGCGGGTGACCAGCGCCTGACCTGGCTCGCGCTCGAACCGGTGACCGGGCGCACGCATCAGCTTCGCGTGCATTGCCAGGCCATGGGCTGGCCGATCCTCGGCGATACCATCTACGGCACATCCCCCCGCTTCGGCGGGCCGGGGCTTCATCTGCTCTCGCGGGAAATCGTCGTGCCGCTCTACAAGAACAAGGAGCCGATACGGGTGACCGCGCCGGTGCCTGCCCATATGCGCGCAGCGCTGATGGCGTGCGGATGGACCGGAAATGAATCGTAGCCCGCATGAGCGAAGCGACCTGCGGGGCACCCGCCCCCGGATTTCGCTACGCTCATCCGGGCTTCTGTAACGGGCCGTGGTGTGTCAATCCCTTTCTGCATCGTCCTTCTGCCGGGTACTGGCTTCTGTCCGGGGTCGGCGCAAGGCCGCCACCTGATGGGGTTCGATGAGGACAG
>JBMOOQ010000024.1:0-243739 GCA_049324435.1 Pseudomonadota bacterium
CTATTACTACGGACCGCGCAGCTACGGCTATTACGCGCCGCGTTACTACGCACCGCGTTACGGCTACGGCTATTACCGCCCGTATGGCCGCTACGGCTACGCCTGGTAACGACCTGATTTCGCAGGGTGGGTCAGCCGCGCAGCGACCTGACCCGCCCTGCGAACTGCATCACGCGAACTTCAGCGCCTTGGTCGCAAGCGCGGCACCCTCCGACAGCGCGCGAAGTTTTGCCCACGCAATCTGCGGATGGGTTCGTTCGCCGAAGCCGCAATCCGTGCCGGCGATCACATTCTCCTTGCCGACGCGTTGCGCGTAACGCTGGATGCGCTCGCTGACCAGTTCGGGATGTTCGATGGTGTCGGTCGCGTGCGCGACCACGCCCGGAATGAGGATCTTGCCGTCCGGCAGCTTCACGTCCTCCCAGACATGATACTCGTGCTCATGCCGGGCATTGGCGCCCTCGATCAGATAGCCCTGCGCCTTCACCCGTAGGAGAATGTCGACGATATCGCGCAGCGGGATGTCGTAGGCATGCGGACCATGCCAGCTGCCCCAGCACAGATGATAGCGGATACGGTCTTCGGGGATGTTGCGCAGCGCGTGATTGAGCGCCTCGACGCGCAGCATGCAATATTTGCGGAACGCATCGAGCCCCATATCGATACCGATGCGATCCCATAACGCCGCAAGCCACGCGTCGTCGACCTGCACGATGAAGCCGGCATTCGCGATCATCTCGTATTCGACGCGCATCGCGTCGGCGAGCGCGAAAACGAATTCTTCCGTAGTCTTGTAGAAGTCGTTCGCATGGTAGGGCTCAAGACTTGCCGGCGCCGTGGTGGTGAGGAAGGTGTCGGCTTTGTGGTCCGCCGGGAGCGCCGCCTTGAATAGATCGATCTCGTGCTGCATCGCGGTCTGGCCGGTATATATGATCGGCCCCGTGCAGACCCAGTAGTTC
Source organism: Pseudomonadota bacterium (assembly GCA_049324435.1). Classification (GTDB taxonomy): domain Bacteria; phylum Pseudomonadota; class Alphaproteobacteria; order Rhizobiales; family Xanthobacteraceae; genus Pseudorhodoplanes. The sequence goes on from JBMOOQ010000024.1 coordinate 960, forward strand.
CGCTTAATCATGGGCCTGCCCTTCTCCGCCGAGACGTAGAAGAGGGAGCCGCGTTCCGTCGCATATTTATAGAAGGCTGCGAATTCCTCACGGTCCTTGCCTCGCGCGATCAGCGGCACGCCCGTGCTTTCGCGCTGCGCGAAGCCGCCCAAGCGGCCATCGATATAATTGAGCCAATCGCCGCCCTTGGTGAACTCGCCCTCGTTGACGATGTCGATGCCGATCTTTTTCTGCTCTTCGACAATGTTTCTGACGCTGCCGGCAAGATCATTCTCGCTTGCGGCCTCGCTCCGGCCGGGGAGACTCCCGACATGGGTGGTCAGGATTCTGGTGATACTTCGTTGCATCTTGGCGTCTCCTCCTGTGCCCACACCTGCGTGGGCGCGTTGTGGGCAGCCGCCGAATTGCAGGCGACGGCCGATTGATTTCGCGCAGGTTCAAGCGCAGAATAAACAAGCTGTACAGCTTGTTTTTTCTTGTCAAACGAAATCAAAAAAGGCCGATCACCCACGATCGGAATGTCACAAAAGGGAGGACTTCCAATGCGGATAATGATGGGTGCTTTCGCGTTTGCCACGACGCTCGCGCTTGCTGCACCGGCGCATGCGCAGGACACAAACAAGCAAAGCCCGATCAGGATTGGACTGATCATGCCGTATTCGGGACAATTCGCCGATACCGCCGTGCAGATGGATAACGGCATCAAGCTCTTTGTGAAGCAGCACGGCGACATCGTGGCGGGCCGCAAGATCGAATTCATCCGCAAGGACACCGGCGGCGTCGCGCCCGATGTCGCCAAGCGGCTCGCGCAGGAAATGGTGGTGCGCGACGGCGTCGATATTCTCGCGGGATTCGTGCTGACGCCGAATGCGCTCGCCGCCGCCGACGTCTCGGCCTCGGCGAAGAAGTTCATGGTGGTGATGAATGCCGGCACCTCGATCATCACCACCAAGTCGCCCTATATGGCGCGCACCTCGATCACGCTGCCGCAGGCCGCCGAGACGCTTGGCGCATGGGCCGCGAAGAACGGGGTGAAGAAGGTCTACACCATGGTGTCGGATTTCGGCCCGGGCCATGATGCGGAAGGCGGCTTCCAGCGCGCCTTCAAGGAAGCCGGCGGCGAGATCATCGGCTCGGTGCGGTTTCCGGTGGCGAACCCGGATTTCTCCGCCTTCGTGCAGCGCGCCAAGGACATGAATCCGGAAGCGATCTTCCTGTTCGTGCCGGCTGGCGCGCAGCCCGCGGCATTTGCCAAGGCGCTGTCCGAACGCGGGCTCGACGCCAGCAAGGTGAAGGTACTCGGCACCGGCGAAGTGACCGCCGAGACGGCCTTGAAGGGCATGGGCGATGCCTCGCTCGGCATCATTACGGCGTGGAATTATGCGCCCGAGCACAAGACCGGCAGCAACGAGTCCTTCGTGAAGGACTATGTGGCGGCTTACGGCCGCACGCCCGATTTCATGTCGGCAGGCGGCTATGACGGCATGCGCCTGATCTACGAAGCGCTGAAGAAGACTGGCGGCAAGACCGACGGCGAAGCGCTGATCGACGCCGCCAAGGGCATGAAGTGGGACAGCCCGCGCGGGCCGATCGCGATCGATCCGCAGACCCGCGACGTGGTGCAGAACATCTATATCCGGCGCGTGGAGAAGGTCGGCGGGGAGCCCAAGAATGTCATCATCGACACCGTGAAGGATGTGAAGGATCCGGTGCTGGCGCGGATGAAGTAGGCAGATTGCGTGCCCCGGGCGCGGTGCGGCATGACATGATGCACCGCTGATCCGGGGCCAATTTCCTTGAAAATGGGTCGCGGTTCTGCATCGCGTCACGTCGCTTCGCTCGTGCCGCGCCGCGCCCGGGACACGGATGCTCGCTTTCGCGGCTTCCCGAGATAGACCCCCGCAATCGCGCGCAACTCCCCGACTACCCCGCGATATTGCGCCTTCGGCAAGCCGAACGCCGCCATCAATGCGGCGCCGCGGAACATGCAATTCGCCATCGCGACGAAGCGCACAACATCGGCCTTGGCATATCCCGCGCGCGTGAAGGCAGCGATCCAGACCAGATCGTGACGGTTGCGGTTCTTCCGGAACAGCGCGCGAAAAATCCGTTCGAGCCGCGCATCGGTGCGCGCCGCCATCGCGAGTTCGAGCATGGCGAGGTAGTCGCTGCTCAGAAAGAACGACGCCGAACTGGTCAGGAATTCCTCGACCGGATCGGTGGAGCCGAGACTCCTGTCCGCAAGAAATTGCGCCTTGGTCTCGGCGCGGGTCAGCGCCGCCTGCCAGGCCGCTTCGATCAGGTCGTACTTGGTCTTGTAATAATTTTCCCGCGCACCGCGCGACACGCCCGCGCGCGCGGCCACCGCGATCGTGGAGAACCCGGCATAACCGCGCTCCACGAGCAGCGCGATGGCAGCCCGCATCAGCTTGTCCTGGGCGTCGCGGCGCCGGTCGACCTGACTGCGCCGTGCGGTCTTTGTGCGTGCTGCCGTGTGCCTGCGTGTCGTCTTCGCCATTCCAGACCCGGATATCCGCCCCCCTCGGGCCGGACATCTCGATAGCGCAAGCCTGCGGTTACGGAAATACCTCGATCAGTCCGGCAGGCAGCGCATGGCGTCGACCGCGTAGAGTCGCGTCGCACCGAGCATATGCGCGCGGAACGACAGCGCGCCGAACACGGTCATGAAGGCCGCCGCGCGGATATTGAGCCCGCCGGTGAAGGCGCCGAAAGCCGGCATCACCATGCGTTCGTTGTCGATCGCAAAGCACTTGCGGCTGACTGAGCGCCCGCGTGCGCTGATCCTCGCCATCGGATGTAGATGGCCGGCGATCTCGCCGGCCTGTCCGCGCGGCTCGTGCCGGAACGTGACCGCCTCGATCTTGAGTTCCGGAGTGAACACCCCGCCGATTCCGACGGCCGGATCGGGATCGTGGTTGCCGGCGACCCAGATCCAGTCGCGACCCTGCTGGAGCGCCGCGATCATGTCGCGGTCGGTATCGCCGAGCCGTTGCGGGCCGTCGCCGTCATGGAAACTGTCGCCGAGCGCCAGCACGGTGCGTGGCCGGTAGCGCATGATCGCCTCGCACAGCCGCGCCAGCGTCGCCGCGGTGTCGAACGGCGGCAGCAGCGCGCCATAGCGCGCGAAGCTCGACGCCTTCTCGAAATGCAGGTCGGACACCGCCAGGAGCCGTTCGGCCGGCCACCAGAGAATGCCGGCGGGGTCGATCACCAGCCGGCACCCCGCGAGTTCCACCTCGTCGGCCTGAAAGTCCGGCCAGTTAGTTACCGCGGTGGCGACCACCAGAAACCCCCGTCATTGCTTCTTTGACCAGCTCGTCCGCGGTCTCCGCCAGGAGCGCGTCCGCGGCTTCTCCATAAACCGACTCTACGCCGATTTCGAGCATGACCGGAACCGCGAGCGGCGACACATGCTCCAGGGATTTATGAACGATTCGACCCCTGATCCGGGAGAGCATTTCGCCGAGCCGCTTGATATCGAGCAGACCTGTTGCCGCGTCGGCACGCGCCGCCCGCAATAACAGATGATCGGGCTGGTGCTTGCGCAGCACGTCGTAGATCAGGTCGGTCGAAATCGTGACCTGCCGCCGCGTCTTGTCGCGGTCGGTCGAGCGGCGCTGGATCAGCCCAGCGATCACCGCATTGGTGCGGAAGGTCCGCTTCATCATCATCGACTCGGCAAGCCAGGCTTCCAGGTCGTCGCCCAGCATGTCCTCGTCGAAGAGCTGCTCGAGCGACAGAGTTCCGCGCCCAACGCCCAGCCCGATATCGCCGAGCCCCCATACCGCCAGCGCGTATTCGTTCGCCACAAAGCCGAGCGGCCGCAACCGCGCGCGCTCCAGCCGCCGCGTCAGCAGCATGCCGAGCGTCTGATGCGCCAGCCGTCCCTCGAACGGGTAGCAGACAAGGTAATGCTTGCCGGCGCGCGGAAAGGTCTCGACCAGCAATTCGCGCGGGCCTGGCAAGACGGAACGCCATTCCTGAATCTCCAGCCATTCGCGCACCGGCGCCGGCAGTGCTTTCCACTCTGCGGGCGTTGCGAGAATGTTGCGAACGCGTGAGGCGAGGTAGGTCGAGAGCGGGAACTTGCCGCCCTCGTAAGAGGGAACCTTGGGATCGTCATCGGCCGCGCGCGAGACGTAAAGCTCGTCCTCGACCATCGCCTCGTAGCGCAGCACCTCGCCCGCGAACACGAAGGTATCGCCGAGCGCAAGGCTCTCCGCGAAATATTCCTCGACCTGGCCGAGGATGCGCCCGCCCCGCGCGATCGAGCCGGTGCGCCCGCTGCCGCCGCCGCGCGAGCGCACCAGCCGCACCTTCAGCATCACCGCTTCGACGATGGTGCCGACATTCATGCGATAGGCCTGAGCGAAGCGCGGATGCGTCACCCGCCAGCGGCCGCTCTTGTCCTGCCTGATCTTGGCGAAGCGCTCGTAGGTCTTCAGCGCGTAGCCGCCGGTCGCGACGAAATCGATCGTCGCGTCGAAATCGGTGCGGGTCAGTGCGCGATAGGGCGCTGCGCTGACCACCTCATCGTAGAGCACGTCGGCATCGAATGGCGCGCCGCAGGCGGTGCCGAGCACATGCTGTGCGAGTACATCGAGCGCACCGGTGCGCAAGGGAGGTGTATCCTGCGCATTGTCGGCGACCGCCTCGATGGCGGCGCGGCATTCCAGCACCTCGAAGCGGTTGGCCGGCACGAGAATGCCGCGCGACGGTTCGTCGAACCGATGGTTGGCGCGGCCGATCCGTTGCAGGAGCCGCGACGAACCCTTCGGCGCGCCAACATTGATGACGAGATCGATGTCGCCCCAGTCGATACCGAGATCGAGCGACGAGGTGCACACCACCGCACGCAACTTCGCGGCCGCCATCGCGTCTTCCACCTTGCGCCGCTGCGCGACATCGAGCGAGCCGTGATGCAGCGCGATCGGAAGCCCATCGTCATTGATGCGCCACAGCTCCTGGAAGATCATTTCGGCCTGGCTGCGGGTATTGACGAAAACCAGCGTGGTTTTGTGCTGCTTGATGAGGTCGTAGATCTGCGGCAGCGCGTGACGCGCGGAATGTCCGGCCCAGGGAATGTAGAAGTCGGGCGCGCGGGTGTCGGGCTCCAGCATGGTGACATGCGGCGCGGCACCGGGCTGCGCAATCACGAGGTCCGCAAGTCTCTCTCCGCCGCGCGGCTGCGGCACCAGATAGCGGCGCAGGTCGTCGGGCTCGGCCACGGTCGCGGACAGGCCGACGGTGTGCAAGCCGGGCGCGAAGCGGAAGAGGCGAGCGAGCGCAAGCGAAAGGAGATCGCCGCGCTTCGAGGTCACGAGCGCATGCAATTCATCGAGGATCACGCGCTTCAGGGTGCCGAACAGATAGGGCGCATCGGCTGACGCGAGCAGGAGAGCGAGCTGTTCGGGCGTCGTCAGCAGGATGTCGGGCGGATCGCGGCGCTGGCGCGTGCGCTTGGACACAGGCGTATCGCCGGTGCGCGTCTCGATGCGGATCGGCAGCCCCATCTCCTCGACCGGTGTTTCGAGGTTGCGCGCGATGTCCACCGCGAGCGCTTTCAGCGGGGAGATGTAGAGGGTGTGGAGGCCCTGTGAGCGCTTGATGTCGCGGCCAGTGGAAACGAGATTCTTGTTGTTTTCCCTGCATTCACTCAACTCCACCAGCGTCGGCAGAAATCCTGCCAGCGTCTTGCCGCCGCCGGTCGGCGCGATCAGCAGCACCGATTTGCGGTCTTGCGCCCGCTTCAGCAATTCGAGCTGATGCGCACGCGGCGCCCAGCCGCGCGCGGCGAACCAGCGCGAGAAGACCTCCGGGAGAGCGTCGGGGGGCGCGATGGGATCGAGAAAGGTCACGCGGACCAGCTTACCGCGGCGACAGTGGCGAAGAAGGGGCGCGCTCCGCAATCACCAGCAAGCCGGGCACCGGCACATCAGCCTCCATCCGGGTCGAGACCGGCTCAAGCGTGCGGATCGTCAACCCGGCCTGCTCCAGCGCGGTTCGCACATGCGCCTCGCCATGCGCGTAGCGCAGCTTCGGCCCGAGGATGACGCCGCCCTCGCCGTGCGTTTCGACCGTGAACGCGAACAGCCCCTTGTCTGCCAGCACATCGCGGACGAGCGAGGCGATCAGCGTCAGGTCGGCGCAATAGACGAACACGTCGGCCGCCACGATCAGGTTGAAGCGGACATCGGCGCGGATGCAGCGGTCGAGGCTTTCTGTCAGGTCGCCAATATCGAGCTTGTCGTAGAGCTTCTTGCGACGGGCCTGCGCGATCATGCCGGGCGACAGATCGACCCCCTCGATCCAGTCGCAGACCGGCCGGAACGCCGCGCCCGACAGTCCTGTGCCGCAGCCGAGATCGAGCATCGCGGCGAAATGCACGGGCCGGTCCTGCGCGCGGCGGACGTCCGCCACCGCCTGCGCCAGCAGCTCCGGTGCGGTGTAGCGAAGTGCCGCCAGCGCATCGTCGAACTTCGCAGCATACTGGTCGAACACCGAGCGCACATAATCGGCCGACATCGCATGCCCGCCGATATTGAGAAGCCGCAAGCGAAGTCCCGCGCCGTGCCGGTCGGCAGGATCTGCGGCCAGCGCCTGTTCGAACGCCGCAACCGCGCCGTCCCGGTCGCCTGCGACTTCGCGCAGATGCCCGAGATCGAACCAGGCCGCAGCAAAGCCGGGCGTCCGCTCCACCGTCTGTTCCAGCAGGTCGATCGCGGCGGCATGATCGCCCCGCTCCCGGAACTCGCGCGCCATGCCGTAGCGCCGGTCGGCGATCAGGTCGCCCGACGACTGAAACAGCGGCAACACTTGCGGCGTTGAGGACATTCTCGCGATTTTCCCAGAATGGCCTATCTGATGGTTTGCCGTTCGTCCCCGCGAAAGCGGGGACCCAGTGCCGAGCATGCTGGATTCCCGCCTTCGCGGGAATGAGCGGAGAGAGGTGTCATGCGTCCCGAAGACCTTCTGCTGCCGACGCCCTCCGGCGTGTTCTGCAAGACCGGCGGCTTTTACATCGACCCGACCCGTCCGGTCGACCGGGCGCTGATCACGCATGGCCATTCCGACCATGCCCGGGCCGGCCACGGCGCCGTGCTGGCGACGCAGGAAACCCTCGACATCATGCGGCTGCGCTACGGCGAGACTTTCGCCGGAACCACGCAGGCGATCCGCTATGGCGAGTCCGTCAGCCTGAATGGCGTTACCGCCACCTTCCACCCGGCCGGCCATGTGCTCGGCTCGGCGCAGATCGCCGTGGAGCGGAACGGGTGCCGCATCGTAGCGTCCGGCGACTACAAGGATGTGCCGGACCCGACCTGCACGCCGTTCGCACTTGTGCCCTGCGACGTGTTCATCACCGAGGCCACCTTCGGCCTGCCGGTGTTCCGCCATCCCGATCCGGATGCGGAGATCGCCAAACTCCTGCATTCGGTGGCGCTGTTCCCCGAGCGCGCGCATCTCGTCGGCGCCTATTCGCTCGGCAAGGCGCAGCGGGTAATCGCACTCATCCGCAAGGCAGGTTACCGCGAGCCGATCTATCTGCACGGCGCGATGGAAACGCTGTCGCGCTATTACCTCGCGCGCGGCATTGACTTGGGCGAGTTGCACCCCGTTCGCGATGTGAAGAAGCAGGAGCTCGGCGGCACCATCACGTTGTGTCCGCCATCTGCGCTGAAAGAGGTGTGGTCGCGCCGCTTCCCCGATCCGGTGACAGCCTATGCCTCGGGCTGGATTCGGGTCCGCGCGCGGGCACGGCAGAGCCTCGTGCAATTGCCGCTGGTGATTTCCGATCACGCCGACTGGGACGGCCTGCGCGACACCATCGTCGCCACCGGCGCGTCCGAAATCTGGGTGACGCACGGACAGGAGGACGCGCTGGTGCACTGGTGCGGCTTGCAGGGGCTGAAGGCGCGGCCGCTCGACATCGTCGGCTATGGCGACGAGGACGAGACGGACGGAGTCTCCGAAGAGAGCGGCGCATGAACCGCTTCGCCGAGCTGCTCGACCGCCTCGCCTATGAGCCCGGCCGCAACAACAAGCTGCGGCTGATGACCGATTATTTCAGGCATACGCCGGATCCGGAGCGCGGCTATGCGCTCGCGGCGCTCACCGGCAGTCTGGTGTTCCAGCATGCCAAACCCGGCATGATCCGTGCGCTGATCACCGAACGCACCGATCCGGTGCTGTTTGCATTGTCGCGCGATTTCGTCGGCGACACCTCGGAAACCATCGCGCTGATGTGGCCTCTGCCCGATGCGCGGCCGAACTTCATTCCGTCGATCAGCGATGTGGTGACGAGCCTCGACACTCTCGGCAAGGCGCAACTCCCGGCGCAGATCGCGCGCTGGCTCGATGCGCTGGACGAGACCGGACGCTGGGCGCTGCTCAAGCTCGTGACCGGCGCGCTGCGGGTCGGGGTGTCGGCGCGGCTTGCGAAGACCGCAGCCGCCGCGCTTGGCGACAAGGATGTGACCGAAATCGAACTGATGTGGTCCGGTCTCGAACCGCCGTACGAAAGCCTGTTCGCCTGGCTTGAAGGCCACGGCGAGAAGCCGGAAACCTCCGATCCCGCGCCGTTCCGGCCCGCCATGCTGGCGCAGGCCATCGAGGATGCCGATTTCGCGAAGCTCGATCCCGCCGACTTCATGGCCGAATGGAAATGGGACGGCATCCGTGTGCAGGCCTCGGCCGGCATCAATGCGCGCGGCGACCGGATCGTGCGGATGTATTCGCGCACCGGCGAGGACATCTCGAAAAGCTTCCCAGATTTGCTGGAGTCGCTGAACTTCAACGGCTCGCTCGACGGCGAATTGCTGATCCTGCGCGACGGCCGGGTGCAGAGTTTCAACGTGCTGCAGCAGCGGCTGAATCGCAAGGCGGTGACGCCGAAGCTCGTCGCCGAATATCCGGCGCATCTGCGGGCCTACGATCTGCTGGTCGATGGCAGCGAGGATTTGTGTGCGCTTCCCTTCGAAGCACGCCGCAAGCGCCTGCAGGCTTTCATCGCGCGTCACGCACATCCGCGGCTCGACCTGTCGCCGCTCGTGCCGTTCGCAACCTGGGACGAGCTTGCGCTTGCGCGTGCGGATCCCGCTTCCGCCGGTGCCGGCGATGATGCCAATGCCGTCGAGGGCATCATGATCAAGCGGCGCGATGCGCCCTACGTCCCCGGCCGTCCGAAGGGGCTGTGGTGGAAATGGAAGCGCGATCCTTTCACGGTCGATGCGGTGCTGATGTATGCGCAGCGCGGCAGCGGCAAGCGATCGTCGTACTATTCCGATTATACCTTCGGGGTGTGGACGCAGGTTGACGGCGCGGAAACGCTTGTGCCGGTGGGCAAGGCCTATTTCGGCTTCACCGACGAGGAACTGATCCGGATCGACCGCTTCGTCCGCAACAACACCGTGGAGCGGTTCGGCCCGGTGCGCGCGGTGAAATACGGGCCTGATGAAGGGCTGGTGCTGGAGGTCGCGTTTGAAGGCCTGCAACGCTCCCCGCGCCACAAATCCGGGCTCGCCATGCGCTTTCCACGCATCGCGCGGCTGCGCTGGGACAAGCCGCCGAGAGAGGCCGACCGGCTGGAAACCCTGGAGAAAATGGCCGATTCACTCCGGCACGGTCGCAGTACGCCGCCCGGCCGCTTGCAAGGCGCCGCGCGCTGATTACATCATCGCATCGTCCGGCTTTGAGCCGGAATGGAGGGGTTCATGTCCACCAACGATCCGCGCGCCTCGATCGAGCCATCACGGCCGGCGCAGAACGATTCGCTGACCCGCTTTCTCGGCGGCTCGCCGCTCGCGGTCGCTGGCCGGCTGATCCTTTTGTCGGTGCTGGTCGGCTTCGTGATGGTGACGTTCGGGCTCGACCCCTACAACATCATCCGCAGCATCCAGCGGCTGTTCGATACGCTGTGGCATCTCGGCTTCGACGCCATCCACTGGCTGTGGCGCTATTTCCTGCTCGGCGCAGTGATCGTGATCCCGGTTTGGCTGATCATGCGGCTCGTCAACGCGCCGAAGGGGCGGTAACTCGCTCTCGTGTCCCGGGCGCAGCGCAGCGGCATAAGCGCGTTTACGCGCGTCTTCAACGCGCTATGCGCTGTGCTGCAGGACCGGGACCTACGGCGTTCCGAAACTGGAATGGACCCCGGCTCTGCGCAGCAACACTGTCGTGTTTCATCGCGTCCGGGGCATGAGACCATTACACCGGCCAGGGCTGCGCGGTGATGTCCGCCGCCTCGGCGCCGACCAGCTCCGCCAGCGGCCCCTTCTCCGCCTCCTTAAGCATCGCGCGCTTGATCTCATTCACCAGCCCGATGCCATGAAACACCAGCGCGCTGTAAAGCTGCACGAGCGTGGCTCCGGCACGCAGCTTGGCAATGGCAGCCTCTCCTGAATCGATACCGCCGACGCCGATGACCGGCATCGCCCCTTCCAGCCGCACATAGGTCTCCGCCAGCATCCGGGTCGACAGCGCGAACAGCGGCTTGCCGGAGAGCCCGCCCTGCTCGATCGCCTTCTCTCGTTCGCGCAAGCTCGGCGGGCGCGTCACCGTGGTGTTTCCGACCACCATGCCGTCGACCTTGCGGCTGCGGGCAATGCCGACGATGTCGTCGAGATCGGCAAGCGACAGGTCGGGCGCGATCTTGAGAAGGAGCGGCGCCGGACCGGCCTGCGCAATCACGCGGTCACGCGCCTCGATCACCCGTGCGAGCAGATCGTCGAGCGCCTTCGCTTCCTGCAGGTTGCGAAGCCCCGGCGTGTTCGGCGACGACACGTTGATGGTGACGTAGGACACCACCGGCGCAAAGGTCTCGACGAGGCGCACATAATCCGCAGTGCGGTCGGCGCTGTCCTTGTTGGGCCCGAGATTGATCCCGACGATCCCGCCCCGCTCTGCGCGGGCGGCGAGCCGGCGCAGCACCGCTGCAGCGCCATCGGAATTCAGCCCAAGCCGGTTGATCACCGCGCCGTCGGCATCGAGCCGGAACAGCCGCGGACGCGGATTGCCGGGCTGCGGCCGCGGCGTCACCCCTCCCACCTCGACGAAACCGAAGCCGAGCCGCAGCAGCGCGTCCGGCACCTCGGCATTCTTGTCGAACCCGGCCGCAAGCCCGACCGGATTGGGAAAGTTCAGCCCGAAGGCGCGGACCTGCAGCCGCGAATCGTCCGGCCGGGCCGGAGGCAGCGGCGCCCATCGCAGCGCGTACAGCGCCATCCGGTGGGCCTCCTCAGGGTCGAAACAATGCAGAATCGGGCGCGCCAGGCGCTCCAGAAGGGCGATCACGCCGGAAGAACTCCAGATTTCAGGCGCGCGACCCTAGCCACCGGCCCGGCCGCGCACAAGAAAGGCAAATGCAGGGCTGGACAGCGCGCGCAAAGGGGACTAATTCCTATATCTAGGTAGGATCAAAATCTCACCAACAACCGCTCGCAGCACATGAGGCTGCCATGCTGACGCACGCACAGATCTGGACTGCCATCGACCGGCTCGCCGCGCGCGCCGGGCTTTCGGCATCGGGCCTCGCCAAGAAGGCGGGTCTCGACCCAACCACCTTCAACAAGTCGAAGCGGATCACCCCGGACGGCCGCGCCCGCTGGCCTTCGACCGAGTCGGTTGCGAAATCGCTCGCCGCGACCGGCACCAGCATCGAGACCTTCATCGCGCTTATTTCGGAGACGCCGCGGCCGATCACGCAGGCCGTGCCGCTGATCGGCTTCGCAGAAGCGGGCGCGCGCGGTTATTTCGACGACGGCGGCTTCCCGGTCGGCAAGGGCTGGGACGAGATTGCGTTCCCGTCGGTCAACGACGAGCATGCCTATGCGCTGGAAATTTCCGGCAACTCGATGGAGCCGGCCTATCGCAAGGGCGACATCATCGTGGTGTCACCGGCCGCTCCGGTGCGCAAGGGCGACCGCGTCGTGGTCAAGACCAAGGACGGCGAAGTGATGGTCAAGCAACTCGCCCGCAAGACCGCAAAGTCGATTGAGCTGCATTCGCTCAATCCCGATCACCCGGCCCGTACCCTGCCAATGTCAGACGTGCTCTGGATCGCGCGCATCATGTGGGCAAGCCAGTAAGGTCTCGCGCCCCGGACGCGGTGCGCCACTTCGCTTTGCGTGTGATGCGCAAGCCCCCGGGACATGAGACCGCTCTAAGCGCTCCGCGCCAGTGCGCCGTCGATCATATCGACCGTGTTCTTGAGGCCGTAGGCCGCAACAAAGGTCCCGAAACGCGGTCCCTTTTCCTGCCCGAGCAGCACCTGATAGAGCATGTTGAACCAGTCGAGCGAAACGCCCGGCTTGCCGTCCTTCGCCTTTTTCTTCTCGTCGAGGAACGGCTCGCGGCGGCCAATCTCGTAGACCACATCCTGAATCGCCTCTGCCGTCGCATCGACCGGCATGTTGGACAGCGCGTCACGCAGGTCCATCAGCGCGGCACGCTCCTGATCGGTCGGCTCGCGGAAGCTTTTCGTCGGCAGCACGAAGTCGCGATAGTAATTCAGCGCATAGCCGACCAGCGCATTCAGGGTCGGATGGGTTTGCGGGCTGATGCCCGGCCGATAGCGCGCGATAAACCCCCACAGCGTTTCGGCGTTTTCCGCATTTGAGGACGACACCAGCGTCAGCAGCAGCTGGAAGCTGATCGGCATATCGATCGCCGGCGGATTCCCGGAATGGATATGCCACACCGGATTCGAGAGCCGCTGCTTGTCGTCCTGCCGCTGGTAGCCGTCGAGGAACTGGAAATACTCGTCGACATTGCGCGGGATCACATCGAAATACAGCCGCTTCGCCGCCTTGGGTTCCCGATACATGAACAGCGACAGCGATTCCGGTGAGGCATAGCGCAGCCATTCGTCGATGGTCAGACCGTTGCCCTTCGATTTCGAAATCTTCTGGCCCTTCTCGTCGAGGAACAGTTCGTAGTTGAAACCTTCCGGCGGCGTGCCGCCGATCGCGCGATTGATCTCGCCGGACAGCTTCACCGAATCGATCAGGTCCTTGCCGGCCATCTCGTAATCGACGCCGAGCGCATACCAGCGCATCGCCCAGTCCGGCTTCCATTGCAGCTTGCAGCGGCCGCCCGTCACCGGCGTGGTGATTTTTTCCTTCGTGTCTGGATCTTCATAGGTGATGGTGCCGGCCGCAGCATCGTGCGCGATCACCGGCACCTGCAGCACGACGCCTGTGCGTTCCGAGATCGGCAGAAACGGCGAATAGCTCTGCGCGCGCTCCTCGCGCAGCGACGGCAGCATGATCGCCATCACCTTGTCGTAGTTGGCGAGCACCTGGAGCAGCGCCTTGTCGAAGCGGCCCGACGTATAGCACTCGGTCGCCGAAAAGAATTCGTAGTCGAAGCCGAAAGTGTCGAGGAAGGCGCGCAGCCGTGCATTGTTATGCGCGCCGAAGCTCGGATGCGTGCCGAAGGGATCCCGCACTTTCGTCAGCGGCTTGCCGAGATCCTGCGCCAGCATCTCGCCGTTCGGCACATTGTCCGGCACCTTGCGCAGCCCGTCCATGTCGTCCGAAAACGCGATCAGGCGGGTCTTGATCTTGTCGCCGGTCAGGACGCGGAAGGCATGGCGCACCATGGTGGTGCGCGCCACTTCGCCGAAGGTGCCGATATGCGGCAGGCCAGACGGACCATAGCCCGTGGAGAAGATCACCTCGTCCTTCGGCTTCTTCTTCAGCCGCGCGACGATCTTGCGCGCCTCCTCGAACGGCCAGGCGCCGGATTGTTCGGCGAGGGAACGCAGCGAATCAGAAGACATTTGAGCTCTCAGGGTGACGATAGAGGCCAGGACAAGACGTGTTGGGCTGCCTGACGCTTATCACTGGACCAAGTCAGTGAAAGCGACAACGACATTCTTGAGATCGTTCCGCGAACCCCTGCCGACTGCTGCGACCAATCGGTTGTCCGCGGTGGCAAACTGACATCGCCGGCTTTGAGCGAGCGCGATATATGCGCAATCATAGGCCGGATGGTCGAGTTCGAGCGCCAAATCGGTAATCGCTCTTGCCTCCGACTGCATCGAAACAATTTCGATTCCGGCAATCGGGATTGCATCCATCAGGATCAACGCTTCGGCCATTGAAAGTTCTTTGCGGCGAACACGCTTCCAGAATGTGTTGGCACACTCCAGCAGGATCAGTTCCGGGGCGATCAGATGATAGTGCCTGCGAAGCGAGACCGCTGCGGTCGCGTCCGGCTCTGCAAGCAACCACTTCAAGGCGACACTCGAATCGATGACAAGAGGCTTCACCTCTCGTCCCGGCTTTCCCGGACCAAGTCTTCCGAAGGTGTCAGATCACGGCCCTCAGTGAGCTTGCGCAAGCGTGCGGCGAGTTCCTCAAAGGCGTCGCCCTTTTCGCCCGAAACAGCCTGCCGCAAGATTTCCCGGTGCTCGGCCTCGGTCGAACGGCCGTGCTGCGCGGCCCGGATTTTGAGTTTCCGGACGATATCGTCGGGTACATTGCGAACGTGGAGGTTGGCCATCGCTATCTCCTTGATAGCAAAGATATCAATGATAGCAATCGCCCGCAACCTGCTCAAAACGGGCTGACCGGGAAATAGCGCAGCCACAGGTCGGTGAAGCGGCCTTTTTCCCAGAGCCGGAACAACGCATAGTTCAGCGCCTGGCGAACGGTGTCGTTGCCTTTCCTCACGGCGATGCCCACGCCTTCGCCGAAATAGCGGCTCTCGAAGAACGGCCCGCCCGCAAAGGCGCAGCAGCCCTCCGAATCCGTGCCGTTAAGCCAGAACGACAGCGCGATGCCGTCTCCGAACACGTAATCGACCTCGCCGCGCCGCAGTGCATCGCGGGTTGCGTCGGCAGAGAGATACGGCACAACCTGCGCTTCGGTGAACAGCGTCTTGAGATAAGCCTCATGCGCAGAGCCGCCGACCACGCCGATCTTCTTGCCTTCGAGCTGTTCGGGCTTCAGCACCGGCGTTGCCACCGCCTTCAGCGCCGCAAAGCGCGCCGGCACCCGGTAATACGGATCGGTGAAGTCCACCGCCTTGCGGGTCTCGCTATTCACCGCAATTGAGGCGATCACCGCCTCGCCGCGATTTTCGTTCAGCGCCGGCACCAGCGTATCGAACCGGCGCATCTGGATGGTGCAGGTGATCTTCAGCTCCTCGCAGATCAGCCGCGCCAGATCGACATTGAAACCGACCGGGTGCCCATCCTTGTCGGCATAATTGAAGGGCGGGTAATCGGTCTCGGTCATGAAGCGGATCTGCGACAGACGCGAGAGATCGGGCCGCTCCGGGCGACGCTTGGGGTCCCAGAAGCCGGGATAGGGCGACGGCGCAGGCGCAATCTCGCGGGGCGGCGGCATATGCGGCTGAGCGGCGGCAGGAGCCAGCGCGAAGACCGCCCACACAACACAGGCGAGCGCTATCGCAGACCACACTTTTTGGTGGCCATGCGCCAGGCCTATCGGCAATACTCGCATGTGTTGTCCAATTTACTTGATGCTCGCGTCAATAACTGTACCGCAGCGTTATAGGGTCGCGGGGCGCCCATGCGGAAGCCCGAGTTTCATGCCGGAGCGGCTGGCCGGCATGACCGTGATATCTCTTACGGCACGAGGCCGGGTTCAAGACCGGATTCCGCTCCGGCATGGATTCGTGCCCGTCTCGCACCCTGTCCCGAGCTCGATTGCGTCCGGCATATGCTGCCGCCGGCCGTCCTCGCGACTGCCGAGCTGCGCGCTGCGGAAACAGGCACCGGCGCCGACCGCGTGCTGGTTTCCGGCGGCGCGCTGAGCGACCGCGATTATGTGCGTGCCCTTGCCCGCCATTGCGGCGTTGCCGTCGAGACTTTGCGTACGACGCCGCGTTCGGCCTGCCCGGTGTCCGACGCCGACCTCCTGTCCGGGCTGGCGAGCGGCATCATTCCGATCCGGACACCGGACAACCTGATTTGGGTGGTTGCGCCCTGGCACCTGTCCGCGCGCTTCCTGATCACGGCCCTGCGGCGCTATCCTGAAACGAGGTCCCGGGTGCGGATCGCCACGATGGAGGACCTGCGCGACTTCGTTCACCGCGAGGCCGAGGTCGCGGTCGGTTGCCGGGCGGCATACGACCTGCGCGCACGGCGGCCGGACTTGTCCGCGGGCGCGGCGCAAAGCCGCACACCGCTGACCTGGTTTGCCGCCGGAATGGGATGCGCTGCGGCGCTTCTGGCCGCGCAATCGACCCTCACCGTCGCGATCGATATCGCACTCGCGCTGATCTTTCTCGGCTGGAGCGGACTTCGCGTTGTTGCGATGTTGCTGGCGTTTACGCCGCACTATCCGCGTCTCCGGCGCGGTGACGACGGATTGCCGGTTTATTCGATCATCGTTGCGATCTACCGGGAGGCGGAATCGGCACCCGACCTGATCGCCGCATTGAAGCGGCTCGACTATCCGAAAGAGCGGCTCGACATCAAGCTCGTGGTCGAAAGCGATGATATGGAGACGCGGCTTGCGCTCAACCTCATGGACCTCGGCGCGCAGTTCGAAACCGTGATTGCGCCCGCTGCAGGGCCGCGCACCAAGCCGAAGGCACTCAATGCCGCGCTCCCTTTCGTGCGCGGCCGCTATGTCGCGGTCTTCGACGCGGAAGACCGGCCGGAGCCGCAGCAATTGCGGATCGCACTCGCCGCGTTTGAGGAAAGCGACCAGCGCCTGGCCTGCGTGCAGGCACGCCTCACCATCGACAACACCCGCGACAACTGGATCACCCGGCTGTTCACCGCAGAATATGCCGCGCTGTTCGATGTCTTTCTCCCCGGCCTTGCCGCATGGCGCATGCCGCTGCCACTAGGCGGCACCTCGAACCATTTCCGGACGGCGACATTGCGTGCGCTCGGCGGGTGGGACCCCTATAACGTGACCGAGGACGCCGATCTCGGCATCCGGCTTGCACGCGCGGGCTATCACACGGCGCTCGTGCAATCCTCGACCTACGAGGAAGCGCCGGCGCGCCTTGCGCCCTGGATTCGTCAGCGGACGCGCTGGTTCAAAGGTTATCTGCAAACCTGGGCCGTGCACATGCGCAATCCGTTGCGGCTGTGGCGCGAGCTGAGGCCCGGAGGCTTTCTGGTGTTCCAGCTTGTGATCGGAGGAGCCGTGCTGGCCGCGCTGGTGCACGGCATCTTCGCCGGTGTGCTTGCCTTCCAGATCGCGACCGGATTGCTGTGGTCCGGCAAAACCGGCGTCCTCGACCACGCGCTTGCCGGGCTTTACGTTGCGACGCTCATCACCGGCTATCTGATGTCAGGTCTGATCGGCTTTGTCGGCCTGTCGCGGCGCAGGCTTGCGGGCAGCGCGCCGTATCTGCTTTTGCTGCCGTTCTATTGGGTGCTGCTCTCGATCGCCGCGTGGCGCGCGGTGTTCCAGCTGATCTCGTCGCCCTATCGCTGGGAAAAGACCGCGCACGGACTGGCGCGCACGTCGCGGCGGGCGGCAGCGAGGGATTTGCCGAATCCGTGGTGATTGGGGCGAGTTCATCAAATCCCTGGGAAAACCCGCCGTGAAATGGCTTTATCGAGATGAACTGAGTGTGCCCGACACATGATACAACCCAACAAATAAGGGTCAGCCGCGTTTAAACCACGGACTTTTTCATCCCATGCTTGTTCGCAATAGGTCGCTCAAAACATCGTTCGCAGGATGCCTAGTTTTTCTGTTGTGCTGCCCTGCACTTGCGCAACAGCAAAAAATCGACCGTAGCGACGCACAAAGTCAAATAACCTCTACCATCGACAAAAGTGAGCCTACGACGACTCATTTTGCGCCGGGTCAGATTGTAGATGGCCAGACTTATCGAACCATATGCCACAGTCCCAAGGATAAGGATCACGCCGATCTGTGTCAGCAATGGCGCATGGCGGAGGCTACGGAAACCAGTTTAGTTCTGAACGGGCTTAGCCTGCTGTTGCTGCTTGGCGCTTTCATTGCTGCGGTCTGGGCAGCCAATGCCGCAAGTGCGGCTGCTAGGGCTGCTGACCAAACCGTTGAACTTTCTCAGGCCATGGTCGACGAAAGCGAGAAAGCTACCGCCGCCGCGCTGGCCGCAGCACGGGAATCCGCGATAGCCAACCGACCCTGGCTCTTTCTGGCCGAGTTGGACCTTGTCAGGCCCCTAGACATTCAAGGTGGAACAGCAAATTTTGGTGTCTATGTTAAAGCGGATAACGTTGGGAACACGCCTGCGTTGAATTGCGATTTCTACGCTGTTGTCATCCCGGACACCGGCACCATAAGTACTCGAACGGTGCTCTATGACTTCTGCGAGAAAATCAAAAATGGCGACGGCCGCCGGATCGTAGTTTTTCCTGGTCGCGGCCACGGCGAAACGCTGGCTCTGTCCCTTCATACCGACAGTCTCAAAATCAACCATATGGCCGATGGGCCTGATTGGGTTTCCCTCTACGTCGTGTACGGGGTGAAATACAAATTTCTTGACGGACAAATTGGAGTAACGGCCCGAATCACCCAGGTGCGCAAATTCACTATCGGAGAATCCCCGAGCGGAGCAGTCGGTTTCTCCGAAACTTTGGCCGTTGCACAGTACGCCGACTAGCTATGTTAGGCCATAACGCGCGCCTTCGCGCTGGCTCCTCAGGAAATCATCTCCCACGGATCAAAAATACCGCTTCAGCTCCGCCGCTGCTTCTTCCGGCTTGCGCTTCATGTTGAAGGGCGCGACGAAGCGGCCCTGCTTGTCCATGAGATAGACCAAAGCGGTGTGATCCATGGTGTAGCCGCCATTCTCAAGCGGGATTTTCTTCGAGTATACCCGATAGGCCTTTTCCATCGCCGCGACCGCGGCCGGATCGCCGGTCAGCCCGCGCAGGCGCGGGTCGAAGCTCGACAGATACTCTTTCAGGATTTCCGGCGTGTCGCGCTCGGGATCGACCGAGACGAAATAGGCCTGCACCTTGTCGCCGTCCTTGCCCAGCGCCTTGAACACCTGCGTCATGTCGAAGAGAGCGGTCGGGCAAATGTCCGGGCAATGGGTGAAGCCGAAGAACATCAGCGACGGCTTGCCGTTCAGGGCAGCCTCGGTCACCACCTGTCCGTTGTGGTCGACAAGCCGGAACGGCCCGCCAATCGAAGACGGAGCGGGCACCGGCGCGCGGCCGGTGACCATGAAGATCGCGGCCGAAAACAGCACAAGGCCGCCGAGGAAAGCGGCGATCACGGTGACGATGCGGGTTGTCTGCGGGGTCATCGAACTGTCACTGAGAGATCAGAAGCACGCGGCGATTCCTGCGCGCACGATCTCGAAAAACACGGCGGTGCCGTAGTACATCCAGAGCGCGCAGGCGATCGCAATCAGCGCGCCAAAAACGGCCCCGGCCGCCAGCAGCGGCCACGAGAGGCGGCCGGATGCCGCATTCGGAAGGGTCTCGGACATGGAATGGAGATAAGCGCGGAAGCCGGTCCGATCAACTCTCATTGTGGTGATGGCGGGGAACCAAAAGCCCGGCTATGCGTATATCGCGCCGGGGCCGATTGCCGCTTGCAACCGGTGCACCTCCTGATCCGCCCGGATTGCCGTTACCGCACATGGATTATCTTCTCGCATTGGCCGCCGACCCGACCGCCTGGGCCGCGCTCGTCGCCCTGATCGCCATGGAAGTGGTGCTCGGCATCGACAACCTGATCTTCATCGCGATCCTGACCAACAAGCTGCCGGTACAGCACCGGCACAAGGCGCGGATGATCGGCATCGGCCTCGCCCTGATCATGCGGCTTGTCCTTCTGGGTACGGTGGCGTTCATCGTGCAGCTGAAGGCGCCGCTCTTCACGCTGTTCGGCCATGCCTTGTCGTGGCGCGACCTGATCCTGATTGCGGGCGGCCTGTTCCTGGTCTGGAAGGCAACCAAGGAAATCCATCACAATGTCGATCCGGATCCCGGTCCCGACATGTTCGACACCAAGGCGGCGGAGCTCGGATTTGCCTCCGCGATCACCCAGATCATCCTGCTCGACCTTGTGTTCTCGGTCGACAGCATCATCACCGCGGTCGGAATGACCGACGACATCCCGATCATGGTGATCGCGGTCTGCGTTGCGGTGTTCGTGATGCTCGTCGCAGCGACGCCATTGTCGAATTTCATCGGCCGCAATCCGACCGTGGTGATGCTCGCGCTCGGATTCCTCTTGATGATCGGCATGGCGCTGATCGCGGAAGGCTTCGGCGCGAAAATTCCGAAGGGCTACATCTACGCCGCGATGGCGTTCTCGGCCTTCATCGAATTCCTGAATATTCTGGCGCGCCGGGCCCGCAAGGCCGCGCGCGCGGCCGAGACCCCGGGCGCGAAGTAGACACCGCCGGTCAGCCGCAGCCTCCGTCTGATATAGGCCAAACGGTCAGTGCCGGCGCGACTTCAGCTCGCCGCCACTGGCCCCCTGGGGCTGCTCGGACTTTTCCAGCACGAAATGGCCGAGATTGGCGATCACGTCCGCCAGCAATGCCGCCCGGTCCTGCGGATCGGCCAGCAACACGAGATCGGCCAGCACCTCCGTGACCTTGGCCGCAATCGCGCCGAGATCGGCGCCATCGCGCGCAAGCTCGGGCTCCAGCAGATCGTGGATATCGCAGTGGATGCAGTCGGACACGGCACTCTCTCCTCAAACCGGAGGCGGAGGCCGCACTATACGCCGGGATTCTTCCGCTTACGAATAGCGGTCCGTTAATCATGAACAGAGGATCGAAAAGGGCCAGTCCGGCGCAGGCCGGACTGGCCCTTCTTTAGGTTAGCGGCTTGAACCGCTGGTTGCGGGCTCCTGAAGCGGCTTCAGCGTCGCGCTCATGTTGACAACCGCCTGCTCGCTCTTGGTGCTGACCTGCCGGATCGTCTTGGCATTGAGGTCAAACATCTTCAAATCGACCATGCGGATCGTCTGGTCGTCATAGGTCTTGTAATAGTAGCGCAGGCTCTGCGGATCGCGCGCCACCGTCATCTGCGTGTAGTCGGAATAGACCACGCCCTGCACCACGTCGCGCGACACGCCGACCGGGATATCGAAATTGTTGAGGATGTGGAACACCTGGTCCACGCCCTTGGCCGCATTCTCCGAAGGCATCGCGGTCGCGCTGAACACGGCAGCGCGGATAAACCGCGAGGGCGGCGTGAAATCGCCGGGCAGGCCGAGCATGCCGGTTCCCTGGCCGAGCGCCTTGAAGGTCTCGCCGTCGATCTTCACCGGCGGCACATCGCGCGGATTGAGCGCGATGAAGTTGCGCATATTGGTCATATGCCAGTCGAAGGACGGAGAGTTCGTCATCACGCCGAGCGGATTGTCGTGAATGACAAGCTTGCCGCCGACCGGCTCGATCACGATGCTAGCGCCGGTCTTGTCGTAGACGACATAATGGAACGGCGGCGCCACCGGACCCCAGCCATCGAGCACGGTCGGCATCACGGCGACAGCGCCGCTCTCGACCGCCTTGCGCACCTCGCCGACAGTGGCGAATTGGGTGAGCAGCCAGTTCGGGAAATCGGCAGCCGACAGACCCTTGCCCTGATTCTCCGGCGTCACCGCAGTGTATTCAGCAAAGGTCGGAAAATAGAACGAGCCGGCCGCAAGACCTGCCTCGTTCACCCCGTCGAGAAGCCGCGGGTTGCCGAAGGCGACGATGCCGACTGCACCGTATTTCGCCTTGTATGTCAGACCATCGCCCTTCGGCGTCTGACCGGTGAAGGCCTGTCCGCGCGGGATCACCGCGACCGATGTGTCGACGGGCGTGCCGAATTCCAGCGTGCGGCCATGGACGACCGATCCGTCCTTGGTTCTCAGCATGATGCCGGTGCAGGCCGAGACCTGCTGCGCCACCAGCGCAAATACGGCTGCAGCGGCGAGCGTGAGTCCTGTCCGTCGGTTTTGACGCATGTGCGGTTTCCTCTCCCAACGCAAGAAATTGGACTTCCGAATAGAGGCGCGCACTTAAGGTACGGCTAAATCAGGCCGGTCACGCCGCGGCGCGGTTAAGGAAGGATGACCGTGCGCTCACCGCAGCGCCAAAAAAGGGGAACCACATCGGCAGTCCGCGACTTGTCGTCCGAGCAGCAAGGAGACCAGACTATGGCCGAGCATCCGGACCTCGACCGCCAGACCGAACAGCAGCCGCTGCCCGGAGAAGTCGAGCGCGAACGCGCCGACATCAGCGTGGTGTCAATCCTGGCGGTTCTTGCGCTGATCGTCGCGGGCGGCCTTTGGTTCTTCGCCAAGGACCGGGAAATGGTCGCCGGCGACGGCACGACGGTGAAGCAGACGACCGGATCGGGGTCGCAGCAATTGCCATCGCCCAATAGACCGCAACTCCCGGCGCCCAGTCCGTCCCAGCCGTCGCAACATTAAGCCCGCGCTGCGCGCCTCATCGCGAAGCCCCGATTTGACCGGAGCTTTTATTTTGCGGCGCGGCGTCTCGCCCCTCTCCCTCCGGCCGCGAATATGGCAGATGATGCGCCTCGGCCAATGGGGGACAGGAGCGGCGGCGTGACGATTGCAGACATTCTTGAAGCGGCGGAAGGCCAGACGCTTCACGAGTCGCTCGGGCCGGTCATCACTGCCTTGAAGGGTCAAAACCTCGTGGTGCCGTTGGGTGGCGAGCCGGACACCGACGGCACCTTGCAGATGATGTTTGCCAACGACAAGGACGGGCTTGCCTGGCTGTATGTCTATTCAAGCCCGGAGGAGCTTGCGGCCGCGAACCTCGACGCAGCCGCCGCACGCTGGATCGCGTTCGATCAGATCGTGTCGGCCGTCAATGCACCGGGTTACGGCGGGATCTTCATCGACGCGCATAAGCCGCGTGGTGCTTACCTCATTCCGGCGGAGTATTTCCCCGCGATTGCTGCGTATCTGGCGGAGTGAATGCGCATAGTCCGTTCCGGCGCACAGCAGATTGGAGCGGGCGAAGGGAATCGAACCCTCGTATGCAGCTTGGGAAGCTGCCGTTCTACCATTGAACTACGCCCGCGCGCAGGGATGAACATAGCGAAAGCACCGGGCCGCCCGCAAGCCTGCCGCTGGCCGTGCAGCTCACCGCCATTCCGGCACCAGCAGCACGAGCCCGGAGAGGAACAGCAGCCACAGGATCAGGCGGCGGAAACCCGCCTCGTCCAGCCGTCCGTAGAGATGCACGCCGAGCCAGATCCCGGCCGCGACCGGCCCGATACCCAGAACGAACAGGATCACCACGTCCCGTGTGATTTCGCCGTCGATTCCAAGCCCGAGCGCGGTCATTACGAACGCCGCGAGAATGACGGGCTGGAAGATCGCACGCTGCGCATGCCGCGGCACGCCGGTGAGCTGACACCAGATCACCACGATCGGTCCGGCCAGGCCGGTCATGCCGCCGAGGATGCCGTTGACGAAGCCGATCGCACCATCGGCCGGAATATTCGCGGGCAAAGGCGAGAGCTTCGGCTGCAGCATGCCATAGAGGCTGTAGGCAACCAGCAGTACGCCGACCGCGCGGCGCACATGTGCCGGATCGAGATGCGACAGCAGCATGATGCCAAGCGGCACGCCGAGCGCGCCGCCAATCACCAGCGGCACGACACGGCGCAGGATCACCGAACGCCGGAATGTCCACACCCCGTGTGCCTGCACGAACAAGCCGTAGCCGACGATCAGCGCCGTGGTCTGCACCGGCGTCAGCACATGCAGCCATACGCCGGAGACCACAAGCCCCATCGCGAAGCCTGCAAGTCCGGTCGTGACCCCGCCGACAAAAGCCGAGGCAAGAAACAGCGTCAGCGCCGTTGCGTCGAGGGGAAGCACAATCAGCTTCGGAAATGCTTCGACAGCTTCAGGCTCTGCGCCTGATAATTCGAGCCGATGCCCTGACCGTAGAGCGTGTCGGGCCGCGCCATCATTTTTTCGTAGACGAGGCGGCCGACGATCTGGCCATGCTCGATGATAAACGGCACTTCGCGCGAGCGCACTTCCAGCACGGCACGCGCGCCGCGGCCGCCTGCGCCGGCATAGCCAAAGCCCGGATCGAAGAAGCCTGCATAATGCACACGGAATTCACCGACCAGCGGATCGAACGGGACCATCTCCGCGGCATAATCCGGCGGAACCTGCACCGCCTCCTTGGAAGCGAGAATGTAGAACTCGTTCGGATCGAGGATCAGACTTTTGTCCGGACGTGCCGGCATCGGCTCCCAGAAATCGGCAATGGCGTAACCGCCGCGCAGGTCGACATCGATCAAGCCGGTATGGCGCTTCGCACGATAGCCGATCAGACCGCCTGCGAAATCGCCGGACAGATCGACACCAACGGCAACGCCGTTGGTGAGATCGGCATCGTCTGAATCGACCAGACGTTCGCGCTCATGCAGCGCGCGCAACTGCGCAGCGTCGAGAATGGTGTCGCCGCGGCGGAAGCGGATCTGCGACAGCCGCGATCCCTGCCGCGCCAGCACGGGAAAGGTGCGCGGCGAAATCTCGGCATAGAGCGGTCCTTCATAGCCTGCTGCGGCCTGATCGAAACCGCGCGACCGGTCGGCTATGACGCGCGTGAACACGTCGATCCGTCCGGTCGAGCTTTTCGGATTGGCCGTCGCTGAAATGTCGTCAGGGAGCACGAGGCTCTCCATCAGCGGCACGATATAGACGCAGCCGGTTTCCAGCACCGCACCGGCGGACAGGTCGATCCGGTGCAGCGCCAGCGCCTCGATCCGCTCGGCGACGGTCGCCTGCGGGCCGGGCAGAAAGCTCGCACGCACCCGATAGGCGACCGGCCCCAGCCGCAGATCGAGCGAAGCTGGCTGCACCTGGCCCTCGGCATAGGGCGCGGATGAACGCAGGTGTCCGGCTTCGGTCAATGCGACGATCGACCGGTCCGGGAGAATGCCGCTGCCACTTCCGTTGAACGTCCGCGCCAAGGGCTCTGTCTCCGTTCGCGCCGCTGCCGACTGACGCTTGGATAAAGACGTGGATGCCCGGCACAAGGCCGGGCATGAGGCTGTCCCCTGTTTATCCCTGCTTTTCGCCGGTTACCGCGCGTGGGCGGTCATGGTCGAGCGGGTGGCCGCTTCGGCGATGGCCCCGGCCAGCAGCTTGGCAAGACAGCCATAGCTCCAGTCGTTCATGTGCAATTCGTCCGGCGAGATGAACACCTCGAACGGGATACGGGCAACCTGGCGCCAATGCCGCATCACCGCGAAGCGGCGGAACAGATCGACATGCTGTGTCTTTGCGGTGGTGGCGAGCAGATCGACCATGGCATCGGCGTCCTTCTTGGCAAGGACCTTGGGCGCGAATTGCGGATCGATCAGAACCACATCGGCCCCGGACGCCTTCATGCGGCGCAAGCCTTCGAGAATATCCGAACGTACCGCGGGAATGGCGGTGTCGCGCAGCACCGCATTGGCCCCGACCTGCCACAGGATCAGGTCCGGCCGCTCCGACAGCACTCCATCGTCGAGCCGCTTGATCATGTCGCTGGCCTCATCGCCGTTGACGCCGCGATTGATCACACTGATCGGCTGCGCCGGAAAGCGGGCTTCCAGTTCGACGGCGAGCCGCGCCGGATAGGACTTGTCGGGCGCACTGGCCCCGGCACCCGCGGTGGACGACGAGCCGATCGCCACAATCTTGACCGGCTCGCCGGCCGCAATTCTACGGCCGGTCCGCGCCAGCGGATTCATCAGCCGGGTCATGTCTTCGGGAGCCGCGCAAGCTGGCGGCGCGGGAGGCTGCGGCGAGACGGCGGCCAGAGTCGGCGCGGTATCGCCGGCATGCGAGGAGCCGATACCGGCGGCGAGCAGCGCCGCAGCAATCGGGACTATCCGGAGCGGGAAAGGGCAGAAGAAAGCCATCACTGGGAGGGTCTCGCTTTAACGCCGTCGAGATCGGCCGCTTCCACAACGAGCGACGCCAGGGCGCGTCCGAGGCAATCATGTACCTTATACGCGGTCGCCAAATCCTTGGTGGCGAGGTTCAGATCGAAATTACCGTTATCGTTCCAATAACGCATGATTTCGCGGCGGTCGAACAGCGGTACTTCCCGGTCGCGCGCCACCACCCGCATGATGTCGGCATAGTTCGACAGCGAGATCATGGTTTCGGTCCGTGGGCTGTACTGCATATTCATGAGGATCAGGTCGGCTCCGGCCTCGATGATATGGTCGATGCCTTCGTGCAGGGAAGCCCGGAAACTCTCCGCGTCCACGCCCCGCATGGCATCCACAGTCCCCGTCTGCCATACAACAAGATCGGGCTTGCGGTCGAGCAGCGCCTTTTCCAGCGACTGCGCCATGTCGGCCGTGGTCTGGCGCGATTTTGCGAGCGCCACGACCTTGATCTCGACCCCCGGGAACCGCTTCTGCAGCGCCTCTTCCAGGCGGGCCGGATAGGCTTTCGTCACGCCGTCCGGACCCGGCATCAGCGATGAGCCGGACCCGATCACAAGCACGGTCAGGCGCTTGTTGTCCTCAACCGCCTTGCGGACATGGGGCAGCTTGCCCTCGCCAAACAGGATGTAGCCCGGGACCTCGCAGGGGTCGCCTTTCGGCTGCGGCACGCCGAGCGGGTGCGGTTCCTGGGCCTGTCCCCGGGCGGAATCGGTCACCGCGCCGGTTGCAGCCACAACCAGAGCGAGCGCGACTAGACCGGGTATGCGTAGGCTCATGCCTCGCCTCCTAGCGAGGGTTTCACCCTCGCCGCCGCCGACCGGGCGGCGACTTTGCGGGCCGTGGCATCCTTGTACCACGACAGCAGCCACGCGACTGTGACCATTATCAGAATGCCTAACAGGCTGACGAAAACCTGCATCGGGATACCGGGCGAGATTTCGACCAGAGCGAAATGGCCGGCGAAGGCCAGGAACACCCCGAGGCAGAAGATTTCCAGCGAATGCTGCCCGCAGAGGATGGCCGGATAAAGCCAGCGTGAGCGCAGCGGCGGCCAGTCGCGCGGCACGAAATAGACAGTGACCGCCGCCACGGCCAGGAAATGGGCGAAGCGCAGCACGTCCAGATTGGTCTTGGAGATCGGATAGATCTGCTCGGCGAGCCAGCGCGGCACATACGGCGCCAGCCGCGGAATATGCCAGGTCAGCGTGATCAGGAACGCGATGACGATATAGCTGATCGCGATCGCGAGCGTGATCCGCGAGCGGAGCAGCCAGCCGAGCCGCTCGGCACCGCCCAGCCCGCACCAGGCGCCGAACACGAACAAGAGCTGCCAGGCCAGCGGATTGAAGAACCAATGGCCGCTCGGATAGGCCGGCAGGTTCCAGCCGAATTCCCACGTCAGAGCATAAAGCAACACGGACAAGGCAAGCGCGATCGTCGGCCGCTTGAGCAGCAGCCACAGCACCGGCGGGAAGCACGCCATCAGCACGATATAGAGCGGCAATACGTCCATATTGACCGGCTTGAACTTCAGGAGCAGCGCCTGGACCAGCGTCACGTCCGGCTGCTGGAGAAATTCCAGGATGTTCATTTCTTCCGCATAGAGCGGGTTCTGGAAGCCGCGCGCCACATAGGCGATCTGGCCCATATAGATTACGAACAGGAAAATGTGCGCGACATAGATCTGCCAGGCGCGTTTGAGAATGCGCGCGCTCGATACCACGAAGCCGTAATCCAGCATCGCGCGCCCATAGACGAAGGCGGCGGTGAACCCCGAGACGAAGATGAAAATCTCCGTAGCGTCGCTGAAGCCGTAATTGCGGATCGTGATCCAGGCGACGATATTGGACGGAATATGACCGAGAAAAATGAACCACAGCGCGATGCCACGAAACAGGTCGAGCCGCAGATCGCGGTCGGTCGGTATCGGTTTCGCCATTGCCGGGTTCGTTCACACCAATCCGTTCGCGTTCAACCTTCGCCGAGCGCGGTTCCGGTTGCAAGCTGCGAATTGAAGCTGTTATTTATGATGAAACCTTGGCTCACGGATGTTGAGTCGCATGTACCGCGCCGTTACACGCAATATTGAAGTCACCGTGACGCCGCGGTTCATGTCCGACCGTTCGGCGCCGGAGAAAAGCCAGTTCTTCTGGGCTTACACCATCGAGATCGCCAATAACGGCGGCGAAACGGTCCAGCTCAAGACGCGCTACTGGCACATCACCGACGCATTCGGCCGGGTGCAGGAGGTGCGCGGCGCCGGCGTGGTGGGCGAGGAACCCGTCATCCCGCCCGGCAAGAGCTTCGAATATACCAGCGGCGTTCCGTTGCAGACACCGTCCGGAATCATGACCGGGCGGTACGGCATGATTACGGAATCCGGCGAGCATTTCGATATCGATATTCCGGCGTTCTCGCTCGACAGCGCCCACGGTCCGCGCACAATCAATTAGAGGTCTACGCTCGTGTCCCGGACGCAGCGCAGCGTGCAACGGTGCGCTGCATAACCGGAACCCAAATTTCAGGGCCCACGGCTCAGCGGTGCGCCACTGTGCGTTACACGGCGACAGGCAAGACGACGCTCACACCATGGCCTTGGTGCGCACCCGCGCGCCCTCCGCAATCGTGCGTGGCGCCTTGTTCAGGGTCTCGATCGCAAAGCCCGCCGCCTGCTTGTAGCCCGCCATGAATGCAGCGCGCTCATCCGCGGGAATGACGTCGTCGATATTGTCGAAGGTGCCGCCGCAGCGTTCGTCGACCATGTTGAGCAAGCCGAACGGACCTGCGCCGCGGTTGCGCAGCACGAGCTGCGAAACCGGTCCGCAAAGTTTTGCATCGAAAGCCGCCAACGCATCCGCTGTCGCGCCATGCTCGATCATGGCAGCACCGAGCACCCGCGCATCGACGATCGCCTGACTGCCGCCATTGGAACCGGTTGGATACATCGCGTGCGCGGCATCGCCAAGCAGCACCACCGGACCGTCCTGCCAGGTCGGCACCGGATCGCGGTCGATCATCGGATTCTCGAAAATCGCGTCGGCACGCCGCAACAGGTCGGGGACATCGAGCCAGTCCCAGATCCAGTCCTCGAAGTGATGCGCGAAGTCGGAGACCGCGACCTGCCGGAACCAGCCGCTCTGCTTCCAGCCTTCCGCATTGTCGAGCGTGACCTCGGCGATCCAGTTGATCATCGAGAGGCCGGTGTTCGGATCGGGATGCGAGATCGGATAAAACACCACCCGCTGGCGGTGCGTACCGAGGCCGACGAAGGACGAACCGGAGCGGATTGGCTTGCCCCAGGTGGTGCCGCGCCACATGATCGCGCCGCCCCAATGGATCGGCGGCTGCGCCGGATGCATCTGCGCGCGAACTGCAGAATGGATGCCGTCGGCGCCGATCAGAAGCGCGCCTGTCGCTTCCGATGCCGATCCGTCCGCATGTTCGACGAGCGCGGTGACAGCGCCATCAGCGGTCTTGCGATAGCCGGTGACGCGGCTGCCGAGCTTGACCGCATGCGGTCCGATCCGCTGCACCACTGCATCGTACAACATCATGTGGAACCGGCCGCGATGCACCGCATATTGTGGCCAGTTGTATCCGGCAAGAAGCCCGCGCGGCTCGGAATAGATGTCGTTGCCGTTCAGCCCGACCAGCGCCCATTCCTTGGCGGGCAAGCCCACGCGGTCGAGATCGGCCTCGCTGAAGCCGAGATCGTAAAGCTCGCGCACGGCATTGGGCTGCATGTTGATGCCGACGCCGAGCGGACGCATCTCGCGTACCGCTTCGTACACGACACACGGCACGCCGATCTGATGCAGCGTCAGAGCGGTCGCAAGACCGCCAATGCCGCCGCCGGCAATGATGACTGGTTTGTCGGTCACGTGCCCCACCCGGTCTGAGACCTGATGCGGTCTGGTCTAGCCGCAGGATGGCTCAAGAGGCAAGCGCAGGTCTCGTGTCCCGGGCGCAGCGCAGCGAGAATCGGTGCACTGCAGAACCGGGGCCCATGCAAATTGAGCCGCCGAATGAGCCCCGCCTCAGCGGCGCCTCGATACGTGCTGCGCCGCGTCCGGGATACGAAAGCGCGCGGCTTCGGATAGGCTATTCAGCCCCAACATCCTTCGCACCGACCTCATGCGGCGCGAAGTCATAGGTGCGGTTGCAGAACTCGCAGGTCACGGCGATCTTGCCGTCCTCCACCATGTGGTCGCGGTCGTCCTGCGAGAAGCTCTTCAGCATCGCCTCGACATTGTCGCGCGAGCACGAGCATTGCGCCGCAACATTGGCGCTGTCGAACACGCGCACGCCGCGCTCGTGAAACAGGCGGTAGACCAGCTGCTCCGTGGAGAGATCCGGATCGATTAGCTCAATATCCTCGACCGTCTCGACGATGGCCTTGCCTTCAACCCACGCATCGTCTTCCGGCGAGGTTTCGACCGTCATGCCGTCCGGCACATCGCCGGGATCGAGATCGGGCATGCGCATGCGCTCCGGCGCCTTGGGCAGGAATTGCAGCATGATGCCGCCGGCGCGCCAGTGCGTTAAGCCGCTGTCGCCTTTGCGCATCTCCTCGGCGACCGCGAGCCGCACGCGCGTCGGGATCTGCTCGGAGCGCAGGAAGTATTCGTGCGCGGCCTGTTCCAGCCCGCCGCCATCGAGCGCGACAAGGCCCTGATAGCGGTTCATGTCGGCGCCTTGGTCGATGGTCATCGCCAGGTGCCCGCGGCCAAGCAATTCGCCGCCCGACGCTTTGCCTTGCGCGATCGCCTCGGCAACGCGCGTATTGTCGAAGCGCGCGCAGGCCCGGATGCGGCCGCCGGTGACGTAGTCAACCACCAGCATGCGCACCGGGCCGTCGCTCTGGGTCTGCAGGATGAAGCGCCCGTCGAATTTCAGTGACGAACCGAACAAGGCCGCGAGCGCGACGGCCTCGCCGAGAAGCTTGGAGACCGGCGGCGGATAATCGTGCCGTGTCAGGATCTCGTCGATCGCGGGCCCGAGCCGCACCACGCGGCCGCGCAAATCCAGCGCCGACACCTCGAACGGAAGGATGGTGTCGTCGGGAGAATGCTGGGATGGGCTGCGGGTCGGGATTTCGATGTCCATCGGGCGTAAATTAAGTTGACCCGCTCGTCCCCGCGAAGGCGGGGACCCAGAGCCAAACGCTGGCTTCCCGCCTTCGCGGGAATGAGCGGAGTTCGAAGTGGTCCGGCCTATCGCGGCGTGGCGTTCAGGCACCAAGTAAGAATGCCCTTCTGCGCATGCAAGCGGTTCTCGGCCTCGTCGAACACCACCGACTGAGGCCCGTCCATCACCTCGTCGGTCACCTCCTCGCCGCGATGTGCCGGCAGGCAATGCATGAAAATCGCATCCGGGCGCGCCTTCGCCATCAGCCTCGCATTGACCTGGTAAGGCCGCAGCAGATTGTGGCGGTTGGCTTTGCTGGCCTCGTCGCCCATCGATACCCAGGTGTCGGTGACGACGCAGTGAGCGCCGCGTACCGCCTCTTCCGGATCGGCACCGATATGGATGGCGGCGCCGGAGCTTTCGATCCAGTCGAGCAGCCATTGCTGCGGCTTCAGTTCCGGCGGGGTCGCCACATTCAGGCGGAAATCGAACCGCTCCGCCGCATGCATCCAGGAAGTCAGGACGTTGTTGGCGTCGCCGGTCCAGGCCACGGTCTTGTTTCTGATCGAACCGAGATGCTCCTCGAAGGTCATCACATCGGCCATCACCTGGCACGGGTGCGACCGCTTTGTGAGCGCATTGATGACCGGCACGCTCGCGTTTTGTGCAAGCTCGGTAACGAGATCGTGCTCAAGCGTACGGATCACCACCGCGTCGACGAAGCGCGACATCACCCGCGCGGTGTCCGGAATCGACTCGCCGCGGCCGAGTTGCATTTCCTGGCCGGTCAGCGTGATCACGTCGCCGCCGAGCTGCTTCATCGCCACTTCAAAGGAAATGCGCGTGCGCGTCGATGGCTTGTCGAAAATCATCGCCAGCGTTTGCCCGCTTAAGGCGCGCTTGCCGCGGCCCTGCGCCTTCTTCATTTTGCGCGCCGTCGCAATGATCGCGCGCAGATCGGCGGGACGAATGTCGATCAGGTCGATGAAATGCCGGACGCTGCGCCGGGGGTTGCTGCGCTTTGCCATCACACAGCCGCCGGGGTTGCGGGCTTCGCCGCGTGGGACAGTTTCGCGCAAGCGCGGTCGATCATGGCGATGCCGTCGGCAATGCCGGCCTCATCGATGATGAGCGGCGGCAGCAGCCGCACGACATTGTCGCCGGCAGCAATCGCCAGCATCCTCTCGTTGCGCAGCGCGGTGACCATATCGCCGTTCGGCACCACGCAGACGAGCCCGAGCAGAAGCCCCTCGCCGCGCACTTCGGCGATGACCGATGGATAGCGGTCCTTCAGTTCGGCAAGCCGCTGCTTGAGAAGGAGCGACATCTTTCGGGTGTGATCGAGGAAGCCGGGGGCGAGCACCACGTCGAGCACGGCGTTGCCGACCCGTGTCGCAAGCGGGTTGCCGCCGAAAGTCGACCCGTGAGTTCCGGCGGTCATGCCCTTTCCGGCTTCGGCCGTCGAAAGACATGCGCCGATCGGAAAGCCGCCGCCGAGCGCCTTGGCCAGCGCCATGATGTCGGGAGCGATCCCGGTATGCATATAGCCGAACAATTCACCGGTGCGGCCGATGCCGGTCTGTACCTCGTCGAATACGAGCATGAGGCCGTGCTCGTCGCACAGCTTGCGCAGCTCGCGCAGGAACTGTGGCGGCACCACGCGCACGCCGCCTTCGCCCTGGATCGGTTCGATCAGGATCGCGGCGGTGGTGGGACCTATCGCTTGCTTGGTGGCTTCGAGATCCGCGAACGGCACCTGAATGAAGCCGCCAGCCACCGGGCCGAAGCCTTCGAGATATTTCTTCTGGCCGCCGGCCGCGAGCGTAGCGAGCGTGCGGCCGTGGAACGCGCCTTCATAGGTGATGATGTCGACGCGCTCCGGGTGACCGGATACGGCGTGATACTTGCGCGCGGTCTTGATCGCGCATTCCATCGCCTCGGCGCCGGAATTGCAGAAGAATACGAGGTCGGCGAAGGATGCTGCGCACAGCCGTTCGGCGAGCCGCTCGGCTTGCGGAATCCGGAACAGGTTCGAGACGTGCCAGACCTTGTGCGCCTGATCGGCCAGCGCTTCAACCAGCGCCGGATGCGCATGACCCAGCACATTCACGGCGACGCCCGATCCGAAATCGAGATAGCGCTCGCCGGTGGTCGACGTCAGCCAAGCGCCCTCGCCCCGCTCGAAGGCAAGGTCGGCACGCGTGTAAGTCGGCAGAAGATGCGAGACCACGGCAGAACATCCGGCAGAGCAACGACAGACGATCAACGACAGACGATTGCGGAGCTTAAACGAAATGTGCCGCCCCCGCGGGCGGCACCTTGTCTTCCATTCTAGGTGCGGGTCCCGAGGTGTCAACCGAAGGAAGCGGTATGGCGGTGCCGCGCGTCCGCCAATAAGGCGTGGAAAAGCCTGCGCTCTCCACAGCGACGAGGGGGAGGCAGGGGCCGGGGACTCTTGCGGCCGAGTCCAGCGATTGTGTAGTGTCGGCCCCGTCAGATACGACATCTCGTGCGGCGGACAGAGTAGTTCAGTACATCTGCGTGTGGTGCGTCACGTCGGCAGCCTGTGGCTGTCCGGCGCCGGGGTCGGATTCTGCGGGTGGGCGGATGCCCGCGGCCAACAAGGAGAAACCCATGACGTGGACGGACGAACGGGTCGAGCAGCTGAAGAAGCTCTGGTCGGATGGCCTTTCCGCCTCCCAGATTGCGGCCGAGCTTGGCGGTATCACCCGCAACGCGGTCATCGGGAAGGTGCACAGACTTGGTCTGTCCGGGCGCACCAAGGCCCCCTCCTCCAGCGCGCCGCGGCCGCGAAAGCCCCGAACATCTCATATGTTGCGGGTGTCCCGTCCGGCGATCAGAGGCAATACCGCGCTGGCCCAGGCATTCGCATACGACTACGACGTCGAGACCGAGCCGACCCAAGTCGAAAATGTGGTGCCGATCGGTCAGCGCCGGACATTGCTGGAGCTGAACGAGCGGACCTGCAAATGGCCGATCGGCGATCCGGCAACATCCGAGTTCTATTTCTGCGGCGGCAATGCCGTGACCGGCCTGCCCTATTGTGCGTACCACTCGCGCATCGCCTATCAGCCGCCAGCCGCGCGGCGCGACAAGCGGTCAGCGGGCCGATGAATTTGGGCCGGATGAATTTGGGCCACTGACCCCGGCCCGCGCCTGCAAGCGCCCGGAGGTCACCGGGCGCCGCGTCTCGACAGAGTTTGAAGATCAGTTCGCGCGTCCGAAGCGGTCGTCGATCGCGTAGCCAGATCCGCGCACCGTGCGGATCGGGTCACTGTCCCGCCCCCGATTGAGCGCCTTGCGCAGCCGCCCGACATGCACGTCGACGGTGCGCTCGTCGATATAAACCTCGCTGCCCCAGACTCCGTCGAGCAATTGTTCGCGCGTGAACACGCGGCCGGGACGCTCCATCAGAAATTCCAGCAGGCGGAATTCGGTCGGACCGAGATCGACATCGCGTCCGGCGCGCGATACCCGTTTCTTGACCCTATCCAGCTCGATCTCGCCGAGGGTGAGCACATCGGCCAGCCGCTCCGGACTTGAGCGCCGCAACAGCGCGCGGATTCGGGCCACGAGCTCGGGAACCGAGAATGGCTTGACGATGTAATCGTCAGCCCCGGTCGAAAGCCCGCGCACACGTTCGCTTTCCTCGCCGCGCGCCGTCAGCATAATGATCGGCAGCGACTTGGTTTCCGGCCGCGTGCGCAATCTGCGGCACAGCTCGATGCCTGACAGGCCCGGCAGCATCCAGTCCAGCACAACGAGATCCGGCGTGCTTTCCCGCAGCCGGGTATCGGCGTCGTCGCCGCGCGCGACCGTCTCAACCTGATACCCTTCGCTTTCGAGATTGTACCGGAGCAGGAGCGACAATGGCTCCTCGTCCTCGACGATCAGGATGCGTGCATTCTGGCCGCTCATCGTCAGGCTTCCACTTACCCCTGGGCGACCGCCGGCGCAAAGCTGGTGGTGTCGGCTTTCGGCCGCTCCAGCGCAATTGGTTCGCCCTTGATCATATAGTGCACCGTTTCGGCAATATTGGTGGCGTGATCGCCCATGCGCTCGATGTTCTTCGCCGAAAACAGAAGGTGGATGCAGAATGTGATGTTCCGCGGGTCTTCCATCATGTAGGTGAGAAGCTCTCGGAACAGCGAGACGCACATGGCGTCGATTTCCTCGTCGCGCTTCCAGACATCCATCGCCTCTTCGACATCGCGGGCGGCATATGCATCGAGGACGCGCTTGAGCTGATCGAGCACCAGCCCGCCCATGTGATCGACGCCGCGGATCAGCTTGAGCGACGGATATTCGCCGGTGAGATCGAGCACGCGCTTGCCGATATTTTTGGCGAGATCGCCGATGCGCTCGATTTCGTTGGCGACGCGGAGCGCGCTCACGACTTCACGGAGATCGATCGCCATCGGCTGCCGGCGCGCAATCGTGAGGATCGCCCGCTCCTCGATGTCGCGCTGAAGCGCATCGATTTGCGAATCGGCAGCAATCAGCTTGCGGGCAAGCTCAACGTCGCGGCGCGTCAACGCCTGGACGGCATCGGCAATTTCCTTTTCGGCGAGACCGCCCATCTCCGCAACCATGCGGTTAAGATCCTGCAGATCGGTGTCGAATGCCTTGGCGATGTGTTCGGTCATTGTCGTTATCCCTGCCTCGCGCAGTCGGTCAGCCGAAGCGGCCGGTGATGTAGTCCTGGGTCCGCCGGTCGCTCGGCGCGGTGAATATCCTTTCGGTGGTATCCTCTTCGACGAGAACGCCGAGATGAAAGAACGCGGTCCGCTGCGACACCCGCGCCGCCTGCTGCATGGAATGCGTCACGATGACGATCGTGAAGTTCTGCCGCAACTCGTCGATCAACTCTTCTATGCGAGCGGTCGCGATCGGATCGAGCGCAGAGCACGGTTCGTCCATCAGGATCACTTCCGGATCGACAGCAATTGCACGCGCAATGCAGAGGCGCTGCTGCTGCCCGCCTGACAGACCGGTGCCCGGATCGGACAGCCGGTCCTTCACTTCGTCCCACAACCCGGCTTTCCTCAGACTGGTCTCGACAATACGATCCAAGTCGGCCTTCGATTGAGCGAGGCCATGGATCTTCGGCCCATAGGCCACATTCTCGTAGACCGACTTCGGAAACGGATTCGGCTTCTGAAACACCATCCCAACGCGAGCGCGCAACTGAACGACGTCGACGGATTTTGCGTAGATGTCCTGGTTGTCGATCTCGATCCTGCCGGTCACGCGGGCGATGGGAATCGTGTCGTTCATACGATTGATGCAGCGCAGGAAAGTCGATTTGCCGCATCCCGAAGGGCCGATGAAGGCCATCACGGCCTTCTCCTGAATGTTCACGCTCACGTCTTTCAGCGCGTGCTTCTCGCCATAGTAGACGTTGACTCCTTGCGCGACGATTTTGTTCGCGCCTGGCAAAGCCCCGTGATGTCGCGACGGCGAAACCGCCACGTTGATGTTCGGCATCGTCGTCATATCTGATCCTGCGTTTGAGCCCGGTTGAGACCCCTGAAGCTTCGCTGTCGCCGTGTTTACCATTGCAGCTTTTTCCTCAACCGGTAGCGCGTGTAGATCGCGATGGCATTGAGACCGAGCGTGAGCAGCAACAATACAATACCTGCCGCTGCCGCGTTAGCGTGGAAATCGCTGCCGGGACGAGACACCCAGTTAAAGGCCTGAATCGGCAAGACAGTGAAGCCGTCAAACAGCCACTGGAAGGAAATGAACGGGAACTCCGATGTGATCGGAGAACTCGGCAGGAACGCAATGAATGTCAGCGCTCCAATGGTGATGAGCGGCGCCGTCTCGCCAAGCGCACGCGAAATCCCGATGATTACTCCGGTCAGAACGCCGGGAATGGCGGCCGGCAGCACATGATCTCTGGTTACCTGCCACTTGGTACAACCGATACCGTAAGCGGCTTCGCGCAGCGCGGCCGGAACCGCCCTCACCGCCTCGCGGGTCGCGACCACGATGATCGGCAAAATCAGCAGAGCCAGGGTCAGGCCCGCGGTAAAGATGCTCCGCCCGGTGCCGAAACCGTATACAAACAGGCCGAGCGCAAGCAGGCCGTATACGATCGACGGCACACCGGCGAGATTGCTGATATTGATTTCGATGATATTGGTGATCCAGTTCCGCGGGGCGTATTCTTCCAAATAAAGTCCGGCCCCGACGCCGAGCGGAACGCCAATGCTCGCTGTCACCAGAATGACGAGCAGCGACCCCACCCAGGCGGAGAGGATGCCGGCCTGAGCGGCGCGCCGGGACGGGAAATTAAAGAAGAAGTCCCAAGTCAGTCGCGGGAAGCCCGCGACCGCGAGGTCGATGATAAGAGCGGCGAGAGTAATCAAGCCGACGGATGTCGAGACGATTCCGCAAACGATAAAGATACGCTCCCACATCTTGCGCGACGATACATCGATCCGCGCAAAGCTCGAACGGCTCTCGATGCCGGTTCCAACTGTGGTGTCGGCCATCAATATTCCTCCCGGAATTTCGCGCGGAGCCAGAATGCGAAAATGTTGAAGATCAACGTGATCACCAGAAGCGTCAGGCCGGCGGCAAAGATGGTCTGATAGGCTATGCTTCCGTGCGGAAGGTCGCCGAGCGCCACCTGAACGATATAGGCGGTGATGGTCGCGGCGGGCTGGGTCGGGTCGAACGTCAGGTTGGGCTGCGTTCCGGCGGCGATCGCAACGACCATGGTTTCGCCGACTGCCCTCGAAATGCCGAGCACAAACGCGGCGGCGACACCCGAAATGGCCGCGGGGAGGATAACGCGCAGCGCGGTCTCCAGCCGGGTTGCCCCCATCGCGAGCGAGCCATCGCGCAGGCCGTTTGGAACGGCGCGCAATGCGTCTTCACTCAGCGAAGCAACGTAGGGAATGATCATGATGCCGATCACGATGCCCGCGCTGAGGATGTTGAAGCCGGGCAAGTCCGGCAAAATCGTATTCTGCAGCAGCGGCGTCACGAACAGCAGCGCAAAGAAACCGAACACTACTGTCGGCACGCCGCTCAAAAGCTCAAGGATCGGCTTGATAATCTCGCGCGTCCTGGCACTCGCGAATTCGCTGAGATAGATCGCGGTCGTCAGCCCGATGGGGGCGGCAACGCACAAGCCGACCAGAGTGCTTGTCAATGTGCCGGTCAGAAGCGGCAGAATTCCGTATTTCGGGTTGTCAAAGAGCGGAGTCCAGACGGTGCCGGTAATGAAATCGAGGAACGGAACCTGCAAAAAGAAGCCGAACGATTCCACGACCAGAACGCCGACGATTCCTAGCGTTACAAAAACAGAGGAGGCAGCGCAGAGAAACAGAACGGCTTCGATCAGCTTTTCGCGCATCCTCCGTCGTCTCATCTGAGCCGGCGGAATTCTGGAAACCACATACCCCTCCTCAGTCAACCAGGAGGAGACACCCTCCTGAGGAAGCAATGCAGGGGAGCATATCGCTCCCCTGCAATATTATAGTCGAAGGCTTACGACTTCGCCTCGCGCTTCATCAGCTCTTCGATCGACAGCCCCACTTCCGGCACGCCGCCGAACACACTGCCGACACGGCCTTCCTTGAAGTGCTTCAGCGCGGTGTCGTAGGCCGCCTTCGGAAGCGGCAGATACTTCACCTCTTCGATGAGCGGAGCGCCTTTGGTCATCGCGAATTCAATGTACTGCTTGACCTCCGGCTTTTCGGCCGCCTTCTTGCTCACGTAGATGAACAGCGGACGGCCGAGCGGATTGTACTGGCCTTTCTGAACCGCTTCGGTGCTTGGCTTCACACAACCTTTGCCGCCATCGATCGCGAGGGCGCGCATCTGCTTCTGATGCGGAGCGTAGTAGGCGTAGGGAATGTAACCGAGCGAATTGACGTCGTTTTCGATGCCCTGAACGAGAACGTTGTCGTCTTCGCTCGCGGTGAAGTCGGCGCGGCTCGACTTTGCCTTGCCGACGACGGCTTCGGTGAAATAGTCGAAGGTTCCGGAATCGGCGCCGGCGCCGAACAGCGACATCTTCTGGTTCGGCCACTTCGGATTGACATCCGACCAGTTCATCACCTTGCCTTGGGCGGCCGGTTCCCAGATCTTCTTCAGTTCGGCAACGGTGATGCATTCCGGCACGAACTTGTTCTTCGGGCTGACGGCCACAGTGAGGGCGTCAAACGCAATCGGCAACTCGATGAAGTCGATGCCGGCCTGCTTGCAGGCGTCGATTTCCTGTTTCAGGATCGGGCGCGAGCCGTTCGAAATGTCGGTCTCGCCGCGGCAGAACTTCTTGAAGCCGCCGCCGGTACCGGAAATGCCGACGGTGACGCGAACGGCGCCCTTGGTCGATTTCTGGAACTCTTCGGCGAGCGCCTCAGAGACCGGGAACACGGTGCTGGAACCGTCGATCGCAATGGTCTTGGTCTGGGCCTGTACGGCGCCCGCATAGACGACGCCGGCCGCCACGAGCGCAAGCGCGCTGGCGAAGGTCTGATGTTTCAAGGTCTGTCTCCTTCGTTAAGTGCCGGACGGCAGCGGTTTGCGTCTGAGCCTGGGGGATACCCGTCCGGTCGCCCCGGTCACTAGAGGCGACATGCCGAAGCTTCTATGACGGCCGGATGACAGCCAAATGACAGCGCATTGTATTGATAATATTCAGCTTTTCCGCGCAGCGCTGGATCCGCCTGTGAATACCGGGAGGCGGACGGTAAATGTTGCCCCCTCTCCGGAACGGCTTTCGATGGTGAGCCGGCCGCGATGGCGGTTCATGATGTGCTTGACGAGCGCCAGCCCCAGGCCCGTACCGCCTTGCTCGCGGCTTTCGGTGACATCGACGCGGTAAAATCGCTCCGTCAGCCGCGGCAGGTGTTCTGCCGCAATACCGGGACCGTAATCGCGCACCGCGGCAACCGCCTCCTCGCCGCCGCTGACATTGAAGGCACGCGTCAGTGTGATCTCGACGCGCTTTCCGGAGGCGCCGTATTTCAGCGCGTTCTCTACCAGATTCTCAAAGACCCGGATGAGCTCGTCGCGGTTACCGCACACGACCAGCGGCTCCTGTGGTGCATTGATCGTGACAGCGACGCCGCGATCGCGCGCCAGCATTTGCAACGCATCGATCACTTGCCGGACGATCGGACCCAGATCGACCGGCGTATCCGGGCGGACATGCGCAGCAAGTTCGATGCGCGACAGCGACAACAGATCGTCGATCAGCCGCGCCATGCGCTTGGCCTGCGCTTCCATAATGTCAAGGAAGCGTTCGCGCGCCGCAGTATCGTTGCGCGCGGGTCCTTTCAGGGTCTCGATGAACCCCGACAGGGCGGCAAGCGGCGTGCGCAACTCATGGCTCGCATTTGCGACGAAATCGACCCGCATTTCCTCGACCCTGCGGATCGGCGTCAGATCGCGAAAGGTGAGGAGCAGACGTGTTCTCGCTTCGGCTCGGCCATCGGTGCGAAGCGGCGTCACGAAAACCTCATACCAGCGCTCGGCAGGGACCCGTTCGGAGAACTCGATCCGTTCAGGCTTTCGATTGAGCACCGCTCGACGAATCGCATCGATTACCTCCGGAATCCTGAGCGCCAGCGATGCCGGTTCTCCGCGCCGCAATGCCGGTGCGACAGCGCTCGCCGATGCGTTCAATGCGAGGACGCGGCCATCGGCGTCCAGAAGGACGGTCGGATCGGGAAGAGCTGCGATAACGTCAGAAATAACATCTTCACCGTTCGAAGCAGAGGGCGAAATCGGCTGGATTTCACCCCGATCGACCGCGCGACGGCTCAAGGACCAGGCCGTCGCCACGACCGCCGCTATTGCCAGGATGCCGATCAAAGCACTGAGATCGCCTCGCAGCCCCACCAGAACGATCGCAACGACCGCGATCGCGGCCATAAGCCATAGATCGTAGCGGCCGGCACGCGGCGCCGGCATTACCGCGCGCGATCCGTCGTCACTGCTTGGATCCATCGATATTGGATCGTGTCTGGTCGGGACCATCGCGTACCGGCTCCGCAATCACGCCTTCGGCAATCTTACCGAGTTGAGGAACGCGGTTCGAAAACATGCCCTTGATGATTTCGCGCGCGCCGAGAATGGCAAGTGCGAGGGCGAACGGGATCACGTAGTACAATAGTCTGAACAGCAACAGGCTCGCCAGCAGCTCTTCCTTGTCGAAGTGCCACAGCGCGACCAGCATTGCTGCGTCGAAAACACCGAGCCCGCCCGGTGAATGGCTCGCAAAGCCGAGCAGCGTCGCAGAGACGAAAATCACCGCCAGCATGACGAAGTTGATATGCGGCTGATCCGGAAGCAGAAGATACATGGCCGCGGCACAGCAACCGAGATCGACAATCCCGATCACGATCTGGAGGAATGTCAGCGGGCCGCCCGGCAGCGTGACCTGCCATCCGTCACGGCCGATCGCTCGGGGCTTGATCCATACCCAGATTACATAGGCCGTCAGCACCGCGATGGTGATCGCCGCGAGCAGGCGATTGAACCATTCCGGCAGGTGATTGATCGCACTTGCCGCCTCCGGCGCATAGAAGATGCCGAGGCCGAGCACCGTTGCATTGCCGAGCCAGAAGGTCAGGCCGGCCACGAAACAGATTTTTGCAACCTCGATCGCGCTGACGCCGTGAGCCGAATAAATCCGATATCGCACTGCGCCACCGGTAAAGGCACTGGCGCCGACATTGTGCCCCACTGAA
This sequence comes from Pseudomonadota bacterium, assembly GCA_049324435.1. Taxonomy (GTDB): domain Bacteria; phylum Pseudomonadota; class Alphaproteobacteria; order Rhizobiales; family Xanthobacteraceae; genus Pseudorhodoplanes. Next base: position 42,729 of record JBMOOQ010000024.1, read on the forward strand.
TAGCTGGTGAAGCCCGCGAGCGCCGCCGTCGGATAGGACACATCGTTGCGCCCAATGGTTCGCAACGCGAACAGATCGTAAAAAGTCAGGGTAAAGTAGCCGAAGGCCACGAACAGCGCCGCAAGCCAGATGTCTCTGGCATCCGTAGCGCGAAGCGCAGCATAAACCTCGTTTATATCGATCCCGCGCAGCATGCGGTAAAGAACGACCGCAGCCACGACAATAATCAGAACACTGAGCGCAAAGCCGATCCGGTGCCAGCCGATCTTCTCGCTGACGAAACGCGCCATCGAGCGCAGCATTTCAAGCATGCAAAACCCCGCTGGACCCGGCCGTTATTGTCCCTTGTGACGGGCCGCGGCGAGGTACTAGCAGAAGTCCGGGGGCGCAAGCAAAAGCGGCAAGAAACCGCATGATTGCGGGCCTTGACGGCCCGCAATCTGTCATGAAAGGCACTACCGCGGTGGAATCTGAATCAGTTCCGCCAGTTGCTCCTTGGTCAGTTCGTTGGCCGTGAACTTCAGCGCCACGGCATCCTTGACGATGGTATCAAGGCCGACGATCCGGTCGGGATCGATTGCCTGTTTGGGGAAAAAGTCATCCCGGGTGCGCCGTGCCTTCGCCTCCGGAATGTTCAGCCAGTCGGCATAGACCTTGAGACCGGCATCCGTATACATGAAGTCGATCGTCTCACGATACGCCTTCATATACCGGTCGACAGCGCTCTTCTTTCCTTGCAGCACGGGTGCCGTGGTCGCCAGCAGGCGCACGGTCTGTCCCTTGAACACATCGGCATCGTTGCCGCTGGCAATGATACGAATTTGCTTCTGATCGAGTTGGTCGAGGCCGAAGGGCGGCGCAGCCCAACCGACATCGATCTGGCCCGACATCACCTGCGTCAGGGTACCGGGAGGTCCGCCGGTCGCCGTCGGTTTTGCGGACAAGCCATACTGCTTCATGAAAGCGGTGACGATTCCGTGAGTCGACGACCCGTTGGTGGAATAGGCGAGCGTCTTGCCGTCGGTGTCTTTCAGCGACTTGATCGGCGAATCTGCTTTCACATACCAATAGAGATCGGCAGCGCCGGTGGTCTCGGCCCCGATGATCCGCACCGGAGCACCCTTTGAATAGGCGCTGAGGACACCCATAATGCCGGCGGCGACGCCGATATCCACGCTGCCGGAAATCGTGGCCTGCAGTGTCTCGCCTGCGCCCTGGGTGTAGACGATTTCAAGCTCCAGCCCGTGCTTCTTGAATATCCCGGCGCGCTGACCGACCTCCGAAACCGAAGTATCCCAGTTACCCCGCTGGCCGACAGCGAGCTTCAGCTTGTCTTGGGCAACCGCGGGCTGCAGGCCGAACAGAGCTCCGGCTGCAATAATGCCGAGCAGCGGACCGAATGTCCGTCGTTTCATTAACTTCCTCCCTCTGCGTAGTTATCGTCTTCTTGGCCGAGACGTTGATGTGCGAAGATTAAATGCGTTGCCGGCCGGCTACGCAACCTTCTCCTGATCTGGCTCCGGCGCGACCGTGAAGCTGCGCCAGTTGGTCGATTTCGGCACAATACCCTCGAACGACCGAATCTTCGCCTGCCGGACCTGCGGCGTGGTCCGCCCGATTGCGATACCGGAAGTGCGCATCTGCCGCGCAGCATCCACCATCAACTTGCGGAACTCGACCACCGCAAGGTCGCTCGCGCCCAGGCGCTCCCTGGTACGATCGGCGATCGGCCCCATGGTTTCCCACATCGCAATATCCTGGTTGGGGATGCCCTTGATACCGGTAAAGTTTCCGAGCCGCATGGCACTGCGATCCTGCTTGTAGTTATTGTCGCGGGTGCGCAGATTTCTGAAGTTGCGGTCGAGATCGATGCCTGGCTGCGCAACATTAAATTTGCGCCAAACCTCCTGATCGATCCCGCTCTTGTTCGCCCATGGAACGTTCTTGTCGCTCCAGGCGATGAAATGGAAGGCGGTGTTGTGATCGTCGGTCGGCACCAGCACCGTTGCGACATTATATTCGTTGTTCGGCGGGATCAGCGCCGTGAACGGCGCAATGTAGACTGTTACACGGACGTAATCATTGACATTGGCATTGGCGATGGGACGGCGGATTGCCGCATAGTGAAAACCGAAACTCGTCCGCTCGACCTGCAACCGTGGCGCCTTGTCGGTCGACGGGCGCAGCCAGTGGGTATCGACCGCCTTCGCCGCATCCACCTTCGCCGGCCGCATGTCGGAGGAATGCAGGCTCGACGAATGCGCCGAATCGATCTGGCCTTCGAGAATTTGCGCCCAGTTGCAGCCGACGTGAATCTTGACGATCGAAACCTGCGAACTCTGCGTCGGAGCAAATGCCGGCGGTTCGAACTCGGGCATGGTGTCGGCCGGGCCCATATAGGTCCACACGAACCCGCCCCATTCGCGCGCCGGATAGGCCTTGACCTTCACCTTCTCGACGAAGCCGCTCTCCGGCGGTTCGGAGGCCATCTCGACCACGTTGCCGTCCACATCCATTTTCCAGCCGTGGTACAGGCAGCGCAGCCCGCATTCCTCGTTGCGCCCGAACGCCAGCGAAGCGCGGCGATGCGGGCAATATTCGTCGAGGATTCCAAGCCGGCCCTCGCTGTCGCGAAATACGACAAGGTCTTCCCCGAGCAGACGCACCTTTAACGGCGCGCCATCCGGCTCGGCGACCTCCTCAATCAGGCAAGCGGGCATCCAGTGCCGGCGCATGATCTGTCCCATCGGCGCATCGCCTTCGACGCGGCACAACAGATCGTTTTCCTCGGCGGTCATCATCGGTATTGCCTCCCACGGCAGGGGCCGGGTTGCGCCCGGAGAAAAATGTTAGACCTCTAAGTTTTTAGAGTATAATGTTTCCAGTCTTTTTGTCGAGGCGGTGGTAACGACGCGATTGTGCATCGCACCAGAATTTGCGACCAAGACAGCCGCCGGCAACCGCTCGTTCAATCATGAGTTCGACCCTGCAAACCGATATCCGCGTCCGCGTCGCCCGCGTTCAAACGATCGCGCAAGGCATCACCCTGTTCGAGTTACGCCGGGGAGACGGCGGCGAACTTCCCGCTTTCACGCCCGGCTCGCACATCAATGTGCGGGTGCCTAACGGACTGATCCGGAAATATTCGCTATGCAGCGTTCCTGCCGAGCGCAGCCATTACTGCATCGCGGTGAAACGGGAGGAGAACGGCCGCGGCGGCTCCGTCTATCTGGTCGATAACACCAAGGAAGGCGACGAGTGGTTTATTTCGGCCCCGGACAACGCCTTCGCCCTGCCGCAACGCGGCGACCATTTCATCTTTATCGCGGGCGGGATCGGCATCACGCCATTCATGGCGATGATCCACGCGTTGAAGAACGATCCGGCCAAGAAATTCAGGCTCTATTACTGCTCGCGCACGCCGGAAATGACCGCATTCCGCGACGAACTGAGCGCCCCGGAATTGAAGGGCAAGGTATTCATCCACTATGACGGGGGCGATCCGTCAAAGTCGCTCGATCTCTGGCCGATCGTTGAGGAACGCAAGAACCGCGAGCATCTTTATTGCTGCGGCCCGCGCGGCCTGATGGAAGCGGTGCGCGACGCGACCGGGCACTGGTCGTCCACGGCGGTCCATTTCGAGGCGTTCAGCGAGGCGGATGCGCGGCGACCGGACGACACCGCTTTCACGGTGAAGCTTGCCGCAAGCGGCGCCACCATCGACGTTCCGGCAGGCACGACGATTCTGGAAGCAATGCGGGCCGCGGGCTACGACGTTCCGAGCTCGTGCGAGAGCGGCACCTGCGGCACCTGCCGCACCAAATTGCTGGCCGGCGAGGCCGATCACCGCGATCTCGTTCTGACCGAGGCCGAGCGCGACAATCAGATCATGATCTGCGTGTCCCGTGCGAAAACGCCTGAGCTCGTGATCGACCGGTGAACTGGCCATGGCCGAGCGTCCAATCCGATTGGGAGTTGCAGGACTCGGACGCGCTTTCACATTGATGCTGCCGACTTTTGCCGCCGACCCGCGGATCGCGCTCGCCGGTGCGACCGACCTGCGGCCGGAAGCCCGCCGGCGGTTCGAGTCGGATTTTGCCGCGCCGACCTACGATACGATCGAGGCGCTGTGTGACGATGCATCCATCGAAGCGGTGTATGTCGCGACACCCCACCAAATGCATGCCGGTCACGTTGTAGCCGCGGCCGCGCGCGGCAAACATGTGCTGGTCGAAAAACCCATCGCGATCCGGCTTGAGGAATGCCGGACCATGATCGATGCGGTACGGCGCGCCGGCGTGCAGCTCGTGGTCGGGCACAGTCACAGCTTCAATGCGCCGATCCTGCATACGCGAAAGCTGATCGACAGCGGCACCTATGGCAGCGTCCGCATGATTCACGCGCTCAACTATACTGACTATATGGTACGGCCGCGCCGCCCGGAGGAGCTGGATACAAATCAGGGCGGCGGCGTCATCTTCAGCCAGGGCTCGCACCAGATCGATATCGTGCGCCTGCTGGGCGGCGGACGCGTGCGCAGCGTGCGGGCCATGACCGGGAACTGGGACAAGTCCCGCCCGACCGAAGGCGCCTATTCCGCTCTGCTCACCTTCGATGACGATGTGTTCGCGTCCTGCACCTATAGCGGCTACGCGCATTTCGATTCGGACGAGTTCATGGGCATGATCGGCGAAATGGGAATGCCGAAGGATCCCTCCCGCTACGGCGCAATGCGCAAGGCATTGCGTAGCGCCTCAAATGCTGACGAGGAAGCCGCACTGAAGGCCGCCCGCAATTACGGCGGCAGCGCGTATGCGCCGCCTGGCGCGCCGTCGCCGGACCGCCGGCACCAGCATTTCGGAACGATCGTGGTGTCGTGCGACCATGCAGACCTGCGGCCGACGCCCGATGGCGTGATGATTTACGGGGACGAAGCTGTGCGCCTTGATCCCGTTCCGGTGCCGGCGATTCCGCGCGCCGAAGTGGTCGACGAATTCTACGCAGCTGTCGTGCACAGCAAACCGCCGCTGCATGACGGCGAATGGTCGCGGGCGACACTGGAGGTTTGCCTTGCGATCCGCGAGTCCGCTCAGGCGCAGGCGGAGATCGCATTACGCCACCAGGTCGGCTTGCGCGGGGCGCTCCAATGAGCCGGCGCAAGCGGGGCGATACCGAAACGATCCTGAAACATTGGCGCGAAGCCGTGCCGAATGACCGGCTCGCACATCTCGTCAAGGACGCGACCCGCGCCCTGCTCCGTGCGCTGCAGAAGCGTCTTACCGCGTATGACGTATCACTTGGTCACTGGACATTCCTGCGCATCCTCTGGGAACGCGATGGCCTGACGCAGCGCGAGCTGAGTGACGAGGCCGGCGTGATGGAGCCCACGACTTTCTCGGCGCTCAACGCCATGGAAAAGCTTGGCTATATTTCGCGACGGCAAATGCCGGACAACCGTAAGAAGGTTTACGTCTTTCTGACGCCGAAGGGCCGCCAGCTCAAGGACAAGCTGGTGCCGCTGGCAGAGGAGGTCAACACGATCGCGGTGACGGGCGTGCCCGCCGAACACATCGCTGCAACCCGCCAGACGTTGCTGGCCATCATCGAAAATCTGGCCCGGGACGATGCGGACTCCGCCGATCCCGAGCGCCGCATTCCCTCGACCCGCGAACTGGCTTCGCGCGTTGCGGCCGGCGGCAAGCGCAAGGGCGGGTAGTGTCGATCCGCCCGTCCGCCTTTGAATAGCGGATTGCTGGCGGTCCCGGGAAGACTCGAACTTCCGACCTTCGGTTTAGGAAACCGCTGCTCTATCCGGCTGAGCTACGGGACCATCAGCTGCGCGATGTAGCACAAGATTTGCGCGGGTGACCAATAGAAATGCTGGCGCAAAGCTGCCGCTCACGGGCGCACCCCCGGACTTTCCATTGTCATCCCGCGTGCCCGCCACATCAGGTACAGTTCCAGATCTACATACTCAGAAGCACCAAGCGCGTAAGGCTCTGCCCGGACCCCGGTCATGCAGTTGCGCAGCCGCCGCTGCAGCGAGCCGAGGCTCTGCCATTCCAGCCGGTAGATCGGATAGCCGGTCGGATGCGCCTGCGGAATGATGTTGCCCGCGAGACTTTTGCCCCAGTTGTCGTCATGGCATTGGGCACAGGACAAATTGAGCTGCCCGATCCGCTGTGCGAACAGTGATCTTCCCTGCTCACGAAACAGCATGAGCCGTTCATCTCCCGGCGGCTCGATCGGCTGGCCGCGCGACTGCAGTGCGATGTAGGCGGTCAGCGCCAGCAGTTCCGCGCTCTCGTAACGGAACGGCGCAGCCTTCTGATTGCGCTCCCGCGAAAGATTGATGCGCTGTTCAAGATTGACCGGGCGCCCCGACAGCTCGTCAAAAGCCGGATAGCGCGCCGCCACACCCTTCATGCTGCGTTTCGCATCGCCATGGCACTCGGCGCAGGACTTGCCTGAAGCGCCGGCCTTTGCGTTCCATAGCGCCTCGCCGTCCAGCACCGAGAGCATCGCCGGATTGGCAAGATCGTCGTCCTGCATCGCCTTGGTGTCGCGGCTCATGTGCTCATAACTGGAGCGCCGCTGATCGAGCGCGATCTCGGCACGCGCGCCGGAATTGGCAATGACCGCAAGTCCCAGCAACGCAGTGCCTATGACTGCGATACGTGAAACTGAAATAGCTGTCATTCGACCGTGATCTGTGCGGATGCTTCGGCCTCGAATCCGTTGTCTCCGGTCCACCTGAAGGCGATCGTGCCGCTTTCCGTGGCCACGGTATGAAAGGTGAGAAACGGATTGGCGGAAATCGCCGGATGCAGGGTTGCATTGAAGATTTCCACGCCATTATAGGTACAGACAAGCGACGTGATGATGTTACGCGGGATTGGCTTGCCGGTATTGTCGATACGGAAGCCGTTCTCCATGACATGGGAGATCAGGCTGCGGATCATGATCACATCACCGCGCCTGGCCTTCGGCGGCACATTGATGAGGGTGCGTGCGGGAGTTGCCATCAGACCGGATCCTCCAGGCAGGCGCTGAGCGTGAGGATAACGTCGGCTTTGTCCGACCAGAACGTCCCGTCGGACATTTCGCAGAGCGCGACCACCTGCTGTGTATCTGCAAGCCGGATGCGCGTCGAAATCTCTGCCTTGCCGGCACGCGCGCCGAGCCGTACGCCGATGACGTTCGGCTGCGGATTCTTTTCGGTAAAGAGATGAATCCCGGTGACGTGGTCCCTCTCGGTCATCGGGCTGTCGGCCGAAATCGTCACCGCGACGGCGTTGCCGTTTTCCACCAGTGGCGGAATGCTGAGCTTGACTCGGCCCGGCGTCACCGGCTTGCCGCCGGTGACCTGTCGGATTGCAGCGGCCATCGTCTCCGGCGTCGCTCCGGCCGGCCGGACGACCAGCAGCGCCGCGGTTCCGGCCAGAAATAAGCGCCGCGTCGTACCGGGTAACAGCGGTCTCTCTGTCATCGGCAAGTCCCCTCGCCTAATCCTTCAGTGTCATCAGAAACGCGACCACATCCTCGATCTCCTGGGCGGTCAGTATCGGCTTGCCGCGCAGGTTTCTCGCCACGCGGTTTAGTCCGTCGATGCGATAGAACGGCGGCATGATCGTAGCCTCATTGAGGCGGGTGGCATCGACCATGCGAAGCCGCAATTCTGCCTCGGACCAGCGCGATCCGGTACCGGTGAGATCGGGCGACAGGTTCCCCTGGAAGCGCTGTTCGGGAAACGGCCCCGAGTGACAGAGCAGACACGTCGTTTCACGCTTCACCACCAGCGCACGGCCATTCACGGGATCGCCGGGCGTGCCGGTCAGCGGCTTCGGAATGGCATTCCCGACCACCTGATAATCGACAAGCGCATCCTGGGCCCCGGATGGCGCCGTGCAGAGCGCAGCCACTATCGAGGCAATCGCGAAACGCCTGAGCATCATCCGAATGTCTCGCGCGTGATGCTGTGGAACCAGTCGTCGGCCTCCCGCGCCTCCTTCGCACGAACCGCGCGCGGAGCTTCGGCCGCGCTGACAATCACGGGGTCGGCTTCGACATATTGCCCATCGACCGGCTTGTAGCTGCCGCGCTGGGATATCGCGTAATCGGGCGCGATCAGACTGAAGCATGAGCTTCTCAGGATCGGCGTGGCCGGCTTCTGCCCCGCCAGCAGCACCGCGATCGCCGCGGCGCAGATGGCGCCCTGCGACTGCGCAGCCGAAGCCGAGCGCGGCATCGCTCCGGCAATCGCGGCATCGCCAATCACATGCACGCCCTTTCGCAACGTCGATTCAAAAGTCAGCGGGTCGACCGGACACCATCCGGTACGATCGGCGACGCCGGCAAGTGCCGCCGCATCTCCGGCTCTTTGCGGCGGGATGATGTTGACGACGCCACCGGTGAACTTGTCGAAATCGGTTGTTACCGTCTTGGTCTTGACGTCCACGCGCGTCGGCGCACCGCCGTCGGAGAGACCGACCCACTCGATCAGCCCAGGATACAGCTCCTGCCAGGCCGCCTGGAACAGCCTCTGCATCGTGAAGCTTTCCTTGGCATCCAGCACGATGACCTTGGACCGTGGCTTGTTGTGCTTCAGATAATGCGCGATCAGGCTCGCGCGTTCATAGGGTGCGGGCGGACAGCGTGCCGGGTTGACTGGAACCGTGATGATGACCGCATCCCCGTCATTCATCGCCACCAACTGGCGGCGGAGGATCTCGATTTCGTCGTTGCTGGTGAAGGCGGGAGGCATCACGGTCATTGCCGCATTGTCGTAACCTTCGAGTGCATCCGGCTGGAAAGCGATACCCGGAGCCACCACCAGACGATCAAACAGCAGGTTGCGGTTATTGCCGAGCAAAACCAACCGTCTGCGGTGATCGATGCCTGCCAGCGGCGAGAAAATGACATCGACCCCAGTCGCCTTGAGGGCGTCATAGCCGAACTGCTGGGACTTGATGTCGGCGAGCCCGGCGAGAACGGCATTGCTGTGCGGCGGCGCGGTATAAACCGGTTTCGCCTCAACCAGCGTCACCGCGATTTTCGGATCGAATTTGCGCAGCGCGCGCGCACAACTGGTTCCGCCGAACCCGCCGCCGACAATAACCACCTGAGGCTTGCCCTGCGCGATCAGAGGCTTTGGAAACGCGGCAGCCGCGGCGCTCGCCGCGGCTGCCTTTATCAAGCGTCGGCGATTGACGAGGCTGTTCACGCGATCTGCAGATTGTGGTTCTTCAGCGGGAACGAGCGATAGCGCTTGCCCGTCGCCGCGAAGATCGCGTTCAGCACGGCCGGAGCCGCCACGAAGATCGTGGGTTCGCCGACACCGCCCCAGAAATCATAGCTGGGCATGATGATCGACTCGACATGCGGCATCTCGGCCATGCGCAACGACCCATAGGTGTCGAAGTTGGTCTCGACCACGGCGCCATCCTTGATGGTGATGCCGCCATGGAACAGCGCGGACAGCCCGTACACGAAGGAGCCGGCAATCTGGCGCTCAATTTGGGCCGGATTAACCGCGTGACCGGGATTGGTGGCAGCGACAATGCGGTGCATCTTGACGTTATTGCCCTTGACCGACACTTCCGCCGCGGCTGCAACATAGCTGCCATAGCCCATATGCTGACAGATGCCGCGGAAGACGCCGGCCGGCGCCGGTTTGTCCCAGCCGACGCGCTCGGCTACCGCATTCAGCACTGCCAGATGCTTCGGGTGCTTGCTCATCATCTTGCGGCGGAAAGCGAGCGGATCCTGTCCGGCCGCATGCGCCAGCTCATCGATGAAGCATTCGAGGTAAATCGCATTCTGGTTGTTGTTGACGCCGCGCCAGAACCACGGCGGAACGTGCGGGTTTCGCATTGAATAGTCGATCAGCAAATTCGGGATGTCGTAACCGAACTGACCTTCGGCGCCCCCGGGATTGAGCCCCTGGAACGCGATCGGGTCCGACCCGCCTTGCATCGCCTCCGGACGCGCATAAGCAAGGATCGACTGACCGGAGATACGCATATGCAGGCCGACAAGATTGTTGTCCTTGTCGAGCGCACCGGTCAGCTTGCACTGGGTCACCGGATGGTAGACGCCGTTGGTCATGTCCTCTTCACGGGACTTGATCATCTTGATCGGCACGCCCGGCATCTGCTTGGCGATGTTGACCGCCTCGGTAACGTATTCGCTGCGGGTACGCCGGCCGAAGCCGGTGCCAAGCATCAAGCGGTGCACGATGCACTTGTCGGCCGGAAGTCCGGACGCCGCGATAGTGGCGGCGAGTGCCGCCTCGCCGTTCTGGCTCGACGTCCACACCTCGCACTTTTCGGGCGTATAGAGCGCGGTGGCGTTCATGGGTTCCAGGCAGACGTGGTTCTGATACGGATACGAATAGACCGCCTCGATTGTCTTCGCGGCCCCCTTGATCGCAGCCTGCGCGTCGCCAGCCTTGTTGCCTACGAACGCGGTGTCCGCGGTCAGACCTTCTTCGAGCCATTTTGCGATCGACTCGGATGAGACCTTGGCGTTGGGGCCCTTGTCCCATTCGATTGGCAACGCCTCGAGCGCGGTCTTCGCCTGCCACCAGGTATCCGCGATGACCGCAACTGCCTTATCGTCAACCTGAACGACCTTCTTCACGCCCTTCATATTGGCGACTTTGGAAGCGTCGAAGCTTTTCACCTTGCCACCGAAGACCGGACAATCCTTGATCGCCGCGTTCAGCATGCCAGGCATGGTGAAGTCGATCGAATAGACCATCTTGCCGACGACCTTGTCGGGGGTGTCGAGCCGCTTCAGCGGCTTGCCGGCAATCTTCCAGTCCTTCGGATTTTTAAGTGCCGGCTTCTCCGGCACCGGAAGTTTGGCCGCTGCTTCAGCTAACTTGCCGTAGCTGAGCTTGCGGCCCGAGGGATTGTGCGTCACGACCGAATTGGCCGCACTGCATTCCGACACCGGCACTTTCCATTCATTGGCCGCGGCCTGAATCAGCATCATGCGTGCTGCGGCACCGCCTTCGCGCACATATTGGTGCGATTCGCGGATCGCGCGGCTGCCACTGGAGTTGTAATTGCCCCAGGCGCGCTTGCGCTTCACGTTGTCCATCGGCGTCGGATATTCGGTGACGACCTTGGACCAGTCGGCTTCGAGTTCTTCCGCGATCAGCTGCGCAAGGCCGGTCTGCGAGCCTTGCCCCATTTCCGCGCGCACTACCCGGATCGCAACGGTGTCATCAGGCCGGATCGCCACCCAGATGCCGAGTTCGTTCGGACTGAGATTTTCGCCGAAACTCTGCGCGGGCCCGGCCTGCGCCAGCGCAGCACGGCCAAACGGTAGATCGAAACCGATCGCCATGCCGCCAGCTGCGGCGGTGCCAATCACGAATGCGCGGCGATTCATTTCGGGACCGGTATTCTTCGAGATCATATTCATGCGCACCTCCCTCAAGCCTTCGCCGCGGCATGAATCGCCGCGCGGATCTGCTGGAAGGTTCCGCACCGGCAGATATTGGTCATCTCCCGGTCGATATCCTCATCGGTGGGCTTCGGATTGTTCTTCAGGAGCTCCACTGCGGCCATGATCTGACCGGACTGACAGTAGCCGCATTGCGGCACGTCATGATCGATCCAGGCCTGCTGCACCTTGTGAAGCACGCCGTTCTTGGCGAGGCCTTCGATGGTGGTAATCGATTTGCCGTCGGCATCGCCGACCTGAAGGCTGCAGGAGCGGACCGCACCCATCCCCTCGATCTGGACCGTACACGCGCCGCATTGCGCGATACCGCATCCATATTTGGTCCCGGTCAGACCGACATTCTCGCGGATGACCCAAAGCAGCGGTGTTGTGGGATCGACGTCAATATTGTGCGTCTGCCCGTTAATGGTCAGTCGAGGCATCAACTCCTCCGAATATTTTCACGCGGCTTACGGCCGTGCGCTGGCCGAGAAGTATATTCAGATTTTAGTTGGTCAAAAGAGAGACTGACCCGCGCAGAAAAATTATTTGGGTGCGGGAATAATGCGGCAAGTGCGCGCGGGATTGTTTTCATCCTGGCAGCGCCGTTTTGTGGCACCGCAATAACAAGCCGACGCCCGGATCGCGTCCCGAGCAGGTGCTCGGATCGGCCGCAGCTTTACAGATCGCTCAGCCGCGACGAATGCGCAGCGGGCTTCCACGAAGCGCACAACGCATCGTGACTGTCACGCATTCGAAAACAGCGCTATTGGACCTCGCGCGCCTAATGCAAAGCGGTATTTTTATGCCAGATTGTGCGCGGGTTCGACGGGCGAGTGTCCCTTGATCCGTCTCAAACCCTGGAAAGGCCTAGCCGTACAATAATAAATGCTCTACCGACTCATATCGGATAATGAACGAACACTCTGCCAGCGCCACTTCGGAATCTGCGCGAGAACCTGTTCTGGTCGATCTTGCACTGCAAGGCGGCGGCTCGCATGGCGCATTCACATGGGGCGTGCTTGACCGCCTGCTCGAAGAGCCTTGGCTGAAGATCGAAGGCGTGTCCGGTACGTCGGCAGGGGCAATGAATTCCGCCCTGCTGGCCGACGGCTTTGCCGCGGGCGGCGCGGAAGGCGCACGCAAGGCGCTCGACGGCTACTGGCGCAGGGTATCGGAAGCGGCGCGCTTCAGCCCGTTTCAACGCGGGCCGGTTGATCGGCTGCTCGGCCGCTGGTCGCTCGACCATTCGCCAATGTTCGTTTTCATGGACATGATGTCGCGGCTGTACTCTCCCTACGACCTTAACCCGGGCGGCTATAACGCGCTGGCGCCGATTCTCGCCGAGCAGATCGATTTCGACCGGCTTCGCACCTCTCCGATCAAGGTCTTCATCACCGCGACCAATGTTCGCACAGGGCGTCCGCGCATCTTCCGCAATGCCGACATCACCCCCGAAGTGCTGCTGGCTTCGGCCTGTCTGCCGACGCTATTTCAGGCGGTAGAGATCGACGGCGAGCCGTATTGGGATGGCGGCTATTCCGGCAACCCGACGATGGCGCCGCTCGTGAACGAGCTCGACTCCGACGACACCATCCTCATCCCCATCAATCCGGTCGAGCGGCCCGGCACGCCGAAAACCGCGCATGACATTCTCAACCGGCTGAATGAGGTGTCGTTTAACGCCGTCCTGATCAAGGAACTGAAGATGATGGCGCTGTTGCGGCGGGTCGCCAATATCGAGAGCGGCGAAGGCGCGGCCTGGGGCCGCATGCGCGTGCACATGGTGCGAAACCGGATCATGGACAAGCTCGGTGCCTCCTCCAAGCTCAATGCCGAGTGGGAATTCGTCAGCATGCTGCGGGAAGAAGGGCGCAAGGCCGGCGAGGAATTCCTGACCCAGCATGCCGACGACATCGGCAGGCGGTCGACACTCGATATCGACCGGTTGATTGCGGAGATGCAGTGAGCATGGGCCTCCTCGGCATCCTGATCGGTCTCGCGGGGCTCATCTTCTTCGCCTACCGCGGATCGAGCATCCTGATTCTCGCTCCGATCGCCGGACTGATCGCAGCCGCGTTCGCGGGTTACCCGCTGCTTGCGAGCTGGACCCAGACGTTCATGAGCAACGCGGCCGACTTTATTGCCCAGTTCTTCCCGCTGTTCCTGCTCGGCGCATTGTTCGGAAAGCTGATGGAAGATTCCGGCTCGGTGACTTCGATCGCCAATTACATGGTAACGAAGCTCGGAACGCAGCGCGCAATCCTGGCGGTCGTGCTCGCGGGGGCGATCGTCACCTATGGCGGCGTCAGTCTGTTTGTCGCCTTCTTCGTGATCGCGCCGATGGGGATGGCGCTGTTCAGTCAAGCCGGTGTGCCGCGCCGGCTGATGCCGGCCGCGATCATGCTCGGCACCTCGACCTTCACCATGTCGGCGATGCCCGGAACGCCGGCGATCCAGAATGCGATTCCGATGCCGTTCTTCGGCACCACCCCCTTCGCGGCGCCGGGCCTTGGCATCATTGCCTCGCTCATCATGCTTGGCTTCGGCGTATGGTGGCTGCAGCGGGCCGAGGCAAAGGCGCGCGCGACCGGCGAGGGTTTCGGCCCGATCGCGGGCGACGCTGCAGATCAGGCAGCGGACGATCCGCTGGTCCGCGAGCGTGCCACCACCGCGCGCGAATTCGACCCCGCTGAGATTCATCACAGCGCCGAAGCACCGACCGGTCCGCCGATCGCGCTTGCGGCGCTGCCGATTATCGTTGTGATCGTCGTCAACCTTGCGATGTCCTTCATCGTTCTGCCGAGGATGAACGTTACCTTCCTCGCCGAGCCGCAATGGGGCGCGACCACCCTATCGGCGGTGGGCGGTCTGTGGTCGGTGATGGTCGCGCTGCTTGCCGCCATCGTCACCGTGATCGCGATCAATTTCCGCAGCGTACCAGCTCTGCGCGCAACCATGACCGCCGGCGCCAATGCGTCGGTGCTGCCGATCATCTCGGTGGCGAGTCTCGTCGGGTTCGGCGCGATCGTAGCATCGCTGCCCGCCTTCGCCGCCGTGCGCGACTGGGTGCTGGCGATCGAGGGCGGTCCGCTGGTCTCGCTTGCGATTGCGACCAACATCCTTGCGGCGCTGACCGGTTCGGCATCCGGCGGTCTTACGATCGCGCTCGACGCACTCGGACCGAGCTACATGAAGCTTGCCGCCGAGACCGGGATTAGCCCGCAACTGATGCACCGCGTCGCGGTGATCGGCGCCGGGACGCTCGACTCGCTACCGCATAACGGCGCCGTGGTCACCTTGCTTGCGGTCTGTGGTTGCACCCACCGCGAAAGCTATTTCGACATCGTCATGGCAGCGGTCGTCGGCGCGCTGATCGCGCTGGCTGCCGTGATCGTGATCGGATCGCTCCTGGGATCGTTCTGAGGAGCAATTGCCTCCCTCTGTTGATTGCAGGTAGCATTGCACGCTCCGCACTGAACGCGCGGTCATCACACTGCGCCGTCTTGGAACGCGGATGACTTGCTGCCACGCTATGATGCGCGTGGTTCCGCGTTTGGAATTGTTGCTGGGGAAATGAGATGCGCTCCAACGCTGTTTTGCGGTCGGTACCCGGGAAGGCTGCGGTTCTCCTGATGGTTGCTCTTTCCGTATTGCCGGGCGCCTGCTCCCGCGAGGAGGAGAAGCCGGAGCCTGAGATTCGTCCCGTGCGCGCGCTCAAGGTTGAGCGCCGTGAGGCCGGTGTTCCGGTGACGCTCACCGGCCGGATCGCGGCAGAGGACGAAGTGTCGCTTGCCTTCCGCATATCCGGCCGCATGATCAAAATGGACGTCAATGTCGGCGATCGGGTTTCGCCCGGCCAGGTCATCGCGCAGCTTGATCCTGTCAACGAGCAGAACGCGCTTCGCGCTGCACAGGCCAATCTCACCGCCGCGCAGGGGCAACTGACGCAAGCGCGCAACCATTTCGAGCGGCAGGACACCTTGCTGAAACAAGGCTGGACCACTCGGGTCAATCACGATCAGGCCGTGCAGGCGCTGCAGACGGCAGAGTCGCAGGTCGAAGCGGCCGAGGCGCAGCTCAAGACCGCCCAGGACATGGTCAGGTTCACCGAATTGAAGGCCGATGCGCCCGGTGTCGTGACCGAGATCGGTCCGCGCGCCGGAGCCGTAGTTCAGGTTGGTCAGATGATCGCACGCGTTGCCCGTCAGGATGGCCGCGACGCCGTATTCGATGTGCCCGCTCAGTTGATCCGAGCAGCCCCGAGCGATCCGCTCATCACGGTATCGCTCAGCGACGACCCCAAAGTCACCGCCCAAGGCCGCGTGCGCGAAGTCGCGCCGCAAGCCAATCCGGTTACGCGCACCTTCGAAGTGAAGGTCGGCCTGACTAATCCGCCGGAGGCGATGCGGCTCGGCGCAACTGTCGTCGGCCGCATGGACTTGGCTGCGGTCCCGGTCTTCGAGATACCGGCGAGCGCACTGACGCGGTCGAACCAGCGGCCGTCCGTGTGGGTCGTCGATCCGAAACAGAACACCGTATCGATGCGCAACGTCGACGTGGTGCGCTATGACCAGAACCAGGTGTCGATCGGGTACGGACTGGAGAACGGCGATATTGTCGTGACGGCGGGTGTGCAGGCGCTTCACCCCGGTCAGCAGGTTCGCCTGCTCGGAACCAATCCAAGAACAAACCCATGAAATTCAATCTGTCCGAGTGGGCGCTCAAGAACCGCTCTATCACCATCTATCTGATGATCGTCGCGGTGCTGGCCGGCATCGCATCCTATTACAGGCTCGGCCGCGCCGAAGATCCAACCTTCATCATCAAGACGATGGTGGTTTCGGCAGCCTGGTCGGGCGCCACCGTCGAAGAGACACTCAAGCAGGTCACCGATCGTCTCGAGCGCAAACTGCAGGAAACGCCGCATCTCGACTTCCTGCGGAGCTTCACCCGCGCTGGCGTCACCACGATCTTCGTCAATCTGAAGGGCTCGACCACTGCGCAGCAGGTTCCGGACGTCTGGTACCATGTTCGCAAGAGCATCGGCGACATCCAGCACACGCTCCCCGCGGGGGTTCTCGGTCCGGCCTTCAACGATGATTTCGGCGACACCTTTGGTATCATCTATGGCTTCACCGCCGATGGCTTCACCCATCGCGAATTGCGCGACTATGTCGAAAAGGTCCGCTCCGAGCTTTTGCACGTCGCCGATGTTTCCAAGATCGAGATCCTCGGCGCGCAGGACGAACGAATCTTCGTGGAATTCTCCACCAAAGATCTTGCCAATCTCGGCCTCGACCGTTCGACGCTGATCGCCGCATTGCAGGCACAGAACGTGGTGCAACCCGCAGGCGCCGTGCAGACCGAGGCCGAGACTCTGCAGCTTCGTGTGTCGGGTGCGTTCCAGTCCGAAGAGGACGTCCGCAACATCAATTTCGTAGTCAATGGCCGCGTGCTGCGGCTCGCCGATATCGCCAATGTCAGACGCGGCTATGCCGATCCGCCGCAGCCGATGTTCCGGGTCAATGGCGAGCCCGCGATCGGACTGGCCATCGCGATGCGTGACGGCGGCGACATTCTCGCGCTCGGGCAGAATCTCAATCAGGCGATGAGACGCATCGGCGCGGACCTGCCGGTCGGCATCGAACCGAAGCTGGTTGCAGACCAGGCGGTGACGGTCAAAAGTGCGATCTCCGAGTTCATGGGGTCGCTCTGGCAGGCGGTCGCCATCATCCTGTTCGTAAGCTTCATCAGTCTGGGCGTGCGCCCCGGCCTCGTGATCGCGACCGCAATCCCGCTGACGCTTGCTGTCGTCTTCTCGGTGATGGAGATCGTGAACATCGACATGCAGCGTATCTCTCTCGGCGCGCTGATCATTGCGCTCGCACTGATGGTGGACGACGCCATGACCACCACCGATGCGATGCTGACGCGGCTCGCCCAGGGCGACAGCAAAGTGGATGCTGCGACCTTCGCGTTCCGCACCTACGCCATCGCGATGCTGGCCGGAACGCTGGTGACGATCGCTGGTTTCGTTCCGGTCGGCTTTGCGGCGAGCTCTGCGGGCGAATACACATTCTCGCTTTTCGCCGTAGTTGCGATCGCGCTCATTGTGTCGTGGTTCGTGGCGGTCTTATTCGCACCCCTGATCGGTCTCGCGATCCTGAAGCCGCCGAACGCTGAGAGCGAGAAGAAGACCGAACCGGGCTTTGTATTCCGCACTTACAAGGCGTTTCTGACCGGCGCGATCCGCGTGCGCTGGCTCACCCTCGCGCTTACCATCGCCATGTTCGTGGCGTCCGTCCTCGCCATGCCGCTGATCCCGCGGCAGTTCTTCCCGTCCTCCGACCGCCCGGAACTGCTGGTCGATCTGAGCTTGCCGCAAAACGCCTCAATCTATGCGAGCGAGGAGATCGCCAAGCGCTTCGATGCCGCCCTGAAGGACGACAACGATGTCGATCGCTGGAGCACCTATGTCGGGCGCGGCGCGATCCGGTTTTATCTGCCGCTCAATGTCCAGTTGCCGAACAACTTCTTCACGCAGGCCGTGATCGTGGCAAAGGATGTACCAGCGCGCGAGCGACTGAAGATCAAGCTCGAGAAATTGCTGGCCAGCGAACTCCCGAGCGTGGTGGCGCGCGTCTATCCGCTCGAACTCGGACCGCCGGTCGGCTGGCCGATCCAATACCGGATCAGCGGTCCAGACATCTCGAAAGTGCGGGAGTTTTCGCTGCAGCTCGGCGAGCTGATCGCGAAAAACCCGCAAACCGTCAACATCAACTATGACTGGATGGAGCCCGCACGCCAGCTTCGCATCCGGATCGATCAGGACGAGGCACGGTTGCTTGGTCTGAGTTCGCAGGCTCTCGCCAATACCCTCAACACCGTGATCTCGGGCATCACGATCACCCAGGTCCGTGACGACATCTATCTTGTCAATGTCGTGGTGCGCGCGACGCAGGATCAACGCATATCAATCGATACGCTGCGCAACACAGCAATTCCCCTGCCGGGCGGGCGTACCGTGCCGCTCAGCCAGTTTGCGGTCTTCGAATATTCCCAGGAATACCCGCTGGTCTGGCGCCGCGACCGTTTGCCGACACTCACGGTCCACGCCGATCTGCGGCCGGGCATCTTGCCCGACACCGTCGTGACTGCGCTCGCGCCGGACATCGCGGCCTTTTCCAAATCACTGCCGTCCGGCTATCAGCTGGCGGTCGGCGGCACGGTGGAAGAGAGTGCGAAGTCGCAAGCTTCGGTGCTTGCTGTCATTCCGGCAATGCTCCTGATCATGCTGACGGTCCTGATCTTCCAGCTCGGCAGCTTCCAGAGGCTCATCATTGTGCTGAGCGTCGGTTCGCTCGGGCTGATCGGTGTGGTGCTGGCTTTGCTCGCCTTCAACCGGCCGCTCGGCTTTGTCGCCATTCTGGGCGTACTCGCTTTGCTCGGCATGATCACCAAAAATGCCGTGATTCTGATCGGCCAGATCGATGCCGAACGGGCGGCCGGCAAGGACGTTGTCACCGCAGTGATCGATGCCTCCAGCGCGCGCTTCCGCCCGATCATGTTGACAGCGATCTCTACCGTGCTCGGCATGATTCCGATCGCGCCGACGGTGTTCTGGGGACCGATGGCCTTCGCGATCATGGGCGGCCTCCTTGTCGCCACCATTCTCACGCTCATTTTCCTGCCAACGCTCTACGTCACCTGGTTCGGCCTGACCGAGTCGAGGAACGACAGACCGGCGGCAACGTCCGCATGATGGGAGTCGCCTTGCGCCGTACAGTTTCCACGCTCCTCACGCTCGCTTTCGCCTCCGGCATGGCGGCTGTCGCACCTGCTGAGAGCAATGCCCAATCGGCGATACAGCGCCGCGCCGAACGGCCGCTGGTACCGCGTTCGCACGGGCGCCGGCAGGCCGACCGCGCGGTCCAGCAACAGGTCTATGTGCCGGGCCACTTCGCGTGGGACCGCCGCAAGGGCCAGTATTCCTGGGTTGCCGGGCGCTGGGAACGTTATGACCCAAATCAAGTTTTCGTCGGCGCGGGATGGCAGTTTCGCAACGGACAATGGACCTTTGGACCGGTGCGCTGACGCGTTGCGGTTCGGGTAGCAAGAGGTGGCGGGTATGGGCAAACAGCATGGCTATCAGCCGGGAGCGGTCTCGCGGATCGCCGTCTCTGCGATGTTGGTCGGGGCGAGCAGCATCGGACCTGTCCTTGCGCAGACACCACTCCCGCAGGACACCCCGCCCACCACGGGCGACGCCGCGCCGAGCGGCCAAGTCTATTCGATGGCCGATCTGCAATATCTGCTCGGACCGATCGCGCTTTATCCAGACCCGTTGATCGCGCTGATCCTGCCCGCGAGCACATTCCCGCTGCAAATCGTCCAGGCCGATCGCTGGCTCTCCGCAAATGCCGACGCAGTGAAAGCCAACGATTTCTCCGGCGCCGACGCGCAGCCCTGGGACAGTTCGGTGATCGCGCTCACCCGGTTTCCCGAAGTCATCGAGATGCTGGCAGACCATCTTGACTGGACGCAGTCGCTCGGTGCGGCTTTCGCACAGCAGCCTCAGGATGTGGCGAACGCGATCCAGTTGCTGCGCGCACAGGCGCAGAAGGCCGGCAATCTGAAGTCGACTCCGCAGCAGGTGGTGACGACACGTCAGGAAGGCGGCGCGCCAGTCATCTTTATCGAGCCGGCAGAGCCGGACCGCATATACGTTCCGGTCTACGATCCGGGCGTGATCTTCACCACCGCGGTCGCGACCGGCCTGATCTTCGGCTCGGCCTTCTTTGTCGGCTCCTACTGGAACAACCGCTGGGGCTGGAACAACCGCAGCTGGAATACGATCTGGATCAACCAGCCGGTCTGGCGGCCCGGCCGCCCGGGTGGCCCTCCGCCGGGCGTATGGCGGCCCGATCGTCCCGGCGGACGTCCCGATCGCCCCGGTGTTCGTCCGCCCGGCGGACGGCCAGACCGTCCTGGTGTTCGGCCGCCTGGTGGACGCCCGGACCGACCCGGTCTGCGGCCCGACCGTCCAGGCGATCGTCCCGGTGTGAGACCTGATCGGCCGGGAGCTGTTCGGCCGGACCGGCCGGGATTGGTGCCGGATCGTCCGGGCGGACCGGGCGCGCGGCCAACGCGGCCTGGCGACCGGCCAGGTGTGCGACCTGACCGCCCCGGCGACCGCCCGGGTGTCAGACCGGAGCGGCCGGGCGCCCGTCCCGATCGTCCGCAAGGACGGCCGGACCGGCCTCAGGTTCGACCTGATCGGCCGCAAGCGCGGCCTCCCCAGGCTCGACCGCCGCAGGCGCGTCCGCCGCAAGCCCGCCCACCTCAGGCCCGCCCGCCTCAAGCGCGTCCTCGGCCACCGCAGGCGCGCCCGCCGCAGGCCAGGCCCGCCCGGCCGCCGGCAGCGCGTCCAGCACCTACACGGCCGAACCGGCCTGCGGCCAATCCAAACCGCGGAAAGCGGCCGCAACGGTAAAGCGCGGCAAAGCAAAATCGGTCGGATACGACCGATACCGAACGGCGAACGCCGCTCCTCCCGGGCGGCGTTCTGTTTTCAGTACACGATCATCGTGCGGTGATTTCGCGGATTCGCGCGATCACAATGTCTTGCAACCGGCGCGACTGATCGATGTTGCGATGCTTGAGCCCGGGGCTCGTCGTGAGATTGAGGTTGACCTTTTCCTTGTGCCGCGACGGCGCGAACGAGGCGCGTCGCCCGGTGCCGTTGTTCTGGTAGAAATTCACGAAGTACCGCACATTGTTGGGCACCGTGAAGCGTTGCGTCGGGTCGAACGTGGCGAGATATGCAACCGGAATCCCCTTGCCGTTCAGCCTGCGTGCGATCCGGTAAGCATTGTTGGCGCCGAGCGAATGCCCGATCAGGATGATCGGCGCGGTGCGGCCACCCTGGTAATTGCGCATGATCGTATCGGCTGCATTCTGCCATCCGCGATGGTTGATCACGACCGGGCTGAAGCCCTCGGCTGTCAGCTTCGCCGCCATCTCGTCCATGCCGCGGGAGAACACGTTGGCAAGACCGCGTAAGAGATAGATTTGCGCGTCAGCATTCAGGGCGTTGCGGCCGGGCTGCGCGACAGCGGCGGCGCCCGACAGCGTCACCCAGATCACGGCGGCAAGAACAATAGAGCGGATCGCACCCATGACGCCCATGTCCGGCACCTCGGTTGTCGCTTGTACCGACCGTCATTCTTGTGAATGAAAAGTCACCGGACCACAACCTGAAACGCCCCGCATGCCCGTAAGGCCATGCGCCTCTTCACACCCGGTGTAATGTTGATTTCGGCCCTTCCCGCACCTAGTGTTGGCTAATCGTCAACGCCGTACGGATGGGAGCCGCTGACAGATGGCGTCGGACCATTCCGGAAAACCGGGCGGCTTTCTGTGGCTATGGCTGCTGCTCACCGTCATCTGGTTCGCGGCCAATTCCTCGCTCGCGATTGAATCGATCGTCAGCGGAGCGCTGATTTCCGCCGTTCTCGCCTTCATCTTCGTGCGGCACTTCCCGGCCTGGGCGGATATCCGATTCACCCCGTCAAGGCTCCTTCACTTCATACGTTATACCGCCGTGTTCGCGTGGGAGATGGCGCGCGCCAATCTCAACATGCTGCGCTATGTCTATGCGCGGCGCATCGATATCGATCCGGGAATTGTGAGGATCAAGACGCGCCTGAAGACGCCGGTCGGGCGTCTTGCGCTTGCCAATTCGATCGCGCTGACGCCGGGATCGCTGGTCGTGGACATGGACGGCGACACACTTACCGTACATTGGCTCGATGTGCAGACCACAGACCCGGAGGAAGCAGCACACCTGATTGCGGGGCCGTTCGAGACCGACCTGGAGAAGACCTTTGGCTGAAGCGATCCTCATTCTCGCCGGCGTCCTGATCTTCTTCGCCATCGCGTTCGCCGTGATCCGGCTGATCCTCGGCCGCACCGTTGTGGACCGTGTTGCCGCGGTCGATCTCCTCACCGTGATTTCGATTTCGATGATCGCGCTTTACGCGCATATCGCCGGCCGTTT
Source organism: Pseudomonadota bacterium (assembly GCA_049324435.1). Taxonomy (GTDB): domain Bacteria; phylum Pseudomonadota; class Alphaproteobacteria; order Rhizobiales; family Xanthobacteraceae; genus Pseudorhodoplanes. Next base: position 65,245 of record JBMOOQ010000024.1, read on the forward strand.
CATCTATCTCGATGTGGCGCTGGTCTATGGCGTTCTCAGCTTCCTCGCCGTGGTCGCAACCGCGCGCTATCTCGAACGTGGGCTGTAGCGATGCTGGAACTACTCGTTCTCCTGATCTGCAGCGCCATCATCGTCAGCGCGATCCTCGCGATTCGCCTTAGCAGCGTGCTCGCCGCTGCGGTGAGCGGAAGCCTTGCCACACTGTTCGCCGCGGTCTGCTACGTGCTGCTTGGTGCGCCCGATGTCGCGATGACGGAAGCGTCGATCGGCTCCGGGCTCTCCATGCTGATCTTTCTTTATGCGATCCGCCGCACTGCGGGGGCGAAGGACTGAACCGATGACCGACCTGATCGGCAGTCTTCTGATCCTTCTCGGCGCATTCTTCCATTTCTCGGCCGGGCTCGGGATGCTGCGCATGCCGGATGCGTTTACCCGCATGCAGGCCGGCACCAAGGCGTCGACGCTCGGCAATGCACTGATCCTGATCGGTATTGCCGTCTATCATCCGGGCTGGACGCTGAAGCTCGTGATCCTGATCTATTTCGTGTTCATGACCAATCCGGTCTCCTCGCATGCGCTGGCGCGCGCCGCACGCGCAATCAATATCCCGATGGCTCGCAAGGTCGATGCACGCTCTGACGCAACGCGCGCCGCCGCGAGTGACGGTGCCTGATGCCGCGCGCGCTCCCCGCCATCGCCATCGCCCTGGTCGGGCTCATCTTCGCGAGCATCGCGATCGGCTATAGCGAGCAGACGTCGCTGCGCGCTCTGGCGGAGAGCTATGTCCGGCTGGTTCCGCAGGAGCTTGGCGCGCCGAACGTCATCACCGGCATCCTGCTCACCTTCCGCGCCTTCGATACACTCGGCGAAGTCGCCGTGCTGTTCATGGTGGCGGCGGGCGTCGGCCTCGTTCTCAGCGGCAAGACCGCGGCGGACGCCACCCGCACCCAGGAAGCCAAGACCCCGGCCTCGGAAATCGTGCGCACCGCGACGCAGGTTCTCATGCCGCTGATCGCAATCTTCGCGGCCTATATCATCATGAATGGCCACATCTCGGCCGGTGGCGGATTCCAGGGCGGCGCCGTGATCGCATCCGCCGTATTGCTCCTTCTGCTAGCCAATCCCTCGCAGGACCTGCACGCGGCTTTCCTCAGCATCACCGAGTCGCTGGCCGGAGTCCTGTTCGTCCTTGTCGGCATTGCCGGCCTCGTCGCCGCGGGAGGCTTCCTCGACAACCGGGTGCTGCCGCTCGGCTCGTTCGGTGCCTTCTTCAGCGCAGGCGCCATTCCCGTGCTGTCGGTTCTTCTCGGCGTCAAGGTTGGTTGCGAACTGTCGGTCATCCTCGACCGGTTCCGAAGCTGAAGAGCGCACGATGCGGGGCCGATCATGATCTCCACCATGGTTCTCGTAACCGGCCTTGCCGTGATGCTGATCGGTCTCTGGGGCGCTCTGACGCAACGTAATCTCCTGCGAATCATCATCTCGCTGTCGCTGATCAGCACCGGCACCCATATCCTGATCGTTGCGATCGGTTATGTGCGCGGCGGCACCGCGCCGATCATCGACCGTGCGCTGACCATCGCCGATGCACCCGCCCGAGCGGTCGATCCGATCCCGTCGGCGCTGGTCGTCACCGCCATCGTGATCGGACTGGCCGTCACCGCGGTGCTGCTCGCCTATGCGATCCGTCTGTATGAGGTAAAGAAGACTCTCTCCATCGACGCCTTCACGGAGTCGAAATGGTAGAGGGGCTCCTTCACCCGCTGAATATCTTTATCGTCGGATTGGGCGGCGCCTTTCTGATCCCGCTATTGTACCGGCTCGGCGGACATGCAGTTGCGATTGCGCTCGTGCTGGCGCTCGCCGCGATGACGCTGATCTCCGGCGTCGCGCTGTGGCAGCTCGCTAACGGTTCCGCGCCCATCGAGATCCTCACCGGTGGCGCAAAACCGCCGGTCGCGATCAATCTGCGAATGGGTCTGCCCGAAGCGATTTTCGTCTTCAGCGTGACTCTCGTCGCGCTGTTCGGCGCCGCCACCATGCTGCGCGAGAGATACGGGGTCGTCCTGATCTACCTGCTGCTCGTCATGGGCATCCAGGGCATGGTGATGACCCGCGACCTCTTCAATCTGTTCGTGTTCCTGGAGATTGTGTCGATCGCGACCTACGGCCTGCTGAGTCTGCGCAACACGCCGGCCGCCTTGTCCGCGACCTTCAAGTATCTCATGGCCACCGTACTGGCTTCGGGCTTCTTCCTGATCGGCACGATTCTCATCTACGCGGTCACCGGCCTGCTCAACATCGACGGCCTGCTCGCAAACCGCACATCCATCGCAGGGCCCATCGGCATTGCCGGATTGATTTTCCTGCTCTCCTGTCTACTCCTCGAACTGAAGCCGTTCCCGGCCAATGGCTGGGGCCTCGACGCCTACGAGACCGCGCGTCCCGATGTTGCGGCGATGATCTCGGGCGGCGTCTCGGCCGGTGTGTTCTTCGCGCTACTGAAGCTGCTGCCGCTGTTCGAGCAGCAACGGCCGCTGATCGCTGCGCTCGGCGTCGTCACCTTCGTCTTTTCCAATCTGATCGGGCTGCGGCAATCAAGGGCGCAGCGCCTGCTCGGCTATTCGTCGGTCGGCCAGATGGCGCTGATGACGACGGCCGCGGCGCTGATCTATCGTCCTGGGTCCGAGGCCGCGATGCACCTTGTGATCGGCGGCCTGTTCGTCAATCACCTGTTCGCCAAGGTCGGGCTGTTCTGGCTCGCGGGCTATGTCGGACAGGAGCGGCTGCGCGACTGGTCGCTCGCACGACACCCCGCCGCGATCGTCATCTTCGGCGTACTGATCGCGGCCATTGCCGGGCTGCCGCCGTTCCCTGGCTTCTTCGCAAAGTGGCAATTCATCCTGATCGCCGCCGCGGACCACCGCTATCTCGTCATCGCCCTCATCCTGTTCGGATCGCTGCTTGAAGCGGCCTATATGTTTCGCTGGTTCGGCCAGGCCGTGCACCGTGACGAGACGCCGTTGCCGGTGCGCCCTGCGGAACTTGCGCCGGTCTACGGAATGGGCGCGCTGCTGATCGTCTGCGGAGCCATTGCCGCGCGCTTCGCCGGACTCGATGCATTGTGGGTCGCGCTGCCTCTCGCGGCGGGCCTTGCGGTGTGGCTCGCATGGATGCTGCCGGCGCGCCTGCAGGGTGCATTTGCGCTCGCCATTGTTCTGATCGCGGGCCTGTGGCTGGTCGGCAACCTCTCCGGTCTGAGCCAGCTTTATGCGGTGATCCTGCTTGCGGGCGGCGTTGTCGTATCGATCGGCAGCCTTGCGCGCGCAGATGCGCGGCCGGGCTTCTACCCGTTGCTCGCGGTAATGCTGCTGTCGCTGCCTGCGCTGCCCTATGCCTCGACCAGTCTCGAATTTCTGGTGATCTGGGAACTGATCACGCTCTCCTCTTACTTCCTCGTGCTGCAGAGGCCGGCCGCCATACCGCACGCCCTGCTCTATCTCCTGTTCTCGCTCGCGGCCGCGTTCTTCCTGCTGGTCGGATTCGCCATCATGCATGCGGCATCCGGAACGATGTCGCTGTCGGCCTTCCGCACCGCCGGCCCGGACGTCCCGTTGGTGTTCGTGCTGCTGGCAATCGGCCTTCTCATCAAGGCGGGCGCCGCCGGAGTCCATGTCTGGCTGCCGGGCACTTACGCCGAAGCCTATGACGACGTGTCCGCGTTGCTCTCGGCGGTCATCAGCAAGGTCGCGGTTTTCGGGCTCCTGATCGCGACCTATGTCGCGATCCGTTCCGAGACCAGCCTCGGTCTCGCGCATGTGCTGGGTGCAACCGGCATGCTGACCACCCTCGTCGGCGCCATGCTTGCGGTCCGGCAGGACGACATCAAGCGCATGCTGGCCTATTCCAGCATGAGCCAGCTCGGCTACATCGTCGCGGCCGTCGCGCTGATGAGCCATCTCGGCTGGGTGACGGCGCTCTATCTCGTCGCCAACCACCTCTTGGTGAAGGGCATCCTGTTCCTCGCAGCCGCCGCCGTGATCCTGCGAACCGGCACGCGGCTTCTCTCTGAACTCGGAGGCATGGCCCGCGTCATGCCGCAGACCTTCGCGCTCTCGGCAATCGCGATCGTCGCCATGTCCGGTCTGCCGCCGCTCGCGGGCTTCGGCGGCAAATGGCTGCTGCTCAGTGCTATGATGGAGAAGGGCTGGTATATCTCGGCGCTGATGACGCTCGCCGCGACCTTCGCCGGCTTTCTCTACATGGCGCGGTTCATCCAAGCGCTGTTCTTCGGTGAACGCAAGGCTGCGGCGGCCGGCGTCACTGAAGCGCCGCTGGCGCTGCTGCTGCCGCAATATCTCCTGGTCGCGGGCATCCTGGTGATGTCGTTCTTCCCGAAGCTCCTGATCGATCCGGTGTCCGCGGCGATCGATCCGCAATTCGCGTCGACCCTGCGCTGGCAGGGGATGTCGCTCGAACTGATCTACGCCACCTGGAATCCGATGCCAGTGATGGCTTTTGCCGTGGCGGTCGCTGCAGCGCTGTTCGTCCTGCTCTTGCTCGCGCAGCGCACGCGGCCGCTGGCGCCGCGCAAGGAGGGTTTCTATGCCTTCGCGCAGTCGATCTGCGCGGCCCTGACGCCGGCGCTCGCCAGCCGGCTATGGGGCGAGGCCGCAGCGATCGCCGTGTTCGCCGCTGAAAGGAGCCGCCGTATCTATACCGGCAATGGCCTGACCTATAACCTCGCCATCGTGTATTACCTGCTCGCGCTCTACATCTTTGGCGGCGGCACCCAAGAGCTGCTGGCGCTGATCCGCTAGAGGCATTCCGGACTGATCACGACCGCATGACAGACCCGACGACTCCTCGTGCCGCACCGGCCCCGCTCACGGTCTATGCCGGCATCCTCGCTGCGATCGCGGTATTGGCCTCGCTTTATTTTGCAACGAGCGTATTTGCGCCGGTGGCCTGCGCCCTGTTCATCATCGCACTGGCCTGGCCGCTGCAGGACGCGTTGCAGCAGCGCATGCCGCGCCTGCTTGCGCTCGCGATCGTAACGTGCGTGATCGTGGTGGTGTTCATGGTCTTTGCCGCCCTGATCGCCTGGGGTTTCGGCCGAGTGGTTCGCGCCATCATCGCCGAAGCGCCCCGCTTCCAGGCCTTCTACGACAATGCCGCTGTCTGGCTCGAGAGCCACGGCATCGTCATCTCCGGGATCTGGGCCGAGCATTTCAACGTGCGCTGGCTGATCGGAACGCTGCAGAGCGTGACCGGGCGGGTCAACACCACGATCACGTTCTGGCTGGTGGTCGCGGTCTACGTCATCCTCGGCCTGCTCGAGGTGCAAAGCATCGGCGCCAGGATCCGCGCGCTGATCGGCAGCGACGCCGCCCGGGTGCTGATCGAGGGAAGCCGCGCCACCGCGCAGCGCTTCCGCCGCTACATGGTGATCCGCACCTGGATGAGCGTCGCCACCGGTGCCACGGTCTGGGCGCTGGCCGCGGTATCGGGGCTCGCGCTCGCGCCGGAATGGGGCGTGATCGCGTTTGCACTGAATTACATCCCGTTTATCGGGCCGTTCGTCGCAACCATGTTCCCGACCTTCTATGCGCTCGCGCAGTTCGAATCCCTGCAGGCCGCCTTGTTCGTCTTCGCCTGCCTCAACGTCATCCAGTTCGTGATCGGCAGCTATATCGAGCCACGCGTTTCCGGCAGCGCGCTCTCCGTCTCGCCCTTCCTCGTCCTGCTCTCGGTCTTCTTCTGGACCTGGATGTGGGGCTTCTTCGGCGCCTTCATCGGCGTGCCGATCACCATCGCGATCCTGACATTCTGCGCGCAGCACCCCGCGACATCGTGGATCGCCGAACTTTTCGGCGATCCCGACGCGCCACCGCGCAGGGCACCTGCAGCCTGACCGCGGCCTCAGTTCTTGATGGTCGGCACGTCCCTGCGGATGCGCTCGGAGAAATCCGGGCCGTCACCTGCAGCCTGCGCATTCGCATTGATCAGCGACTTGCGCCGCAGTTCCTGGAACGGCAGCGACGTATCGACCCGGCCCGACCGGTAGAGATAGGCGTCGATCCAGCCATTCAGCACATGGCGGATGTCGAGCCGGCCCTCGCGTCCGGCGGCATTGGCGTAACGGATGATGTTGATGGTGCAGCTGTTGCTGAGCAGATGATACCATTCCGGCCTGTCAGCAAGCTGGTTGATCCGCTGCAGATAGATCGTCAGCAACTCACGCGCGTCGGCAAGAGACGTGTTGAGACGATAGAGATAGGTCGTTTCTCCACGATGATTGGTGCGTACGCCCACGATGTCGCGTTCGGTGCCAACCACGTAGATCAGCTCGAATTGCTTGAAGAGCGACGCGATCGGATCGAACCCTTCCCCCACCTCCGGCCGCGTCTCGATCGAGATGCTCAGCGGCGGCGCATTGTCGAAGATGAAGCTGAGGAAGGTGTGTCCGACCGGACCCTCGGTCCAATAGGACACATAGAAGTCGACGCCCGTCAGATGCGAGAGATCTATGGTGCGCTCCACATATCGGACGTCGAAATCGTTGCGGCTGCGATAGGTAAAATCGCGCACATTGGTAATCCGCACTGTGTCGCCGTCGATAAAGGCGCGCGGCATCATCGCGACCTCTGGCCGCCATGGCCGGTCGTGCGAGGGCGGAATCGCAATCCACCAGACGACAATGGCGAGGAAGCCTGCGAAGAAAACATAAGTCCGGCGCGGCCGCGACCAGAGCAGCGCCCACACCGCGAACACGGCGAACGCAATAGCCATGACCGTGCGCGCCAACGGCCAAGGGAGGTTCGAATAGTAGATCGCCAGCGTCGCCCAGATGATGAGGAAAAGCAGAAGCAATGCCCATGACGCTGCAGCCAAGCCCGCCATGGAGCGGCGGAAAATACCACGTCGCGCGCCCTGCGGGCCATCTTTGAGCGACCCGTCCTGCACAATATCGTCTTTCACGTGAAAACCATTCGGCGGTGGCGAGATAATCCGAGAACGAATATCTCACTCCAGTTTTGTCTGCCGGACGATACGCCGGAGACGGGCCGTGCTTTTAGCACGGGCGCAAGCGTGGTGATATTACAAATGGCACACGATGGAAATCATAAACGAAGTACAAAAGGCGCCGTTCGCGCCGACATCTGGTGCGCATTATTTAACAAAGCATTATGCGTTCGCCGCAATCCGCAGCATCGTCCCGTTCAAATCGTCCGTCGGCACAGGCGCACGCTCTCGCTGATTATCGTCGATCGGCTGTAGACGATGTGGCCCGGTCGGGCTGCGCAATCGCAGGAGAGGTTCGCACCGCGTGTCCGGAAGGGCCGATGGTCACAACGTGCAGGCAAGCGGGGATGATTTGAGAGTGGGCAAGCCTGAGCTCGGTCTCGCGAGCGGCCGCAGCGCGCTCGGCCGCGGCAATGGTCGGCTCGGCGACGATGATATTCGCCCTGCCGCATCGAAGTGCGATGGTCCAACCAGCGCGAATTACGGTAAACTGTGCGCCGCAGCCTGTTGCGGGACCGGAGCTATGCCGACAATGCGCAACCGCCCCCGCGATCGCCTGATAAATATAAGCCTCGCTTGCAACGCCCCAAGAGCCATCGGGCGCCATTGTTACGACCGTCCAGGGACTATCCCAAGTCTGGCTGTGCAACAGCTGCGAATGCATATCGTGCGATTGCGGCCGCTGTCCGACCTCGGACTCTGCATGAACCGCGATTGGGCTCACAACGCAGATCAAGACAGCGGCCACAAATCGCAAGGACAAGCACGCCATCCGCATCCCCTGCCGGCACCGTAGCGAGTACGGTCAAGGTATGCGGTTTTGGTCAGAAGCAAAGTGAGACAGATCACACAGACACAAGAAATTCGACGTCGCGCAATGCGATCAGCGCGCTGCCAACTTGACCTTATTCCTGGTCTTATTTTTCTTCAAAAGTGCGACCCGCTTGTTCGGAACCCCTGTGGCCAATTTAGTCGAACTGGCGGACTTGGAGGACTTGGCTGATTTGGTGAACTTGCTGACTGCTTGCGTCTGCTTTTTTGCCTTGCTGGAAAAATCGACGTAATCGGTCGGCGGCTCGCTCTTTCGAGCCATGAATCGCTCGACCCGTTCTGTCCAGATCGCGATGAACTCGCCGCTGGTCAGCGCATCGACACCACCCTTGATCTTGTCCTTGACGTCGGACGGCACGTTACCCCAGATCGCCTTGCGCGCCCAGGATTCGCCCCGCTCCTGTCCTTCGGCAGTCAGATGCATATTTTTCCAGGCCAGCTGATGCGGAGCGGCATAGTGAAATGCGCACCCCTGATAACCCTGCTGGTGAATGCAGTAGATTTCTGCCGCGGTGGCGCGGCGTCCGACATCCTTCTCGAATTGTGCGGCTTCGGTCGCAAGCTTTCGGGCGGCAGCGATCGAGCAATCTCTGATATCGTAGATGTCGCCTCGCCAGTATTTAGCAAATTCCCAGTCTGACAGCTGAAAAAGGCACTTGTATTTGCCTGTTGTTACCTTCGGATTGTAGCCGGACTCGATTCTGGCAAATGCCTTCATCATGCGAATGTCGACATCGAACAACATGGCCGCCTGTTCGATCTCTGCACGGATGTTGCGATTATGGGGCGCACGCTCTTCGTCTATCGCAGCCGGCAGCGGTACCGGCGTCCAGTGCGTGGGCGAATTGTAGTAGAAGATGTAGCGCTCGGGCTCGGCTCCGCCGGTCGGCTCAGGCAGATCGGCCGACGGGGCGAGCGCGGCGGCAGTCACCGGGCCGGGCGCAGATTCAGCTTCGGTCTTTGAAGGCGTTAGCGCGGCGGTCACCGCAGTCGAGATCGGCCGCGCAGCCCCGGCGTCGAAACCGAGTGCAGCCCAGCGATGTTCGAACGTCGTCTGCTCGAGGCGCAGTACTTCGTCGAACGGCACTGCGTCTGTCTTGAACACAAGATGACCAAGGGCAAGACCGCCGAGCCCAGCCAGCGCAATCACCATACGAACATGCGTGGCAGTCCACGGCGCTGGCAACCCGCACCCCCCAAGTGCCCGATCCCGCCCTCAATCATTCCGGGGAAAAGTGGATGAACCGTGACCGCAAATGTGGCGAAGCGTGTTCTTGCCGGCTGTGACGGTATCTTTTGCCGGACCGATCTAAACTATATGACCGTCCCAACGGAAACAGCCGGCAGCACCAAAGGCGCTGCCGGCTCTTGCAGCCACACCCGAAATCAGCGCGACGGTGCAGCGAAGCGCGCGCTATCCAACCGGTATTCGGCCAGACGGAACCACGCATTGGAGTCGTTCGCGAACTTCGTCCAGGGCTCGTAGATCGCCTTGAAATCGGGATTTTTGCTGGACAGATCGTCGAAAGTTTCCTGCGAGGCCTTGAAGCAGGCGTTCATCACCTCGGTCGGAAATGCGCGGATTTCCGCTCCGCTTGCCACCAGACGACGCAGCGCAGCCGGGTTCTTTGCGTCGTAGTTTGCGAGCATCATTGTCATCTGCTCGTTCGCGGCAGTTTCATAGGCGATGCGGAATTCTTTCGGCAATCCCTCCCACGCACCCTTATTGACGAGCGAGGTGATCTGCGCGGAGCCCTCCCACCAGCCCGGCGTATAATAGTATTTGGCAACCTTGAAGAAACCGAACTTCTCGTCATCGTGCGGACCGATCCACTCGGCCGCGTCGATCGTGCCACGCTCGAGCGCCGAGTAAATGTCCGCGGCCGGAATCTGCTGCGGGATCACGCCGAGCTTGGAGAATACCATGCCGCCAAGGCCGCCAATGCGGAATTTCAGTCCCTTGAGGTCTTCGACGCTGTTTATCTCCTTGCGGAACCATCCGCCCATCTGCACCCCGACATTGCCGACCGGGACCGGAACGAGGTTCGCCTTTCCGAACAGGTTGCGCAGCAGCTCCATGCCGCCACCGTAATAAAGCCAGGCGGCTTGCTGGCGTGCGTTGAGGCCGAATGGCAGACCGCCGTCGAAAGCATAGGCCGTGTTCTTGCCGATAAAGTAGGAGGTCAGCGTGTGACAGCACTCCACCGTGTTGTTGGCGGCAGCGTCGAACACCTGCAGCGGGGGCACGATCTCTCCGCCGGCGAAGACCTGAACCTGGAACTTGCCATCGGTGATCTGCGCGATGCGTTCGCACATGGCCGCAGCCGAACCGTAGAGCGTATCGAGACTTTTCGGCCAGCTCGTCGCCATGCGCCATTTCACGGTTGGTGTTTGCGCGATGGCGGGAGCCGCAAGGCCGGCACTTGCGGCGACGAGACCGGCACCTTTCAGGAATTTACGACGTTGCATGATCCACCTCTCTGTGTCCCCGTTGCTTTGACTTGACGTGCAAGCTTGTAGTGACAATCCAAAAAAGGCACTTCCTCCACGCCTGGCCGGTCCGGCACCGGTTCAGGCTTTTTTCGCGACCACCATGAAGCAGTGGACGTAATCCATCGCATGTCCTTCCGGGGAAGCGGCAACTTCCGCCTCGTAAGCATCGTAGAAGCGATCGACGATCGCCATGCGCTCCTGCTGCGGCCGGCTCGGATCGAGCCCGCCCATGAACGTACTTTCGCTCCACGAACGCAGCGTCGGCACGTAGCTTTTTGCAAAGGCTGCCGCATCGCCCTTCTGTTTGAACTCGGCGGCGTAGGGGCATCCGGTCGTGCGCGTGAACGCCTTTTCCAGTACGAGCCCGGCCTTACTCACGGCTGAATTCGGATCGTTGAACGGCGCAACGAATTCGTCCTTGGTTTTGTAGTACTGCACGAAATTGGTACGGCGATATTCCGCTTCGGTAATGACGCCGTCGTGCATGAGATTGCGCCAAAGCCTGGCGAAGGTATCGTGCATATTCACCCCGCCGGTATGGCCGAGATAATGCCCCCTCTCGTCCTCGCAGAAATTCGCGAAAACGAACTTGCCGCCCGGAATCATTTCTCGCGCACGATGCAGAAGGATCGTCTCCCAGTCAGCGAGCGCAGCCTTGCGCAGCTCTTTCTTTTCGTCGGGATTGGCGCCGACCGCATGCGTGTGATCGGCCATTTGCAGCGGCAGCTTGCTGAGCCAGTGCATCGCGGTCGCCGAGAAACCCAGCGAGATTGACCGGTCAGGGAATATCTGACGATAGAACGTCATGCCGCTGCCGAAGGTGAACACATTCGGCAGCAGCGCCAGCGGATCGTCCTTGAAGGCCGGCAAGAGACCCTGCAGCAGCTGAAACAGAACCGAGAAATCGTTGTGCGGAAGGTCGGTGTATGTGATCGTGATCTGTCGATCGGGCGCGTCCTTGCGGATGCGGGCAATGGCCTTGCGCATCATGTCGATAGAGGTGCCGCCGTCGGCCGCGCCGTAATCGGCGATGGCGAACGGCGTGGTGCCCTTTAATTGCATCGAGTCGAGCGCTTCCAGAACAAGATCGGCGGCAGCATCGATCACGGCCTTCGCACCGACTGTGTTGGCGCTGTAATAGCCGGCCCCACGCATGGCAATCACCGGCGAATTTGTTTCGCGCTGTTTCGTGTTCGTGGCCATGACTCGTCCTCCTGTCCTCTACCGCACCGCGGCCAGGTCCTTGATCTGTTTCACAAGGTCGGCGGACACCGCGACGCCTGCGCCCGCCTTGGCGCGCGCGGCCTTGCGCTTGCTGCCGGGAATATGCGCGCCTTCTTGCGCGGCAATCGCTTCGACAAGGCGCGTGACGCGCTCGCCGAATGTGCCGCCCGAACTGGTCGTAACGTCGATAGCGATGAAGAACTGGCCGGTGCGCGGCGGCCCACCCGCCGGTCCGGAAAATGGACTGGCATCCAGCGCAAGAACCGCGCCGCTTGCCGCCGCAGCCAGCAATTCGACCATAAGGCCCGCGCCAAAACCCTTGTAACCACCGCTTGGCGCCATCGTGCCTTTCAGCGCAACATCCGGATCGGTGGTTGGCTGGCCGTCCGGCCCGAACGCCCAACCCTCCGGGATCGACGCGCCCGCGCGCTTTTTTCGCATCACTTCGCTTTTCGCGATGACGCTGGCGCTTTGATCGATCGAGATCGCCGAACCCCCGTTTCCGTCGGGCGCTGCAATGGCGAATGGATTGGTGCCAACCACAGCCTTGCGGCCGCCGAACGGCGCGATCGAAGCCGGCGCATTCGTATACCCGAGTCCGAGCAATCCGGCCGCGGCGATGCGCTCGGTGTGATAGCCAAGCACGCCGCAATTATAGGAGTTGCGGATCGCAAGCGCGGCAATTCCCATGTCGCGCGCGAGCGGTATCAACTGCGTTAAGCCGGCATCGATCGCCGGATGCGCAAAGCCGCTCCTTGCATCGGCGACAAGCAGCGCCGGCTTCGGTTTGCTCACTTCCGGCACCGCCTTGCCGTCCACCTTGCCGCAGCGCAGATGCTCGCAATAGGTCGGCACATAAGCAAGGCCATGAGACGCAATGCCATCGGCCTCCGCGGCAGCGACGGCAGCAGCAAGCGGCTGCGCCTGCTCCCGCGTGGCTCCGGCAGCAACAAGCGCTGCCAGCGCCAACGCGTTGATCTCGTCCAGGGTCATCTGCACTTGACTCATCTCACTTGGCTCATAAGCGGCACTCAATCCGAGATTCAATCATTGTCGATCAGGCCGGCACCTGCACCCTCGCGACGAGAACGCTCGCTGGCGGGCACATAAGTCCGGTGTACGTAAGAGGCGATACGCTGCCACGACTTCGGGTCGGTCGCGATCCCGTGAGTAGTCGCCGCGCGTATCTGCCATGCGGGTGACCGCTCGGCGGCGACGACGCAACGAATCTCGGACATGTCCAGGACATCGAAGTGCGAAACGTCACAAGATGGATCGCCGCGCTCGTTCATGACGACGCGCATTGCGCCCGCGTCAAGCTGCAAAGGACGTTTGAGCATACGAGCCACGGCCGCCACGAATGGCAGCAGCAAGAGCGGCCGCGCCAGTGGGCCAGCGACAACTTTGCCGATCTCCAGCCGATCGGCATAGTCACAAAGCGCGATACCAAGCGCAATCGGACACATCGGTGCATCCGCATGCCAGCGGCCAGCGGCTGTGAACGTGATCTTGTCGGTGATGCTGCGCTGGTCATGCCGCTCAAGAATGTCGCTCAGCGCCGGCAACGGATCGACGCCGTGAGCCGCCAACCATCGTGCGGCCTTGCTGCCCTCTTCAGCCAAGCCCCAGGACAGTCCGGCGCCGCGAATTGCCTTGCGCGTCTCGGCTTCCAGTTCGTTGAGCGACCAGATCATCGGGCGGCTCCGTCCAGCGGCGGCAATACCCAGTCGTCGGGATCACAGCGGCCGATCTCGTCGATCAGAGGCGCATGCTGGAACATGGTGATACGAACCCATCGATCCGACTTCGGGTCGAAGCGCGTGGCGCCAAAGCAGGCAAGCTTCGCGCGCAGAAGATCGATCGGCCGCATCTCGGCAGACAAAAGATTGTCGCGCACTTCCGCATAGGGATGCCGCGCCGCGATCTGAATGCGACGGACGAGATGCCGGAATTCCGGGTGCGGCATCAGGAACGCGGCAATCCGCTCGCGGCGATTGGCATCCTCCAACGAGCGATAGAGTGCGGAGACGTCCCGTGCTATGCTCAACGGCTGCTCACGATCGGCGCCGTCTTCCCTGCCGCGTTCGCCGAGACGCGGCTCGAGTTTTTCCTCGGAGACGTACCAGAAGCGAGCCTGAGCTCTGGGATCGCCGAAATCGGTTTCGATCGCGAACCGGTAGTTTTGTTCGATCAAGGCACGCACGGTGCCGACAGTCATCCTGCCATCGATCAGAAACTCCGCATCTTCGTCGCACGCCATCGTACCGGCGAGATCGTCGACAAGATCGCCATGCGGCTCGATCAGGAGCGAAACCAGCATCTCCTGCGCCTCAAGCCCAAGAGCCGTCTCCGCCCACCGGTACAACGCATCGAACGGTAACAAATCAGACGGCCCGGTATCGATCCTGGCGGCGAGAATGCCGAGATCGGCGGAGAGCTCCGCGATACGCGCTTGCTGTACCGCATCTGTCGTAGTCCACGACGCCGCCAGTTTGCGCGAACGCGCGACCAATGCCGGCAACCGTGGCCACCTCGTCGCATCAGGCAGACTGCGGACCCGCGCCAGCGCGGTCTCGCGAGCTGCAATCCAATGGTCGAGCAGCGCCGGATGGTTCATCAGAAACGGAGCCATGCCCAGCCCCGTCGCGTTGCCAACGCCCAGACTGCGCCGGAGCGCAGGCGCAAGCAGAACCGCGTTCCGCGGCGCCTGCACCTTCGCCATGTGATCGACGAGGTCGAGTGTAAAGGCACGGATCAGGAAGACCGCGAGCATTTCCGCCTGGAAGGGCGCGGCGAATTCGACCCGATCGCTGATTGCCTCACGCACTGCCAATCCGAACTTGCCACTACCATAGACCGCGGTCGTTCGCATCAGATAGCCGACCTCGGCGAGAGTTTTAATACTCGGCTGCGTACCGGCCGCGAGCGACGATACGACATGGTCGAACAACCGCACGCTCCTGTTGGCGCGCGCCAGCACGATTTCCTTTTCGCTGACACGGCCGGCTTCCTGGCGCGGAACATTGCTACGCAAGCGCTCGATGTCGGCAGGCGTCGGATCGCCATCAAACAACGCGAAGGTTGCGTCCCATTCTTCCGCAATCACGCGATCGGTGCGCTTCTCAGGCGGAAGATCATGAGCGAAGGCGACGAGGCTGTAGGCGCGCGCGGGCCCGGCAGCGCGATATACTGCGATCCCTTCGCCGCGCTCGTTCACATCCCACATCACACGTGACAATCGCCAGCCATCACGATCAAGCCGGCGCAGCAGCACTCGCATGAAGGACAGGCGGGTCTGATGGAAGCTGCCCAACCGCTTGAGCCGCATCACCACGTCCGGCGACCGCAGAGCTACGGCCAGGCGCTGTGTCTGAAGCGCATCCGGTCCTTTCCGCAGGGTTGGCTCAGCGCTTGTCATCGCATTCAAGTGCCCGTACCCGTCGCGCACTCGACAGAGGTTTCGTGCGCGGGCTGCGCAGTCTGCGCTGGCCCGAACGAACGCTCAAAAAAATCGAGCCAGTTCGCACCCATGATCTTGTCGATATCCGGCTTCGCGAAACCTACTTCCGCAAGTCCGGCAGCAATGCCTGAAAACTGAGTGTTGTTGCGGAACCAGTCCGGCTGCGGAGGGAAGACCGCGGCCCCGAGCGGACCGGAGGCACCACGCGAATCGCGGGTCCAGCGGCCGACACGCATCCACTCGACCACCGAATCCGGCTGATCCTGGCAGAGATCAGATCCGATGCCGATGCGCTCGACGCCCATCAGATCGGCGGTGCGCGCCACCATCTCGCAAAAGCTGCGCAACGTGCAGCCGGAGCCGCCCTTCAGGTGAAGCGGATAAACAGAGAATCCGAGCATTCCACCGCTCTGTCCAAGCGCCTTGAGCACCGTGTCCGACTTGTTGCGTGGAACGGGATGCCAGGAGTATGGATTGGCATGGGTGATCGCAATCGGCCGCGACGACAGATCGATCGCCTCCAGCGTCGAGCGTTCGGCCGAGTGCGACATGTCGATAACGAGACCGACCCGGTTCATCTCGCGGATCACTTCGCGGCCCATCCGCGTAATGCCGGGATCTTCGGCCTCATAGCAGCCGGTCGCGAGCAAGCTCTGGTTGTTGTAGGAGAGCTGCATGAACCGCACGCCGAGGCGATGCCAGATTTCGACGAGCGAGAGATCGTCCTCGATCGGTGCAGGATTCTGAAATCCGAAGACGACTGCAGTACGCCCGTCCCGCTTTGCACGGCGCACATCATCTGCCGTGTAGGCCGGACAAATCAGGTCGGGATAGTCCTGAAACCAGCGATTCCACTGGCCGATATTGGCGATCGTCTCGCGGAAATGCTCATGATAGCAGATCGTGACATGGATCGCCGTGATACCGCCTGCGTTCAGCTCCCGGAAAATCTTCTCCGACCAGTTGCAATATTGCAGGCCGTCGATGAGGAAGCGATCGCTTGCGGTCATGGGCCTTACTCCGGCATTCCCGCATTGATGTATGAGGTCTTCATCGCAGTGAAGAACTCGACGGCCACGCGCCCCTGCTCCCGTGGCCCGTAGGACGACTTCTTCCGTCCGCCGAACGGCACATGATAATCGGTACCCGCAGTCGGCAGATTCACCATAACGCAGCCCGTCTTCATGTTGCGGCGGAAATGGTTCGCCCGCGAGAGCGATTTGGTGATGATGCCAGACGTCAATCCGAAAGGCGTATCGTTCGCGAGCGCCAGCGCTTCCTCGTACGAACCGGCCTCGATCACGCACGCGATCGGGCAGAACATCTCCTCGCGATTGACGCGCATGTCGTTCTTCGTACGCACGAACAGTGCTGGCGAAAAGTAATAGCCCTCGGTACGCCGCGTCAGCCGCTCGCCGCCACAAACGCGTTCGCAGCCTTCCTGCTCGGCGAGCTTCACGTAATCGAGCGCCTGCGTGAGTTGCTTTTCGTCGACCACCGGACCGATCTGCGTCCCCTCGTCGAGCGCATGACCGACCACAAGCGCTTCGGTCTTGGCTTTCAGCTTTGACACGAATTCATCGTGCACCTTGCGGTGCACGATGAGCCGTGACGAGGCCGTGCACTTCTGCCCCGATCCGAAATAGGCGCCGTTCAGCGCATGCGCGACGGCAAGCTCCATGTCGCCGTCGTCCATGACGACCAGAGGATTCTTGGAACCGAGTTCCAGCTGGACTCGGGTAAAATTGGGCGCCGCGCGGGTCGCGACCTGCTGGCCGATTTCGTAGGAGCCGGTAAAGGTGATGGCATCGATGTCCGGACTTGCCGCCAGCGCATTGCCGACCACACCGCCCGAACCCATCAGAAGATTGAAAGTGCCGGCCGGCAAATTCTGGCGGCTGAAAATCTCGGCAAGCTGCCAGGCGATGGCAGGCGTCGCGCTTGCCGGCTTCCAGATCACCGCATTACCGAAGGCCAGTGCCGGTGCGATCTTCCAGCAGGCCGTCGAGAGCGGAAAATTCCACGGCGAGATGACGGCGACGACCCCGATCGGCTCACGCCGGACATCGACCTCGATGCCCGGCCGGACCGAGTCCAAAGCGTCGCCTGAAATCCGCAACGCCTCAGCGGCAAAATACTGAAAGAACTGTCCGGAACGGAAGACTTCGCCGACCCCTTCCGCGCGAGGCTTTCCTTCTTCGCGCGACAGCAGCTCGCCGAGCTCCTGGCTACGTGCGCAGAGCTCATCGCCGATGGCCATCAGGGTCTTGTACCGGGCCTCAAGCTGCGAGATGCCCCAGATGGCGGCAGCTTTGCGCGCGGCGGCGATTGCCTCGCCCACCTGGGCCGGCGTTGCTTCGGTGAAAAATCCTATAGTGTCAGAGATATCGGAAGGATTGATGCTGGGACGGGACGAACTCCCGGCGACCCAGCGGCCATCAATGAAATTGAGCTTGTCCGACGCCATTGCGACACTCGACCGGGTTCCCATGCGGTATCGAAAGCCGATGTCACATTTCGGTCAATTCGGAAATGCGGTACAGTATTTCGGTTTTTCCGAACTAGGCTCTCCAAATGCGAACCTCCCTTGCTACTCTTCGCGTGTTCGCCGCCGTCGCGGAATCTGGGAATATCCGGCTGGCTGCCGCAAGGCTTGGGCGGACCGCCTCCTCAATCTCGGAAAAACTGAAACAATTCGAACAGGACATCGGCGCGCCGCTGTTCGAAAGCGGCCGGAAGAACCGGCTCACGCCGGTCGGCAGTTTCGTCCACAGTCAAGTCCGCGACCTTCTGAGCCACGTCGACCGCAAGCTTGCGTCGCTGCAAGCCTATTCGCGCAATGCGATCGGCCGCATCGATATCGCGTCAGTGCCTTCGATTGCCACAACATTGCTGCCGGCCGTGATCGCGCAGTTTCGCAGCCAATGGCCCGCGGTCGAAATCACGGCGCGCGACGCGGATTCGCGCAGCGTGGCAGATCTTGTGCAGTCCGGCACCGTCGAACTCGGCATCGCCAGTCTGCCGAGCGAACGGCGCGCTCTCCTGTTCACCCCATTGTTCGAAGAGCCCCTCGGAATCGTATGCCGGCGCGACGATCCGCTCTATCGCAAACGCGGCAGCCGCCGCTGGTCGGATCTGGAGGGACGGACGCTGTTGGCGAATGCGATTTCCGATGCGCACAATATCGGTGTAGCGCCCTCCCCGGCGCAGGCGCCAATCGTCGTTTACAACGTGTTGTCGTTGCTGGCACTGGTGCGCGCCAAGATCGGCATTACGATCCTGCCGCAGCTTTCGGTCAGCGAGCCGCCGCCCGATATCGGCTTCATTCCGATCGAAGAGCCGGACGCACGCCGCACGGTCGGCGTGATCACGCGCGCGGGTGAAGGCTTGTCGCCTGCCTCCGCAGCATTGCTGCAGATCATTCGCGAGCAGTTGAAGGACCTTGCCGACGATTTTGCGATAACTATCCGCAACGATGCGATCGGCTAGCAGCGGCGCAACCCTGTGTCAGTCGCAGTCGACCGGCGTTCCGGGAATGACAGCCCGTTGTTCGGGCGGAAACCGGTTCAGGACCGTCTGCAGCTGCCGGGCCTCTTCCTCAAGACCGATCCAGCGCAGTTTGCGGATCAGCTTGATAAGCTCGGCCGACGTTGTCGGCTGACCCATCTCGAAAGCGGCTTGCGCACTGAACTTGCCTTCCATGGGTTTTCTCCCGGTTGCTTATTGGTTTTGTTCGCTGCCCCCGTTCCTGCCCCGCGCCGGCCGGATTGCGCCGGCCGAACGATCAAATGCCGTGCCTCCATGGCTTCTTCATGAACTGCCCGTCTTTCCTCCGCCCGACAGCAACCGATTCATCGACGTCACGAATTTCTGGCTGTCGGCAAAGAATTTCTGGCTGTCCTTCGACATCGTCTCCATGCGGCGGGCCATCCACTCCTGATACGCCTTCGCTGCATCCGGCAGTGATTTGGCGGAGGACAGCTTGGCCGTCAGTTCGGAGGCCAACTCACGCTCCAATTCGACACGGGCCATCCAGTCAGCGTTGGCCTGTTCGATCAACCTGGAAAATTCCTTTTGGAGATCGGCCAGCGCATCGGCCTGCTCCTTGCCGAATTTGCTGAAGTCGGCAGGACTGAATATCGGCCATTTCATTGAGGGCTCGTTCGGCGACATGAGCACTTCCTCCGTAGCGCGAGTGGCACCGGATCTAATTCACATCAAGGCGCCGCGCCGCGTTGACCTTTCTCAAACGAGAACGAACAGGCAGAGAAATAATCTCAGTTTTTGGCTGTTTCCTCTGATGCCACACTGGGGGAAGAGGAACTGAAGTCCTATATACACCCGGATCCGGATCCAAAGATAGGCGACACACCGCCGCTTTGGGTAACAAACCGAAGCGCCGGTTTCATGCAAAGGAGAACTCGATGCGTGCCGTGATATGGCCCCTCGCACTTGGTTTCGGCGTGACTTGCATGGCATGGATACACTTACCGCCGCGATCCAACGCGGAAGCCGCATTGCTGCATGGCAACATGGAATTTTCGGCCGCTGCCAAACAGAAGCAAAAGCGTGCAACGCCGCCGACGACAGCGTATGGACCCAGACCGCATTTCGGGGGCCCCGCCGATCCGTCGTTCGGACCCGATGGCAAGCCCTACAAGGTTCCAGAATATCTCCGGAATCAATGCTATATTGATGAGGGCTATGGCCGTTTCTCAGCCTGCAGCAACCGGCTCTAGGCGAACAGCCGCTTGACCTCCCGCGCTTCGGACACAATTGCGACGGGCCATAGCAACCTTTGCGCACGCCGCCGCATCACCCGCGGTCGCGCAAAATCCGGCGAATAATCTTTCCGGTCGTGGTCATCGGCATCTCGTCGATGAAGGCGATCTCGCGCGGGTATTCATGCGCGGACAGGCGCGTCCGCACGAAATCCTGCAATTCCGCGGTCAGTTGCTCGCGCGGCGTCGCGACGCCGGGCTTCAGCACGACGAAAGCCTTGACGATTTCGGTGCGCAGCGGGTCCGGTTTGCCAATCGCCGCAGCGAGCGCGACCGCCGGATGCCGGATCAGACAATCCTCGATCTCTCCGGGTCCGATGCGATAGCCGGATGAGGTGATGACATCGTCGTCGCGTCCGACGAAGTGCACATATCCGTCGTTATCGACCATGCCCTGATCGCCGGTGGTCATCCAGTCGCCGATGAACTTGTCGCGCGTCGCATCCGGCTTACCCCAATATTCGAGGAACATCACCGGATTCGGTCGCCGCACCGCAATTTGGCCGATCACGCCCGGCTTCACGGGAACGCCGTCGCCGTCAATCACCGCGACGTCATGCCCTGGCACCGGCTTGCCGATCGCGCCGGGCCGCGACACGCCGAGCATCGCGCAGGACGACAGCACAAGATTGCATTCAGTCTGACCATAGAACTCGTTGATGGTCAGGCCGAAGGCTTCCCGTCCCCACGCGAGTGTCTCGGACCCGAGCGCTTCTCCACCCGATCCGATCGTCCGCAGACGAAGATCATGCCGGCCGCGCGGGTTCGAAGCCGAGCGCAGCATCCGCAGCGCGGTCGGCGGGATGAACGCATTGCGCACGCCGGTCCGCGCCATCAGCGCATAAGCTTCATCCGGATCGAACTTGTCGAAGCGGCGCGCGACCACCGCAACGCCGTGATGCAAGGACGGCAGCAGCGCATCGAGCAGGCCGCCGGCCCAGGCCCAGTCCGCCGGCGTCCAGAACAGATCGCCCGGCTGGGGAAAGAAATCGTGCGGCAATTCTATGCCCGGCAAATGGCCGAGCAGTACGCGATGCGCATGCAGCGCACCCTTCGGCGGACCCGTAGTGCCGGAAGTATAGATCATCATCGCCGGATCGTCGGCCGAGGTATCTTCCGGCGTGAAAGAATCGGATGCCGCCTGCAACAACGGGGCGAAGCCCGACGCGCCGTCCGCTTCACCGTCGATCGAAACGATCAGCTTCAGATCGGGCGGCGTCTCGCCGATGCTTGCGAGCTTCTCAACGCCGAAGGCATTGGTGATCAGGGCCTTCGCGCCGGAATTCTGCAACCGGTAAGCCAGCGCCTCGGTCCCGAATAGGAGAGCAAGCGGCAGCGCGATGCCGGCAAGCTTGTAGATCGCGATATGGGAAATGACCGCTTCCGGTACCTGCGGCAAAAGGATCGCGACGCGGTCGCCGCGTTCGATACCATGCGCACGCAGCGCATTCGCGAGCCGGTTCGACTGCTGCATCAGCGTGCGGAACGAAACCGGTTCGACGCGCCCGTCGCCATGCGCATGGATGATGGCGGTCCGCTCCGGATCGCGCATCGCCCAGCGATCGCAGACATCGATACCGATATTGTAACGAGCAGGAATCTCCCAGCGGAATTCGCAATAGAGCCTGTCGTAATCGTGGATTTTAGGAAGCATCCCGGCAGCCTTGCGGGCGGCAAACTAGTCGGGCAAGGAGCTCGCGTCCAGCACCCGGTTTATGCCATGAGCGAGACCAACCCGACGCTGTTGCGATGGCGCCCGATGACGATGGCCGACCTGCCAATGGTCCACGACCTGTCATCGCGCATCCATCCAGATTTTCCGGAACGGCCGGAGATCCTGGCTGAAAAGGTCCGGCTATTCCCCCGCGGCTGCTTTGTCCTCGATGGCGCCCATCTGCCGATCTCCGGTTATTGCTTCTCGCATCCCTGGCGGGCGGGCCCACCGCCCGCACTCGACACATTGCTCGACGTGTTGCCGGAGCCGCCAACCGCCTATTTCATCCATGACCTGACGGTCGAAGCGTTCCTGCGCCGCAGGAATCTGGCCTCCGGCTTCGTGCGGCAACTCGTAGATCTGGCGCGCAGCATTCCGGTTGACCGGATGATGCTGGTGGCGGTCAGTGGCAGCGAGCCGTTCTGGACGCGGATGGGCTTCCGGCGCACCGCTGACGCCGCCGTGCAAGATGCGGCAACGGCGAAATACGGCGAAGGCGCCGTGCATATGGAGCGGGATGTCCGCTGATCGGCTATTGCGCGAGCTGGGACGTGCGCTGCTCGGGCGCAGCGAGAATGAGCGCCCAGAATACCTTATACTTTGTATTCGGCACATAGACCGCGGCGATCCCCATATGGGTCGCGCCCTTCAGCAACATGTTCGCCTTGTGGGACGGGGAATCACGCCAGCCGGAGAAAGCCTCCGCCAGTGTGTGATAGCCCGCCCCAATATTTTCTGCGCCGACCTGCGCCCTGTAACCTGACTTGCGCAGACGCTGCTGGAAATTGCCGGCGACGTTGTGATCGAGCTTGTCCTTGGTCGCCATGGCGCGAGCCTGCTCCTCGGCCATGCGCATGAGTGTCGGGTCGAGCGTGACGTCGCCGAGCATGTTGTTGCGGCGGAAGCCCGAAATCATCGACGCCGCGGCCTGAGGATCGAGTTCAGCGCCGGCTTTGGCCATGCTCTGATAGAATGAAGGTTGAGACGGCGGCGGCTCGGTCGCGCAACCGAACAGGGTCAGGCCAAGCCCGCACAGAAATGCCACAGACATCGGACGGCCGCCCGTCATGACCTGAAAATCCTCAATTCGCCGACTTGGCCGCAAAATGGTAACCGAACGGTAAAGCTGGCGGCCGGACGCCAAAATCACCGCGCATTGGGCTTTTTTGGGGCCTTCGGATCGGAAGCCGGAGATGCAGGCTCAGACTCCGCATCATCCCCGTCTGCAAGACCCTGGATGTGAATTTGCCGCTGCGGATACGGCATGACGATGCCTTCCGCGCGGAAGCGCTCGAGGATCGAAAAGCAGATATCGCTCTTGATCCCGGCACCGTCACCGATATTGCGCACAACCCAGCCAAGTTCGAAATTGATTGCGCTTTCGCCGAAACCGGTCAGAAACACGGTCGGTGCCGGGCTCTGCATCACATGCGGATGCGACTTTACAATGTCGAGCAGGATCTCCCGCACTTTCACAACATCGCTGTCATAGGCGACGCCGATCGGCACGGCGACACGCGCAAAGGTGTCGGTATGCGTGCGATTTTTCACCACTTGGGTGATGAGTTCGGAATTTGGGATGATGACGCTGGCCCGGTCGCCGGTCTCAATCTCGGTGGCCCGGACATGAATGCGCCGGACCCGGCCTTCCTCGCCTTTGACCGCAATAATGTCGCCAACGCGAATGGGCCGCTCCGCCAGCAGAATAAGTCCCGACACGAAGTTCGACACGACCGACTGAAGGCCGAAGCCGATACCGATCGAGAGCGCACCCGCAACGAGCGTAATCTTCTGGAAATCGACGCCCAGCTGCGCGAGCCCGAGCGAGATGGCAGCGATCACGCCGACATAGCCGAAAATGGTCGAGATCGAATTCTGGAGACTGGGATCGAGCGCCGTTTGCGGCAGAAGGCGCGTGTTCAACCAGGACTGTACCGCCCGCGTCGCAAGGATGCCGACGAGGACGATGGCGACAGCGATCAGAATGGACGTCAGCGAGATTGTCAGTTCCCCGATCCGGAAGCCGAAGGTCGCGTCCTTGAGCACACCGACGAAATCGGCGGCAAAAATACCCCACGGACCGAGCAGCGGCATTAGCACGACGAGGATCAGAAGCAGCCGAATGACCGCGGACAGAAGTGTGCCGAGCAGACCGATCGATCGCGGCTTCAACCCAAAGAAATTGGCGATGGCTCGCCCTCGCGGCGTGGCCGCGGTCAGAATCTCGGTGAACAATGCATCGATGAACGTGAGCAAAATATACAGCGCACCGATCAATCCCAGTGCCGACAGAAAGCGTCCGGCGAGAAATGCAGCAAGTCCGATAAAGCCGGTGACAAGCGCGGCGATGATTCCGGCCGCAAGCAGCCAGCCTGCACTGCGCAGCCAGCCAGCGCCGGCCACGTCGTCTTCAAGCGATACTCGGCTTCCCATCAAAAACAGGAAGTGGCACAGCATTGCAGCGATGATCGCGGCGAAGACTGCATTGGTCGCGATCGTCAACGCCACCGGTGCGACGACTGTCTGCAGCACAGCATTGATAAGAATGACGGTGCCGAGGACCCGCGCTGCCCAGACAAGGTTGTTCGCAATCAGATCCGCGGTTTCCTGACGGACCGCAAGCAGCCGCCGGTCCGGCTCGTCCGGCGCAAACAGGCCAATGGCCACACCGCGGCCGAAGGCAGCAACGCCGACTGCAATTGCGAGCATCAGCCCAATATGACCGATCCGTTCGGTCAGGAGCCCAAAGGCGTTCAGAATCAAGAGCGCGCCCACTACGATCGCGGGCGCGGTTACGGTGACGCGCATCAGCGACAACAGCGCGAAAAACGACTTGGCGAACCGTGTGCCCAACTCTTTCGGCCGAAAGTCGCGCTTGATAAACCAGCGCACGAACAAGCCCACGGATAAGAAAAATGCCAGCAGAGCGAGGCTGGCCGCGCCAATGCTCCATTGCGTCGCGGTAGTGCGCAAATGATCCGTCCAGCCTTGCGCCAGCAGGACAACGCCGTTCCACGCATCGGGTGCGCCCTTGATAGCCTGCGACCAGAAAGCCGGATCGAGTGCACTCGCGGTGCGTCCAAGCAATTGCTGGGTAAAGAGGGCACGACGACGCTCGGTGATCTGCACCGAAAGATTGTCGGCACGAAGCATGAGCAAGCGCGCCTGCTTGAGCGCGCCATCAAGCGCCGCCCGGCGCTCCTCAAGCCGGGAGCGCTCTTCGGTGAGTGCAGCATCCTCCTTCGGCTCCCCCTCGGCCGGCGGCTCTCCGAGCTGCTTCAGACGGGTCTCCACATCGGCGAGCCGGCCTTCGAGGGCCGCAATCATCTCGCGCAGGTCGTCGCGTACGGGCTCCAGCCGGCCCCGATGCTGGACAAGGGTCGAATCGCCGATGTCGGGGCTGCGGAGCGACGTCTCGATTTGATCGATAGCGTCCCGAAGGGGCTCGATGGCAGCGATCGTGCGCGCTAGTTCGGGCGGGCTCGCCGGAGCCTGAGGCGTTTGTGCGGCAGGAGCGCCCGCCTTCTGCGCGGGCACCGCGCTCTTGGGTGCCGGGGAGACCGCTTTGGACGCCGGGGAGTCGGCTTTCGGCGCGGCCTTCTCCTGGGCGAAGCCGGATTGAGCTCCGGCAACCACTGCAAAAACGATCGTGGCGGCCCGCAGGCCACAAAGGAATGTTTGAATCGGCATCGGACCTGTCAAACAGCGGAATCGGTAGGGATTGTGGCATGCTCGCCTACGCAATCCCCCCATGCAAGCCGCCGGGCCTGCCGGAACACCTCGCCGTTACGCTTTGACAGCAACTGCCGGCGAGCGTGTCCCGATTTTTCGCACAGCTTCACCGTCACGGTTCCGCCCTTGGCCAGGACCGGAGCGATCACGCGCGCCGCCACCGGGAGCGCCGGACGACGCGACGCCGCAACGTAGATGAACTTTTCGTCCTCCCACGGCACATCCGCCGACTTGATCCGGCGGTGCATGCGCGAACGTGCAACCCGCCGCGAAAAATGACACCAATCGGGCGCATTCAGCGGACAGGCCAGTGCATGAGGACACGGCGCGACAATATGCGCTCCAGCTTCGATCAACCGGTTGCGGACCGACAGAATGCGCGACCACCCCGCCGGCGTCCCAGGCTCGACCACGACAATCGTATCGCCGGTGGCCTGCCAGAGCCGATCAATAAGCGGGCCGATCGACTGTGGTTCGAGTTCGTCAAGGACATAGGTCAGCAGAACGAGGTCATGGCGTGCATGGCGCAGCTCAACTGAGGCAATATCGGATACGAGCCACTCGACCTGCTTGAACGCGGATGCAGACAGCAACGTGTTACCCCATCTGCGGATCGCATCACTGCTCTCCACGAGCGTCGCTTCCGCGAGGGAGGGCCAGCAGTCTCTCGCTGCGAATAGCGCGGTGCCGGGTCCCGCGCCCGCATCGAGCAGACTTCGGGGTGCGAAATTTGGCCGTAATTGCGCAACGGCATCGAGACTTGCGCGAATGGCGGCATAGGTCGCGGGCATCCGCACGGCGAGATAGGCGCGCGCCGCAAGATCGTCCGACAGATGCGCTCGGCCATCCCGGATTTCATTGCGGTATCGGATCGACAGGCGCTCGGCCGCAGCCTGCAGATCGGCCAGCGGCACGCCGTCCAGGGCGTTGTCGATCGCGGCCCGAAGCTGAGGAGGAAGGTCCATCGAACGTGACGCTAGACGGCCTTCGGCTTCAAGACCAGTCCGCCTTATCGCTTCCGCCCGGCAGTCACCGGGCCCCGCTCTGCGCCTTCTGACAACCGCCGAGGAAGACACGCACCGCGACGCGCACGGTCTCGTCGACCTTCGCTTTCTGCGCAGCGCGCGGCATGCTGGTGAGCCAGCCGAGTTGATGCTCGCCGATCAGCATGTCGAGGAACAGCACGGCCAGCCGATACGGATCCTCATCGATCAGCCGGCCTTCCCTCTGCTGCCGCTCGACCCATTTCGCGACGATCGCATAGGCGGAGATCGGGCCGCTCTGGAAGAACAAGCGCCCGGCCTCGGGAAAAGTCCGTCCGATCGACACCATCAGCCGGTGGAATTCCAAAATCGGCGGAGTCAGCACCATCGCGAGGAAAGACTGACCGATTTTGGTCAGCTGCTCTTCGAGCGTGCCGCCCGCATCAATATCGATCGCAAGCGTCACGTCCTCGCACTTCTGGCGCACGACAGCTTCGAACAGACCCTGCTTGCCGCCGAACCAGGCATAGATCGTGGCTTTCGAGCCGCCGGCTACGGCGATCACGTCGTCGATCGAAACGTTGTCGTAACCCTTTTTCAGGAACAGCGGCGCCGCCAGCCGGACGATGCGCTCGCGGCGCGGATCGGGACTGTTCGCACTTGCAGCAGCGGATTGCAGCCGCGGCGCCTTCTGGCTCGGTCGGCGGCTCGGCGACGACACTTTGGCTTCCTGAACTGACATGCGGTTTACCAAGACGGCAGGGTTATCCATCTAGCGCCAAAAGTTTTCTGTTGCACCATCCATGTTTTTGACTGTAACGTACAGTACAGTACTAAACAATAAGCAAAACCAAAGCGCCACGGGAGGACGTGAATGCAGGCCGGGTATCGGCTCGTCAGCTATGCCGACAATCATGCAAATCCGGTCGCAGGCGTTCTGGCCGCGGATCGCGTCGTACCGGCTGCAAGCCTGCTCGGCGACGCCTTTTCCAATGTGATTGGCATTCTGCGGGCCTGGGACGACGTGCATCCGCGCCTTGCAAAAGCCTGCGAAGACGAAGCCTTTGCCGAAAAGGGTGTCCCGCTGTCATCCGTCAAGCTGCTTGCGCCCATTCTCTATCCCGGCGCCTTCTATTGCGCGGGCGCGAATTACTGGGATCATCTCAATGAGATGGCGGCGATCGCCAAGAAAACCACCGGCCGCGACGTCCACGTCACGAAGCCTGCCGAACCCTGGTTCTTCATGAAGACGACGGCCGGCTCGATCATCGGCGACGGGGCACCGGCTCGGCTGCCGAATTTCTCGAAGCAGGTCGACTGGGAAGCCGAAATCGCCGCCGTGATCGCGCGTCCGACCCGCAATATATCGGAGAAGGACGCGCTGAGCGCGGTTGCAGGTTACGTCATCGTCAACGATCTGTCTGCGCGCGACCTGATGAAGCGCGAGGGTTCGATCTTCGTCTACGACTGGATCGGACAGAAGTGCTTCGAGGATGCGGCGCCGATGGGTCCGTGGCTCACGCCGGCCGCCTATATTTCCGATCCGAACAATCTTGCCATCAAGCTCTGGGTCAACGGCGTCCTGAAGCAGGACTCCAACACCTCGAAGATGGTGCATTCGACCGCCGAGCAGATCGCCTATCTCAGCCGCCATATCACGCTGCAACCCGGCGACGTGATCGCGACCGGAACGCCGGCCGGGGTCGGACTGCCGAAGGGTGAATTCCTCAAGCCCGGCGACGAAGTGAAGATCGAGATCGCCGAACTCGGCACCCTGACCAACAGGATGGTCGCCGACGCCGTATAGGCGCCGATGCGTGGACAGTATGTGTTTATAGGATGTGTTCGTAGGAGTGCGTGATGCCGTCCGCCGCCCAGATGAAAATCGCGGAACTGACGAAGGGAATGCTGAAACTCAAGCTCTTCGTCATCTTTTCGCAAGGCAAGGGCCTCGATGTGACGCCTTATCTCGCCGACCATCTTGAATACATGATCGCTCTGGAGCGTGAGGGCAAGCTGTTTGCCTCCGGCCCGCTCGGCGATCCCACAAAGGCCGACGGAATGACCATCGTGCGTGCTGCCGATGAAGAGGAAGCGCGGCAGCTGGCGCTGCGCGACCCCTTCGTCGTTAACGGCATCCGCACTTTCAAAATTGTGCCGTGGACTGTGATGGAAGGCTCGCTCAACGTCACCGTCAACTTTTCGGACCAGGCCGCAAAAATTTCCTGAGATTCACCGCCACCAAGAGCGGAGCAAGAGGGGAGCTTGCGCATGCAGACGATCGGCTTCATCGGAGTCGGAAAAATCGGCCTTCCGATCTGCGAGCATCTGATCAGAAGAGGTCACAGGGTGATCGGCTATCGCCGGTCGTCACTTGCCGATTTCGAGAAGCTTGGCGGCGTCAAGGCGACCTCGCCCGCTGACGCCGGCGCACAGGCCGACATCGTCTTCACCTGTCTGCCAAACGACGCTGCGCTGGAAGAGGTCATCAACGGTCCCGACGGACTGAAAAAGACAGCCCGGCCGGGCCAGATCATCGTTGAATTCGGCTCGCACCCCGTTCCCGTGAAGCAGCAATACGTCAAGCCGCTCGCCGACAAGGGCGCGGTCTTCATCGACGGCGAGGTGAGCGGGACGCCCGGCATGGTGCAGGCCCGGAAGGCCGTGATCTATCTCGGCGGCCCGGCGGATGCGGTGAAGGCGCTCGAGCCGGTCATCGCGGACTTTGCCGATCTGTGCATGCATCTTGGGGATTTCGGCGCAGCCACCAAGGTGAAGCTGGTCAACAACTTTCTGGTCGCCTTGCATATCGCCGGGACCGCGCAAGCCATGGCGCTCGGCCTCAAGACCGGCGTCGACAAAGACCTCCTCATCAAGGCGGTGGCTACCGGCAGCGGCGGATCTACGGCATTTGCGATCCGCGCACCGTGGATGGCGGAACGCAAATTTACCCCGCAGCAGGGCTCGGCAGCCGGTCTCGCACATTATCTCGACACTGCGAAGGAGATGGCGGCCGAGGCCGGCGTTGCCACCGATCTCATCGATTGCCTGATCGACATCTATGCGCGCGCAGTCCCGAACATCGGCGATCGCGACGTTGCGGCCATTCTTGAGCATTTCGAAACCAACCGGAACAAATGAAGGAGCGATCTCCATGATCGGAGTGAAGAAGATTTCCCATGCGGTCTACGAGGTTCCTGACCTCGAGCATCAGCTCGAATATTACACGGATATCCTCGGACTGACCGTGACCGGCCGCGACAGCGACGCGGTGTATCTCGCCAATACCATCGATCACCACTCTGTGGTTCTGCGGAAAGGGTCGCATCCGCGCTGCACGCATATCGGCTTCCAGCTCGGCCCGAATGACGATCTCGATGCATTCGAGAAGCAAACCGCGGCGCACGGAATCCGGACCGAGCGCAAGAAGGATGCCCAGCCGACCATCTCCGATATGGTGACATTCGAGGACATCAAGGGCACGGTGATGGAAGTGTTCCGTCAGCCGGAGCCGCAGAAGCAGCCCTTCACCAGCAAGGGCGGCGTCGTTCCGCATAAGCTCGGCCACATTGCGTTCCATGTCACCGATGCGCAGCGCGCAACGCGGTTCTATTGCGATGTGCTCGGTTTTCGTGTGTCGGACTGGATGGGCGATTTCTTCTCATTCCTGCGCTGCGGACCGGATCACCACACCATCAACCTGGTGGAGACCGGCAAGAACAAGCATTTCCACACCGCCTTCGAGCTGAGGGACTGGGCGCATATGCAGACCGCGCTCGATTACATCAGCCGGCACGGCTACAAGACACTGTGGGGGCCCGGCCGGCACGGCATCGGCCACAACCTGTTCTCCTATCACCGCAGCCCGAACGGCCTTATCACCGAGCTGTTCGCCGAGCTCGACCTGATGAAGGACGAGTCGCTCGGCTATTTTGAGCCTCGCCCGTGGCATCGCGACAATCCGCAGCGGCCCAAAACATGGCCGAAGACACCGGAAGCCGCGAACCTCTGGGGCCCAATGCCTCCGGACGAAATGATGGAATAACCCAGCGCCTTGCGCTCCCCCGGCAACGGGGGAGCGACGGGGTGTCGCCACCGGACGTAGAAGCCGGACTGAACATTGCAACGCATCTGATGACAGGACAGGGAGGTTTTCATGAACGTGACACTGCGAACGCTATTGGGGCGTGTCGTCGCGCTGCTGGCGATCATGCTGGCAGCGGTTTCGATGAGCTGGGCGCAGGCCCCGAAAGGCGATCCCGTCAAGGTCGGCTTCAGCATGTCGCTGACCGGAGCCGTTGCACCGAACGGCCAACAATTGTTGCGCGCTCTCGAAATCTGGCGCGATGATCAGAACGCAGCCGGCGGCTTGCTCGGCCGGCCCGTCGAACTCGTTTACTACGACGATCAGAGCAATCCGGCGAACGTGCCCGCCATCTACCAGAAGCTGCTTTCGGTCGACAAAGTAGACCTGCTGCTTGGACCATACGCGACCAACATGGCGGCACCCGCCATGCCCGTTATCATGCAAGCCGGCAAGACGACGATCTCGCTGCTCGCCATCGGCGTGAACAGGCATTTCAACTACGACCGCTATTTCTCGATGGTGCCGGTTTCGACCGAAGGCATCGCGGCCTTCTCGCGCGGCTTCTTCGAGCTTGCGGCCGAGCAGAATCCGAAGCCGGTGACGGTTGCGATGGTGGCGGCCGACGCGGAATTCGCCCGCACCGCGGCGGACGGCGCCAAGGAGAATGCGAAGAAACTCGGCTTCAAGGTCGTCTATGACCGCAGCTATCCGCCGAACACAACGGATTTCGCGCCGATCATGCGTGCTGTTCAGGCCGCCAACCCGGACATCGTGTTCGTGGCCGCTTATCCGCCGGACACCGTCGGTATCGTCCGCTCGGCACATGAGGTCGGGCTGAAGCCGAAGATGTTCGGCGGCACGATGATCGGCTTGCTGGCAACACCGTTGAAGGCGCAGCTCGGCCCGCTGACCAACAACCTGGTGATCATGGAGAGCTTCACGCCGATTTTCAAATTCCCCGGGCTGCAGGAGGTGCTCGCGAAATACCGCGAGAAGGCCGCGGGCCAGAAGATCGATCCGTTCGGCTACGGCTTCGTACCGTTCGGATACGCCGCGGGACAGATTCTCGCCAAGGCGGTGACCGAAACGAAGAGCCTCGATCACGACAAGATCGCCAAATACATCCACGCCAACACATTCGACACCGTCGCCGGACCGCTGAAATTCGGCAAGGACGGCGAATGGGCGGAGCCGCGAACCGTATTCTCTCAATTCCAGGGCGTGGTCGCGAACGATGTCGCGCAGTTCCGCGACGGCGAAAAGCAGCCGGTGCTGTGGCCGGCACAATTCCGGAACGGGAAGATGATCTATCCTTACGCGAAGGATTGATCCGGCACCGGTTCAGCATTTATGGGCGCCGCCGGGCAACCGGCGGCGCCCTTTCTCTTGGCTCCGCCACGTTCCTTGCATTTGCAAGTATTGCGGATTTCGTCTAATTCCGTGTCTCCGAAAGAACCACACACCGGGAGGACAGAGATGAAAGGCAAGATCGCCCTCGAAGAGCACTTCGCCATTCCCGATACACTGCAGGATTCGAATGGCTTTCTCCCGGACGAGATCTGGACCGAGTTGAGTTCGCGTTTGCTCGATATCCATGGCAAGCGCCTGCGGCAGATGGACGAACAGGGCATCGAGATGATGCTATTGTCCCTCAACGCACCCGCGATCCAGGCGATTCCCGACGTCAAGAAAGCCAACGAACTGGCAAAAAAGGCCAATGACTTCCTTGCAGAAGAAGTCGCAAAGCGTCCGGATCGTTTTCAGGGGCTTGCCGCCCTCCCGATGCAGGATCCCGATCTCGCCATTCGCGAATTGCAGCGCTGCGTGAAGGAGCTTGGCTTTGTCGGTTCGCTGGTTAACGGCTTTTCGCAGGCGGGCGATCCGAATGTGCCGATCTACTACGATCTCAAGCAATACTGGCCGTTCTGGGCGGAGAACGAGAAGCTCGACGTGCCGTTCTATCTGCATCCACGTAACCCGTTGCCGCAAGACGCACGCATCTATGACGGCCACCCCTGGCTGCTCGGCCCGACCTGGGCATTCGGTCAGGAAACCGCCGTGCATGCGTTGCGGCTGATGGCATCCGGCCTGTTCGACGCGCATCCGAATCTGAAAATCGTGCTGGGCCACATGGGCGAGGGCCTGCCCTATTCGATGTGGCGCGTGGACAACCGCAATGGCTGGACCCTGCATCTGCCGCACAAGTATCCTGCTAAGAAGAAGCTCGGCGAATATTTCCGGGCCAATTTCTGGCTCACGACGTCGGGCAATTTCCGGACCCAGACCCTGATCGACGCGATTCTGGAGATCGGTGCCGACCACATCCTGTTCTCGACCGACTGGCCGTTCGAGAATATCGACCACGCGGCGGTCTGGTTCGATGCGGCTTCGATCAGCGAAAACGACCGGCTCAAGATCGGCCGTACCAACTGCATCGACCTTTTCAAGCTGAAGATTTGACGCTTCGTTTCGTGCGCTTTTTGACCGGCCGCCTTTTGGCGGCCGGCCGCGCAGCCGCTTCAGCATCTGCCTTTTCAAGATTGCGATAGACCCGTTTCAGCAAATTCTTCAGCGTCGCGATCTCGCGGACCGTCATGCCCTCAATGGCGGCATCTTCGTAACGCACTGCGTCGGGCACAATCGTTTCAGCCAAACCGATACCTCGCGGCGTCAGCGTCAGG
This sequence comes from Pseudomonadota bacterium, assembly GCA_049324435.1. Lineage (GTDB taxonomy): Bacteria > Pseudomonadota > Alphaproteobacteria > Rhizobiales > Xanthobacteraceae > Pseudorhodoplanes. Next base: position 98,257 of record JBMOOQ010000024.1, read on the forward strand.
CTGAGCGCGCGGCCGTCAAGGCCGGACCTGCGGCGCACGATCAAATTCCTGCGTTGCATGGTGACAAGCAGCCGCGACAACGTCGACATGTCGATCGAGGTTCTTTCCGACAGCTCGCCGAGCCTGCAATCGCCGCTGTTCCAGAGCTCTATCAGAACGCGCCACATCGGCAGGGTTACGCCGAGCGGCTCGATGTCGCGCGAGAACATCAATCCGACCCGCAGACCGGCCCGGTTCAGGAGATAAGGCAAGAAATCCTGCAGATCGGGCTTGCGAGACATTTTGGCGCGCCGGGGTTCATTGCAGGTTTCGATAGGCGCGAAATCCATGCGATTCAAGGACTTTCGTCAACTCGCGGCGCGCCCCCTCATTCACCAATTACTTGCAAATGCAAGTTTTTGCTTGCCGCTGCGGCGCGCCCGGACTAAGTTTCCGGAAAACAAGATCGCGCAACATCAGGGAGGGAAGACGTGGCACTCGCCGCAACAACAGCCCGGACCGAGACCGCCCCGAGCGTACCGGAATTGCTGGGCCGCGCGGAGAAGATCGGTGCGATCGCCCGCGAACGCGCATCCGAATTCGAGAAGGCGCGCCAGGTATCGTCCGACCTCGTCGAGATGATGCGCGAACTCGAACTGTTCCGCATCATGCAGCCCAAACGCTTCGGCGGATTTGAATACGGTTACGATGTGTTCGTCGAGGCGGTGTCGGCTGTTGCGAGCGGCGACGGCTCGACCGGATGGGTCTTCAGTCTCGGCGCCGTTCATCCCTGGATGATCGGCTGCTATCCGGACGAAGCGCAGCACGATTTCTGGCGCGACAGCCTCGATACGGTCGCCGCCGTTTCCTATGCGCCGTCCGGCAAGGCCACGCTTGAGGACGGCGGCTACAGGCTGAGCGGACGCTGGAGCTTCGCCAGCGGCGTCGACAATGCGACCTGGGGAATCGTCGGCGGTATCGTTCCGTTTGCCGACGGGCCCAAGCCCGGATTTTTTCTCGTCCCGAAGGCCGACTACACGATCCACGACGACTGGAACACCATGGGTCTCGCCGCCACCGGCAGCAAGACCATCGTCGTGAGCGACGCCTTCGTGCCCGCCCATCGCGTCGTCACCTTTGCCGATATGCTCACCGGCAACGGCCCCGGCATTTCCGTGAATGCCAACCCGATCTACCGCCAGCCGATGCTCGCGGTCGTGCCGCATTGCCTTGTCTCGCCCGTGCTCGGCATGGCGCGGGGCGCGCTTGCGGCCTTCATCGATCAGGTCGGCAACCGGACGACACGCGGCGCGGTCGCCGGTGGCAACAACCGGATGTCGGAATTTGCGACGGTTCAGCTGCGGGTCGCGGAAGCCACCGCTTCGATCGATGCCGCGCAACTGATGATCCATCGCGACCTGCGCGAGACCAGCGAAGCCGTTCACGCTGGCAAGACCGTCGGCGTTGATATGCGCCTGCGCAACCGGCTGACGCATACGTTCGCGACCAAGCTGTGCGTGCAGGCGGTCGATGCGGTGTTTCTCGCCATGGGCGGCTCCGCTCTTGGCATGCAGCATCCGGTGCAACGCTTCTGGCGTGACATTCACGCCGCGAGCTCGCATATCAGTCTCAACTGGGATGCGGTCGGCACGATGTATGGCCAGTACGCCTTTGGCCTTGAGCCGAAGGGACAGTATTGACCTGTCAATCACTTCGTCCGGACAATGGGACAACAATGCCCACAGGGAGGAATCATGAATTTGTTCCGTAGTTTCGCGCTTGGCGCCGCCGCGCTCCTGTCGGTCACGGCAGCACAGGCGCAAACCCACACCATGAAGATTTCGTCGCCGACAGTGAACGATCTCAGCCAGGAATGGGCGAAGGAGTTCAAGGCCGCGATCGAGGCCCGTTCCGGCGGCAAGATCAAAGTCGAGTTCTATCCGGCCAACCAGCTCGGACCGATCCCGGCGACCGTCGAGGGCACGGCGCTTGGCACCATCGAGGCCGTGGTGCCGGCCTCCGGATTCTTCATCGGTCTTGAGCCGCGTTTTCAGGTGTTCGACGCGCCCGGCCTCTTCAAGGATATGGCGCATGCGCAGCGCGTATTCGCGGACCCCGCGGTCCGCAAGCAGCTCGCCACTCTCGGCAACAGCAAGGGCATCGAGCCGATCGCCATTCTCGCGCATGGTCCGATGTTCCTGCTCTCGCACAAGCCGATCCGCGCGGTCGCCGACTTCAAAGGCCAGAAGATTCGTGTTCCGGGTGCGGCGCCGCTGCAGATCGAGCCGTTCAAGAAGCTCGGCGCCAACCCGGTCTCGATGCCGCTCGGCGAGGTGCTGTCCTCCATGCAGAACCGCACCATCGACGGCCTGATCGCCTCTGCCACCGTCTTCACGGCGTTCAAGTATTATGATGTCGCCAAGGGCTTGACCGGCCTGCCCGGCTCCTTCCTGATCGCGCCCGTGATGGCCAACCGTAACTTCCTCAAGTCGCTTGGACCGGATCTCGAAGCGATGGTGCGAGAGGAAGCGTTCAAGGCGCAGCAGAAGGTCGAGAAGTTCGCCATCGAGGACGTGGCCCGCACCGGCGATGTCTGGAAGAAGAATGGCGGCGAGCTGATCGTATTGCCCGATGCCGAGAGCGCTGCCTATCTCGAACAGGTGAAGTCGGTTCTGCCGGGGCTGCTCAGCGCAAATGCGGCGATCAAGGCCGACTTCGACACGCTCGCTGCGGCCGCCGACCGCTCGAAGTAAAGGCTTCGTCTTGTACGCTACGATTGACAAACGTGTGGACGCGCTCGTCACTCTCCTCGAGCGCGTCCTTGCCGCTTTTCTGCTTTTCGGACTGTCGCTCAATTTCGCCAATGTCATCGGCCGCTATCTGGGCGGCTATGCCATCAATGGTGCCTCCGAGCTCGAAATCTATATCCTGATCTGGATCACATTCCTCGGCGCTGCTTTCGTTACCTGGCGCGACGCCCACCTGCGCATGGATGTCATTATCGCCGCATGCCCGCCGATCGTGCGATGGCTTGTAGGCCTGTTCGAAATTCTGGTGATGCTCGCGATCTCCGGTTTCGTTGCCTGGCATTCGTACAAATATATCGAGCGAATCTATGCGCTGGGTGCCGTCAGCGATATTGCGCAGATCCCCACATGGATTCCTCATAGCGCGGTGGCGGCCGGATTTGCGGTCATGGCGCTGATGGTGGTGCTGCGCGGCGTGCGCCGGGTCCTTTCACCCGGCGCGCAGGCTGGCGATCGCATGGAGCGGGACGAGCCATGAGTTTCGCACTCGGCTTCGTGCCTCTCGTTCTGCTGCTGCTGGGCTTTCCGATATTCCTCGTGCTGCTCACGGCGGTCACGGTCGCGCTTGTCCTTTTCATGAATGTGCCGCTGGCGGCGTTGCATCAGAATCTGTTCGGCTCGGTCAGCGCCTACGCCCTCCTGTCTGTTCCCTATTTCATCTATGCTGGGGAATTGATGGGCCGCGGCAGCGTTGCGCGCCGTCTGGTCGATTTCGTGCAGAGCAGTGTCGGCCCCTTGCGCGGCAGCATCGGCATCACTACGGTCGGAACCGCCACGATCTTCGGCGCGATTTCCGGGGTCAGTGCTGCCGCCGTCGCCACCATCGGCAAGGTCATGTATCCCTCGATGGTGAAAGACGGCTACCCGAAGCCGTTCGCCGCCGGCCTGATTACCGCGGTGGGCGCTATCGACATCATCATTCCGCCCAGCATCCCGATGATCGTCTATGGCGCCGCGGCGCAGGAATCCGTGCCCCGGCTTTATGCGGCGGGCATCATTCCTGGCATTTTGATTGCGATCATGCTTGCGGCTTATGTGATGTGGCGCGCCAAATCCGCCGGGTTCGGCGCCGGCGAACCATTCGACATCCGGCGCTTTCTGCAAGCGACAGCACGCGCGGTTTGGGCTCTGGGCGCGCCTGCCATCATTCTCGGCGGCATCTATGGCGGCGTGTTTTCTCCGACCGAGGCCGCGGCCGTCGCCTGCGTTTACGCGATATTCGTGACCCGTTTCGTTTTCCGCGAACTGAGCTGGTTCGATATTGTCGATGCCGCGGCCGCGACAGTGCGCTTTACCGCGCAGATCCTGATTGTGGTGGCCTGTGCCGGAGTGTTTTCCTGGCTGCTGACGGTCAACCAGGTGCCGGCAGCGCTGGTGAACTGGCTTCAGGGACTCGGCGTCGGCCAGTTTGCATTTCTTCTGATCGTCAACCTGTTGCTGCTGCTTGTCGGTTGCGTCCTCGACCCGTTGTCCGCAATCCTTTTACTGACACCGCTGCTGATTCCAGTCGTCAAGGCGCTCGGCATCGACACGGTGCATTTCGGCATCATCATGACGGTCAATCTCGCGATCGGACTTTTTACGCCGCCCTTCGGGATCAACATTTTCGTTGCCCAGTCGGTGCTCGGGATCGAGTTGAAATCGATCTATCGCGGGATCGTCCCGTTCGTGATCCTTTATCTCGTCGCACTGGCGCTGATCACCTATATCCCGTCATTGTCGCTTGCCGGTGTCTGGCTGCTGATGAACTGACAGGTGCTGCCCGTGTCGCTTCGGCATCGGCAAGCCTGCGGATTCCGCAAAGCGAGCCCGCTGCGGGATCATCGCTCCTGCTCTATCATCTCGGCGATGGCCTTGATCCGGCCGCGCGCAAATTGCGGCAGGCCCGCACTGATGGACTGTCCGCTGTTGAACGAACTGCGCCCCATCAGCAACTGCGCCGGCACAAGGTTGCGCAGAATAGGGGCGTTCAGGAAGTCGCGCTGCTTGGTGAGGGCGTCGGATCGAATCGCGAGAACGAGATAGAGTGTCGCGATTGCACTCCTGGTGTCCGACGGGTTCTGCTGGACGACAGCAAGTATCTTCCCTGAATGAATGACCTGGTTAACCCAGAAGATACTCTGCTCGAAGGCACCGCCGACGGGTGCATCGATCCCGGTCAGACGCGGCAAGTCGGAAATTTGCGGATCGCCAGGGGAGTATAATCGGATTTCGCTCTGGAATTCGATGAAATCGGGAATCGGTTTCTTGGTCTCGTCTCGCAGCTTGTTGACCAGCAGAATGCCGGCCGGAATACGGCCTTCGAACTTGTAGCGCGAGTGAAAACACCCCGCGGCCAGCTCGCACCATTTGCGGCCCGGAAGCCGATTTGCCGCCGAAGGTTCCTTGTTCGGAATTGCGTCTGAAGTAGTGATGGTCTGATGTTTGATTGCCGGATCGAGCTTTTCGAGAAATGTCAGAGTTGCGTAGCGCGACAGGTCGAACGCTTGTGCGGGTTTCGACATCCGGAAGCGTGCTTCTGCCACATACATCGAGAGCTTGGTACCCGATGGCTCCTTGAAATCGGGGTGGAGAGACAGAAGCCGGTGCTGCAGCGGCTGCTTGGCGAGCCATTCCTCGAACGGGACAAGCTCGTTTGCGGCATCGGTCGCCTTGTCCGCCCGCTGTTCGGAAAAGATGATGGTGCGCGGCTGAAGCCGCTCCACAGAAACGGATGCCAGCGACGGCACCTGTTCGATCTTAAAATCGTTGGCGTGAACGGGGTGGCAGAGCGCAAAGACACATGCGCCAAGCAGAGCGGCCTTTCGGATCATCGTTCAGTATCGCTCAATAAGGTCTGCGCCCAAAGAAGCCGAAGAAGTAATCGGGATCGATGCGTCGCGGCGCTCGCGCGCCATATCTGTCGTCTTCGAAGAACTCAGGCGAGCGCGGCTGAACCCGCTGTCCATAATACTGTCCGGAAAAGCCCGATTGCGGCGGATAGAAACTGCCGTAACGGTTGTCGTACGGCCAGTTCTGCATCGGGCTACCGTCCTCATCATATCCCTCGCTGCCCCGGTAATAATCGTAGTCGCCACGCGACACGATCTTGTACCGCGTGTCGGCAATGCCGCCGGCAGCGTCACGCCGCAGATATTCGACGCTGCCGCCCGCCCGATGTCCGGCATACTGGTCTGCATCGCCGGTGTACGGATCGATCCGCACGGCGACGAGATCGCGCGCGGCCTCAGGCGACGGCCCGTTCAGAGCGACCTTGGGCGCATGGGTGCGCCAGACCGCCTCAAGAATAGGCTCGAACATCGGCAGCGCCACACGGCCACCGGTCTGCCCGCGGCCGAGCGTCCGGCGGCCTTCGGCATTGTCATAGCCGACCCATATTGCAATCGTGACGTCGTTGGTGAAGCCGACGAACCAAGCATCCAGTTCGTTATCGGTTGTACCGGTTTTACCCGCGGCATAGGTCGCGAGATGCTTCGCGGAGCGTGCGGTGCCGCGCAAGAAAACACCCTGCAGCATCGACTTGAGCTGGAAGAATGCGGCGCGATCGGCAGAACCGATCCAGTGGACCAGGTTGTTGTCCGCCTTGAAGATCTGACGCCCGCCCTGCTCGACCGAGTCGATCACATGCGGCACCGGGCGCGCGCCCTCATTGGCAATCGCGGCATAGAACGCGGCAAGATCCACCAGCCGCAGCGGTTGCGCGCCGAGAATGAATGGGTAGAAGCGGCTGCACTCCTTGTAAAGCTGTGCTTCGATCGCAAGCTCGCAGATCCTGTCGAGCCCCTGTTCGGCACTCCCTTCGATCCCGTTTGCCATCAGCTGTGCGGTCGCGAGATTGCGGGAATCTTCGAGCGCGCGCCGCAAGGTCACGGCACCGCCCGCGCCACCGCCTGCATTGCGCGGCGCCCAGTAATCCTTCGGCCGGGCGTAACGGGTATCGCCGCCGATCGGCGGCAGAACTATCGGTGCATCCATGACCAGGGTATTGGGCTGCAGTCCGTTGCGCAACGCCGCGAGGTAGGTCAACGGCTTCAGCGTCGAGCCTGGCTGCCGCGCACTCTGCGTTGCACGATTCAGCTGACTGTTCGGGAACGAAAATCCGCCGGCCATTGCAAGGATTCGTCCGGTCTTGTTTTCAAGCACCAGCGCCGCACCCTGCACGGCCGGGCGGACCCGCAGCTCGGCCCGCGCGCCCTGCTTGCCGGCAGCTTCACGGACGCGGACATAGACCACATCGTTGACCTGGAGCGCGCGGCGGGTCGCAGCATTCCAGGGATTGAGCGGCAGGATGCGGCCATCGGCGAGGCCAACGGTGAGCACATCGCCTTTCTTGGTCCGTGCATTTTCAAGCACGACCGCCGGCTCCCAATGGACATCGTAGAGAGGAAGCCGCACCGACTTGAGCGCGGCGAGCCAGGCTGGATCGCTGCCGCGGCGCTCGTCGGTCATGGATTTGAGGGCCTCCGAGATATTCGCCTCGGAGCCCTGAAACTTGAAACGGCCGGTATTCAGCTCGTAGCGTGCCAGACCTTCCTGCAGGATGGATTCGGTCGCGCGCTGCAGCTCTGGATTGAGCGTCGAGCGCACGACATAGGACGACTCGTTCAGTGAGCCGACCGCCGGGATCGTCCGCGCCTCGCGGGCGACCTGATCGAGGAAATGAAACCCCGTATCAGGGCGCAGACGCTCATACGGAACCATCGAAGGCAACTGCACCTTGGGATCCACCGACGCAATCATGCCATCGTCGCGCATGCGGCCGAGCACATAAACCATCCGGTCGCGCGCCCGGCCGGCATTGCGGTCCGGACTGAAATAGCTCGGGCCTTTCGCCAGTCCGGCGATGAAGGCGGCCTCAACCGGAGTGAGCGCGCCAACCGACTTGCCGAAATAACCTTGCGCCGCCATTTCCACGCCCCAGGCACCGCGGCCGAGATAGATCGAGTTCAGATAGAGTTCGAGAATCTCGGTCTTGCTCAGACTGCGCTCGATCTGCGAGGCGACGACGATCTCGCGCAGCTTGCGTTCATAGGTGACGTCGTTGCCGACCAGAATGGTCTTTGCGAGCTGCTGGGTGATGGTCGAGCCGCCCTGCGGCCGCCCTGGCTGGGCCAGGTTGCCGACAAAGGCGCGGACCAGGCCGCGCTCGTCGACGCCCTTATGCTGCAGGAACCGCTTGTCCTCGGCGGCGATGAAGGCGTTGCGGACGGTCTCGGGGATGTCGGCGATCGGAACCCAGATCCGCCGGTTTTCGGGTGTAAACACCTCGGCGAAGCGCTCGCCCTTGCCGTCGAGGACCAGGCTCATCCCCGGCAGTTTCAGGCCCTTCAACTTGCCGACATCCGGCAGATCTTTCAGAGCATCGTTGTAGAACTTGATGACCTCGGTCAGATCAACCGGGGAATTTTCGACCGCTTCGCCCTTGCAATATTGCCGGTAAACCGCGTGCAGGTCGGAAAATGACAGGCCTTTCAAGGCCTTGATCTCCTCGCCGAGGGCGCCCTTGTCGTCCATGGCGGTCGCGATCAGGTCGTCGAGATTGATCTGCTCGATATCAAATGATCTGCGCATGTGCAGGCAGCCGGCCTGCAAAAGGTCCCCGACCTCGGTCTGATCCCTGACCGGATCGAATTCGGCTTTGATGGAGTCCGGCCGGGTCGTGGCCTGGCTGAACGCTAGAGCCGTCGCCAGAACCTTGACGAGAATGATGTTCATGAACCGCCGCGTACCCGAATGCCGCCCCGGCTTCGTGCGGCAAAGATTCTACCCGAAGGCGGGCAAAATAAGGAGCGGTATTAAACCGATAGCGCGTTTTTGATCCATTAAGGCGGGCACGACCGTGCCCTCGGCCGCGCCGGCGCAAAGGCGTAGCACCGAATTGATGGAACCGCTTCGTCCCCTCGCGAACCGGGCTGCAGCTTGAGCCTTTCCCACCCGGTCTCGGTGAGGACAGAGCAGTCAACTGCGCCACATACAAGCGCTGTAATAAAGCTGACATGTCATTTCGTAATAGTTTCACAGGATCGATTCTACCAACAACCGAGAGCGATGTTTGGACCGACGCGGGTGCGCGACGGCCGCATAGGTCCTCGCGCTGCTCAATTCGGAACTCACGAGACGAACGCAAACACGATTTCAGTGCACATCCGCACAGTCTTCCTCCACCCAATTGGCGAACACATGAAGGCTCAACAACTTTGCGATAACGAGGCGGCCATCGGCGACTATGATCGATGGGCGCCTGTCTATGACATCGTTTTCGGTCCGATCTTTCATCGCGGCCGTCGGGCCGCGATCGCGGCGGCCGAACGCATCGGCGGCCGCATTCTCGAGGTCGGGATCGGGACCGGGATCGCGCTCAGAGATTATTCGCCGGACAATCGGATTGTCGGAATCGACATATCTCCGCAGATGCTCGCAAGGGCACGCGCCCGCGTCAGCGAAATGAAGCTCTCACATGTCGAGCAACTGTCCGTTATGGACGCCAGTAACCTCAAATTCCCTGACAACTCATTCGATGTCGTCATAGCGCAATATGTCGTTTCGACCGTACCGCGGCCTGAGGCTACGCTCGACGAGTTTGCGCGCGTCCTCAAACCTGGCGGCGAAATTATTCTGGCAAGCCGCCTCAGCGAAGAAACCGGCATCCGCCGCTCCATTGAGCACTTCGTCGCCCCGGCGGCACGCAAGCTTGGCTGGCGCACCGAATTCGGCTGGGAGCGCTATCTCGCCTGGGAAGCGCGGACACCATGCATCGAACTGGTCGAACGCCGAAAGATGCCGCCGCTCGGTCACTTCGCTCTCATCCGATTCCGGAAAAAGGACGAGATGCAACCGATCGGAATCGCAAACGGCAATAACGCCTCCGAGCCTTCCAGGAAGCAATAGTCACTTAAGCGTCGCTGCCACGGCCACAGCCAGCCCGGCCGGATATGACCACCGAATCGACCTACAGGGGAATTGCCATGGGATTCATGGAAGCGCTTCGCGAGCAGCGCTGGGACGACCACCGCTATTATCATCACAGCCGAATTAACCAGTCGCTGCATCTCGTCAGTGCCATTAGCTTCCTGGTTGCCTATGTGATGGTTTTCTTTGATCCGGCCATTGCTGCACTGATCGGCTGGCTGGTATCGATGACCTCCAGGCAGGCAGGGCACTTCTTCTTCGAGCCGAAAGGCTACGACCATATCAATCAAGCCACCCACGAGCACAAGGAGGAGATCAAGGTCGGCTACAATCTGCACCGCAAGATCGTTCTGCTTTCGATCTGGGCGCTGTCGCCATTGGCGCTGCTGGTCGATCCGACCCTGTTCGGCATCTTCGAGCCGGCGGCTAGCGTCGGGGACTTCATCCGGCAAACCGCGAAAATCTGGCTGGCGATCGGCCTCGGAGGCCTTGTCGCCCGCACCATCCAGCTATTCTTCATTCGTGACGTACAGACTGGTCTTGTCTGGGCAACCAAAATCCTCACAGACCCGTTCCACGACATCAAGCTTTACTACAAGGCACCACTCTATCTGTTGCGCGGCGAACTGATCGACCCGAACCACGGCAAGCATCGTCCGAATGAAGCTGCCGACGATGAGGAAGAAGTCGCACTACGACCGCTGTAACGGCCCGGTCCAATCTACCAGCAGGTGCCCAGCCGATGAACGATCATCTCGCGCAGCAGCGCCCGCTTGATGGACTTGTTGGTGATGGATGGCTCAGTCCACCACCAACCATCCCGCTCCATCGCGGAAGCTGCAGCGACGAAACGATCCGCTACCGCCTCGAAGTCCGCTTCCGAATAATTCAGACTGAATATCAGCCGTCCGCTGCCGATCCAGCTCAGCGCCAAACCATGGGCGCGCAGATAAAACTGCAGCATCCAATTGTATCGCGACGGCCGCGTATACAGCACCGTCCAGATCGACGACAGATTCGCGACCTGAACCGGAAGACCTGCTTTCGCGAGCCGCGTATTGAGAGTTTCGGCGCGGCGATTCCAAGTCTCATCCAGGCCGTCATACACGCCGCTGAGCTCCGGTTCGTCCAGACGCAGCAAAAACTCGTTCATTGCCGCCATCACATAAGGATGCGAGTTGAAGGTACCGCGCGCAAAGCAGATGTCGGCCGGCCGGTGCTCACGGAAGCGGCGCATCAGATCGGCTCGTCCACACACCACACCGACAGGCAGACCGCCGCCAAGCGTCTTGCCGTAGGTCACCATATCCGCCTTGACCCCAAAATATTCTTGCGCGCCACCGCGAGCGAGCCGAAAGCCGACAAAAACCTCGTCGAAAATCAACACAATGCCGCTTTCGTTACAGACTTGGCGAAGCTTTTGCAGCCAGGCCGCGTAGGCCTTGCGGTCAAAATGAGCGCGGCGGGACCCATCGACCAGCGAGGTATCGCTCGGCGCATTTGCATTCGGATGCAGCGACTGGACAGGGTTGACCAGGACGCAGGCGATATTCTTCCGCGACCGCAGCACGCTGAGCGTCTTCTCCGACATATCGCTCAGCGTATAGGTGTAATCCGCCGGGACCGGGTTGCCGATACCCGGTTGCACGTCGCCCCACCAGCCGTGATAGGCGCCGCACAGACGCACGACATGGGTACGCCGCGTATGATAGCGGGCGAGCCGGACCGCCTGCATCACCGCCTCGGTGCCGGACATGTGGAACGACACTTCGTCGAGTCCGGAAATCTCCTTCAGGCGGCGCACATTATCGAGGATGACCGGATGATAGCCGCCGAGAACGGGGCCGAGATCGCGCACCCGCTGCGCTCCCCTGTCGATGCATTCCTTATAGAAATCGTAGCCGAAAACATTCACGCCATAAGAGCCGGTCACATCGTAGAATACATTCCCGTCGAGATCGGTGACAGTGACACCGCTCGACGCCTGGAGAAACGACCCGCTCTTCAGATTATCTCGCACGATCCGGCTGAACTGGAACGGAACGCGATAGCGTGCGGTGAATTGCAGATCGGAGATTCCTGCAGCGGCTTCGGAGGTCAGCTGCGCGGTCTTGGCAAAGTGAGACCTGTAATACTCGGTCAATCGACTGAAGCCGTCCCGCCGCCGCACGACAATATCTTGCGGCGCATTATCGGTCTGAAAAAACTCTCGTTCATTGTACTCGTAGAACGGAATCAAGGACGCGAGCCGCCGCGACATGCGCGCGTGCCCTTCAAGCGACCGGTGCTTCGCCCCAGACAGAGTAAGGCGCGCTTTCACTTTTGGAAGCAGCGCGACCAGCGCGGCCGCTCCGGCAGCGTAGAGTGCAATGGCGGTGTGTGACGAATCCATGACCGAAGCGGTACGGAAAGAAGAAAACAGGATGATGACACTGCGCAGACTGTTTGATCCCATAGGGCAAGAACTCAATTTCCTTCTGACCAATCGGATTCCGCGGCGCCTCGTGACGCAGTTCGTCGGCTGGCTGAGTAAGGTCGAGAACCCCATCTTGCGCGACCTGTCGATCGGACTCTGGCGCCTGTTTTCGGACCTCGATCTGAGCGAAGCGAAAAGGACGAAATTCAAGAGTATGCACGATTGCTTCACGCGCGAACTGAAGGATGGAGCAAGGCCGGTCGATCGCGATCCAGCCATTTTGACAAGCCCATGCGATGCCATCGTCGGAGCCTGCGGCCGGGTTGACAATGGCACCCTTCTGCAAGTGAAGGGCCTGTCCTACCGAATCAGCGAACTCGTCGCTGACCCCGCGTTTGAGAAAGCGTACCGCAATGGGCGATACGTCACGCTGCGGTTGACCGCCAGCATGTATCACCGCTTCCATGCACCCTACGACTGCACGGTGGAACAGGTGACCGCGATTTCGGGGGACACATGGAACGTAAACCCGATCGCGCTCAAAAGGATCGAGAAACTGTTCTGCCGCAACGAACGGGCGGCGATCCGGACCCGGCTACCAACAGGCGCAATCGTGACTCTCGTCCCGGTTGCCGCCATTCTGGTTGCCAGTGTGCGGCTGCATTTCCTCGATCTGACGCTCGGGACGCATTATCGCGGCGCAAGGACCATCACCTGCGAGGTCGGGCTTTCGAAGGGCCAAGAGATGGGATGGTTCGAGCATGGCTCGACCATCATCGTATTTGCGCCGGACGGTTTCGAGCTTCAGCCCGGACTGGCCGAAGGCCATCGTATCCTGATGGGACAACCGCTACTGCGGCTTCCGGCCTGAGGTCATTGAGGACGACGCAAACCGGTCAAATGGCAGGATAGCCGCTGGACGGCTTGAAGCGGCGAGTTTCAGAGTCGGCATGAATTCACCGCGTGCATTCACGACGCTCGTCTGGGCGAGCGCAGCGGCGCGCACAGCCCGTATGTCGCTGTAATCGATGACGCGATAATCCCCGTTCACGTCGAGAATTTCGACGAACCGTTCCCGACAGATGATCTTTTCCGCGGAAACATGCCCGCCTGCGGTCTCGACGATAACAGTCTCCCGCTTGCCGGCATGGATCGCGAGAACTTGCTTGAGCCTTTCGGCGCGCACCGCAGTGATGGAAATGACCTTGCTCATGGCCGTCTAACCCTGCAACCAGGTTCAGTGTTCCGTGACCTTGAATATGTGTCGGCCGGGAACGATTGCCAGTTCGGTCGAGAGGCGTTGCGCACCGATCACGGAACCTTGAGCCTCGGCCAGAGTTTCATCGGCGGACGCTGCAAAGCAGCTGAAACGAAAAGGACCGGGGCAGCGCTGACGAAGCTCGCCGCGGGCTCTCCCAACCCCAGATGGCCGCCTGACCTTGCAGGGCGACGGGGAGCCGGTTCCCCGAACTCTGGCTTTACGCAACGCCCGCGCCGTGCAGCGCCGACCCAAAATTGGGGGGGCGACCTGACGTAACCGGCCGGTCAGATCGGGAGCCGGAAACACCCTTCTTGCAACACGTTGGGAATCGGCCCGCTCAAATCTCACAGCGTCTGTGCGTTGTTAACGCAATATTATCCTAAATCGACGATGAATGAGGCCGACCATCGCGAATGATGCGTCCCGGCATCCGTCTATTGCGCAGCCGTTTGAGTGATTGTCGTGCACGTTGCCGAACACAAGCCGAAATCGCTGAAAAACGTCTCAGTCAATCTCCGAGACCTGACAATATTGATTGCCGATTCCGGGCCATTCATGCGTCGGGTGGTCTACAGCATGCTGCGCGGCTTCGGAGCGAACCGCATCCTGGAGGCGGGCGACGCAGCCGGCGTCCTGTCGGCTCTGATGCAGCAGAAGATCGATATTCTGATCCTCGACGCCAAGCTTCCGCCGCAGAACGGACTTGCGGTGACGCAGGCGATCCGGCGAAACACCGATAATGAGAACCGGACGCTTCCGATTCTGATCATGACCAGCGATGCGCATCAGTCCACGGTCAAGGAGGCGCGCGACGTCGGAGCCAATATGGTCGTGGTGAAACCGATGTCGCCGACCACCTTGTACGATCGTCTGGTCTGGATCGCATTCGACCGGCGTCAGTTCATCGATTGCCCGACCTATTTCGGCCCTGACCGACGCTTCAAGATCGAGGGCTATCCAACGGGCGTCGGACGGCGGGCCAGTGACAAAACAATCGAAGTGGCCGAGGCGACCGAACCTAATCTCGAGCAGGACGACATTGACAGCCTCTTCCAGGCAGCCCGCGCCGGACAAAGCGAATGAGTGCCAAGACACCCCCCAATGTGCGCATCTTCAACGTCAAGACGCGCTTTCAGGAACTGGCTCAACGTCCCGGCGGCGTGCCGCGTGATATCGCTATCCAGCAGGCCGAAACCGGCATTGAAGTCCACAAGGCTGATTTCATTGATTGGGCCGAGCACGAATTGCAGGAGCTCTCCCGCGCGCTTCGGAGCGTCGCCGCGGCAGGGCAGTCCGACAGAATAAGAATCGACGAGATCTATGAGCGTTGCCGCCAGTTACGCGACACCGGTACGACGATGGGTCTGCCGCTGCTCACATTCGTCGCCGACAATCTCTGCCGTGTGCTCGAAGCCGTTCAGAACGGCGCACCCTACGATGCAGAGGTCGTTGAGTGTCATATCGATGCGCTGTTTCTTGCCAAGCGCCACACCTATCGCAACATTCATCCGGATCAGGTGCCGGAAATGACTAGCGGTCTCCACAGAATGCTGGAGCGCGCCAACCGTAGTATCCCCGGGAAGGCCGATTAGAAGATCACGTCGACTTCAATTTCGCTTTCCGACGGCTCTGGCAGCGGCTGCATTGCGGCCCCAAGTCCATTCTCCAGGCGGTCCAAAAATCTTTCTTTCAGATCGGCCAGCGTGATTTCGTGAATCACGTCGCGGCCGAACGGCTCGCGCGGACCGTCGCCGGTGGCAGGAAGCGCATTCGTCGACTCCGCATAACGGGCAAGCGCACCGCTCAAAGCCTCGAACTCCTGCTTGAGCCGGTCAAAACTCTGCAAGGTCACGATCAGCTCACGATCGGGCCTGCCATCGCGCGTGATCAGTTCCGTCACACGAGCGACAGTGTCTTCCAGTTCGCGGACATTGTCGAGGAACAGTGTCGCCAGAACGCCAAGCAGAGCAGCGATATCCGATAACGCGCCGTCCGGCGCAGGGCTATTCCCCGGCCCGGCTTCCGGCTCAACGCTGAGCGCGGCAGAACGATTCATTTACGACAACTTCCCCATAACCTGTTCGATCTTCTGGCGCAGAACCTGGACCGTAAAGGGCTTGATCAGGTAGTTGTTGACGCCGGCCTGCGCCGCCTTGACCACAAGCTCACGATCTCCACGTCCGGTCAGCAAGATGAAAGGAACACGTCGGACTACAGGATGCCCGCGCACGGCGCGCAGCAGGTCCAGGCCGTCCATCTCGTCCATGTAATAATCTGAAATAATCAGATCGATCGGCTGAAGCGATGCAATTTCCATCGCCTTCTTGCCATTCTCGGCTTCATGAATGAGGCGAATCCCGATCTGTTCCAGTGTCATCGCCGTCATTTTTCTCACGCTCTCCTGATCGTCGACAACCAGGACCTTGAGCGCCACTGCGTTTGGCATATTAATATCTCCTTAACCCGCCGCCGCACGATCTCGTCGGCACAGCCTCAGGCTCGTTGTTAAGCGACTTTCGCAAACGAATTGCTCTTTTGCGCGTTAATCGACGATGAGGAATCGCCCGCAAGGTCGGACAATTTCTCGACATCAAGAATGAGAGCGACACTTCCATTCCCGAGAATGGTGGCGGCGGCAACGCCGGGCACCGGGCCATAGCTTTCCTCGATGCTCTTCACCACCACCTGCTGATGCCCGCACAATTCGTCGGCGACCAGCCCAAGGCGCGTTCCATCGCCTGCATCGGTAATGATGACCACACATTCCCCGGACAGATCGGCGGACGAACCGATATGAAGCAGGTCCCCCAGATACACCAAGGGAACAAGATCGCCCCGCAGTTGCAGCATGCCGCGCGTGCCGACAAGATTGTTGATGCTTGAGCGCGGCGGCCGCAGACATTCCACGATCATGGACATCGGCATCACATAGGTTTCGCGGCCTACCTTGATCACCATGCCGTCCATCACGGCCAGGGTAAGCGGCAGTGCGAACTGGATGGTCGTGCCTTTGCCACGCACCGATTGCAGCGACAGGCGCCCCCCGATCTCCTGGATGTTGGTTTTCACGACATCCATGCCGACCCCGCGGCCGGAGATGTCGGATATGACATCGGCCGTCGAGAAACCGGGCATCATGATCAGATTGTTGATCTCGTCCTCCGTGAGCACCGCATCCATGCTCACCAGACCTTTCTCTCTTGCCTTCTGCAACACTTTCTCGGTGTTGATGCCGCCGCCGTCGTCACTCACCTCGATCACAATGCGCCCGCCGCGGTGCTCCGCAGAAAGACGGATGGTTCCCTCTTCGCTCTTTCCGGCGGCGAGACGAACCTCCGGTGCCTCGATGCCGTGATCTACAGAGTTTCGAATGATGTGTGTCAGCGGATCGGTCAACCGCTCGATGATCGAACGATCAACCTCGGTGGTCTCACCGGCGAGTTCAAGCCGGATCTTCTTGCCAACCTTCGCTGCAGTCTCACGCACCAATCGCGGCATCCGCTGAAACACCGTACCGACGGCCTGAGCACGCATCGACATCAGACCATCTTTCAGTTCGCGGGTGTGGTGCACCACCTCATCGAGGATCTGCGACAGCCGATCGCTGACGCCTTCCGGCAAATCGTGCACAATCTGCCCGAGCATCGCCTGCGCGATCACGAGTTCGCCGACCATGTTCACAACACGGTCAATCTTCTCGAGCTCAATACGGGTGGTCGTGGCTTGCGGCTTCGCAGGCCGGACGGGGGCCGCCCGCTCGCCAGGCGCCTCCACGACGGGCTGGGGCGCGGCCGGTTTGGGTTGCGGCGCCGCCGCAACAGGCGCTGCTACGGGTGCGGCGGGAGGTGTAACAGCGACCGGCGCCACCGGAGGCGCAGCTTCGACAACTGGAAGAGCGCCAACAGGCGTGCCGGTCTGGGCCGGCTCATCGGTGGCGTCACCGCCGCCGATCTCGTTGATCGTGATCTCGCAATCGCCGACAAAGTCGAAAATGTCCTGCAACTGCTCGCGCGTCGCTTCGGTCTTCAGGGTACCGGTCCAGCTGAGATAGGCGATCTCGGGCCGGAGCGACGTCAAATCCGGCAGCCGCTCGGTGTTGGCAGTCAGTTCCAGCTCGCCAAGCTGACGGATTTGCCGGATCAGGAGAAGCGGGTCGCTTCCATTTCTCAGCATGTCTGCGCCGGGCCGAATAGCAATTTCGAACGAACGCGGACCGGAGGAGAATGTGTCGGCCTTTACCGGGGTGAAATCGAGCCCGTCGAAATCCGCCATCTCGTCGGAGTCCGCTGCATCTGCGCGAACCGGAACGAAATCCAACCCTTCGAAGTCGGCGGGAGCCTCTTCCTCTCCTGAGGACTCCTCACCCAGTAAACGTTCCAGCGCCTTGCGCGTTTCGTCGCCGAAACCCGCGGGGATTGCATCGCCCGCGCGTGAAATCTGCACCAGATCGGACAGAACGTCGCTTGACGCGAGCAAGACATCGACCACGTCGGTTGTGGCCGCGAGATCGCCGCGCCGCACCGCATCGAGAGTCGTCTCGAACACATGCGCAAAGCCAACGAGCGCTTCAAATCCGAAAATTCCCGCGCCGCCTTTGACCGAGTGAACGGCGCGAAAAACCGCGTTGATCGTGTCATCGGAGCCAAGGCCCTCCCGCATATCGCTGAGGCCCTGCTCGATCTGCTGCATCCCTTCAGCGCATTCGTCGAAGAAGGTCTGCTTGAGTTGCTCAAAACTCGCCATCGGCGTCGTCCTTTCCTAGCAGGCCACCTTGCGAACCGTCGCAACCAATCGCTCCGGATCGAACGGCTTTACCAGCCAGCCGGTGGCACCGGCCTCGCGCGCGATATTTTTCTTTTCGGCCTCGCTCTCGGTGGTGAGAACCAGGATCGGTGTCGTTTTATGCTCGGGCCGCGCCCGCAATTGACGCACAACCTCGTAACCGTCCATGCGCGGCATGTTGATATCGGTGATGACAACGTCGACGTTTTCGCGTTCGAGCATGTCGATCCCATCCTTGCCATCGACGGCCTGGATCACGTCGAAGCCAGCATCCACTAAAGTCAGCATCAACATGTCACGCATCGTCTTGGAGTCGTCGATCGTCAGGATCCGGATATTGTTGACTGCTGACGCGGACTCCTCAATGAGATCGACCGCCGAGCTGCCGCCCTGATCCAGAGGTTTCGTGTCCTGCACGACCGGTGCTGCCGGCAATTCGGCAGAGAAAGCGGATGCGACCTCGGCCACCATACCGGCAACGGGATTTGCCGCTGCGGCTTCAACGGCAGGCTGCGCTGCCGGCGCCGGCAACTCACGCATACCCTCGGCCCAATCAAGGCCCAAATCGGCAAAGGCAGTGACAAACGCTTCCGACGGCTGATCGATCCAGATCCTCGCGTCACGCTTTGCAGCGATCAAAATCTGGATACACGGCAATGTCAGAACCTCGACATCTGACGCATTCAGCCGTCCGCCGCCCGCGGCTTGAACCAACCGCAGAATTTCCTCGTGCAGGCTGATCGCAGCTGAAAGATCGAGCATCTTCGGCAAATCCATGGTCAGCCCCTCGTCGAATACGGACACGTCATTGCAATTTCCTCCGGGCGCTCCGCTTACGCAGTGGCCTGCGCCATGCGATTTGGCGCTTGCGGTCCCATCTTTCCTTCACAAGCATCGAGAATGGCATCGGCGACATTGTTGAGAGAACACTGCCGCATCACGCCGCCGCGTTCGAACGCAACATGGGGCATCCCGTAGATCAGCGAGGATGCTTCATCCTGTCCGATCGTCAGTGCACCGGCCTTGCGCATCTCGAGCATTCCATCCGCACCATCTTTCCCCATTCCGGTCAGGATCACCCCGACGGCAGAGCGGCCAACCGCACGCGCCACCGAACGGAACAGCACATCGACCGACGGGCGATGTCCGGTGACTGCCGGACCGTCGTCGAGCGCGCAGCGATAGCCGGTTGCGGTCTTGACCACCTGAAGATGATGCGAGCCGGGCGCGATATAAACATGACCCTGCTCGATAACGTCGCCATCGGCCGCCTCTTTGACTGCCATGGGACATTCGCGATTCAGGCGCTGTGCAAAGGCCTCCGTGAAACGCGGCGGCATATGCTGGGTGATGACAATCGGCGGACAATCCGCCGGGAGATTCATCAATACGACCTTTAGCGCCTCAACACCGCCGGTCGACGCGCCAATCGCCACAATCTTTCCATTGGTTCGCACGGAGCGCACAACCTTCTTGGCCGGCGCGGCAATCCGCGCGGCACGGGCGGCAATTCGCGTACGCGCGGCAGCCTTGACCTTGGCTTGCAACTCGCCGGCCAGCGCGGGCAATGCATGAGCTGCGTCGGCCGACGGCTTTGCAATGAAGTCGACCGCACCGATCTCGAGCGCTTCGAGGGTGATATCGGCCCCGGCCTGCGTGAGTGTTGAGATCATGATCACCGGCATGGGACGCAGTGTCATGATCTTCCTCAGGAAAGTGATGCCGTCCATGTGCGGCATTTCGACATCGAGCGTGACAACATCCGGATTAAGCGCCTTGATCCGCTCGCGCGCCACGAAAGGATCGTCCGCGGTCCCGACGACCTCGATCTCGGGGTCTGACGAGAGCAGCGTCGTCAGCAACTGGCGGATCAACGCTGAATCATCGACAATTAGAACACGTACTGGTTTGCCCATAGCCACGTTCCCAATCATTCAAAAAGGTCAATTTCACCAGCCGGCGAACGCGTCGACAGGCGCTTTGCATGCTCGAGCTCGTCTCTCGCAACCGCGCCCGAGGCGTCGCGGCCGAGCAGACGTCTGACAACCCGGCCGGTCGCCGGGGAATAGTGAATGCGCCGCGGGAACCGTCCGCCGAGGTCCTGTGCGACGCATTTCAACCTCTCAGCTTCAAGATATCGAAGCGCGAATTGGGCGTTGTCTGTGCCTACAGCGATGTTGCTTTCGGTCACGTTGCCGCCACCGAACACTTTGATTTCGAGGGACTCTCGTGAGCAGCCCTTTTTCATCAGTTCGTTGATCAACTTCTCCATTGCGAAGTTGCCAAAGCGCGTCGACTCAGGATCGCGGCCCCAGCCCCCTGTCCGGCCCTGCGGCAGCATGAAATGATTCATCCCACCAATTCCGAGCCGTGGATCGCGGATGCAGGCGGCCACGCAGGAACCCAGGACGGTCACCAGCGTTTCATCTGCGCGCTCGGTGACATAGAAGTCGCCGGGAAACACCTTCACCATCCATGTTCCGGACGCGGCATCGTAAAAGCGGCGGCTGCCCGCCGGCTCGACTTTGCTCGCAACAGCAGTCATTGCGGCTGCTGCGGTCATGCCTTCCTCCGGTAGGTCGTACGGCCGACAAGCTCCAGTTCGGGGTGCGCGCCGTGAAACGACTCCGAGTGGCCGATATAGAGAAAGCCTCCAGGCTTGAGGCATTTGATGAATCGATCGATCAAATCCGTCTTCGTCGGATTGTCGAAATAGATCATGACATTCCGGCAGAAGATCGCATCAAACTTTCCACTGAATGGCCACGGCTCGATCAGATTGAGGCGGCGGAACACGATCAGCGACCGGATCGCTTCGGTCGCGACCATGTTGTCACCGCGACCCTCGCTGGTCGGCTCGAAATAATCGCGATAGGTCCGTGGTACGCTTTCAAAATTGCTGACGGGGTACACGCCACGGGCCGCCTTGCCCAGCACGTCCGTATCGATATCAGTCGCGAGAATCCGGATGTCGTAACGGCTTCCGCTCGGCAGCTCGTGCCTTAAGACAGCAGCGATCGTGTACGGCTCCTCCCCGGTCGAGCATCCCGCGGACCAAACGCGGAATCGTCCATCCCCGCGATGCGGACTTTTGAGGAACGGAAGCACCACATTGGCGCGGAAGTGATCGAAGTGATGCGACTCGCGGAAGAACTTCGTCAGATTCGTCGAGATTGCATTAATGAAGCTCTCCATCTCGCCTGAATTTGCAGAGAGATGATCGCGGTATTGCTTGAACGTGGTGAAGCCCAGGGCACGCAGCCGACGCGAGACTCGCGTATAGACGAGATTCCGCTTGCTGTCCGACAGCGCAATGCCAGCGTGCTCGCGCGCGAGCTGGACCAGACTTCGGAAATCCGCATCCGAGAACACAAATTCGCGCGGTGCATCAGGAACTTCAAGTCCGGCTGCCGCACTCGCGGCAGCTTTCTTTCGGGCGTTCGAGATCATGATCGTTCTAGAACTCTTCCCATTCCTGATCGGCCGCCTGCGCCAGTGCAGTATTGCCGCGGACCGCCGGCGCGGCCGTACGCGCCCGGCGTGCAGGCTGCGCGGCGCGCTCGCGCGCCGCCTTCTGCGGTTGCTCGTCGCCGCCCACACGGAACTTGCTAACGCTTTCGTTCATCGCCTGGGACTGCTCTTCGAGCGACTTGGCAGCGGATGCGTTCTGTTCGACCAGAGCCGAATTCTGCTGAGTGACTTCATCCATCTGCGTCAGCGCGATGTTCGATCATCTCATGGCCGCGAGCGGCACGCTGCGCATAAATTCGCGCAAGGCTTTCCAGGTCCTTGTTCAAGGCTGTCCGCACACTACGATTTGCGTCGTTGTCGCCCCACTCTCGTCCTGCCGCCGGGCTGACTTCGACGCCGAGACGCACCAGCTCGCGCCGGAACTCCTGAAACTGTGCGATCCGCTTCGCAAACGCGTCGAATTGCTCGCGATCATCGGAGCCGACCAGACTCTGCCATTCCTTGACGATCGCGCCAATTTCGTCGTTGAACTTCAGCAATCCGGTGCCAAAGCGCTTCGCGGTTTCCGTATTCGGCGACATGTAGATGCCGCGCGACTCCATAACCACCGCATAGATCAGACTGTTGACCCGCTCGACATTGCGCGCACCGATTGCCGCGGACTCGATTTCCCGCTCCCGCTCCAGGAACGACCGGTTGTTGAGGACCGATACGAGGGCAAGGACTGCGATGATTGCGGTCATCGCAGCGAACAGGCCGTACAATTTCGTAGAGATCGAAAGTTGCGACAGTTTGGACATGAGAAACCTGCTCTGGCTAGTTGGCTTGAGCGCGATCGGCATCGCCGACCGGGACAGACAAGAGATTGTAAAGATCGATAAGCGCGATCATCGCGCCCTCGACAGTGACAAGGCCCGACAGGAAATCGATGCGCGATGCCTGTGCGATTTTCGGAACCGGCTGAACCTGAGCCGCGTCGAATGACACGATATCGAGCACGCGGTCGGCGAGAAGCCCGACCTGCCGGGTGCCGACCTGCACGATGATGACAACGTGAATTGGGGTTGCCTCGGTCAGCCCCTGGCCGAAGCGGCAGCGCAGATCGATGATCGGAACAATGGCGCCGCGCAGGTTGAGCACGCCGCGCACCGAATCCGGCTGGCGCGGGAGATGGGTGATTTCGGACCACCCCTTGATTTCGCGCACCGCCATGATGTCGACGCCATACTGGTCGTTGTCGATGGCAAAGCTGATGATCTGGGTCGGTACCGATGCAGCCCGATTGGCAACAGCGCTTTGCCAGTCGGCGGCACTGGGAATATCAGCCGGTGTGTCCGGCTGCGTCGCACTGAGAGTCATCGCACGCTTCCGCTGCTCATTGCCCTCTTTCTGAGGCCAAATCGACGAAGTCCGACGAGGAAGACCAGGGAAGACGGAACAACCGCGAAGGCTCAGAGTGAGGAAAAACCGCTTAATTCCGACGTGAAAACTGGCGGAAAACGCTTAGGGAACGGTTAACTACCGAATTGCGGTGTTAAACTTTTCGACAACGGAAGGCTGGCGGCGATCACGCGCCTCGCGCGAAGCGGTGACGCAAGAAATCGGCAAGCGCCTCGACCCGCGCCGGTCGGGGTCCGCCGGGCGGCATGACGAGGTGCAGCGCAATTTCGGGCAACGACCAGCCCGTTAACACGGCAACCAATTGCCGCTTTTGCAACGCATCGCGCACAAGAAATAGCGGCTGCACGGCCAGCCCGTAACCGCCAATCAATGCGGGCATCAGCGCTTCGGCATTGTTGGCCCGCAAGGGCCCCGACGTACGCACCGCGACCTCATCACCCGCCTTGTTCGAAAAGCGCCAGATGTCAGCTCCCGGCAGATAGGCATAGCCCAGACAGGCATGCGCGGAGAGGTCACGCGGATGCTTCGGCGTCCCATGGACATCGAGGTAGGACGGCGCAGCGACGACCACACGCGGAATTCCGCATAGCCGGCGCGCGCGCATGGAGGAATCCGGAAGCGCCGCAATCCTCAAGGCCGCGTCGAACCCTTCCCCAATCAGGTCCACGGTCGCATCGCTGAGGTGCAGGTCGACAGAAACGTCCGGATGCTGCGCCAAGAAGTCCGGCAAAGCCGGCGCAATTTCCTGCAATCCAAACGACATCGGCGCGGCGAGCCGCACCAGGCCTCGTGGCACCGCGGATTGCGCCCGTGCCTCGGTTTCCGCGGCTTCCGCCTCGGCCAGCATGCGCGAGGCTCGGTCCAGAAGCGATCGGCCTGCGTCGGTCAGCGCGAGCCGGCGGGATGTGCGGTTGAACAGTCGGGAGCCGAGCCTGTCCTCGAGTCGTGCCACGGCCTTGGAAACGGTCGGCTTCGACAGGCCAAGTTCGGCCGCTGCGGCCGAAAACGATCGCAGTTCGGCCACCTTGGCGAAAATTGCGAGGCCTTCGAGATCGGGCAGCATAGGCAATAATAAGAAACAATGAATTTCTTCAGTTTCTATTTATTTGCCCACATCGGTCAATATCTTCCGCGGCGAAACGGCGCCCCATCCCGGCGCCCCGTTTGGCAAAATCGAGGGCCACCCCATGACCGCCAGCAACCGACACGGCATCCACCATGTCACCGCAATCGCCGGAGCGGCACAGCGCAATCTCGACTTCTATACGCGCACGCTTGGCCTCCGCTTCGTCAAGAAAACCGTCAATTTCGACGATCCTGGCACCTACCACTTCTATTTCGGCGACGAGACCGGCGCTCCCGGTACGATCCTGACCTTCTTTCCATGGGAGCATGTGGCGCCGGGGCGACTTGGCATAGGCGAAACCCAGGAGACGGTGTTCCACGTCCCGGAAGGTGCGATCGGCTACTGGACGCATCGCTTCGTCGCGAAGGGCGTTGCCCATGACGCGATCGTGCGCCGCTTCGGCGAAACGATACTGTCCTTCCGCGACCCTGACGGAATGCGGCTCGCGTTGATCGGAGTGCCGGGGATCGAGACAGAGCCGGCATGGACGGGAGGCGGTGTGCCGGCAGAATTTGCCATCCGCGGCCTGCACAGCGTCAACCTGCTGCTGAAGGACGCCGCACCGACGGGAGCAATCCTGACCGACGTACTCGGTTTCAGCGAAGCCGGACGCGAGGGCCAGCTGGTCCGTTACAGGGCCGGCGACACCGCGATCGGCGGTATCGTCGACATTCATGAGGCTGGCGCATTCTTACCTGGTCGCATGGGAGGCGGCTCGGTGCACCACATCGCGTTCCGGGCCGCGGACGACGCCGAGCAGCTCGCAATGGCGAAGAAGCTCGCCGAGAATCACGGCACCCAGACCACCGGACAGAAGGATCGCAACTATTTCCGCTCGATCTACTTCCGCGAACCCGGACATGTGCTGTTCGAGATCGCGACCGACGTCCCGGGATTTGCCATCGACGAGCCGGTCACTTCTCTGGGCCAGTCGCTCAAGCTCCCGGATGTCTACGAGCGCCGGCGCCGCGAAATCGAACAGGTGCTGCCTGCGCTTGTCTGACGGGTGCTGCTCCTTCCGCCGCCGGGGCGGAAGGAGTCAATCATCAAAGACGAGGTCCGTCATGACCACCGCCGCCAACCTCTCTTTCATCCACCGCTTCGAGCTCGGTCCGGATCGCACGATCCCGCCGCTCTTGCTGCTGCATGGCACCGGCGGCGACGAGAACGATCTGATCGGCCTGGGCCGCATGGTGGCGCCGAATGCGTCGCTGCTGTCGCCACGCGGCAAAGTGACTGAAGGCGGCATGCCGCGCTTCTTTCGCCGGCTCGCCGAAGGCGTATTCGACGAAACAGACGTGAAGCGGCGCGCGCATGAGCTTGCCGATTTCGTCGGAGAGGCGCGCGCAGCCTACAATCTTTCTGCGCCGATTGCGCTTGGTTTTTCCAATGGCGCCAACATCGCGGCCGCGACCCTACTGCTTCGGCCGCAAGCGCTTGCCGGTGCTGTGCTGATCCGCGCCATGGTGCCGTTGTCTCAATCGCCGGCTTCCGACCTTACGGGGAAGCCGGTGCTGATCCTGTCGGGATCGATGGACCCGATGGTGCCGGCGGACAACGCGGCCCGGCTCGCTTCAATGCTGACCGTTGCAGGCGCAAATGTGGACCACCGCACGATGCCAGCCGGTCACGGACTGTCACAGGCCGACGTCACGCTTTCGCGAGCATTCCTCGCGCAGGCCGGAACCGCGATTGTCAATGCCACGTAAGACGTGATGGCCGGATGCGCTCCGCCCACCAGCTTTGCCCCCGATAGACGCACCGGCCGAGCGCAGGCAGCTTGAGGCTTGTCAGCTGAGAGGCATCAGATGATTGCGTGTCGCACCTTGGCAGAAACCCACTCGCTGACCAGCACGGTCGCGAGAATCACGAGCAGCAACAGACTCACCTGCGTCCAGGCCAGCGTCGACAGCGATGCCTCGAGATTGAGACCGATGCCGCCGGCGCCGACCAGCCCGACCACCGAAGACTCCCGGATGTTGATATCCCAGCGAAACACACTGATGCCGGCAAAGGCCGGCATGATCTGCGGCACGATGCCATAGTCCATCACCTGCGCCGGGGAGGCGCCGGTGGCCTCGATTGCCTCGACCTGCGTCACGTCGATTTCCTCGATGGCCTCATACAGCAATTTGCCGATAAAGCCGATGGATCGCAGCGCAATTGCGATAATGCCGGCCAGCACGCCGGGACCGACGATGGTAACCAGCAACAGCGCCCAGATCAGTGAATTGATCGAGCGCGACGATACGATGATGAGAAGCGCTATGGGCCGCACCAGCAGCACGCTCGGCGTGGTGTTTCGGGCCGCGAGAAACGCGATCGGCACTGCGATCAGAATCGCCAGCAGGGTACCAAGCGTTGCAATCGCCAGCGTATCCCAGAGCGGCCGCCACAACTCGTTCATGTAGGACCAGCGCGGTGGGAACATGCGCGACCCGATATCAGCGGCCTGCCGCGGCGCATCTGAGACGAAGGCCCAGATCGTATCCTTGGTCATCACATGCCACGAGAATACGAACAGCGCGACCAGAAGAAGCCAGCCGAACCAGCGCACGAGATCCTGCCGCGGCGTCCTGCGGCGCCATTTCGGAAGGCCTGCGCTGTCGGGAGTGACCGGCATCACTGGATCGCCTTGCGAATGAGGCCCGAGGAATATTCGCAGACCATCACGATCGCGATGATAATGATCAGAACGGCTGCAGCGGTGTCGTATTCGTACCGGCTGAGCGAGGTGTTGAGCGTCGCTCCGATGCCTCCTGCGCCGACGATGCCGACCACCGCGGATTCGCGGAAATTGATATCGATGCGGTAGAGCGAAAGACCGATCAGACGCGGCATGACCTGTGGCTGGATCGCATAGTTCACGAGCTGGGCCCAGGACGCTCCGGTGGACCGGATCGCTTCTGCTTGCGATGGATCGATATCCTCGATGTCCTCGGCAAGCAGCTTCGCCAGAAATCCGATGGTCGCAAACGACAGCGTGAGGAAACCGGCGAAGGGTCCGAAGCCGACCATCGCCACGAACAGGATCGCGATGATGACCTCCTGAAAAGTGCGGGACACGGCGATGATCGAACGGCACACGAGATAAACCGGAATCGGCGACAGGTTGCGGGCGGCGCCAATGCCGATCGGGATTGAAATCAGAATGCCAACCACCGTGGACGTCACCGTCATCGTCAGGCTTTCCTGCATGCCTTGCGCGATGTCGGTCCACCGGCTGGTGAAATTCGGCTGAAAGAAGCCGGTCAGGAGGCGCATGCCGCGGGCAGCCCCCTCCGACAGCCGCGCCCAGTTCACATCGATAGCGCCGATTGCCACGACGACGTACAGCAGTGCGCCGACATAGATTGCCCAGCGCAGCACACCATTCGCAATGAAAGGCGGCTTCCGCCAGACCGAAGGATAACTCGCGCGGTTCGCGATATCGCTCATCGCTGCTCAGACCGCGACCGGCAGCTTGACGACATCCGCAGGCTCATCGTCATCCTGCTCCTTCGCCGCGGTCCAGTCTTCCTCGCCATAGATCGTTGTCAGCACGTCCGGCGTCAGCCCGTCGGCCGGCCCGTCATAGACGATGGACCCGGCGCGAAGCCCCACGATACGGGGGAGGAACATCTGTGCCAGCACCACGTCATGGATATTCACCACTGCGGCGAGGTTGCGCTCGGCGCAGATCTCACCGATCAGCCGCATGATCTGACGCGAAGTCTTTGGGTCGAGGCTCGCGGTTGGCTCGTCGATCAGCAGAAGTTCGGGTTCCTGTTGCAACGCGCGGGCAATTCCGACGCGCTGACGCTGGCCGCCTGACAGCGCGTCGGCACGCTTGTCCACATGCTCGATCAGCCCGACGCGATCCAGTGTCGCAAAGGCGTTGCGCACATCCTGCGGCGGGTATCGGCGCAGAAAGCTGCGCCAGAACGGCACATAGCCGAGCCGACCCGACAAAACGTTTTCCATCACTGTCAGGCGTTCGACGAGCGCGAATTCCTGAAAGATCATCCCCATCCGGCGCCGCGCCTTGCGCAATTCGCCGCGGCCAAGTCCTGTGATCTCGCGATCGTTCAGAAAGATCCGGCCCGCCGTGGGTTCGACGAGCCGGTTGATGCAACGGATCAGCGTCGATTTGCCGGCGCCGGACGGACCGATCAGCCCGATGACCTGACCTGCGGGCACCGACAGATCGACGCCCTTCAGCGCCATGTCGCCCGTTTTGTAGCGCTTGACCAGCCCCTCGATGCGCAGCATGCGTGAAAATCAGCCCTTGCAGTCGTATTTCACGCCCATCGCCTGATCGACTTCGCGCACTGCCTGCCAGTGATCCTTGTAGTTGATCGGCAGGAATTTCTGCATCGGCGGCGTGGTCTTGCCGAATTCCTTTTCCAGCTCAGATCCTTCCCACGGGAAGGTGAAAAACGCTTCCCTTACTTTTGCCGCGAGCTCCGGCTTGAGGTTGTAGACATAACCATAGCCGGTGGTCGGGAAGGTCTTGGATTTGTAGATCGTGACGATCTGCTCCTTCTTCACCACGCCGCGCTCGATGATGCGCTGCATCACCTCGTTTGCGATTGCCGCCGCTGGATAGTCCTTGTTGGCGACGCCGATCACCGAATTGTCGTGCTTGCCGGAAAATACCGGCTCGTAGTCCTTGCCGGCCTCGAGCCCGTAATTCTGCTTCAACAGAGCGGACGGCGCACGGTAGCCAGAATTCGAGGTCTGCGCCGTAAACGCCATCTTCTTTCCCTTAATGTCCTCGATCTTGGTCACGCCGCTGCCGGGAAAGGTGATGATCTCCATCTCGTAGCCGTACTGGCCGTCCTTGGAAGCCATCAGCGCGAACGGCACGAAGCCTGCGCAATTCACCGCCAGCGGATTGGAGCCCGTGTTGAACCCCGCCACATGCAGGCGGCCGGCGCGCATTGCCTCAAGCTGGGCCGCATTGGACTGTACCGGGAAGAACTGGACGCGCTTCCCGGTCACTTTCTCCATGTGCTTGATGAACCCGTCCCAGACTTTGGCATACACGGCCGGATCTTCCACCGGAGTATAGGAGAAGATCAGCACCGGCGGGTCGACCCATTGCTTGGGGTCCTTCGGCGCATCGGCGACCATGTCGCCGTCGGCGTCGGTAAAACGCTGGTCGAGGGCGGAAACGGATGCCGGCAGCGCCGCCAGAATCAATGCGGCGACGGCAACACCGAGAATTCGGAAATACATGGTCTGACCTCCCATCGCTGAGCCGCTCGGCGGAACCGAGGTTGCGCATGAAGCGGTCCTCGCCGGCCATGGATGAACGTGCTCAGCTAGGTCCTGATCATTACAGATTTGTGACCCGCCGCAAGGGCTTCAAAATACCTTGAATCGCGGCGCCGACCGTGCCAGCTGCCGTTTCCGGCGTCACCCCTTGCAATCGTATTTGATGCCCATGGCCTCATCGACATCGCGCACAATCTGCCAGTGTTCCTTGTAGGTAATGGGCATGAACTTCTGCTGCGGCGGCTCGGCGACCCCGAATTCCTTCAGAAGCTCCGATCCTTCCCACGGGAAGCTGAAAAAGGCCTCTTTCACTTTCGCAACGAGTTCGGGCTTGAGGTTATACACATGGCCATAGCCGGTGGTCGGAAAGGTCTGCGATTTGAAGAGCGAAACGAGCTGATCCTTGCTGACCAGCTTGCGTGCGGTCATCCGCTGGAGCACAGAGTTGGCAACTGCGGCCACCGGATAATCCTTGTTGGCGACACCCATGATGGAATTGTCGTGCTTGCCGGAAAAGACCGGTTCGAAATCCTTGCCGGCTTCCAGTCCGAATTTCTGCTTGAGCAGCGCCGAGGGCGCCTTGAAACCTGAATTCGACGTCGGCGCAGTGAAGGCGAGCTTCTTGCCCTTGATATCCTCGACCTTTGTGATTCCGCTGCCCCGCCAGGTGATGATTTCGAATTCATAGCCATAGGCGTTATCCAGCGAAGTCATCATTGCGAACGGCACGAAGCCTGCACAGTTCACCGCCAGAGGATTGGAGCCCGTGTTGAAGCCGGAAACGTGAAGGCGCCCGGCGCGCATTGCTTCAAGCTGGGCGGCGTTGGATTGCACCGGAAAGAACTGCACGCGTTTTCCGGTCACTTTTTCCATATGCTTGATGAAGCCATCCCAGACCTTGGCGTAGACGGCTGGATCTTCGACCGGGGTATAGGAAAAGACCAGCACCGGCGGATCGATGAATTGCTTCGGATCGGTCGGCGCATCGGCAACGAGGTCACCGTCGGCGTCGGTGAAACGCTTGTCCAGTGCCTGTGCGTGGAATGGCGACAATGCAAGCAGCGCGGCGGCAAGACCTGCAAGGACATGGACACGCATTGGACCGGCCTCCCTGTGTAACGGAATTCCCTTCTCCGCTAGGATCGCAGCATTGCAGATTTATGACGGATGCAAAATGCCGCCTCGCGGGTTCATTGCGCGGCAAGGCGTGCCACGGTGCTGCGATAGGATTGCGCAATTGTGTCGCGCGCGAAATGTCGGCCCTGCTCCACCACCGGCTTTCCGCTAGCGATGACGGTCCGGATCAGGCTGCGTCCCGCGGAAAAAATAAAGATATCAAGACGCATATCGTCGCTGGTGGCGCCGGCCAGATCCGGATGATCCGCATCCAGCACCACAATATCCGCGCGATATCCCGGAGCCAGCGCGCCGATCGGCTGGCCGAGCGCCTGGGCGCCGCCGGCAAGTGCTCGCATGTAAAGCGAACGTCCGGTGGATTCGCCTTCCTTCATGGTCATCACATTGCGCGCACGCGCTTTCAGCCGCTGCGAATATTCAAGCTGGCGCAATTCAGCCGATGCATCGACCTGGATATTGGAGTCGGTGCCGATGCCGAAGCGGCCGTTCGCGCCGAGATACGCCTCACCGTTGAAGATGCCGTCGCCAAGGCTGCCTTCGGTCAGCGGGCACAGACCTGCCACAGCACCTGACTGACCGAGCCTTATTGTCTCGTCGTCGGTCATATGCGTGGCATGGATCAGGCACCAGCGCCGGTCGATTCCCATCTCGTCGAGCAGCCATTGCACCGGTCGCGCGCCGAGGCTTGCCAGGCAATCGTCCACCTCCTTGGTCTGCTCTGCGGCATGGATATGCACCGGTCCGCTCGCGAAGACCGCAGCGACTTCGCGCAATTGTTCCGGGGAAACCGCGCGCAGCGAATGAGGAGCAATGCCGATCGCCGCCCCTGGCAACTTCGAAACAACGTCACGCGAACGCTCCATCAGGGTCACGAAGCGGTCGGTCGGATTGATGAAACGGATCTGCCCCGGATTGGGCGCCGCGTCGCCGAAGCCGCCATAGGTATAAAGCGAGGGCAGCAACGTCAGCCCGATCCCGGTGGCGGCGCTGGCCGCAGCGATGCGCGCCGCCATCTCGCAGAGATCGGCATAGGGCCGCCCGGCCGGATCGTGATGCAGATAGTGGAATTCCCCGACGGTGGTGAATCCGGCCTCCAGCATCTCCAGATAGGCGTAAGCCGCGATCGCCTCGACATCGTCCGGCGTCAGGGCCGACAGGAAGCGGTACATCACCTCGCGCCAGGTCCAAAAGCTGTCGCCCGTGGGCCCGCGCCGCTCCGCAAGGCCCGCCATCCCCTTCTGGAAGGCATGGCAATGCAGATTCGGCATGCCCGGCAGGGCGATGCCGGCGATCCGCTCGGCACCCTCCGGCGCATGGTCCGGCGACACCCTTGCGATCAGCCCGTCGTCGCCGACCTCGATGCGAACGTCATCTGCCCAGCCGGCTGGAAGAAGGGCTTTCCTGAATTGATATGCGCGCAAACCCGGCCTCGCTCGACATGCGGTATCGGACATCTATATCGTCATTCCGGGCCGCGTGCGAAGCATGCGGAACCCATTGCAGGATAGCCCATGCGTTTCGACACCGTCTGGCGCGATGCACGGATTGCGACCCTCGCCCCTGCGGCATCGGGGCTTGGCGACGTTATCGGTGCGGTTGCGGCGAAGGACGGCCGGATCGCGTTTGCCGGTCCGGAAGCCGGACTGCCGACCGGCTGGGACGCGGCCAAGACCGTGAAACTCGACGGCCGCTGGATCACGCCGGGGCTGATCGACTGCCACACGCATATCGTCTATGGCGGCGACCGGGCCCATGAATTCGAGCTGCGCCTGAAGGGCGCAACCTATGAGGAGATCGCACGCGCCGGCGGCAGCATCGTCTCGACCGTAAAGGCAACGCGCGCGGCAAACGAAGATCAGCTCGTGGCCCAATCGCTGAAGCGCCTGGACGCACTGATCGCCGAGGGCGTCACCACCATCGAGATCAAGTCCGGCTACGGCCTCGATCTCGTGACCGAAACCAAGATGCTGCGCGCGGCACGACGTCTCGGCCGCGAGCGCAGCGTCGGAGTGACAACAACCTTTCTCGGCGCGCATGCCATGCCACCGGAAGTCCACGACAAGGATGCATTCATCGCCAAGGTCTGCGCCATGATTCCGCAGATCAAACAGGCCGGACTTGCCGATGCCGTGGATGCCTTCTGCGAAGGGATCGCCTTTTCGCCGGAGCAAACGGCGCGCGTATTCGAAGCGGCGAAGGCAAATGGTCTGCCGGTCAAGCTGCATGCCGACCAATTGTCGAACCTGCACGGTGCGGCGCTCGCTGCGCGCTTTGACGCGCTGTCCGCTGATCATCTCGAATATACCGATGAGACCGGTGTTGCCGCGATGGCGCAGGCCGGCACCGTCGCGGTCCTTCTTCCTGGCGCCTTCTATGTGCTGCGCGAGAAGCAGATTCCGCCGGTAGAGGCCTTGCGCCGTCACAAAGTCCCGATCGCGATTGCGACCGACTGTAATCCTGGCACCTCGCCGGTCACCTCGCTTCTGCTGACCATGAACATGGCCTCGACCCTGTTCCGTCTGACAGTGGAAGAAGCGATTGCCGGCGTGACGCGCGAAGCGGCCCGCGCGCTCGGCAAGCTGTCTGACCTCGGCACGATCGAGCCTGGCAAAGCCTGCGATCTTGCGATCTGGGATATCGAACGCCCGGCCGAACTGGTGTATCGCCTCGGCCTGAACCCGCTCTATGCGCGGGTGCGGAACGGACAGTAAATGACTGAGATTATATTCACCGGCGACGCGCTTCCTTTGACCGCATGGCGCATGCTTGCACGCGGCGCAGGTCTTGCGTTGTCGCCTGCGGTATTGTCGCGCGTCGATGAAGGCGCAGCGATTGTCGCCGCCATCGTGAAGAAGGGCGAGGCGGTCTACGGCATCAATACCGGCTTCGGCAAACTCGCCAATGTCCGCATTGCCGACCGCGATCTGGAGACGTTGCAGCGCAATCTTGTGCTGTCGCATGCAGCCGGCGTCGGCGATCTCGTGCCGTCCCGGATCGCGCGGCTGATGATGGCACTGAAGCTGGTCAGTCTCGGCCGCGGCGCATCGGGTGTGCGGCGCGAGACGATGCGTCTGCTGCAGGGCATGCTGGCCGGCAACGTGATCCCGGTGATCCCGGCGCAGGGCTCGGTCGGCGCGTCGGGCGATCTCGCACCGCTCGCGCATCTCACCGCCACGATGATCGGCGAAGGTGATGCCTTCTATGGCGGCGAGCGCATGCCCGCAGTCTACGCGCTCGGCCGCGCCGGGCTCGAACCCGTGCTGCTGGGTCCGAAGGAGGGCCTCGCGCTGCTCAACGGCACGCAGTTCTCCACCGCGCATGCGCTGGCCGCCTTGTTCGATATCGAGCGCGTATTCCAGTCTGCGCTCATCACCGGTGCGCTCTCGACCGATGCGGCGCGTGGCTCCGATACGCCGTTCGACCCGCGCATCCAGGCTCTGCGTGGCCATCGCGGGCAGATCGATGTGGCGGCCGCGCTGCGCGCGCTGATGGACGGCAGCGGCATCCGCGCCTCCCATCGAACCATCGACGATCGCATTCAGGACCCGTACTGCCTGCGCTGCCAGCCTCAGGTGATGGGCGCGGCGCTTGATGTGATGCGGCAGGCGGCGGTTACGCTCGTGACCGAAGCCAATGGCGTGTCCGACAACCCGCTGGTGATGACCGACAGCGGCGAAGTCATATCCGGCGGCAATTTTCACGCAGAACCCGTCGCGTTCGCGGCCGACATGCTGGCGCTGGCGATGTGCGAGATCGGGTCTCTGGCCGAACGCCGCATCGCGATGCTGACCGATCCGGTATTGTCCGGGCTTCCCGCATTTCTCACGCCGCAGCCGGGGCTGAATTCCGGCTTCATGATCGCGCAGGTGACGGCCGCCGCGCTCGTCTCGGAGAACAAGCAGAAGGCGATGCCGGCCAGTGTCGACTCGATTCCGACCTCGGCCAATCAGGAAGACCATGTCTCGATGGCAGCCCATGGCGCGCGGCGGCTGATCGGGATGGCACAGAACGCCGCCCATGTCGCAGGGATCGAGTTGCTGGCCGCCGCTCAGGGCTGCGATTTCCATGTCCCACTTGCGTCGAGTCCCGCGCTAGAACGGGCGCGGACCCTTCTGCGGCGCCATGTCCCGAAGCTGAACGCCGACCGCAAGATGGCGCCCGACATCGAAACCGCAACCGAACTCGTGACAACCGGCGCATTGATCGAGGCCGTCCGCCCGGTCACACTGCCCGCGCTCGACGATTGAAGGTTCATCCATGAATAAGCGCCTCGACAACGACCGCATCATCCGCGCGCCCCGCGGCCCCGTGATGTCCTGCAAGAGCTGGCAGACCGAAGCTCCCTTGCGCATGCTGATGAACAATCTCGATCCGGACGTCGCCGAGCGGCCGCAAGAACTTGTGGTCTATGGCGGGATCGGCCGCGCGGCACGCGACTGGGAAAGCTACGACCGCATCGTCTCCTCGCTGAAGGCGCTGGAAGGCGACGAGACGCTGCTGGTGCAGTCCGGCAAGCCGGTCGGCATTTTCCGGACCCATCCCGATGCGCCGCGCGTGCTGATCGCCAATTCCAACATCGTGCCGCACTGGGCGACGCTCGATACCTTCAACGAGCTCGATCGCAAGGGCCTGATGATGTACGGCCAGATGACCGCCGGCTCGTGGATTTATATCGGGTCGCAGGGCATCGTGCAGGGCACCTACGAGACCTTCGTGGAAGTGGGGCGCCGCCACTATAACGGCGATCTCTCGGGCCGCTGGATATTGACCGCCGGCCTCGGTGGCATGGGCGGCGCGCAACCCTTGGCCGCCACCATGGCCGGCGCGTCGATGCTGGCGATCGAATGCCAGCCGTCGCGGATCGAGATGCGGCTGCGCACCGGCTATGTCGACATGCAGGCGAAGGATCTGGATGAAGCGCTGACCATCATCGAGCGCGCGGGGAAAGACAAGAAAGCTGTCTCGGTCGCAGTGCTCGGCAATGCCGCGGAAATGTATCCCGAACTGGTGCGGCGCGGCGTGAAGCCCGATGCGGTCACCGACCAGACCTCGGCGCACGATCCGATCAACGGATATTTGCCGGCCGGCTGGACACTTGCCGAATGGCAGGAAAAGCGCGAACGCGATCCGAAGGCGGTGGAGCAGGCTGCGAAGGAAAGCATGGCGGTGCATGTGCGCGCGATGCTGGATTTCTGGAGGCAGGGCATTCCGACGCTGGACTACGGCAACAACATCCGCCAGCGCGCCTTCGACATGGGCGTGAAGGATGCGTTCGATTTTCCGGGTTTCGTGCCGGCCTATATCCGTCCGCTGTTCTGCCGCGGCGTGGGTCCGTTCCGCTGGGCGGCGCTGTCGGGCGATCCGGAAGACATCTACAAGACTGACGCCAAGGTGAAGGAGCTGATGCCCAACGACAGGCATCTGCATCACTGGCTCGATATGGCACGGCAGCGCATCCATTTCCAGGGACTGCCGGCGCGCATCTGCTGGGTTGGCCTCGGCGACCGCCATCGCATCGGCATGGCGTTCAACGAGATGGTGGCGAAGGGCGAACTGAAAGCGCCGGTCGTGATCGGCCGCGACCATCTCGATTCCGGTTCGGTCGCTTCACCCAATCGCGAAACCGAAGCGATGAAGGACGGCTCGGACGCAGTCTCGGACTGGCCCTTGCTCAATGCGCTTTTGAATTGCGCGAGCGGCGCGACCTGGGTGTCGATCCATCACGGCGGCGGCGTCGGCATCGGCTATTCGCAGCATGCCGGCATGGTGATCGTCTGCGACGGCACGCCGGAAGCGGGCAAGCGCGTCGAGCGCGTGCTCTGGAACGATCCGGGGACCGGAGTGATGCGTCATGCCGATGCGGGCTATGACGAGGCGATCGACTGGGCGAAGAAGCAGGGATTGAAACTGCCGAGTCTCTCCTGACCGTCATCACGAGCGCATCGGCCCGAGGACCGGATGGAGCCCAGCGAAATCCGGGAGCAGCATCCCCGCATTACGCTTCGCTTCATGCGGGCTACGACTTCAAGGAACAGGGGAAGAAAAGACAAAGCTCCGCCGGCCCTGTTCTTGTGACGGCGCGGGCGCGCCCGAAGTCCCACCTCGCATTCCTCCCCTTGGGAAACCCAAGGGCGCGCGGAACGCCGGGCTTCAGCCAAGCCCATGGCCTCGTGTGCGAATGTGGAAGCACACGAGATTGCAGTCACCACGGACCGCCGAAGGACTACGGCGTTCCGCGCGCGGTGTTTAAAGGTCTGCTCCATCGTCCCCGGTGGACGTTCCTCCACCGAAACGCCGGGTGGCTAACCCGGCGGGACGCGGCTTGAACCGTCCGCTGCAGGCGCCACGTCTTGCGTCCCGCAACGGCCACCGCATCCCGCCCCGCGTCTCATGACGCTGATCAGACGCCCCTTGGACGGGACGGGATACGAGGACTTAAATCCTAGTTCTATGACTTTGTCAAGTGCAATGTCGTGCGCCGCAAGGTCACCCTCTGGCAGCCGTCGCATCGGCCGCATAATCTGCTCACGCAACCAGAGCCGATCCCCGTGACCGACGACCTGCCCTCCCGCTTCCCCGATCGAGCGCCGGACCGCACCGCCACCATCGCCGGGGTGCCGGTCACCATCGCCGCCCTGTTTGCCGTCGCCATGATCGTGCTGGCCCTGATCGGCGCTGGCGCAACCTTTGCGAATGTGACATGGGCGGAAAAGTTCTGGCTGTGGCTGGTGCCGGTCTTCGGTCTGATCTGCACCGCGGCCGCGTGGATGCGGACGGGCACGCTCGACCGCACGGTGCTCCGGCAAGTGCTGCACTGGCTCGCCGTCGGCGTCACGATTGCGATCGACTTCAGTTTCTTTCGAAGAACCGGCGAGCAGACCTCGATTACCACCAGCCTGAATTCGCTGTTGTTTCTGGCTCTCGGCTGCCTTGCTGGCGGGCATCCATCTCGAATGGAGCTTCGCACTGGTCGGAGTTTTGCTGCTCGCGACCGCTGTGGTGATCGCGGTCGCGCAGGAATACATGGCGCTCGTCATCGTGCTGGCGCTGCTGCTGATTGCGATCGTGCTGATCGGCCAGCATGTCGTGCGGAAGTGGATCCGGTAACTCTGGGCCGTAGATATCCGCTCGTCTCCCGCGAAGGCGGGGGACCAAGCTGCTTCAAATCGCAATCCCTGGATACAAATCGCGCCACTTGGGATTCACGTTCAATCTCCCGGGACCGAACACCTTCGCGGGGACGAGCGGGCAACGTCAGGTCTCCGCGCTGACTCAGTGCTCCTCCGCAGCCAGCACCGCTTCGGCGCGGATTTCCTCGGTGAGCCGCGCCTTCAGCTCCGAAAATTCAGGTGACGTCTTGATCGTGTAATGCCGCGGATGCGGCAGCGTCACTTCGATGTCGGCCTTGATGCGGCCAGGCCGCGCGCTCATCACCAGAACACGTGACGCAAGAAAGATCGATTCTTCGATATCGTGGGTGACGAACAGCACGGTCTTGCGCTCGCGCTCCCAGATGCCGAGCAGCAATTCCTGCATCAGCGCGCGCGTCTGGTTGTCGAGCGCGCCGAACGGCTCGTCGAGCAGCAGGATTTCCGGGCCGTTGGCGAGCGCACGCGCGATCGCGGTGCGCTGCTGCATGCCGCCGGAGAGCTGCTTCGGATAATGCCGCGCGAAGCTTTGCAGGCCGACGCGCTCCAGCCACTGGCCGACAATGGAATTGCGCTCGCCCAGCGGCACGCCCTTCTCGCGCAGGCCAAACGCAACATTCTCGGCGATCGTGAGCCAGGGAAACAGCGTGTAGGACTGAAACACCATGCCGCGGTCCGGGCCCGGCCGCGTGACCGGCCTGCCGTCGAGCAGAATCGTTCCGGTGGTCGGCGTATCGAGACCGGCGACAAGGCGCAGCAAGGTGGACTTGCCGCAGCCGGACGGCCCGAGAATGGTGACAAAGTCGTTGTCGGCAACGTCGAGATTGGTCGGCTCGAGCGCGCGCGTCGGCGGCCCGCCATGCAGACCGGGAAAGATGCGCGACACATTCTCGATACGGAGCTTGGTCAAATCTGGCTCCACGGGAACAGCTTGCGATTGGCGGCCTTGAACAGAAAGTCCGAGATCAATCCGATGATGCCGATGACAATGATGCCGAAGATCATCTGGCCGGTCGCCAGCAGCGCTTGGCTGTCGATGATCATGTGGCCGATGCCGGAAGACGAGCCGATCAGCTCGGCGACGATCACGTAGGTCCAGGCCCAACCCAGCACGAGCCGCAGAATTTCGGCGATATCCGGCGCCGACGACGGGATCAGCACGCGCGCCAGTATCCCCTGGTCGCGGGCGCCGAGCGTCAGTGCCGCCTCGACCAGATCGCGCCGCGTGCTGGCCACAGTCACCGCGACCATCAGGATGATCTGGAACACCGAGCCGATGAAGATCACCAGCAGCTTCTGTAACTCGCCGATGCCGGCCCACAGGATCAGAAGCGGAATGAAGGCGGACGCCGGCAGATAGCGCGCAAACGATACGAACGGTTCGAGAAAGGCCTCGATCGGCTTGTAGGCACCCATCAGGATACCGAGCGGCACAGCGACGATGGCCGCGAGCACAAAGCCGCCGACCACGCGCCAGATCGTGACGCCGATGTCGAAGGAGAAATTGTGCTTGGTCAGGAGGTACCAGCCGTCCTGCACCATGGTGACGGGACTCGCCAGAAAAGTCGGCGACACATAGCCGCCGAGCGTCGCGAACGCCCAGGCCCCGACAAACAGAACGAAGAACGAGACGCCCAGCAGCGCACGGGCGGTGTTCGAGATGGGTTGGAGAGGTCTCATCATCCCAGACTCGCGTCCCGGGCGCAGCGCAGCACGTCAGTGGTGCGCTGCAGACCCGGGACCCACAATTCAATCAGTGCGAAAGACCGGGCCCCGGCTCAGCGAAGCAGCGTTGCACGCTGCATCGCGTCCGGGGCACGAGCGCATTACTGCACGAAACGCGGATCGGCGAGCTTCGACAAATCGGGGATCTGCTTGATCACGCCGATCTCCAGCAGCAGGTCGGCCGCTTCCTTGGAGAATTGCGCGTGCTCGCCGGAGAAGAACTTCTTGTTCGCCGCCTGATCCTGCCAGCGCAGGTATTTCGCCGAATTGCCGAACTGCTCGCCGGTCTGCTTCACATCGGCGCCCATGATCTCGTAAGCCTTGGCCTGATCCTTGTTGATCATCTCCAGCGCTTCGAAATAGCTCTTGGCCAGCGCCTTCACCGCGCCCTCGTTCTTGGCGATGAAGTCCGGCGTGCAGCCGAAGGTGTCCATGATCATCGGATAGTCGAGCGTGGTCGCGATGATCTTGCCGGCTTCGGGCTTGGCGCGAATGGCCGACAGATACGGCTCATAGGTCATTGCCACATCGTTCTGACCGGCGATGAAGGCCTGCGCGGCCGGTCCGGGCTCCATGTTGACGACCTTGACGTCCTTCACAGAGAGACCGTTCTTCTTCAGGAACCAGGCCAGCGTGAAATAAGGTGCGGTGCCGGGGGCCGAGGCCGCGACCGTCTTGCCCTTGATGTCCTTGATCGACTTCACGTCGTTGCGCACGGCCATGCCGTCGGCGCCGTAGGACTTGTCGAGCTGGAACAGCTGCGTGGTCGGTACGCCGTTCGCGTTCCAGACGATCCAGGTTTCGACGGTGGTCGCCGCACACTGGATGTCGCCCGAGGCAATCGCAAGGTGGCGGCTCGCCTGCGGGATTTTCTTGATGGTGACGTCGAGACCGTTCCTGGCAAAGATGCCGGCCTCCTTGGCGAGCGTGAGCGGCGCAAAGCCGGTCCAGCCGGAAATGCCGATATTGACCTTGGTCTGGGCGGACGCGGGCGCGGCCAGCATGGCAAGGCCTGCGGCGGCCAGAATGAGCTTCAACTTCATAGAACCCTCCGGTTGGAAACAGAGCCGGGACACCGGCTTTGTTGCCATGGCACCACGCCGCGGAACGGTGAGTCAATTATGCAAAACAGAGCATAAGATGGGTCTGGCGGCGGTCCGGGCGTGCCGGTCGCCGCCGTATAACCTCCACCGCGCCCGATTGTTAGGCTCGGCTGCCTCGGGGATGAGCGCCGCCGCCGAACCTCGGTCCGGGCACAAAATGTACCGTATCGCGGTCCATACCGGCCACCAACCGGACAAATCCGTTGGCACAACCGGCGGCGCCGAATAGGACATGCGGCAGAACCAGGAACGCGCCGTCACGCACGATCGAGCGACCAGGAGCGACCATGACCGACCGCAGGCTGAACCCGATTTCCAATGCCGAACTGGAGCGCCGCTGGGCGGCGGTGCGCGCGATGATGCGCGACCGCGGCATCGATGCGCTGGTCATGCAGAACAACAACGACTGGCTTGGCGGCTATGTGAAGTGGTTCACCGATTTCCCTGCATATAACGGCTACCCGCGCACCGTCATCTTCCATCTCAACGACGCCATGACCGTCGTCGATATGGGCCCGGCAGGCGGACGCCGCGGCTTCGAAGGCAAGCACCCAATTCATCGCGGGGTCGGCGACCTGATCACGACGCCGGCCTTCACTTCGATCGCCTATACCGACGGCTATCAGGGCGAGCTTGCGCTCGGCGAGCTGAAGCGCCGCGCCTACAGGCGGATCGGCCTGCTGGGGCGCGGCGCCATGCCGTACCGTTTCGTCACCCAGATCGAACAGGGACTCGCCGGCAAGACCGAGATCGTCGATGCGACGGACGACGTCGATGCGATCAAGGCGATCAAGAGCGAGGAGGAGATGATCCTGATCCGGCGCTGCGCCGAGATGCAGGACGAAATCTTTGCGCGCGTCTGCAGGAAAGTGAAACCCGGCATGCGCGACAACGACATCACCGCGCTCGCGCAATATGAGGGAAGGTTGCTCGGCTCGGAGCA
Source organism: Pseudomonadota bacterium (assembly GCA_049324435.1). Classification (GTDB taxonomy): domain Bacteria; phylum Pseudomonadota; class Alphaproteobacteria; order Rhizobiales; family Xanthobacteraceae; genus Pseudorhodoplanes. The sequence goes on from JBMOOQ010000024.1 coordinate 139,724, forward strand.
GGGCCTGTTCCTCGGCACGTCAGCCCCGCTGGGCGAACCCGCAAATTTCGCCGACCGCTATCTGCAGGGCCGCGTCCTGAAGGAAGGGGAGCATTTCTCGCTGCTGATCGAGAATGCCGGCCCCGGCGGCATGTATACCGAGATCGCGCGGACCATGGTGTTCGGCAAGGCGACCAACGAACTGCTCGACGGCTTCGAGAGCGTGAAGGAAGCGCAGGCGCATACGCTGTCGATGATCAAGCCGGGCGTGCCGGCGCGCGACATCGCCGCGGCGCACGATGCATTCATGGCCAAGCGCGGTATCGGGCCGGAGAAGCGCCTCTATGCGCACGGGCAAGGCTATGACCTTGTCGAGCGGCCGCTGATCCGGGAGGACGAGACCATGACGATCCAGGCCGGGATGAATCTTGCCGTACATCCGGGCTACGAGACGCCGTCGCAATGGGCGGTGATCTGCGACAACTATCTTGTCGGCCCGGACGGGCCCGGCGAATGCCTTCACAAGACGCCGAAAAAGATTTTCGAACTTTAATCTGATGCGCAGAAGGGACAGCGCTTCGTGACAAAGCCGGACATTCTTTATTTTGGGAGCTTTCCCGACGCGACCGTCGCCGAACTGAACCGGCGCTACAATGTGCATCATTACGCCACGGCGCCCACCGCCGAGGAGATTCCGGCCGATGTCGCCCAGCGCGTGCGCGGGGTTGCGACCGAAGCCAATCGCGGCCTCAGCCGAGCGATCATCGACCGGCTGCCCAATCTGGAAGCGGTATCGGTGTTCGGTGTCGGCCTCGATCTCGTCGATGTCGCGGCGATTGCGGCCCGCGGCATTCCGCTCGGTAATACCCCTGACATCATCGGTCCGGAAGTCGCCGATCTTGCCATCGGCATGATGCTGGCTTCGGCGCGGCAGATTGTGTTTGCCGATCATTATGCCCGCTCGGGCCAATGGGCCGCGAAAGGGCCGATTCCGCTCGGCCGCAGCGTCGCTCATAAAACCTGCGGCGTGATCGGACTGGGCGGCATCGGCCGCGCCATTGCCGACCGCGCCGTCGCATTCCGCATGAAGGTTCTCTACACCGGCACGCGCGAAAAGAAGGACGCGCCCTATACCTTCATCCCCGACGTGGTGGACCTGGCGCGGCAGAGCGATTTCCTGATGGTCGCCTGCAAGGGCGGACCGGAGACGCGCCACCTCGTCTCGCGCGAGGTTATCGATGCGCTTGGCCCGCAAGGCACGCTGATCAATGTGGCGCGCGGCACCGTGGTTGACGAGGAAGCGCTGATCGATGCCCTTGCCAATAAGCGGCTCGGCTGGGCAGCGCTCGACGTGTTCGAGAAGGAGCCCGATTTCGACAAGCGGCTGCTGGATTTCCCCAACGTGATCCTGCAGCCGCATCACGGCACTGCCGCGATCGAGACTCGGGTCGAGATGGGCCAGCTGATGCTCGACAATCTCGCGGCGGGCCTGGAGAAGCGCCCGCTCAAGACGCCGGTTCTGACGTGACTGTCACGCCGCGCAGCGCGGCCTACTCCGCTGCCAGGGCCGTGCTCCCGATTGCCGCATTCACCTTCGGCATCACCTTCTCGGCAAGCAGCTTCATTGAGCGCTTGCCGAGCGCCGGATCGGCCCAGTCCTTGCCGGCATAAAGCAGCGTGCCGAAATCGCCGACCTTGTCACGGAAGGCGAGAATCTCGTCCGCGACCTTGTCGGGCGAGCCATAGATGATGAGCTGGTCGCAGATCGAATCGAGCGTGACCTCGTCATCGGGCTGGTCGCGATGGGTCTTGAACAATTCGATGCGGCCGTTGGCCTTCAGCTTGGTGAAGAGCTGCTTGTAATAGAAGCGGTAAGGTGAGTTCGGCGCGGTCGCGTATTCGCGTGCGGTCTTGTCGTCGTCGGCAACGAAAATGCTCTTGGCCACGCGCCAGTTGGCGGGGTCGGCCGGACGCCCGGCCCGTTCGCAGCCTTCGACATATTTCGGCCAGTGGCTCTTGACCCATTGCGGCATCAGGAAGTTCGCCGAGATCGGCTCCCAGCCGCGCGCGGCCGCTTCGGTGACGCCTTTCGAGAACGGCGCTACGGCGGTCACGACGATCGGCGGATGCGGACGTTGCAGCGGCTTCGGCAAAAAGCCCTGACCGATGTCAGGCATGAACTGCCTTTCACAGACCACCGTCCAGTATTTGCCGCGCAGATTGTACGGCGGCTCCCCTTGCCAGATCGCCAGCACCTGATTGATGCATTCGAGAAACATCTCGTTGCGGTTGGCGTCTAGATTGCCGAACACCTCGGCATCGGACAAAAGCCCGCCCGGCGAAATGCCGAAGATGAAGCGGCCGTCCAGCATGTGATCGAGCATCGCGATCTCTGCCGCGACCCGCGCCGGATGGTTGTTCGGCATGTTGACGGTGCCGGTGCCGAGCTTCATCTGCTTCGTCGCGTTGATCAGCGAGGCAACGAAGATCGTGCAGGAGGTGATGTTCTCGGCCTGGTCGGTTGCATGTTCGCCGACATAGCCTTCTGAGAAGCCCAGTTCGTCGGCCAGAATGAAGGCCTCGCGGTCCTCCCGCAGCGACGTTCGCCAGTCCTTGCCGAGCGGGTGGATCGGCATTGTGAAAAAGCCGAGTTTCATTCGTCATGTCCTCCGGAAGGCCCAAAATGTAGCTGCATCAGGCCTCCAAATGAAATAATATCAATTGAGCCATTGCATTATCTTTTATAATATCAATCCGTGGAGCCCGATCCGTGCCGAGCCCGGCGAGCCTGCGTCAGATCCAGGCCATCATCGCGGTTTGCGAGGAAGGTTCGTTCACACGCGCAGCCGAGCGCGAGCACGCAACGCAATCCGGCATTTCGCAGCATGTCGCGGCGGCCGAGAAGGCGCTCGGGGTACGGCTTTTCGACCGCACCGCAACAGGTGTGACGCCGACCGCAGCGGGACTGCGCTATTACCGGCGCTGCGTCGAGGCCATCGGGCTGCTGGAACAGGCCGGCGAAGACGTGCGCTCGCTCTCCGGCCAGATTTCCGGACGCCTGAGGATCGGGCTGATGCCGACCTTCACGCGCACAGCGCTCGCGCCGACGCTGCAGCATTTCGTGGCGGCCCATCCCGACGTGCAGCTGCATATTGTCGAGGCCTATAGCGGCAATCTCACCGACCAGGTGCTGGCCGGCCAGCTCGATTTTGCGATCGTGCCGGCCTTCGAGGGCCGGGTCGGGCTGAAGTCGCGGCTGATTCTGCGGGACCGGGAGGTGCTGATCTCAAGCTGCGCCAGTCCGTTCGAGCCGATATTGCCGGTGCGGCTGGCCGATTGCGCACCCCTCAAGATCGTGGTGCCGGGGCCGGACAATGTACGGCGCCGCAATCTCGAAATCTATTTCCAGAGCCACGGTATCGCGATCGAGCGCATGATCGAGATGGATGCGATGATGGCGACCTTCGATTTCATCGCACGGACCGACTTCGTTACCGTACTCCCCGGGCTCATCTGCATCGACGACATCGGGCGCGGCGAATTCACGATCAACCCGATCGAGCCGCCGCTCCATGCCGAGTTCGTCGTGATCACACCGGCGAGACGTACGCTCTCGACGCCGGCGCGGCTGTTCCTGGAACGGTTCGAGGCCGATCTGGCGGAGACAGGCAAGCGGCTGGCCGCGGTATTGCGGGGCGGGAAGATCAAAAAACGGGGCGCTCCGCTCGCCCCTGCGAAGGCGGGGCCCCAGCGCAACGACTCTGGATTTCTGCTTTCGCGGAAATGAGCAGGGCAAAGATTTTCGCGCTACACTTGTTCAGGTGCGCCGGGCTGCTTCAGCGGATGCGCTTTCGCAAACGCCTCTTCCTTCATGCAGGTCTCGACGATCCGCCGCACCGTAGGAAATGGCGCAAGATCGTACTTGAAAAAGTTGCAGCCGACTGCGTGACTGACGAGGCAGATGTCTGCCATCGTCACGCTGTCGCCCTGACAATAAACACCTGTCTCCTTGCTGCTTGCGAGATTGGTCTCCAGCGCCGTCATGCCGGCGCCGAGCCAATGATGAATCCATTTCATCCGCGCCGGCTCGTCGAGCTTCAGGTCGTGTTCGAGATAGTCGCGCACACGTGGCACGACCAGGGGATGCGCATCGGAGGCGACGATCCCGGACAGCGCACGCACGCGCGCGCGCGCCAGCGGCTCCGACGGAATCAGGTTCGGATGCGGATGCACATCGTCGAGATATTCCATGATCGCCATCGACTGGAGCAGCACCGCACCCTCGTCCGTCACGAGTGCGGGCAACAGCATCTGCGGATTGACCTTGCGGTAGGCCGCGTTGCGCTGCTCGCCCTTCATCAGGTCCACATTGATGACCTCGGGCGTGAGCCCCTTGATGTTCAGCGCGATGCGGACGCGAAACGATGCCAGCGAACGCCAGAAGGAAAAGAATTGCATTCAGCCGCTCCGGTTTCGTCGCGCTCTTGAAAGAATGAGGTGAAGGAAAGATCAGGTCTTGCTGCCGCCCGGATCGGGCTTGAGGCCGGCCGCCTCAATCCCGGCAATGGCGCAGATTTCGTCGTTATCCGAGGTATCGCCGGAAATTCCGACCGCTCCGATGATATTGCCACCGGCATCGCGGATCAGCACGCCGCCGGGATTGGTCACGACACGTCCGCCGCTCGCTGCTGCCAGCGTCGTGAAAAACATCGGCGCTTTCTCGGCGCGCTCGAACAGCGTCCGCGACCCGAAGCCCATGCCCAGCGCGCCCCAGGCTTTGCCGAACGCGATATCGAACCGCAGAATGCCGGACTTGTCTTCGCGCTTGAAGGCGACGAGATGCCCGCCGGCGTCGAGCACGGCGACCGAAAGCGGCTGGAAGTTCTTCTCGCGCGCGGTCTTGAGCGCCGTGTCGAGGATCGTGGAGGCCTGCGCCAGTGTCAGTCCGCTCATCTGCGCTCTCCTTCAAGCCTTGCCGCGGTTGGCCCAATAGACCGCAACACCCGACCCGTCCTTCTGACCGTAACCCGCCGCACTCGCCTCGTCGAAACAGGCCAGCGTCTTCTCGATCAGCGGCAGTTCGACACCAAGCGACTTGCCCTGCGCGATCATGGTGCGAATGTCTTTCCGCGCATCGTCGAGATTGAAGGTGACGGCGCCAAAGTCGCCGCCGGCAAGCCAGGCCGCGATATTCGGTCCTCTATTCTTGACCGCAGTCGAGGCGCCGGACGTATCGGCGATAATGTCCATGAGACGGACGGGATCGAGCTTGAGATGCCGGCTGATCGCGAGTGCCTCGCCCAGCGCCTGCCAGTAGATCATCAGCGGCAGGTTGATTGCGAGCTTCATGGCACTGCCTGCGCCAACATCGCCGACATGTTCGACGCGGCGGCACATCTGGTCGAGCAGGGGCTTCGCCCGCGCAACATCGGCCTCGCTGCCGCCGGCAAAGCCGAACAGCTTGCCCTGCCGCGCCGGACCGGTCGTCCCCCCGACCGGGCATTCGACAAAAGCCGCACCTTTCGCACGGACTTTCCCGGCAAGCGCGATTTCAGTTTCCGGCTGGACCGTGCTCATTTCGATGAAAAGCTTGCCCGTCACGTCGCCGGAGAGAAGACCGGACGGCCCGTGATACACCGCGTCAATAGCGGAAGCATCGGTCAGAATGGTGAGAATCGCGTCCGCCTGCGCCGCGAGATCGGCCGGTGACGCGGCGACTTTCGCTCCTGCATCCGCGAGGGGCTTTGCCTTATCCGACGAACGGTTCCAGACGATGACGTCGTGTCCGCATTCCATCAGCCGCGCGGCAATCGCCGCACCCATCTTGCCAAGTCCGGCCACTCCGACACGCATGCGCTACCTCCCTGCTCCGCTCGTGGAAGCTTGCGTTCTGTTCTAATGGCTGATGGACTTCAGTTGAAGCGGCAATCTCCGTTCATGGCCGCGAAAGCGGGACTTCAGAACCCTGGGGTCCCACTTTGGCGGGGGTGAACGGCGGGAGGATCAACACCCATGTCATCTCACCAGCAGCGCAGCGAAATGCGCGACGGCATGCGCATCGATTTCGATGTGCCGATTGCGATGGATGACGGGCTGCTGTTGCGTGCGGACGTTTTTCGTCCCGTGAAAGACGGCCGCTATCCGGTTCTCCTCACCTATGGACCCTATGCAAAGGGTCTCGCGTTCCAGGACGGCTATCCGAGCGCGTGGGAGCGCATGGTGAGCCAGCATCCGGATGTCCCGGCGGATTCGAGCAATCTCTACCAAAACTGGGAAGTGGCCGATCCGGAGAAATGGGTGCCGCACGATTATGTCTGCGTACGGGTGGACTCGCGCGGCTGCGGCTGCTCGCCGGGCTTCATCGATCATTTTTCGCCGCGTGAAACCAAGGATTTCTACCAGTGCATTGAATGGGCCGGCATGCAGAACTGGTCGAACGGCAAGGTCGGGCTGAACGGCGTGTCCTATTACGGCATCAACCAGTGGCATGTCGCATCGCTGCAGCCGCCGCATCTCGCCGCGATGTGCATCTGGGAGGGCGCCGCCGACTGGTACCGCGACATGACCCATCACGGCGGCATTCTCAATACGTTCTGGGCCAACTGGTACGACATGCAGGTCAAGACCGTGCAGTATGGCGCGGGCGAGCGCGGGCGCCGGTCACGCGTGCATGGCGAGCTTGTTTGCGGACCGGAAACGCTGAGCGAAGAGGAATTGCGCGCCAATCGCTGCGATTTCGGTAAAGAGATTCGCGCGCATCCGCTCGACGACGATTATCACAAGGCGCGTTCGCCGGACTGGTCGAAGGTCACGGTGCCGTTCCTTTCCGCTGCCAATTGGGGCGGCCAGGGGCTGCATCCGCGCGGCAATTTCGAAGGATTTGTGCGCGCCGCATCGAAGCAGAAATGGCTGGAAGCGCACGGCCTCGAACACTGGACGCATTTCTACACGGACTACGGGCGCGAGTTGCAACTTCGTTTCTTCGATTATTTTCTGCATGGCAAAAAGAACGGATGGGACAAGGCTCCGCGAGCGCTGCTGCAAGTGCGCCACATCGACCGCTTCGTCGAACGCGCCGAGAATGAATGGCCCCTCAAACGCACACGCTGGACCAGGCTGTATCTGCAGCCGGATGGCACGCTTGCCGGCAAGGCCGCGCCGAAAGCCGGCAAGGTGATGTTCGAGGCGATGGGCGACGGCGTCACTTTCATTACGCCGCCGCTCGACCGCGAGACCGAAATCACCGGACCGGCGGCCCTGAAACTCTTCGTGTCGTCGTCCACCCGCGATGCCGACATCTTCGCGGTCCTGCGCGTATTCTCTCCCGATCTGAAAGAGGTCGTGTTCCAGGGTGCGATCGATCCGCATACGCCGGTCGCGCAGGGCTGGCTGCGCGCATCGCATCGCAAGCTCGACCGCAAACTCTCAAAGCCATGGCGGCCCTATCATTCACATGATGAAAAGCGGCCACTGAAGCGCGGCGAGATCGTTGAACTCGACGTCGAAATCTGGCCGACATGCATCGTTGTGCCAAAAGGATACCGGATCGCCGTCACGATCCGCGGCAGGGACTATGAATATGGCGACGCGAGTGGCGGACGATTGTCGAACTTCAAGAACGAACTGAAAGGTTGCGGGCCGTTTCTGCACGACGATCCGCTGGACCGGCCGCCGGAAATCTTCGCAGGTGCAACAACCTTGCACTGGTCGCGCGGACGCGCACCCTATGTTTTGCTGCCGTTGATCCCGGCGCGGTCAAAATCAAGGCAACTATCATCATAAGAACGCTGGACGCAGAGGCACAAAGACGCGCTATAGTCATCGTGACGGCATCACCAACAAGACGCTCAAGCGTCGGCCGCTAAAGGAAACGCCAATCGAACGCATCGGCCGCAAACATGCGGCACATGCGCGGAAGTCAGGGAGGATTGAATGAGAGTCTCTCGCCGCACTGCCATCAAAGGCGCGCTCGCCGCGGGCGTCAGCACGCAAGTCCTGAAAATTCCAGCCGCGGTCGCGCAGGCCGCGCCAATCCAGGTCGGCTTCCTGACGGTGAAAACCGGTCCGCTCGCTTCCGGCGGCATCCAGATGGAGCAGGGGCTGACGGTCTTCTTCAAGGAGCGAAACTTCAATCTCGCCGGCCGCAAGGTCGAGCTGCACACGGCAGATACCGCAGGCAACCCGGCGCAGACCCGCACCAAAACGCAGGAGCTGGTCGAGCGCTTCAAGGTCAATTGCCTGATCGGCCCGCTCGCCGCATTCGAGGCGCTCGCGATCGACGATTATATCCGCTCGACGCAGACCCCGATCCTCACCGTCGCCGGCGCCGAAGACATGACCCAGCGCAAGGCCAATCCCTGGCTGGTGCGGCCAAGTTCGACCTCGGCGCAGCCGAGCCACCCGGTCGGCGACTACGCGGCGAAGGAACTGAAGATCAAGCGGGTCGCTGCACTCGCCGACGACTTTGCCTTCGGCCACGAGAATGTCGGCGGCTTCCTGCGCGCTTTCGAGGATGCGGGCGGCAAGGTGGTGCAGCGGCTGTATACGCCGCTGAACGCGCCGGATTACGGCACCTATATCTCGCAACTGAAGCCCGATCTCGATGCGGTCTATACCGGACATGCCGGATCGAACGGCTTCAAGTTCATCAAGCAGCTGCGCGAATACGGCAACAAGGCGCAGATCCTCGGCGGCTTCACGCCGGTGGATGAATCGCTGTTGCAGCAGATGGGCGACGACGCGCTCGGCGCCATCACCGGCAACTGGTATTCGGCGCAGCTCGACAACCCGATCAACAAGCGCTTCGTCGCCGCGATCCAGAAGGACTACAAGGTCGATCCCGGCGTTTATGCAGCGGAAACCTATCTCTGCGGCGAGGTGCTGGAAGAAGCATTGAAGCAGGTGAAGGGCAATATCGAGGACAAGAACGCCTTCATGAAGGCGCTGAAGGGCGTCAACATGAAGGAATCGCTGCGCGGCCCGATGCATTTCGACGAATACGGCAACGTGGTCGGCAACCTCTATATCCGCAAGGTCGAACGCAAGGACGGCAAACTCGTCAATGCCGTGGTCAAGACCTATCCGAATGTCAGCCAGTTCTGGACCTACAAGCCCGAGGAGTTTCTGAAGCAGCCGGTCTATTCGCGCGACTTCCCGCCGGCGAAGAACCTGGAGAACTAGTTCGCGCTTCCTTTCCCTCTCCCCCGCTTCAGCGCGGAGAGGGTGACGAGGAAAGAAGGTTCGAGCCGGGTGAGGGGCGTCTCCGAGACTTGCGTTGCGACGCTTTCCCCTCACCCGGATCGCTGCGCGATCCGACCTCTCTCCGCAAGCGGGGAGAGGTAAGGGCGGCACCGGGGGCACACTGACTTCATGCAATTCTGGATCATCCAAACGCTGAACTCGGTCGCGTTCGGCGGCCTTTTGTTCCTTCTCTCGTCGGGCTTCTCGCTGATCTTCGGGCTGATGCGCATCCCCAATCTGGCGCATGGCGCGTTCTTTATGCTCGGCGCGTATTTCGGCTACACGCTGCTGTCGCTGAAATTCAATTTCTGGATCGCGGCAATCGGCGCGGGACTCGGCGTCGGCCTTGTCGGCATCGTTCTCGAACGCTTCATCCTGCGGCAATTGCCCGGCAATGCGCAGGGCCAGGTGCTGGTGACGCTCGGTCTGTCGTTCATCATCGCCGATCTGTGTCTCCTGATCTGGACCGGAGACCCGATGCCGCTGCCCGCGCCTGCCGAATTGCGCCCTCCTCTGCGCTACTTCGGGCTCGCTTTTCCGACCTATCGCCTCGTCGTGCTGGGGCTCGCTCTGGTTGCTGCGGTCGGACTCTATATCCTGATGGAACGAACGCGGATCGGCGCGATGATCCGCGCCGGCGTCGATGACATGGAGATGGCGCGCGGCGTCGGCATTCCGGTCGGCCGGCTGTTCACCATGGTGTTCCTGCTCGGTGCGGCGCTGGCCGGCACCGGCGGCGTACTGGGCGGACCGATCCTCAACGCCTATCCCGGCCTCGATGCCGACATGCTGCCGCTGGCGCTGATCGTCGTCATCCTTGGCGGCGCGGGCTCGCTGCTCGGCGCCTTTGTCGGCAGCTTCGTGGTCGGATTCCTCTACAACTTCGGCATCGCGCTCGTACCCGACCTCGCATACTTCGTGCTGTTCCTGCCGATGGTGCTGGTGCTCGTGTTTCTGCCGCAAGGCCTGTTCGGACGGGTGCAGCTGTGAACCGCGGCAATCTCATCGCACTTGTGGTCGCGGCGGTCCTGCTGGTCGCATTGCCGCGCATCATCACTCACGAATTCTATATCAACATGGCGAGCCAGTGCCTGATCTTCGCGATCCTGGCGCTGAGCCTGAACATGATGCTCGGCTTCGGCGGCATGGTGTCGCTCGGCCATGCGGCCTATATCGGCGTCGCGGGCTATACCTGCATTCTGCTGACGGTCGCCGGCTGGAATCCGCTGTTTGCTGCCATCGCCGCGCTGACATTTTCGACCGCATGCGCCGCCCTGTTCGGCATGCTCTCGCTGCGCGCACCAGGCCTGGGCTTTCTGATGATCACGCTCGCGCTCGGCCAGATCGTCTGGGGCATTGCCTATCGCGCAAATACGCTGACCGGAGGTGACAACGGCATCAGCCTGCCCGCGCGGCCGCAGCCACTCGGCTTCGACATCACGAGCGCTACCGCCTTCTACTATTTCACGCTGATCGTGTTCGCGGTCGCGTTTTTCGGAATGTGGCGCTTCGCCCGCTCGCCGTTCGGCGCAAGCCTGATGGGCACGCGCGATCAGCCGCGCCGCATGCGCATGCTCGGCCATAATGTCTGGATGGTGCAGTGGCTGACCTTCGTGATCGCCGGTTTCTGGGGCTCTGTCGGCGGGCTGATGTTCGTGTACTACAACGTGTTCCTGTCGCCGCACGCGCTGACGCTGCAGCAATCCGCCGAAATTCTGCTGATGTCGATTCTCGGCGGTGCGTCGTCGCTCACGGGACCGATCGTCGGCGCGGTCATCATCACGCTGATCAAGAACGTGGTATCGACCTATGTTGAGCGCTGGAACACGCTGCTCGGCGCGATCTTCATCGCGGTAATCATCTTCATGCCGCTCGGACTTGTGCCGGGCTTCCGCGCGCTCTGGCTGCGCTATGCCAACCGTAACAAGCCGAAGCCTCCGGCAGCCGCTGCGGAGCCCGCCGAATGACGCCCGCCCTCGAAATCGACGGCCTCAGCAAGCGCTTCGGCGGCCTGCCGGCAACCCGCAACGTGTCGCTGAGAGTCATGCCGGGCGAACGGCGTCTGATCATCGGGCCGAACGGCGCGGGCAAGACCACGCTTTTCAACCTGATCACCGGCGATCTCACCGCCGATAGCGGTTCGGTCAAGCTGTTCGGCCACGAACTCGTAGGCATGCCGACCGAGCAGCGCGTGCATCTCGGTCTGGCCCGCACCTATCAGATCCTGACGCTGTTTCCCAAGGAAACGCTTCTCCACAACGTCAAGCTGGCGCTGCTCGGGCTCGATCCGGTGCGCTGGAATCCCTGGACCGTGCTGTCGGCACGGACGGCCATGACAGAAGCCGCGCATGAGGCGCTGAAACAGGTCGGACTTGACGGCAGCGCGGACCGGATCGTGGCGGAGACCTCCTATGGCGAGCGGCGGCGGCTGGAATTTGCAATGGCGCTGGCGCAGAAACCGAAAGTCCTGCTGCTCGACGAGCCGCTCGCGGGACTGTCGCAGGAGGAGCGCAAGACGCTGAGCGCGCTACTCAAGACGATTCCGCGCGACGTCACGATCGTGATGATCGAGCATGACATGGACACCGCACTGGAATTCGCCGAGCGCATCACGCTGCTGCATTACGGCGAGGTTATCGTCGAGGGCAGCCGCGCCGAGGTGGTGGCCGATCCCCGCACACGGGAGGTCTATCTTGGCGACTAGCACGACCGAAGCGCTCGCAATGTCCTGCGTCGATGCCTATTACGGCGACAGCCATGTGCTGCACGGCGTCGGCTTTGCGCTTAAGGAGGGCCGGCTGCTGGGCCTGCTCGGACGCAACGGCGCCGGCAAGACCACCTGCATGTCCGCGATCATGGGCTTCCTGAAGCCGCGGCGCGGGGCGATTACGCTGTTCGGCGAACAGATTGCGGGCCTTGCTCCGGATACCATCTCTCACAAAGGCATCGGCCTCGTGCCGCAGGGCCGCCGTGTGTTCAAGTCGCTGACCGTGCGCGAAAATCTGAGCGTCGCGGAGCAGCGGCGAAAGACGAGCGACGGCCGTCCGGCCTGGACCTTCGAGCGTGTCTATGGCTTGTTCCCCCGGCTGAAAGAACGCGAGCAGCAGCTCGCCGGTTCGCTGTCCGGCGGCGAACAGCAGATGCTGGCGATTGCACGCGCGCTGATGGGCAATCCGCGCGTGCTCTTGATGGACGAACCGTCCGAGGGGCTGGCGCCGCAGATCGTCGCCGAAGTCGGCCGCACCATCGCCCTTCTCAAATCGGAGGGGTTGTCGATCATCCTGGTCGAGCAGAATATCAAGCTCACGCTCGAGCTTGCGGACGACGTCGTCATCATCAATACAGGACGCATCGCCTTCGACGGATCGGCGGAGGCCGTGAAGCGCGACCATGATCTCATCGCGCAGCAGCTCGGGGTGTTTTGATGCGTTTTCTCTCACTCATGTGGAAGTCCTAAAATGAGCGTCTGGAACAAGTACGAACCCACCGCCGCCCGCAAGCATGGCAAGCCCGGCCGCGAGATCCGGCCGCAGAGCGTCACCATCGACATTCACTCACATGTGGCCGTACCGGCGGCCGGCGCCTATGTGGCGCAGCAGAATGCGCGCGTCAGCCCCGGACTGCACACCTTCCAGTCCCCGGAGACTGCGGCGGTCAATGCCAAGCAGGACGAGGATCTCAAGACCCGAATCGTCGAGTTCGAGCCGCGCCTGCGCAATCTCGATGCCATGGGCATCGACATGCAGGTGATCAAACCGCCGCCGGGGCAGTGCTATTACACGCTGCCAGCCGAGATCGGCGTGAAAGCGGCGCAACTCGTCAATGACGGCATCGCCGAATATTGCGCGAAAAGGCCCGACCGGCTGATCCCGTTCGGGACGGTTCCGCTTCCCCATGGCGAGGAGGCAGCCAAGGAGCTGGAGCGGATCGCAAAGCTCGGCTTTCGTGGCGTGCAGATCCTGACCAATATCGACGGCAAGGAATTATCCGATCCGGTGGCGGCGCCGTTCTGGCAGAAGGCGGAGGAACTCGGCCTTCTGGTGGTGATCCACCCCAACGGCTTCACCCATGGCGAGCGGCTCAAGCGGTTTTATTTCAACAACGTCATCGGCAATCCGCTCGAGACCACGATCGCGCTGCATTACCTGATTTTCGACGGCGTTCTGGAACGCCACCCGAAGTTGAAGATTCTGGCGGTGCATGGCGGCGGCTATCTCGGTGCCTATTACGGCCGCATCGATCACGTCTGGGGCGCGCGCTCGGACGCCCATGCCGATCTGCCGAAGCCGCCGACCAGCTATCTGCGACAGATCTACGTGGACACCGTGGTATTTTCAGAAGGCCAGCTGAAGGCGCTGGTGGAGACCTTTGGCCCCGACCACGTGGTGATGGGGACTGACTATCCTTTCGACATGGCCGATTACGATCCGGTCGGCCATGTGGCTTCCAATCCGGCTTTCGATTCTGCTACGGTGGGCAAAATCGTGGGCGGCAATACGAAGCGGCTGCTGGGCCTTTGAGCGAGGTGGATCGGGACGATCCCATAGATCGCCGGGCCGGACAGCCCGGGACTTTGCAATGAGCTGGATCGACAATTCCCCTGTCAGCGTCTGGGAACGCGAGCAGGCCGCGGCAGCCGCGGCCGAGCCGGGAGCGCCAATCGCCTCGCCCGAACTGTTTCGCGAGGCGATGAGCCGGCTCGGTGCCGCGGTCCATATCATCACCACGTCGGGCGCGGCCGGCCGTGCCGGCTTCACCGCGACGGCCGTGGCCTCGGTCTCCGATTCGCCGCCAACGGTCCTGGTCTGCCTGAACCGCAAGAGCCAGATCACCCCGGTCATGCGCGAGAACAAGGTGTTCTGCGTCAATACGCTTGGCTCCAGCGAGGAAGAACTTGCCAATGTATTTGCCGGCCGCACCGGCGTGTTCATGGCCGAGCGTTTCATGCGCGGCGACTGGATCAAGCTAGAGACCGGCGCACCGGTGCTGACGAATGCGATCGCGGCACTGGACTGCCGCGTGCTGGAAATGAAATCGGTCGCGACCCACGACATCTATTTCGGCGAGGTGGCGGCGATCCGTCTCGCCAATGCCGAGAAGGCGCTGGTCTATCACGCGCGGGCTTACAAGCACGTGTGAAGCTTGGTCATCACCGCCGCGAAGCGGCGTGACCCGGTGATCCATCACCCGAAGAAAAGATAGATGGCCGGGTCAAGACCGGCCGTGGCAATCCGGATGTCGGCTCAAATATCCTGTTCTATCCACTCGCGCTGAACGTCGTCGCACCAATTGCCGACGTTCCATTGCCCGAACGCGCCGAGACCCGCGAGTTCGTCCGGTCCTGCATAGACCGGCACATGCACGACCGACAGCCCGTCATGCGCCTTCGCCTCGCTCAATGCGGTGCGCAACTCGTTCGCACTGAATCCGCCATGCAGCGCACGCACGCCTTTCACTGCGCCCGCGAGCTGCACGTAATCGACCGGAACCGAATCGTTGGTCCGGAACTCCTTGCCGTACTGCGCGAGCTGCAAGCCGGTAATCGCGGCCATGCGGCGATTGTCGAAAATCACGATCATGCCGCGCAGCTTGTGCTCAACCGCATCGATCAGCGCCTGGGGGTTCATCATGAAGGAGCCGTCACCGGTGAAGGCAATGCCGTAGCGCGGCGTATCCGCGAGAGCGGACGCGAGAAGGCCGCTCACCGCGAAGCCCATATAGGAGGCACCCGACTCGGTGAAAGTGTCGCCGGTGCGGTCGTCCTCGACGATCTGGAAGCCATTGGCCTGCACGTCGCCGGCGTCGAAAAATTTCGCCGCGCCGATGCTTTTCGCGAAATCCGCGACCACCTTGATTGCGGCGGGCTGATACAGCACCGCGCGCTGCCAGGCGGCATCGAATGCCGGGGCCGCCTCGAACCGCGCCTTTTTGAATGCGGCCCATTCCGCCTTCTTCGCGGCGCACGCCTTCAGCCAGTCAGACTTGTTGGCGCTGGCACCGGTCAAGTGCACGCACAACCGCTCGATCACGGCGGATATATCGCCGGCCAGCGCGGTCGTATGGTTGTAATGCAGCGCGTCGGCAAGATCGCCGTTGATATTGATGACTTCCTTCGCCGCCTTGTAGCCGATGCCCGAGCAATCGGCCTGGCACACCCCGCGCGAGCCGATCACAATGACGAGCTCGGCATTGGCCATCGCGAAATTGCCGCTGATGGAGCCCTTCGATCCGCCCACATGCATATTCTGCGGATGGGCGTCGGGCAGAACGCCGGTCGATCCCGGGGACAATACGACCGCCGCGCCCGACATCTCGGCAAGCCGGCGGATCGCGGCGTCATGGCCGCGGGTGCCGCCGCCGGCCTTGATCGCGATACTCTTGGCCTGCGCGATCAGCCGCGCGGCTTTCGCGTAAATCTTGTCGTCCACCGGCGCGAGCACCGGCAGATCGGGCCGCTCGGGCAGCGCCGCGAGATTGATCGTCGCACGCTGCGGCTGGGTGTTGAGCGGAAGCAGGAGATAAAACGGGCCGGCACGATACGGATGATTGACCGCGAGCGAGCCGCGGCGCAGCGCATCGCGCAAGGCTTCCGGCGTGTGCAGCACGTAGGAGCCGCCCATCAGCGCGGTCATGCGGCCGAACAGGCCCTGCTCCTCCTTCGGCACCTGCTGCATGTTGTAGCCTTCGCCGTAGGTCGTCTCGTCGCCATAGATGTGATAGACGCCGACACCGTTCGACGCCGCGGCGAGCGATCCGGCGAAAGCCTGCAAGGCACCGGGACCGATCGAGGTCACGACCGCAGGAATTTCTCCATACTGCCAGCGCAACGCGGTTGCGGCATGCGCCATCTCGACCTCGTTGCGAAAATTGTAGGTCCGGGTGACGCCCTCTTCCTCATAGATGCGCAGCACATCGCCGAGATCGGTCGAACCGTGACCGAAAATTGCGAGATATTTGGTTACGCCCTGCTTGAGAAGGCCGAGCACGAGGGCCTCCGACAGCGACGTCTCGACAAGCTTCGACAGCGCGCCCTTGCGCAGAGCCTCCGCGAACGAACCGGATTCGTTGATCGCGCGGGCCCGCGTCCGCATCGCGTCGCGTTGTTCGCCTTCGGAGGAACGTGTCAGCATTTCAGAAACTCAATCTATCCTTGCGGTCGTCACCGGGCCGGCGCGAAACGCCGGGACCCGGTAATCCAACGTCGAGAAAGAGATGAATTGCCGGATCGCGCCCGGCAATGACATCCCGTCAATTGCTTTTCGCTTCCGGTGCCGCCTTCTGCAGGATCGGCTTCCAGCGGACGATTTCCGACTTCACCAGCTTGTCGAACTGCGCCGGCGAACGTTCCGCCTTCTTCGGGATCGCGCCGCCGAGATCGTTCAGCCGCTTGATGACCGTGGGATCGTCCAGCGCCTTGTCGAGCGCGGCCGCCAGCTTGTCGATCACCGGCTTCGGCGTGCCCTTCGGCGCGAAAATGCCGGACCAGATGCTCATCTCGTAATTCACGCCGCCCTCTTTCGCCGGTGGCACCTGCGGCAGCGCATCCATCTTGCCCGCGGTCGAAACTGCAAATGCCTTGACCTTGCCGGAGCGCACCTGGCTTGCGACGCTGACCGACTGTTCGCACAGGAAGTCGACATGTCCGCCGAGCAGGTCGTTCATGGCAGGCCCCGTGCCCTTGTACGCAACGAGGGTCGGCTTCAGACCGGCCTGCGTATTGAACAGCAGACACGCCATATGCGATGACGCGCCGACGCCGCCATGCGCCTGCTTCACCTTATCGCCATTCGCCTTCACATAAGCAACGAATTCCTTGAGATTGTTGGCCGGGAAATCGCTGCGCGCAACGATCACGGCCGGCGCATCGGCGGTGATGCCGATCGGAATGAAATCGCGCTCCGAGTCGTAACGGATATTCGGCGTCAGCACCGGCGCTGCGACATGCGATCCCATCGAACCGGCAAGCAGCGTATAACCGTCGGGTTCGGCGCTCGCGACCCGGCCGGAGCCAAGCGTGCCGCCGGCGCCGCCGACATTCTCGATCACCATCGTCTGACCGAGTTGTTTCGACATCGCCTCGGTCACGATGCGGGCCACGACATCGCTCGGACCGCCGGCGGGGAACGGCACGACAACTGTGATCGGCCGCGTCGGGTAAGTCTGCGCAAACGCCATCGAAGGCAGCAGCAAGGCTGCTGCAAGCGTCAGCGCCGCAACGGAAGCTCGTCTTGCAGTCATCGTTCTCCCCTTCTTCATCGTTATGGTGCAGTCCTTGTCAGACTTTCAGTGTCCCGCCGACGGCACCACACTCGATCATCAGGTCGAGAAGCTCGCCGTCATGCGTGACCAAAATGTGGAGATGAGGCTCGTCGGTCAGAAGCCGATTCAGCCAGCGCAGCTGAGAGTTAACCGCTGGTACATCCTCCTTTACCCACGGCGCAGCCTTTCCTTTCACATGGCGAATGTTGGCCAGATTCCAGGCAGCATCGATGGCATGCAGGTATTCCTGCCCGCTCTGCAGCCGGAGGTAAATCATCTGCATATCGGGCGAATGGCCGGGCGCCTTGATCAGCACCATGCCCGGTGCGACTGGATAATAGCGGCCGTAGCTGATGCAGATGAATTGCTCGGCGCGCGGCTCCGGCAGTTTCAGATGCGGCCGATGCGGCTGATTCATCATCAGCGACAGCGTGTGAGCCGTCGCAATCGTCTTTCGTGCGAGCACATCGGAGTCGTCGGCCGTAACGATGCCGCCCGCGTGGTCCGCGTGATAATGCGTCAACACGATCATGCTCGCCGCGCGAAGCGCCGCCATCACATGAGCGAATGCATCGTCGTCATACGGCTCGCCCTCGCCGAACGACTCATGCGTCGCCCGGTCCATCCCTGAATCGATCATCACCGTGCTGCCGGGATAGACCACTTGATACGCAGTGCGCGGCATCGTTACCGGCGTCTCGTCACCCCCCTCGATGACGAATTTCCGTGGACGGATCGACGCCGCAAACTTCACCGCATTCAGCGCGACCGGTAACGCCCCTGGCACCACTCGCGCCAGCGCCCGGATCGCCGACAGATCGGCATCGAACGTCTGCGCTGCGGGAGCCGGACGATCGAGCATTACTCCGCCGCCTCTCGGTGAATACGCTGTTCGCGTTCCCGCCGCTCCTTCTCCCGGATCGCCATCAGCACCTTTTCCGGTGTTGCCGGCAACGAGGTGATGCGCACACCGACCGCATCATAGATCGCGTTCATCACCGCGGGGATGGTCGGCACCATCGCCGGCTCGCCGATGCCCTTGACGCCGAGCGGGCCGATCGGATCGGGATCTTCGACGATGATGGATGTGACATGCGGCACGTCGAGCGAGGTCGGCAGGATATATTTGGCGAAGCCCGGCGTGGTGGTGTGACCGTTTTCGAGCTTGTAATCCTCCATCAGCGCCTGGCCGAGCGCCTGCACAATGCCACCCTCGATCTGCCCTTCGACGCCCTTCGGATTGACGGCGCGGCCGACATCGTGCGCGGCCCACATGCCGAGCACCTGCACCTCGCCGGTGACGGTATCGACTTCGACCTCTGCAACCTGGCAGCCGAACACATAGGCCTGCCACGGACGCCCGGCACCATCGACGGGATGCAGCCCGGTCGTGTCTGTGCCGAAGCTCGCCGAACCCAGCGGCACAACGCCCCGGCTTTTGGCGAGATGCACCGCCTTGTCCATGGTGGTGCGATGATTGGTACCCTCGGCCCAGATTTCACCCGACGCGGCACTGATGGTTTCGGGCGGAACGCCCCATTCATTCGCCATCACCTGCGCGAGCCTGCCAAACGCCTCACGGGAGGCGAGCGCCACAGCGTTGCCGATCATGTAGGTCTGGCGGGTGGCACCGGCATGCGCGGCTTCAGGCGCCCGCGCCGTATCGTTGTCGCCGATTGTCACGTGTTCGGGGCGCACGCCGAGTTCTTCGGCTGCGATCTGCGCCAGCACGGTAAGGATGCCTTCGCCGATCTCGGTGACGCCGGTAACGACCTTTGCGGTTCCGCCATCGTCGATCTCAACCCAGGCGCCGGCGCGATCGACCGTGGCCGTGCGAGCGATGCCGTACCAGGCGCCTGCGACGCCGCGTCCGCGTTTGCGTGCCATTATTCCGCCGCCTCCAGCTTGCTGTTCGCGGTAAATCGCGCGCCCAGACTGCAGGGCTCGCGCACGCCATCGCCGCCGAGATCGGATCGCAGATCGCCGCGCGATGACGGCGCGCCCTTTTCCCAGCGCGAGCCGCGTTCGGCCGCTTCCAAGACACGCAGATAGCTCACGGATTTCAGCTTCTGCTTGGTGTGGGTCTCGGCGCCATCGCGCATCGCGTTGATACGCCTGATCTCGAACGGATCGAGCCCGAGCCGTTCGGCGCAGATGTCGAGATGGCTTTCGGTTGCAAACTGGGTCTGCAACGCCCCGAACGAGCGGAAGGCGCCGGACGGTGTGTTGTTGGTGTAGATGCCGTAGGTATCGACCTGCAAATTCGGAATATTGTAGGGGCCGGCGCCGAGAATGGCGGCCTTGCGCATCACGCCCTCGGTTGACAATCCGTAGGCACCGCCGTCGCAGATCATCCTGAGCACGACCGCCTGGATGCGCCCGTCGCGGGTCAGACCCATGCGCAAGGTGGTGCGCGACGGGTGACGCTTGGCCGTGGTCGCAATCGATTCCTCGCGGGTGAAGACAAGCCGGACCGGGCGCCCGGTCTTCATCGCCATCAGGGCCAGCATGCCCTGATAGATCATGTCTTCCTTGCCGCCGAACCCGCCGCCGACCGGCGACATGATGAAGCGCACCTTGCTGATCGGCTTGGCAATGATCTTCGCCAGCATATGGCGATGATGGGTGATGTTCTGACTCGGCGAGATGATGGTAACGACGCCGTCGTGATCGACATAGCCGAGCCCCGCTTCGGGTTCGAGATAGGCATGCTCGATCGCCTGGCTCTCGTAGTCCTGCTCGACCACGAGATCGGATTGCGCGAAGCCCTTCTCGATGTCGCCCTTGCGGATCGGGATATGCTTCGTCACATTGTCCGGCGCGTAGTCATGGATGACAGGCGCGCCCGGCTTCATCGCCTCGAACGCATCGAAGACGGCCGGCAGCGGCTTGTAGACCACCTTGATTTTCGCCAGCGCGCGCTTCGCTGTGACGATGTCTTCCGCGGCAACAGCGGCAACCGCCTCGCCGACATAGCGCACCTTGCCGCGCGCCATCACCGGCTGATCGTGCACGAACACGCCGAAGCCGTCTTCTCCCGGCACATCGGCGCAAGTGATAACGCCCTCCACGCCCTCCATCGCCTCCGCTTCGCTCGTGTCGATGGACTCGATAAGCGCATGCGGATGCGGCGAGCGCAGTACCTGCATATGCAGCATGTTTGGCATCGTCATGTCGCCGGCATATTTCAGCGCACCGGAGACCTTGCCCGGCGCATCAAGGCGGCGCACATTCGCTCCGATGAACTTGCCGTCGGCAACTTCTGGCTCGGCAAGCGCGGTGACCGGCAGGCGGCCGTTCTGTACGTCGCGCGCAAGTTCGACCGCGTCGAAAATCTTCTGATAGCCGGTGCAGCGGCAGATATTTCCGCCAAGCCGTTCCTTGATTTCCTCACGGTCGGCAAACGGATTGACCCGCAGGGCCGCAGTTGCCGCCATCACCATGCCGGGGATGCAATAGCCGCATTGGCTCGCGCCGGTCTTGTGGAACGCCTTCTGCAGGACCGTCAGGTCGCCCTTTTGCGCCAGGCCCTCGACAGTCTCGATCTTCGAGCCTTGCGCCTTGCCGACCGGCATCAGGCACGACTTCATCAGGACGCCATCGACAAACACCGAACATGCACCGCATTCGCCGGCGCCGCAGCCGTCCTTGGTACCGGTCAGATGCAAATCGTCGCGGAGAAAGTCGAGCAGACGCTGGTGCGGTTGCGCATTTCGCGCGATCTTGCGGCCGTTGACGACAGCTTCGATGCGCATCTCAGGCACAGGCGGCCTCCAGTTCGGGTGAGAGAATATCGGGTCCGGCGCCCGCGCGCCGGGCGGCGTTGAACAATCCGCGCATCATGAACCCGCGCACCACATCGCGGCGGTAGTCCTGACGCGAGCGCGACCGTACGCGCGACACCGGCATCTCCGCGGCCTGTTCCAGACGGCTCGCAGTCAGCGGCCCGTCCATCAGGAATTGCTCCACATCGCGAAGCCGATCAGGAACCGGGCCGATACCGCCGATGCAGATACGGACGTCTTCGAAAGCGCGGCCGGATGGATCAAGCCTGACCATCGCGGCGAGGCAAACGGTCGAAATCACCAGCGAGCGCCGATGGCCAACCTTCTCGAAGCTGCCGCCGTAGCCCGACAACGCTGCACATTCGATTGCGATGAGGATTTCATCCTCAGCGAGCGCAGTCTTGCCCGGACCGGCGATGAAGTCGGCGAGCGGAACGCGGCGCTTCTCGATGCTGCCGCTGACGCGGCGCCGGCTTGCCAGTTCCAGAATCGCATCATGCGCGACAAGCGGCGGGATGCAGTCGGCCGCAGGCGAGGCATTGACGATGTTCCCGCCGATCGTCGCGGACTCCCGGAGCTGGTCGTCGGCAAACCAGATCGCGCAGCGCGGCATCGCCGGCATAACGCGGCCGAGCGCAGCATCGTCAAGAAAACGCTGGATCGGCGTTGCGGCACCAAGCCTCACGCGCGTATCACTGACGCTGCGCTCGCGCAGCTCGGGGATGCGCGCGATATCGATCAGCACCGGAATATGCACGTCACCCGCCCGGCCCTCCCGCGCCCAAGGCAGAAGATCGGTGGCGCCGGCGATCAGCCGGCAGCGTCCGCGATTTTCCTCGATGAGGTTGAAGGCCTCATCGAGCGATACCGGCGTAAGATATTTGTCGCACAGAAGCATGGTTCCGGACTTGCTCCTTAGGCCCCTCTCCCCGCAAAGCAGGGAGAGGGAAAGGAAAGAACGCCGCTTGTGCGGCTCGGCTATTCCGCCGCGATCTTCTGCGCGGCGCCGGGCTTCATCTTCACCACCACCTTGATCGCATCTTCCACGCGATCCTTCGCATAGCGGATCGCGGTCGGCAGATCCTCCAGCGGGAAGGTGTGGGTGTGGATCTTGGTGGCGTCGAAACGCTTCTGTTTCATGAAGGCTTCGGCGCGATGCGTGGCACTCTTGCCCTCGCCGCGAATGCCGTAGATGTAGATGTTATTGCGCACAATATGGGCAATATCGACCGGCGCTTCGCCATGCGGGAAAGCCGCGAGACAAACCTTGCCGCCGCGATTGACCATCTTCAGCGCTTCATTGACGGCGTTCGGCGCCGCCGAGCATTCGACCACATAGTCGACGCCCTTGCCGCCATTGAGGTCTTTCACCGCTTGCACCACGTCGTTGACCTTGCGGATATTGACGACGTGATCGGCGCCGAGTTCCTTGCCGATCTGAAGCCGGTTGTCCCGCGTGCCGGTGAGGATCACGGGCTGCGCGCCCATGGCCTTCGCAACGGCAACGCCGAGAAGACCGATCGGGCCGGGGCCAGTGACGACCACGCTCTCGCCGGCGACGAGGCCGCCAAGCTCGGTCAGACCATACATCGCGGTGCCCGCGGTAACGACCAGCGTCGCCTCCTCGTCCGACATATCGTCGGGAATGGCAACCAGCGTATTGATGTTGTTGACCTGGTACTGACAGAAGCCGCCATCGGTGGTGAAGCCGTTGGCGCGATGGCCCTTGTCGACATCACCGTAATTCAGACCGTAATTGTGACACGAGGTGTACATGCCCTCGCGGCAGCGCTTGCACTGGCCGCAACCGGCGTGAATCTCGACCGTGACGCGCTGGCCGATCTTGTATTCGTCAACGCCAGGTCCAAGCGCAACCACTGTGCCCATATATTCATGGCCGGGCGTGAAGTTCTTGTTGTAAGGCAGGCCGCCCTGAATCATCGCAGGCGGGCCGTGATAGATGATTTCGAGATCGGTGGCGCAGATCGCGACCGCATCGATGCGCACCAGCACTTCGGCTTTCTTTGGAACCGGAACGGCCTTGTCGACGAGCTTGAGTTCGCCGGGATCGCCCAGCACCCAGGCCTTCATCATGTCCGGGATTGGGAAGTCCTTGCTGGTTTTAACGCCCGCCGGTGCGTACATCGCCCATTCTCCTTGAGGTCAGCGTCTGTCGTTTAAGCGTTGGTCACGATCGGCTGCATCGAACCCGGCTCGCCGAGTTCGGCCGAAAGCGCATTGGTTGCAGCAATCACCTCGCTCTTCATCAGCGCGAGATGCTCCTCAGTCGCCCGCATCGCCGGCGCCGATGCAGAGATTGCACCGACCACCGCGCCCGCATGATCGCGGATCGCCGCGCCGATGCAGATCACACCCGGCTGAAACTCCTCGCGGTCGATCGCAAAACCATTGCGGCGCACATGCCGCAGCTCCTCGATCAGCACGTCGAAATCGACGATGGTATTGTCGGTGAAACGCTTCAGGCCGCCCGGCAGCATGCGCCGGATCTGATCCTCCGGCAGCCACGCAATCATCGCCTTGCCGGTCGCTGTTGCATGCGGCGCATCGCTGCGGCCGAGCATGCCGGAATCCACGCGCACTGCATGACGCGCCTCGCGCTTGACCAGAGTGATGATGTTGTCGGCCTGAAGCACCGCCAAATGCACGCTCTCGCCGGTGGTCTGGTTGATGCGATCGATATGCGCCTGCGACCGGCGCGGCATATCGACCTGACGCAGGCAGGCATGACCGAGATAAAGCACCCGCGCACCGAGCGCGTAGGAGCGCCGGCCGGGTACCTTCGCGACATAGCCCCAATTCACCAGCGTCGAGAGCAGGTGATGGCAGGTCGATACATTGAGATGGGTCCGCCGGGACAAATCGGTCAGCGACGCTTCGCCACCGGCTTCGGCCAAGGATTCCAGAAGCGACAACGCGCGATCGACCGACTGGATGCTGCCGCGATGCGGAGACTTGGCACTTCCGTTAGAAGCCGGCACGGCAAGTGGAATCGGGCTGATGGCGGTATCAGTCACGGCGTTTCCCTCGGGCAACTTGTTTTTAGTTGCCTCCAGAAAACGGCGGGTGGGCAGCGGAGTCAAGGCATTTTCGAGATTGTAAAGTTTGATTTCATCATATGAAATGAAATGATTATCGGCCTACCAGCTGCGTCAATTCGGCACCATAGACGTCGCGCGCCTCGGCCAGCATCGGGGCCACAGCACGCGCAAAGGCATCATGTTCGGTAGGCGTGAGTTCCTCGATCCGGCACCCTTGCGCCTCAATTGCACACCGCGCGTCCCGCTCCTCCGCAATCGCAAGCTCTCGTTGAAATATGACGGCCTCCGCCGCAGCACGCCGCATCGCTTCCTGCAATGGCTTCGGCCACGCATCGAATTGCGCCCGGCAGATGAAAATCGGGCGCGAAATGTAGAAGTGCCCGGTCAGCGTATGAAAGGGATGATACTTGTGCGCGCCGTAGGTCACAGTGTTAGCGAGCGGATTCTCCTGCGCATCGATCGTTCCGGCGGCGATCATTTCGAGTGCTTCGGTAAGATCGAGTCGCTGCGGTATTGCGCCGAGGAGAGCGAACGTGCGTTTCTGAATTTCGCTCGGCAGCACCCGAATGGTCATGCCGGCGAGATCGGCCGGACCTCGCACCGGACGCAACCTGTTCGAGATATGACGGAAGCCGTTCTCGAACCAGCCGACGATGCGGTAATTTACCTTGTCCTCGATAGCCTGCGCGAGCCGTGCACCGAGTGCGCCATCCATCGCGCCGCGCGCTTCGTCCCGGTTCGCGAACAGGAACGGCAGATCGACAAGCCCGAGCTCCGGCACCCGATCGGTCAGATAGCTCGATGACTGGTAACCGAGCGACAAAACGCCGGATTCGACCAGCCAGAGAATGTCCTCCGATCGATAGCCGAAATCCATGATGTTCCAGACATACTTGACGTCGATTTCGTCACCGAATTCGGCCGAGAGCCGGTCGCCGATAAGTTTCAGCGCCTTGCTGAATCCCGTGGCGGCAGGACCATAGCCGCCCATGCGGATCTGGATGGCGTTCGCTTTGCGCATGATGAAAGGCCTGTTACGTTGCGGGCACTATCGCACAGAAGATCGAACCGTTTCCGTATCTGCAATCATGACAGCACCGCAATCCTTCAAATTGGCCGGCGTGATCGGCTGGCCGGTTGCGCAATCGCGCTCGCCCGTTCTGCACGGGCACTGGCTCAGGCAATACGGCGTTACGGGCGCGTATCTGCCGTTGCCGGTACAGCCGGAGCGGCTCGCTGATGCGGTCAGAGGCCTTCGTGCCCTCGGGTTCTCGGGCTGCAACGTGACGATCCCGCACAAGCTCGGGGTATTGAAGCTGGTCGATCAGGTCGATCCGGTGGCCGCACGGATCGGCGCGGCGAATACCATCGTGGTGCAGAACGACGGCACGCTGTCCGGCTTCAATACCGACGCCTATGGCTTTCTCGCGAGCCTGCGCGACGTGCGCCCCGATTTCAAAGCGAGCGCAGGTCCGGTTGTCGTTCTCGGCGCGGGCGGCGCCGCGCGGGCGGTTGCGGTCGCGCTGCTTGATGACGGGGCGGCCGAAATCCGGCTGACGAACCGCACGCTGGAGCGTGCGCAGGAGCTCGCTCGGATCGATCCGTCGCGCATCAAGGTCGTTCCATGGGAGATGCGCGAGAGCGCGCTCGACGGCGCGGCCTTACTCGTCAATTCCACGAGCCAGGGCATGGTCGGCTATCAGCCGCTCGATCTGTCGCTCGATGCGCTGCCGAAGACCGCGATGGTGTCGGACATCGTCTACAATCCGCTGGAAACCCCATTGCTCGCCACAGCACGCAAGCGCGGCAATACCTGCGTCGATGGCCTCGGCATGCTGCTGCATCAGGCAGTGCCGGCGTTCGAGGCATTCTACGGCGTCCGGCCCCATGTTTCGAACGAATTGCGGCGCGCAGTGGAAGCGACGCTATAGCGGTGTAGTGGCTAGACGGCACCCGCTGTTCGCACCCTTCGCCCCTTCAACCAGGCGCGCAGCTTCGCCAGCTTCGCGGCCCGCCATTCGGCGCCATTTGCGATCAGCATCAGCGCCGCGGGCGTCACGATCAGCGTCAGGATTGTCGCAAAGCCAAGGCCGAACACGATGGCGGTCGAGAGCGAGATCCACCATTGCGTGGCCGGCGCTCCGATCGTCACCTCGCGCAGGATAAAGTCGAGGTTGACGCCGAAAGCGATCGGCAGCACGCCGAGAATTGCGGTGACGGCGGTCAGTACCACCGGGCGCGCGCGTTCGCGGCAGGTTTCGAGAATGGCCTCATACGCCGCCATGCCTTCACGCCGCAGCCGGTCATAGGTATCGATCAGCACGATATTGTTGTTCACGATCACGCCGGCATTGGCGATGACGCCGATCCCCGTCATCACCACGCCGAAGGGCTGCCCCATTACCATCAGACCGATCAGCACGCCGATGGTCGAGAGCACCACCGCACTCAGCACCAGCAGCACCGATGTCAGCCGGTTGAACTGCGCCAGCAGGATCGCGAAGATCAGGAACAGCGCGGTGCCGAACGCCTTCATCAAAAAGGCTCCCGCCTTCTCGCGCTCCTCGTCCTCACCCTTCAGCTTCCAGGTCACCCCCGCACCGAGATCGGTCCTGGCGAGTTCGGCGGCAATGTCCTGCTGCACCCTCGCACTCTGCACGCCTTCGGCGACATTCGCAGAGACCGTAATCACGCGATTGCCGGCAACGCGGTTGATGTAGCCGACGCGCTGCGCTGGCACCCGCTTCACGAAATTGCCGATCGGCACCTGGCCGGACTGAGTCTGGACGCGCAGTTCGTCGATCTGGTCGAGGCTGCGGCGATCGTTCGGGAAACGGACGAGAATATCGACCGCCTTGTCGCTCTCGGACGGCCGATATTCGGTGACCTTCACGCCGTTGGTGACGAGTTGCACCGCGGTGCCGACCGTGTTCGGTCCGGCGCCGTATTTGGCGGCCTCCGCCTTGTCGACGTCGATTTTCCAGTCGATGCCAGGAAGCGGCAGTCCGTCGTCGAGATCGCGGATGTCATGGTGCTGGGCCAGAATGCCAGCCACCTTCTTCGCTACCCCCGGCAGCACGTCGGGATTGAGCGCACCGATCTGCACCTGCACCGGCTTGCCGGTCGGCGGCCCTGCCCGCGGCGCCGTCACCTCGACAAGGATGCCGGGAATGTCGGCAGTCTTTTCGCGGATGGCGTCCATAATCTTGCTTGCAGGGTCGCGCTTCTGCCAGTCGCCGAACTCGAACTGGATGACGCCGATGGTATCTTCGGTAATCTCGCTCATGCCGCGCGGCTGCTCTCCGACGCGGGTATAGACCGTGTTAAGACCCTTGAATTGCAGGACGCGGTTCTCGACCTCGGCGAGAATACGGTTCTTCTCGTCCAGCGATAGATTGCCGCGCGCATGCACGATCACCTGGCCGTAATCGGGCTCGACATTCGGGAAAAACTCAACGCCCTTGCCGATCTTGCCATACAGCATCGTCACCGCCACCAGCAGTGCGAAGGCGAGCGACAACGTCGCGCCGGGAAAGCGCAGCGCAAGCTTGACGGTGCGCATATAGGGCCCGCGATCGTTGAGCCGCTCGTCGTGCGGTAACGGCGATGCCTTGCCGAGCAGCGCGCCCAGCGTCGGTGTGAAGAACAGCGCAACCACGAGAGACGCTGAGAGCGTCGCGATCAGCGTGATCGGCATATACTTCATGAATTGTCCGACCACACCCGGCCAGAACAACAGCGGCGAGAACGCGGCAACGCGCGTCGCGGTTGCAGCAATCACCGGGCCGGACATCCGCTTGGCGGCAAGCGCATAGGCCTCCTTCGCCGGCATCCCTTCGGACATGCGCCGTTCGGCGAATTCCGAAACGATCAGCGCATCGTCGACCAGCATGCCGACGGCGAGAATCAGCGAGAACAATACGACGATGTTGATCGTCAACCCGGCCAGTTGCAGGCCGAGCACGCCGGCGAGAAAAGACGCCGGAATCGCAATGCCGATGAACAGCGACGCGCGAAAGCCGAGCGCGAACAGGATGATGACGGCGACGAGCAGCGTCGCAGTCGCGACCGAGTTCTGCAGGTCGGCCAGCATCTGGCGGATCACTTTCGACTTGTCCTGCGTGAAGGACACCTCGACCGAACCGGGCCACGTCGCCTTCATCTTCTCGACCGCAGCTTTGACCCCGTCCACGGTCTCGATCAGATTGGCACCGGTGCGCTTAGACACCTCGATCGTCATGGCCGAGCGGCCGTTGACACGGGTGATCGAGGTTGCATCCTTGAAGGTCGGCTTGACCTGCGCCACGTCGCCGACCGTCACCGATGCGCCCGAGGTCGCCGCCACCGGCACCTTCAGCACGTCCTGCGGCTTCTCGATCAGACCGGGCACCTTCACTGCAAAGCGGCCGGTATTGCCTTCGAGCGCACCTGCGGCGATCAGACTGTTGGACGCATTAACAGTCGAGATCAGCTGATCCAGCGAGACCCCGTAGCTCTTCAAGAGCATCGGCTCGACGATGATTTCCACGGCCTCGTCGCGCGCACCGCGCAGTTCCGCCGAGAGCACGCCCGGCACCTGCTCGATAACATTCTTGGCGTTGCGGGCAATGCGCAGCATCGAGCGTTCCGGCATATCGCCAGACAAAGCGACCACCAGAACGGGGTAGAGCGAAAGATTGACTTCGGTGACGACGGGCTCGTCGGCGTCGCGCGGCAGATCGCGCTTGGCCTGATCGACTTTGGCGCGCACATCGGCGAGCGCCGCCTTCGAATCGAAACCCGCCTCGAATTCGAGCAGCACATAGCCGCCACCCTCATAGGCGGTCGATCGCATCTCCTTGACGTTGCCGACCGACTTGAGCTGCGTCTCGACCGGACGCAGCAGCAGACGTTCGGCATCTTCCGGCGAAATGCCGCGCTGGGTGAGCTGGGTGTAGATGATCGGAATCTTGACGTCGGGTTCCGACTCCTTGGGGATCGTGCGATACGACACGAAGCCCGCAATCAGCAGGAAGATCAGCGTCGCAATGGTCAGCCGGGAATGGCTGATGGCGTAATCGATGAGCTTGAACATCTTCTACCTTGCCGAGCCCACTGCGACTTCGGCCGGCACCGCGACCACCTGCTGGCCTTCGCGCACGAAATCCTGGCCCTGCACGATCACCTGCGCGCCATCCGGAATGCCGGCGACCCACATGTGAGCCTGATCGTCCTCCACGACGCTGATCGGAACGAAATCGACCTTGGTGCCGCCGTTCACGACGCGCACGCCGAGATCGCCGGACGAGGAGAAAGTCAGCGCGGAGCGCGGCACGCGCGCCGCCGGCACCGGCGCCATCGGGACTGATACCTCTGCAGAAATCCCGTCCGGGATCGCGCCATCCGGATTCTTGATCTCAACATCGACGCGATAGGTGCGCGTCGTCTCGCTCGCGGATGGGGCGATATAGCGAATGCGGCCGGTTGCCTTCTGGCCGGTCACCAGCCTGACTTCTGCCTCGTCGCCGACCTTGAGGCCGCGCAGCCTGCGCTCCGACACTTCGACGACAGCAAGCATCGGATCGAGCGCCACCATCTGCGCGACCGGAGCGCCCTGCATCGCAAGCGATGCGCCGCCGACCTCCGAATGGTTGGTAATGATGCCGTCCCAGGGAGCACGCAGCACACCGCGCTCGCGTTCAGCGACGGCGGCAGCAAGTGCAGCCTCGGCCGCCTTGAATTGCGATTCCAGGTTGACCGCCTCGAGCCTCGGCATCATGCCGCCCTCGATCAGCTTGCGCCGCGCTTCGAGCTCTGCCTTGCGCTGGTTGAACAGCGCCGTCGCCTGCGCAACCTGCGCTTCGCGTGCATCGTCCGACAGTACCGCGATGATATCGCCCTTTTTCACGTGCTGGCCGCGCCGGACCCGCATTTCGGACAACACGCCGCCGGTGCGCGCCGTGATCGTGACCTTCTTGTCGGCTTCGGTGCGGCCGGACATGGTCAGCTTGCGCGCATGCGGCACGACTTTCACTTCGGCGACGGCGACGCGGAACGGCTTCGGCTCTCCGGTGTCGGCGCGAAGCGCGGCGCGGCTTTCGGCGGACTCATGCGGCATCAGGTGTCCCGATGCGACCCATGCCACCGCGCCGACGACGAGCCCGACGGCAACGATACGGCTCGCTTTCATGACTTTTCTCCCGCTCGGGCCGCGCGCGCCCAGTCCGGCTCGGCGCTTTCCCATTTCTGTCCCTTGCCGCGTTCCAGCAGCATGTATTTCGTGACGTCGAAGAACATCGGCAGCACCGCTTCGGCGTCGAAATTCGGATCGACCGCTCTGCGCCACCACACGCCGTCGGCGATGATCATCAGCATCTCGACCGCCGCCCCGATATCGGCATTTCGCGAAATGTCGCCGCGCGCCTGCGCGCTTTGCAGCATGGTGACGAGCCGGTCCTTCACGTCGGCATCGAACTCGTTCATGATTTTCGAGATAGTCGGATTGCGGCGGCTCTCCGACATGATCTCTGCACACAACCCGACCTCCTCGGCTGTGCGCTCGACGAAATGGTGGCGCGCCAGCGCGGCGAAGGTTGAAAAGAAGTCCGTGGTGAATTCGGTGCTCGCAAGCTGTGCAGCGACTTCGGCGCGGTCGCGCTCCGCGATCCCGGCGATGATTGCCTCCTTTGACGGAAAGTAGCGATAGACATTGCCGGGGCTCATTCCCGCCTCGGCGCAGATCTGCTGCATCGAGGTCTGGTGAAAGCCGGTCCGGGCAAAGCAGCGCCGCGCCGCATCGAGAATTTCGGTGCGGCGGTCGGAATGCAGTTGGGCATTGGCGTGGCGCACAAATCCCCCATTTTGCGACCGCGTGGAATTTATTGTGCGGCGCAGCATAAAGCGAATGAATGTTCGCTCTTAATATTTTTGCGAAAATCGGGCAAGTCAATGGCGGGTGGGGCCAACTTTACGTTGCTTTACATTGTTTTCGTCGGACGTGGCGCCGAGGCACGACCTCCCAGGTCTAAGGTCCTGGCCCACGTCCAGTCACGCGGACTTCGAGTGGTCATGATCGCGCCTCACCGGCTCGCCTAGACTCGCGACCGGGGCGCAATTGCATCCGCACCGGGGACCGGAGAGACCTTCCATGAATCGTACAGCTTTTGCCGCGGCAGCGATGACGCTTGCCGCGGCCTTGCCAGTGAACGCGGCGGAGCTTCCGCTCAAGCAGGTGATCCTGTCGAGTTCCGGCCTCGCCCAGTTCACCCATGCAGGTCCGGTCAACGGCAACTCCACGATCCAGCTCGCGGTCCGGCTCGACCAGGTCGATGACATTCTCAAAAGCCTGACCGTGTTCGACCGCGCGGGCGCTGTCGGCACCGTCAGCCTGCCGGGCAAGACGCCGCTGCCGGAACTGTTTCGCGATCTGCCTTTCGGACCCGAGGCGCTCAATTCGTCGCCCGATCTGCTCAACGCATTGGTCGGCAGCGAAATCGAAATCTCCGGCCCGGTCACGGCCAAGGGCCGCGTCTTCAAGGTGGTACGCGAGCAGGTCGCGCTGCCGAACAATGGCGGCACCACCGCGCGGCATCGCCTCACCCTGATGACACCTGCCGGGCTGACGCAGGCGATCCTCGAAGAGATCACCGAGCTGCGCTTCACCGATCCGCAGACCCGTCAGCAGATCGAGCGCCTGCTCACCGGCCTTATCGAAAATCGCGCCAAGGACCGGCGCACCTTGTCGGTCGGCTTCCTCGGCGAGGGCACACGCGAAGTTGCCATCAGCTATGTCGTGGCTGCTCCAGTCTGGAAAACGGCGTATCGCATCGTGTTGCCGAAAGATGGCGGCACGGACGCAAAGGCGCGCCTGCAGGGCTGGGCGGTGGTCGAGAACCTGACCGGCGGCGACTGGAAGGACGTCGAGCTGACGCTGGTGTCCGGCGATCCGGTGGCGCTGCGGCAGCCGCTCTATACGGCGCTGTTCGCCAACCGCCCCGAGGTGCCGGTCTCGACCGGAACGCGGGTGATGCCGCGACGCGACGACGTGCAGGACAAAGTGGCGCCGCCTGCGCCACAGGCGCGGTTCAATGCGGAACAGGCCGCCGCGATGGCGGCGCCGCGCCTGGCGCGAAAGGTTGCACCGGCCAGCGTAGCTGCGCCCGCACCGATCACGGCGGAGCCGGCCGCGACTGCGGCGAATCTCGCCGCCGCCGAAGAAGCATCGACCCAGCTTCTCTATCGCTTTCCCGGCAAACTCTCGCTCGCCACCGGGCATACCATGATGGTGCCGTTCATCGATCGCGAAATCCCGGTGACACGGATCTGGCTCTATCAGCCTGATGTTACGCCGAACCGGCCGCTCGCGGCGGTGCGATTGAAAAATGAAGGCGATACCGCGCTGCCCGCCGGGCTCGTCACCGCCTTCGAGCAGACCGCGGACGGCAGCACCGGTTTCGTCGGCGACGCGCTGTTGCCGCTGACGCCAAGGGACGCAACCCGGCTCGCGACCTTCGCGGTCGATACCAAAACCGCGATCCGCCGCGACGACCGGGGTATCGTTCAGACCATGCTCGGCAAGGCGCTGAACGGCACGCTGACGGTGCAGACGCGCTCGACACGCACCATCGACTATGAAGTGACGGCGCCGCCGGACGAAGATCGCGAGATCGTCGTCGAGGAAGAGCGCGTCGCCGGCTGGACGCCGGCCGCCCGGATGAAAGGAGTCGAGGAGACGCCGTCGCGTTATCGCCACACCATCGCAGCGCCGAAGGGTAAGACCACCAAGGCGAGCTTTACCACCGAGCATCTCGACAGCGAGCAGATCGTCCTGACCGAACTCGACGTCGACGACATGCTGGTGAAGATCCGCGGCCTGCAGAACGAGACGCCGGCGCTGAAGGTTACCGTCGCAAAGCTCACCGCCCTGGTCGAGGACATGAACAAGGCCAAGACCCAGCGTGGCCAGCTTGAGAGCGAGCGCGAGCGCATCGTGCGCGATCAGGAGCGCGTGCGCAGCAACCTGCAATCGGTCGGGCAGGCTTCCGATCTCGGCCGCCGCTATCTGGCAACGCTGAAGGCGCAGGAAGACCGGCTGGCCGAGATCGGCACGCTGAACGCCAAGCTGGAGAAGGAGATCGAGGCCAGGACGAAGGCGGCGGAAGACGCGGTACGGCAGCTGACGTTGTAGCCGGGTCTTTGCGGGGGCGGGCGAGCAGATGTCTACGCCCGCGCCCGCATCTCATCCACCGCCGCCAGCACGCGGTCCGGCGTGGTCGGCGCGTCGATCACAGGCGCAAGCCGGTAGTCCGACAGCGAGGAGATCGCGTCGCGCACCGCAAGCCACACCGACAACGCCAGCATCAGCGGCGGCTCGCCGACGGCCTTGGAGCGGAAGATCGTGTCCTCGCGGTTCGGCGCATTCTGCAGAATGCGCGCGTTGAAGACCGGCGGCACGTCGCGGCTGCCGGGGATCTTGTATGTCGAAGGCCCGTGCGTGCGCAGATGGCCCTTTGCATCCCAGACCAGCTCTTCGGTCGTGAGCCAGCCCATGCCCTGCACGAAGGCGCCCTCGATCTGGCCGAGGTCGATGGCCGGATTGAGCGAGGCGCCGCAATCCTGCAGAAGCTCGGCGCGCAAACAACGCATCTCGCCAGTCAGCGTATCGATCGCGACTTCGGCCGCTGCAACCCCATACGTAAAATAATAGAAGGGACGCCCGCTCTGGGTGGTGAAGTCCCAGTGGATTTTCGGCGTGCGGTAGAAGCCGGTCGCCGACAGCGATACCCGCTTCTCCCATGACAATGCCGCAAGCTCGGCAAACGACATCGAGCGGTTGCCGGCATAGATGCGGTTCGACGAGAACACGATTTCGCCCTTGGGCACATTGAACTGCTCGGCTGCGACATCGGCCATGCGGTCCTTGATCTGCTCGGCGGCATTCTTTGCCGCCATGCCGTTGAGATCGGAACCGGACGATGCCGCGGTCGGCGAGGTGTTCGGCACCTTGCCGGTCGTGGTCGCGGTGATCTTGATATTGTCGATGTCGATCTGGAAAGTCTCGGCCACCACCTGCGCGACCTTGATGAACAGCCCCTGCCCCATCTCGGTGCCGCCGTGGTTCAGCGTCACGCTGCCGTCCGTATAGACATGGACCAGCGCACCGGCTTGGTTGAGCGCGGGCCGGTTGAACGAGATGCCGAACTTCACCGGCATGGTGGCGAGGCCCTTCTTCACGATCGGGCTCGTCCTGTTGAACGCAACGACGCTTTCGCGCCAGCCTTTCAGATCGACGCTGCGGTCAAATTCGTCGATCACCTTTTCGATGATATTGTCCTCGACGGTCATGCCGTAGGGGGCGACGTTGTTGCGCCCGTGGCCGTAGAAGTTCCGTCTGCGCACCTCGTCCAGCGGTTTACCGAGATGGCGCGCGACCGTGTCGAGGATCGTCTCGATCGCGAACATGCCCTGCGGTCCGCCATAGCCGCGAAATGCCGTGTTCGAGACGGTGTTGGTCTTGCACGGCAGGCCGCGGAAGCGCAGCGACGGCAGCCAGTAGCAATTATCGGAATGGCACAGCGCGCGCGTCAGCACCGCCGGCGTGTGGTCGGCGACATGGCCGCCATTCGCGGCGAGCAGAAGATCGAGACCGAGGATCGCGCCGTCGTCGTCAAATCCGATGTCGTAGCGGTAATAGAATGGATGCCGCTTGCCAGTGGCGCGCATGTCGTCGTCGCGCGGCAGACGCAGCTTCACCGGCTTGCGCGTCTTGAAGGCGAGCAAGGCGGCGATTCCCGCGATAATCGTCGGCTGGCTTTCCTTGCCGCCGAAGCCGCCGCCCATGCGGCGGACCTCCACCGTCACCGCATTGAACGGAATGCCGAGCACATGGGCGACGCCGTGCTGCACCTCGGTCGGATGCTGGGTCGAGGAGAACACATGGACATCACGATTGTTTTCGCCCGGCGTCGCCAGCGCGATCTGGCCTTCGAGATAGAAGTGATCCTGCCCGCCGCAACGGAATTCTCCCTTCAGACGGTGTGGCGCGGACGCGAGCGCTGCATCGACATCGCCGCGAGCCATGTTCTGGACCGGTGCCAGATACATCTCCTTCGCTACCGCTTCTTCGACCGTCAGCACGGCCGGCAGCACCTCGTAATCGACCTTGACGAGTTTCGCCGCAGCGCGCGCCTGATCGAGGGTCGCAGCGGCAACAGCCGCCACGATCTGTCCCTCATGCTCGACGATGCCGGATGCGAGCAAGGGCTCGTCAGTACGAATCGGCGCGATGTCGTTCTTGCCGGGAATGTCGGCGGCGGTGACGACGGCCGCAACACCGTCGGCCGCAAGCGCGGCGGACATATCGATCGACACGATCCGCGCGTGCGGATGCGGCGACAGGACCAGCGCGGTTTCCAAAGTCCCCGGCACAGTCGGGATATCGTCGAGGTACAGCGCCGCACCGTTGGTGTGGCCTGTGGCGCTGTCGTGCTTCACCGAAGCATGCGCGCCGCCCCGGATGCGGGACAGAGGTGCGTTCATAGCTGCCACACCCCCGTTTGCTGCCCGGTCGCCGTCTCAATCTGCAACTTGCGGAGCAGATTGGCCGCCGCGCGCAGCCGGTACGCATCGGTGCCGCGATGATCGGTCATCGGCCGGAAGTCCCGCGCGATCAGCGCATCGATGTCTTGCAGCGTCTCCGCCGTCCAAGGCTTGCCGGTAACGGCGGCCTCGACATGCGTCGCGCGCGCGGTGGCCGCGGCCATGCCGCCATAGGCGGCGCGCAATTCCGCGACCTTGCCGTCCTCGATGCGCAGGCGATAGGCGCCGATCACAGTCGAGATGTCCTGGTCGAAGCGCTTCGACAATTTATAGACGGTGAAGCCCGTTCCGGGCTTGAGCAGCGGAATCTCGATCGCCGCGATGATTTCGTCTTTTTCCATCGCGGTCTTGCGATAACCGACGATGAAATCGTCGGCCTTCACACGGCGGATACCTCGCCTTGATTGCAGCACGATCGTCGCGTCGAGCGCCATCAGGCAGGGAATCGTGTCGCCGATCGGCGAAGCATTGGCGATGTTGGCCGCGAACGTGCCGATATTGCGGATCTGACGCGAGCCAATACGTCGGACGAGCGCGGCAAAGGACGGAAAATGTTTGTCGAGCGCAGGCAGCGCGCGCGTATAGGTCACGCTGCCGCCGATGAAGAGCTTACGTTGGTCGTCCGATATTGTGCGAAGCTCGCTCACCCACTGGGTCGAGATCACGACCGGGAACGCTTCGCGATCCTTCGACACGCGGATACCGAGATCGGTGCCGCCGCCCAACACAACGGCGTCGGGATATTTCGCCTTCGCTTCCACAAGCTCGCCGATGCTGCGGGGCGCAAGATAAAGCTGTGCGCCCTGCCGGTATTCGCGCGCCGCTTCGCCAGCCTGCTCGGCCAGTCCGCAGCCGGGCGGATCGGCGCGCATGGCCTTGCAGGCTTCGACGATGGGCCGATAGCCGGTGCAGCGGCAGAGATTACCGGCCAGCGCCTCATGAATGGTCTCGTCGTCGCGCGCTTCACCACCCTGGGCGAAGGCGAACATCGCCATTGCAAAGCCGGGGGTGCAGAAGCCGCATTGCGTCGCGTCGGCATCGATCAGGCTCTGCTGCACCGAGTGCAGCGTGCCGTCGGGCTGAGCGAGACCTTCCACCGTCACGACCGGCAGCCCGTCGACCTGCGGCACCAGCACGAGACAGGAATTGACGGCGCGCCAAGCTATGCCTCCGTCGTCCTGCGGCATACCGACAACTACGGTGCAGGCTCCGCAATCGCCCTCGGCACAGCCTTCCTTGGTGCCGGTCAGGCGCGCGTTGAGGCGCAGATAATCCAGAAGCGTTGTGGTCGGAGAGACGCTGCGTTCCGTGCGCCAGCGGCCGTTAAGTTGAAAACGAAGCTCCGACATCGACAGGCTCGCGATCCTGATGAGCGTCCGTAGCATAGCACGGCGCAAGGTTCCGCCGGCGCCGCTATCCTACGGCTCTTTCAGCAATTGATCTGCATTCTTTTGCAGCATGTCGATGACGCGAAATGCCTCGCGTTGCGACAGGCCTGCCAGAAGACGCTTTTGCCGCGCATGCGCGACCGGCTCGAAGGCGCGCGTCAGGTCGAGCCCCGCGGGGGTGAGCCGGATCAAGGCCATGCGCTGATCGGTCGGATGCGCCTCGCGGCTGACCAGCCCGCGGTCCAGCAGATTTGCCACCGACCGGCTGACCCAGGCCTTGTCGATGCGGCCGACCCGGCTCAGATCCGCGATGGTCAGCGGCTGCAGATCGCGCAGCGCGATCATGGCGCGCAATTCGGAATTGTTCAGCCCGAACCGCTTCTCGTAGACGAGCGTTGCCGCCCGGCTGATCGTATCCGCAAGATGAATGAGCTTGAAGGCCACCAGGCCCGTCAACGGTGTCGGTGCGGATACTGTCCTGGTTGCGCCACGCCGTTGTGCGGCAGACTTCTTGCGCGCCATTGAGGTCTCCCGAAATCGCAGCACTCAATCGCATGGCCGGGCGGCGCAAGGCAATGGCGCAGGCCATCTGCGCTATCGTTGCCTTGACATCGTTGTCTTGACAACAATATGCATGGAGCGATAGGCATTCTCACCGCAGCAGGGACCGGCCATGAAATATGCCATCTTCGATCATATGGACCGTGCCGGCACGCCGTTGCACCGCCAGTACGAAGACCGCCTGCGCTTCATCGAATTGTGCGACCGGCTCGGCTTCTATTGCTATCACCTCGCCGAGCATCACGGCACGCCGCTCGGCTACGCGCCCTCGCCGGCCATCTTCCTCGCGTCGGCTGCGCAGCGCTCCAAACGCATGCGGCTCGGTCCGCTGCTGTTCGTGCTGCCGATCTATCACCCGGTCCGCGCCTACGAAGAGATCTGCATGCTCGACCAGCTGAGCGGCGGCCGGCTGGAGCTCGGACTCGGCCGCGGCTCGATGCCTTACGAGATCGCGATGTATGGCGACGATCCGGCGAGCGCGCAGGCGCGCTACCTCGAGAATTTCGAGATCATTCACCAAGCCTTCTTTCAGGACGAGGTGAGCTTCAAAGGCAAGCACATCCGCATCGAGCGCTTTCCGGTCCGCATCCATCCGTTACAACGGCCGCATCCGCCGCTCTGGTATGCGACCACAAAACCGGACAGCGCGCCCTGGGCGGCGCAGAACGGCGCGAACGTCATGATGCTCGGCTCCATTGATAATGCGCGCGCGGTCTCGGAGCGCTACCGGCAGGAATGGGACCGGCTCGGCCGCGACGCGAGTGCGTTGCCTCATATCGGAATCACCCGCCACGTCGTGGTCGCCGATACCGACGCTGCAGCGATCGCGCTCGGCCGCCGCGCATACAAGCCCTGGCGCGAGGCGATGGAGATGCTGTGGAAGGAAGCAGGCACTCCGTTCCCGATCGATCATGTCTATCCGGACACGTTCGATGAGTTACTGAAGCGCGGGAACGGTGCCGCGGGCTCGCCGCGTACCGTCCGCGACATTCTCAGCGCCCAGACGGCGCATGCCGGACTGAACTATCTCGCCTGCCAGGTCTTTTTCGGCGACATGACTCCGGACGAAGCCCAACGCTCGGCATCGCTGTTCGCTACGCAGGTCGCCGGCCTGCCGGACAGCACGGCCATCGCCGAACCGGGCCGCGAACTTGCTGCGGCACAATAATATGACTTGCGGATATGACTTGCGCGCCCTGACCAAGACCGACACGGCCGCGCTGGGCCGGATTTCGACGACGATCGAGAAGGCGGTTCAATCGGCCTTGGTCTAAAAATCCCACTGTTTGCCAACCTCGACTAGGTGGGCATCCCAATTTGCCGCATCGGCCGCACGATTCATTGACCGCCTGAGCCGCGGCCGATAGTGTCCCGGCCAACGCTGGATTATGCGCGAAAGATCAAAAGCTTTCAGGAGGATAAGCAATGAACAGGCGTACTTTCGGTCTTGCCGCATTGGCCGCGACCGCAATGTTCGCGGGCGCTGCGCATGCGCAGCAGGGCCCGATCAAGA
Organism: Pseudomonadota bacterium; assembly: GCA_049324435.1. GTDB lineage: Bacteria > Pseudomonadota > Alphaproteobacteria > Rhizobiales > Xanthobacteraceae > Pseudorhodoplanes. Next base: position 179,085 of record JBMOOQ010000024.1, read on the forward strand.
TTGGACTCATTCTGCCCTATTCCGGGCAATTTGCCGACGCCGCGGCGCAGATGGACAACGCCATCAAGCTGTTCGTCAAGGAGAACGGCGACACCGTTGCCGGCCGCAAGCTTGAATTCATCCGCAAGGATGTCGGCGGCATCGCGCCGGACGTCGCAAAGCGACTTGCGCAGGAACTCGTGGTGCGTGACGGCGTCGACATCCTCGCCGGCTTCGTGCTGACCCCCAATGCCATGGCTGCCGGCGACGTTTCCGATCAGGCCAAGAAATTCATGGTCGTGATGAATGCTGCGACCTCGATTATCACCACCAAGTCGCCCTACATGGTGCGCACCTCGCTGACCACGCCGCAGCTCAACCAGGCGCTCGGCGACTGGGCCGTGAAGAAGGGCGGCGTCAAGAAGGCCTACATCATGGTCTCCGACTATGGACCGGGCCTTGATGCCGGCGGCGCCTTTGCGCTCGGCTTCAAGGAAGCCGGCGGCGAGATCGTCGGCGAGGTCAAGATGCCGGTTGCCAATCCGGACTTTTCGGCCTTCGTGCAGCGCGCCAAGGACATCAACCCCGAAGGCATTTATATTTTCGTTCCGGGCGGCGCGCAGCCGGGCGCACTCGGCAAGGCACTGGCCGAGCGCGGCATCGACGCCCGCAAGACCAAGGTCATGGGCCAGCTCGAAATCGCCGACGAAAACGCGATCAAGGTCATGGGCGATGCTGCTCTCGGCATCATCACCGCGAGCCACTACGATTACGCGCACAAGTCGGCCAAGAACGAAGCCTTCGTGAAGGCCTACAACGCTGCCTATGGCCGCAACCCCGACTTTTTCTCGATCGGCGGCTGGGACGGCATGCAGCTCATCTATGATGTCCTGAAAAAGACCGGCGGCAAGACCGATGCGCAGGCGCTGGTCGACGCAGCCAAGGGCATGAAGTGGGAGAGCCCGCGCGGCCCGATCTCGATCGATCCGGAAACCCGCGACATCATCCAGACCGTCTATATCCGCCGCGTCGAAAAGGTCGACGGCAAGCTCGTGAACGTCGAGATCGACAAGGTCGAGAATGTGAAGGATCCGGTCAAGGAGCGAATGAAGAAGAAATAAGCGCTCCGGCTTGACGTTATCCAGCGCCCGGAGCCTCCGCTCCGGGCGTTGGCTTGCGGGGATTTGACTTTTCTTCTTGCCTGCCTCTGAAAGGGGGAGGCTGGCTGCCAGAGGCAGCCGGATGGAGGTCTAAACGATACGAGGCCTCCGTCCCCAACTCTTCCCTTTCCGGGGGAGCGGGGTTGTCAGAGGGGTGGGGATACGACTTTGGGGCCTATTATCGGCGTTCTGTTCGACGGCTTTGCCTATGGCATGCTGTTGTTCCTGTTGTCGGTCGGGCTGTCCGTCACGCTCGGCATGATGAATTTCGTCAACCTCGCGCATTGCGCCTTCGCGATGCTCGGCGGTTACGTAACAGTGACGCTGGTTCACCGGTTCGGCTGGCCGTTCCTTGCAACCTTGCCGGTGTCATTCCTTGCCGCGGCAGTGGTGAGCGTTGCGCTGGAGCGGACGCTGTACCGCAAGCTCTATCGCGCGAGCGAACTCGATCAGGTGCTGCTCACCATCGGCCTCGCGTTCATGTCAATCGCTAGCGCAGCCTATATCTTTGGGACCGTCTTGCAGCCGGCGGTGACGCCGACCTGGCTGCGCGGTTCGGTCGTCTACTTCGGAATCAATTTCGGGGTGTACCGTCTCTTTCTTGTCGCCGTGGGGCTCGCGGTCACGCTCGTTCTGGTGCTGACGCTCGAATATACGCGCTTCGGCCAGCAGGTTCGCGCCGCCGTCGACAACCAGCGCATGGCTCGCGGCCTCGGCATCAATGTCGATGGCACCTTTGCGGTGGCCTTTGCGCTCGGCTCGGGGCTGGCCGGCCTCGGCGGCTCGCTGGCCATCGAGATTGTCGGTCTCGATCCGTCCTTCGCGCTGATCTATCTGGTGTATGTGCTGATCGTCGTTTCGGTCGGCGGGCTCGGCTCGATCTGGGGCTCGTTCGTCGCCGCGGTGCTGATTGGCATCAGCGACATCGCCGGAAAATACTACGTGCCGCAATTCGGCGCGTTCATGATCTATTTCGTGATGATCGTCCTTCTGATGTGGCGGCCGCAAGGCCTGTTCGGGAAGCGGTGACCTCGATGAGCGCCCCATCCCTCACCCCGCACGACTATCTGCGCGCCCAGGTCCGCTGGCATCCGCTGGAATACATATTCTGGCTCGCCACCATCCTGCCGTTCTTCCTGTTCCCGAATTACCTGTCGCTGGCGAGCCAGATCGCGATCACCGCATTGTTCGCACTCTCGCTTGACCTGATTCTCGGCTATGCCGGCATCGTGTCGCTCGGCCACGCGGCTTATTTCGGGGTCGGCGCCTATACTGCCGGCATTATCTCAAAATACGGCTATGGCGATCCGATCTTCGGCCTTGTCGTTGCCGCGCTCCTGACCGGGCTGTTCGGCTTTGCGACAAGTTTCATCATCGCCCGCTTCAAGCATCTGGCGCTGATCATGATCACGCTGGGCCTGGGCTTTCTGGTCCATGAACTCGCCAATGCGGCGCACTGGCTCACGGGTGGTGCCGACGGCCTTCAAGGCATCCGGATCGGCAAGCTGCTCGGCATGTTCGAGTTCGACCTCTGGGGCCGCACGGCCTATGTCTATTCGCTGGTGATGCTGTTCCTGATTTTCCTCGTGGTGCGGCGCCTGACCAACTCGCCGTTCGGACTTGCGCTGCGCGGCATCCGCGAGAATTCGGTCCGCATGCCCGCGATCGGCGCGCCGAGCGACGCGCATATCCGCAAGGTCTACACCATGTCTGCGGCGATCGCCGGCATCGCCGGTGCCCTGCTCGCGCAAACCACATCCACAGTGTCGCTCGGCGTCATCGACTTCCAGCGCTCCGCGGACGTTCTGGTGATGCTCGTCCTTGGCGGCGCTGGCATGCTCTATGGCGGACTGATCGGCGCGGTGATCTTCATGGTCGCGCGCGACCAGTTTTCCGGCATCAACCCGCAATATTGGTATTTCTGGATCGGACTCCTGCTTGTTGGAACCGTGATGCTGCTGCCGAACGGCATTCTCGGCGGGTTGTCGCACCTCTATCGCATGATGATGGGACGGCGCAGCACATGACCGCACCCGCACTGTCCACGCGCAATGTCAACAAGAGCTTCGGCCAGCTTCAGGTCGCGCGCGACATTTCGATTGCGATCCCGAAGGGCGAACGCTATGCGCTGATCGGCCCGAACGGCGCCGGCAAGACCACGCTGATCAATCTGATGACCGGAATGATCAAGCCGAGCTCGGGGCAGATCCTGCTGGAAGGCGAAGACATCACGGCACTCCATCCGGATGCTCGCGTCAAGCGCGGGCTGGTCCGTACCTTCCAGATCAACACACTGTTCCCGAACCTGTCGGCGCTGGAAGCGGTGACGCTCGCGATCTGCGAGCGCACCGGCGACGCCAGCACCTGGTGGAAGGCGCTGCCGTCCTACCGCGACAATGCCGATGAGGCCTATGCGATCCTGAAATCCCTGCGGCTCGGCGACCATGCCTATCGCACCACGCGCGAGCTTGCTTACGGCCAGCAACGCCTGCTCGAAATCGCGTTGGCGCTTGCCACGCGGCCCAAAGTGCTGCTGCTCGACGAGCCCGCGGCTGGCGTCCCGCCTGAGGAAAGCTCGGAACTGTTCTCGGTGATCGCCGACCTGTCGCAGGATATCACCGTGCTGTTCATCGAACATGACATGAATGTCGTATTCCGCTTCGCCAGCCGCATCATTGTGATGGTCGGCGGCGCGATCCTGCTCGAGGGCACACCGAAAGAGATTTCCACCGATCCGCGGGTGCGCGAAGTCTATCTCGGGGGCGCGCATCATGGCTGACACGCTGCTTTCGCTCAAAGGTGTGCGCGCGGGTTATGGCGATGCCGTTGTGCTGAACGACATCTCGTTCGATCTCGCCGACAAGGGCAGCCTTGCAATTCTCGGGCGCAATGGCGTCGGCAAGTCGACGCTGCTGCTCACCATCATGGGCTTTACGCGCATGACGCGCGGCACGATCCACTGGCGCGGCGCAGACATCACCCGTGTCGCGCCTTACAAGCGCGCCCGCGCCGGAATCGGCTGGGTTGCGCAGGAGCGCGAGATTTTCCCCTCGCTGACGGTCGCGGAAAATCTCACTGTCACAGCACGGCCCGGCCACTGGACCATCGAGCGCATCTACGAATTGCTGCCTCGGCTGAAAGAGCGGCGCGGCAACAAAGGCAACCAGCTGTCCGGCGGCGAACAGCAGATGCTCGCACTCGCCCGTGCGCTGCTGACCAATCCGTCGCTTCTTCTGCTCGACGAGCCGTTCGAAGGCCTGGCGCCGATCATTGTCGAGGAATTGGCCGCGGCGATCCGCCGGATGCTGGCCGAACAGGGCACCGCCTTCATCCTGGTCGAACAGCATGCCGAATTGGCGCTGGCGCTCACCGAGAACGCCATCGTCATCGAGCGCGGTAACGTCGTGCATCGTGCGCCATCGGCCGAGCTGATGAAGGACGAGGCGACGCTGGAGCGCCTGATCGGACTGAAGGTGGCCTAAGGTTGAGGTCTCGCGTCCCGGATGCTGTGCAGCACAAGCGAAGCGAAGTGATGCACTGCTGATCCGGGACCCACCCCTCAAGCCGGTTGCCGTCATGTTTGGGGCCCGGTTCTGCAGCGCACCGTTTCACGCTGCGCTGCGCCCGGGACACAATAGCAACACCTACATCACGCTGACCGTCGCTTCCTCGTAGCGCCTCTTGCCGAGATCGCCGCCTTCGAAAATATCGTGATCGGCGATCCAGTCGCGCGACACGTTGAAGGTTTCCTCCGTATAGGGCTCGAACACGATCCGTTCGCCCGGACCCCAGCGCCGCGTATCCATCACGCTGTGCCAGCGCACCGGGAATTCCTTCTTGTAATAGTGCGTATACAGTTCCGGCCGCAGATCGAGATCGCGCTGCGCGCGCTTCAGCGCCTTGAAATACTTGCGCAGATCCTCGGGATCGGGATCGCCGTGGATCATGTTGGCAATCATGAAGGTGTTGTCCATGATTTTGCGGAAGCCAAGCTGCTCGGCGAGATAATACGGCCCGGAGAACAGTGTCGCCGCCGGTATCTTGCCGTCCAGCAAGAGCTCCATCCGCTTGAACAGCATGCCATCGTTGAACGACAGATTGATCTGGTCGCGTGGCATGTAGCTTTCCAGCGCCTGGATCGACGCATAATGCGAGCCTGACTGGAAGCCGACCGAGATCGGAACGCCGGCGAGATCGGCCGGAGTCTTGATGGGAGAGTCCGGCGCGACGAAAATGCCGGACGGTGCGACCGAATAGACATCGCGGTTCAGCCGCCCATGACCGGATGCCGCCGCGACATTCACCGTCCAGTGGCAGGCGCAGCTGACGTCAGCCTTGCGGCCGGCCTCGAACGACTGATAGGCGCCGACCTTGTTGCCCTTGTCGTGGATTTTGCCGTCGGTGGACTGCACCAGTTCGCGGAAAATATAGTCGAGCCCTTCGTCCTTGAAGTAGCCCTTCTCCTCCGCGATCCATTCCTGCAGGCGGAAATGCGGCTCGATGATGAATTTGTGATTGGTCGCCATTTCGCTTTTCTCCCGTTTTGCGCTTCATTGTTATCTTCGATTAAAATGCTGGTCAGCAGCAGCCCTCCGCATGATCGCGCTCCGACACGCGCCGCGCACGGATCATCTTGACGTGGTCGTCCATCAGCTTGCGCGCACCGGCGCCATCGCGCATCTCGATCAGCGCCGCGAGCTCCTTGTGCACAGCCAAGACGCGGCGCGACACCTCGGGCGTCAGCGTGCGGTTATGCGACGGCCAGGAAATGTGATTGAGCGAGATGAACTGCACCACCAGCACGCGGTTATGCGAGGCCTCTGCGATCGCCAAATGGAAGTCGCGGCAGGAGCGGGTATAGGCGTCGCCGTCGTCGATAATGGCTTCGGCCTCCGCGAGCAGCCGCCGCAGCCGCGCGTGATCGGCGGGCGTTGCGTGCTCGGCGGCGAGCTCGGCGGCCAGCGTTTCGATCGCGCGCTGCGCGTCCATCACCTCTGCTGCGCTGACGCCGGTGAGATCGAGTTGCACCGCAAGCGCCTCGGCGAACAGTCGCGGATTGCCGCGCGCCACGCGCGCGCCGCCGCCCTTGCCCATGCGGATTTCGGCAATGCCCAGTGCCTGAAGCGTGCGCAGCGCATCGCGCGCCACGATCCGGCTGACGCCATAGCGGGCAGCCAGATCCTTCTCGGTGCCGATCGGGTCGCCGGATTTCAGCCGCTTCTCGGTCAGCGCATCGCGCACATCGGCGACGATCTGCGCCGACAGCGAGCCGGAGCGGCCGGCGACGAACGGCTCGCCGGCGCGGACCATGAGCTTGGCCTGAGTGTTCACGGCTGGGTCCTGCGTTTGCGTTCCAAGCCAGATCAGATTAGCTGGGAAGATTAAGATCGTAAAGATATTATCTTTTAGATCAAAGCGTCGTGGGGTCAGCGATATCAGGCTGTTATTGTTCAATTGAATGAGCCAGTTATCCGCGCCGCGGCAGCTTCTGTATGACACCCAGCCCTGTCATCCCGGTGGCGTTGAATTTCAGGTCGAGCGTCTTCCAGTCGGCATATTTCGCCGGCGGCAGCTTGTAGGGATAGCAGCCCTTCAGCGCCGTCATTGCGATCCCGACCAGAAGCGGCCCGCGCTCGGAGGCGGGCGCCTGCAACAGCACCGGCTCTCCGGCCAGCTGGCCCTTGGGGCCGAACGAAACCCTCAGGATCACTTCAAGACCCATAATGCCGGGAATGCCCACCGGCAGCTTCCAGCATTTCTGGATTTGCGCACGCAGCGCCGCGATCTCCTCGGAGGTGAGTTTGGACTTGCCTTCGCCCGCGGGCCCGCCTTGCGGCAGATCCGGCTTCGGAGGCGTTGCGGCCAGCTTCGGTTCGGGCGGCGTATCGGATTGCTCCGGTTCGGCGGCCGGCGCGGATTTGGCTTCAGGCAAAGCGGGCCTTGGCAGAAGGCTTTGCATTGGCTCCGGAGATTTCTGTTTCGCCGGATCGGTCAGCTTCGCCTCGCTCTGCTTCGGCGGTTCCGGAGGCTTCGCGGGTGTTGGCAGCTCTTCCTTGTTCGGCTCGAGCGCCTCCGGCGGAACAAGATCGACGTCGATCGCCCGCAATTCGGACGGCGGAAGGTGACGCCGTTCGGCGAACACGATCGCACCGACAAAACCGAGATGCACAAGCACCGACACCGCGACGATCGCGGCGCTGAGACTCACGCGGTTCAGCAGCGGACGCAAAGGCGGCAGCTCCGTCGTGCCGGGCGATCCCGTCGGCCCAGCACTCTACCCTCCCCGTTCGGTCGCAGAGAGTCCAGACAGAAGCGGACCGGCTAGTCCGGTATGACGGCCGTGGTCTCGATTTCGAGCAGCGCGTCCGGCTCGACCAGCGACTTGACCTGCACCAGCGCCATGGCGCCGAAGTTCTTGCCCATCACCTCACGATAGACCTTGCCCAGTTCCGGCAACGAGTTGCGATAGGCCTCCATGTCGGTGACGTACCAGGTCATGCGCACAACGTGCTCCGGACCCGCACCGCCTTCCCTGAGCACTGCAACGATGTTCTCCAGCAGCTGTTTGGTCTGGGCGACGAAACCTTGCGGAAATTTCCCGTTCACATCCCAGCCGACCATGCCGCCGACAAAAATCATCGCTCCGCGCGCCTTGATGCCGTTAGCGTAACCTTTGGGCTGCGGCCAGCCGGCCGGATTGAGAATGGTATGGGTCGCGGGCTTAACGGCGCTATCCGGCACGGGAAGTCTCCAGTTTTCTTGCTTGGTCATGGCCGCATTTGAGCCGGCACATCCATCGACCGATCCCGACGGATGTGCCAACCAAATCCGCGCATGCACATCATACTGTCACGATGCGATCTTCTCCGCACCGGACTCCGCCATCTTGCGCAATTCGAAACGCTGCAGCTTGCCGGTCTGGGTGCGCGGAAGAGAGGTCACATACTCAATCGCGCGCGGATATTTGTATGGCGCGACCGTGTTCTTCACATAGTCCTGCAGCGCCTTGGTGAGCGCTGCGTCGCCGGTATGGCCCGCGCGCAACACGATATAGGCCTTGACGATATGACCGCGTTCCGGATCGGGAGCGCCGACCACGCCGCACTCGGCAACCGCAGGATGCGCGAGCAGCACCTCTTCGACTTCGGGACCGGCGATGTTGTAGCCCGACGAGATGATCATGTCGTCGGAGCGCGCCTGGTACCAGAAATAACCGTCGGCATCCTGCACGTAGGTATCGCCGGGAAAATTCCAGCCATTCTGGACATATTTTGTCTGGCGCGCATCGGCGAGATAGCGGCAGCCGGTCGGTCCCTTCACGGCGAGACGGCCGATGGTGCCGCGCGGCACCTCGTTGAAATTCTCGTCCACGACCCTGGCGACATAGCCCGGCACCGGCTGGCCGGTGGAGCCGCCACGCACCTTGGCCTCCGGCGAGCCGATGAAAATGTGCATCATCTCGGTGCCGCCGATGCCATCCAGAATGGTCAGGCCGGTGGCCTGCTTCCACGCCTCAAAGGTCGTCTTGGGCAACGTTTCGCCGGCTGAGACGCATTTGCGAAGCGACGAGATGTCGTGCTTGCCGACATGCGGCAGCACCGCGCGATAGGCGGTCGGCGCCGTGAACACCACGGTCGCCTTATATTGTTCAATCGCGGGCAAAAGCTCGTCCGGCGTCAGCTTTTCGAGCTGAATTGTCGTGGCGCCGATTCGGAACGGGAACAGCACATGACCGCCCAACCCGAACGTGAATGCGAGCGGCGCCGACCCGATAAAGCTGTCGTCGGGCGAAGCCTGCAGCACATATTTGCCATAGGAATCGCACGGTGCCAGCATGTCGCGGTGGAAATGCATGGTGCCCTTCGGCTCGCCGGTCGTGCCGGAGGTGAAGGCAATCAGGCAGACATCGTCGATCGCAGTGTCGCACGCGGTGAAATTCTCGTAACCCGGCTTGTTCATGAGGGCTTCGAGCTCGCCGTCGCCCCAATAGACGATGCGTTCGAGATCGGGCGCAAGTTCCCTGGTCTTTTCCATCTCGTCGCCGAGCTTCCTGTCGCATAGCGCGAGTTTGATTTTTGCCTTCTTCACCGTGTAGGAGAGCTCTTTCGCGCGCAGCAGCGGCATGGTCGCGACCGTCACGCCGCCGGCCTTCATCACCGCGAGATAGGCTGCGATCATCATCGGGCTATTGGCGGATCGCAGCAGCACGCGATTGCCTGATACAAATCCGAGATCGCGGGTCAGCACATTGGCGATGCGGTTGATACGCTCGGCCAGTTGCGCATAGGTCAGCGTCTCGGTGGGAGATACGATCGCTGTACGGTCGCCCTGCCCGGACGTAACCCACTTGTCGACGAACTCGGTGACGCAGTTCAGCCGCTCCGGATATTGCAGCTCCGGCAGCGTGAACAGAAATTCCGGCCATTGATCCTGCGGCGGGAGGTTGTCCCGCGCGAAGGTGTCGATATGTCCCGAGCGGATCATGATCTGATACTCCGTGTCTGACCCCGGCTCTTCTGGTTCGTCACTTCTCTGCAGCCTTGGCGGCGGCGTAATTCTTCAAAGCTTCGCGCGCGATCACGACCTTCTGCACTTCGGTCGCCCCCTCATAAATGCGCAACGCGCGAATCTCGCGATACAATTCCTCAACCTTCACGCCCTTGGTGACGCCCTGCCCGCCGAACAGCTGTACGGCGCGATCGATCACGCGCTGCGCCGCTTCGGTCGCGTGCATTTTGGCCATCGCCGCCTCGCTGGTGACGCGCGCCGCACCATTGTCCTTGGTCCAGGCCGAGCGATAGACAAGGAGCGCCGAGGTATCGACATCGGTAATGGAATCGGCCAGCGCGCCCTGTGTCATCTGCAGGTCGCCGAGCGGCGCGCCGAACAATTTGCGGGTGACAGCACGCGCGGTCATCTCATGCAGTGCCCGCCGCGCGAAACCGAGTGCCGCGGCCCCGACCGTCGAGCGGAAGATATCGAGCGTCGCCATCGCGACCTTGAATCCTTCACCGGGCGCGCCGAGCCGGTTCGTCACCGGGATGCGGACATTGTCGAACTTCAGCGTCGCTAGCGGATGCGGCGCGATCACCTCGATGCGCTCCTCGATCGACAAACCGGGCGCATCGGCATCGACCATGAACGCGGACAATCCGCGGGCGCCAGGCGCCTCGCCGGTCCGCGCGAACACGACGTAATGATCGGCGATGCCGCCGTTGGAGATCCAGGTCTTGCGGCCATCAAGCCGCACATGGGTATTGCCGTCGGGCTTGGCCGTCATCGCCATCGCGGCGACGTCGGAGCCCGCCTCCGGCTCCGACAGCGCGAAGGCGGCGATCGCCTTGCCCTTGGCGACATTCGGCAGATAGCGCTGCTTCAGTTCGGGCGATCCAAACAGCGTTATCGAGCCAGTGCCGAGCCCCTGCATCGCGAAGGCAAAGTCGGCGAGCCCGTCGTGGAAGCCCAGGATCTCTCGCGCGAGGCAAAGCGTGCGTACATCGAAGCTTGGATACATTCCGCCGTATTCCGCAGGCACCGTCGGCGTGAGGAATCCTGCTTCTCCGAGCATTACAACCCGCGCGCGGCAGGCCTCATCCACATCGTCGTGCGGCAGCTTGTGCAGATTGTCCGCCGCCCAGCGGTTCAGCCGCCCGGCAAAGTCGCGATGGCCATCGTTGAAGAAAGGCCAACGGAGGGTTTCGGCGAGGCTCATCTAGTTGCCCTCGAAGACCGGCTTCTGCTTATTGGCGAAGGCATGGAATGCGCGCTTGAAGTCTTCCGTCTCCATGCAGAGCGCCTGCGCGACGGCTTCCGCCTCAATCGACTGCTCGACCGACATCGCCCATTCCATCTCCAGCATGCGCTTGGTCATGCCGTTGGCGAAGGTCGGTCCGGCGCAAAGCTCGATCGCGAGCGCAGTCGCATCGGCCAACACGTTTTCGGACGGCGAGAGCTTGTTGAAGAAACCCCAGCGCTCGGCTTCCTCGCCGCCCATCACCCGCCCGGTATAGAGAAGCTCGGCGGCGCGGCCCTGCCCGATGATCCGCGGCAGGATCGCGCAGGCGCCCATGTCACAGCCGGCCAGCCCGACGCGGTTGAACAGGAACGCAACTTTCGCCTTCGCCGTACCGACGCGCAGGTCCGACGCCATGGCCAGGATCGCGCCCGCTCCGGCGCAGACGCCATCGACAGCGGCAATGATGGTTTGCGGACAGGCCCGCATCGCCTTCACCGCCTCACCGGTCATCTTCGTGAACTTGAGCAAGCCTACCGTATCCATCTGAACCAGCGGACCGATAATCTCGAACACATCGCCGCCGGAGCAGAAATTGCCGCCCTCGCCGGTGATCACGAAGGCCTTGACCTGATCGTCGCTCGCCGCCGCGCGGAAAATGCCCGCAATTTCGGCATAGCTTTCGAATGTCAGCGGATTCTTGCGCTCCGGCCGATTCAGCGTCAGCGTCGCGAGCTTGCCTTCGACGGAAAACTTCACATGCTGCGCCTTGTAGGACGCCAGCGGCAGCGGTACCGGATGGTGGGTGTCCAGCGTCATTTTTTCGCTCCCGCATCGATTGCCTTGCGGGCGGAGGCCTTGGTCTTGGCGAGTAATTTCATCAGCGTCTCGATCTCTTCCGGTTCCAGCCCTGCGAAAATATCGGCGATCCAGTTTTCATGAGTCCGCGCCAGCGTGCGGAACGTGCGGCGCCCCTCCGGCGTCAGCGTCACGATCATCGCACGGCGATCGTTTGGCGCCGGTCTGCGTTCGACCAGATTGAGAGAAACCAGCCGCTCGACCAGGCCGGTGACATTGCCGTTCGACACCATCATGCGCTGAGAGAGCTCGCCAAGCGTCATGCCATTCTGCGCCCGGTCGAGTTGCGCCATGAGATCGAAGCGCGGCAGCGTGATATCGAATTCGGTCCGCAGACGCTGGCGGATTTCGTTCTCGATCAGTGTCGTACAGGTCAGAAGGCGCAACCACAGCCGCAATTCGGCCTCGTGATCGGCGGGCCGTTCGGCAACTTTCGTTTCCGCGTCGAGCGGCAAGGTTGCGGACTCGTTCATTCAGATTTCTCCGCCGGCAACCGTCATCGCGGTCCCGGTGACGGCGCCTGCGTCATTCGAGCAGAGATAGAGCACTGCAGCGGCGACTTCCTCCGGCTTGATCAGCCGCGCCATCGGTACGTCCTTCACATATTGCGCGATCACGTCATCAGAGCTCTTGCCGGTCTTCGCCGTCACCGCCGCGACCGACTCGCGCACCAGATCGGTGTCGGTGTAGCCCGGGCAGATCGCATTCACGGTGACGCCGGTCTTCGCGGTCTCCACCGCGAGCGAACGCACAAGGCCGACCACTGCATGTTTGGTCGTGCAATAGGCCGTGACGTACGGATAGCCCTTCAGACCGGCCGTCGAGGCGACCGCAACAATGCGTCCGAATTTGCGGGACACCATGCCGGGAAGCACTGCGCGGGTAGCGTGCACAATCCCCATCACGTTGAGATCGAACAGCTTCTGGAACTGCGCGGGATCGGTCTTGCCGAACGGCGCAGTTGTTACTCCGCCGGCATTGGCGACGAGAATATCGAACGGGCCGCGCGCGGCTTCCGCCTGCCTGATACCGGCGTCGATTGCGGTCGGGTCAGTCACATCGGCGGCAATGACGCCTGCCGCATGTCCCGCCGAGACCGCATCGTCGAGAGCGGCCTGCTGGCGGCCGAGCACCGTCACTGTCGCCCCAGCCGCCGACAACGCCGCCGCCACGGCGCGTCCGATGCCGCGTCCGCCGCCGGTCACGAGAGCATGCCGTCCCGAAAGCCTGGCCATGAGGGGTCCCAAAAGGGGTCCGACGTCCGCCGGAAATTGTGGATACTTTAAGCTTAAAATTTCTAAGGCTCAAGCACCCTCGAATTGGCCGAAGTAAGGGCGTTGGAAACAAGGGCGGTGGAACAGGCGGCCGGATAAAGTAGTCCGTCAGCGGGCCTGCTTGACCCAGATCAAATCCCGCTTGCGCGGATTTGTTTTAAGCTTAAAATAATCGTCAACAGCCGAAAGGCGCGGAGGCTCCCATGAAGGTCACGGTGATCGGCGGCGGCCCCGCCGGGCTTTATTTCTCGATCCTGCACAAGAAGGCGTGGCCGCAGGTGCGGATCACCGTCTACGAACGCAACCGTCCGGACGACACCTTCGGCTTCGGCGTCGTGTTCTCGGACCAGACGCTTGAGACCTTCCAGAATTACGATCTTGAGAGCTACCGCTCGATCACCGAAAACTTCGCCTATTGGGACGACATCGAGATCCGGGCCAAGGGCACCGTACACCGCATCGGCGGCAACGGCTTCTGTGGCTGTTCGCGGGCGACATTGCTGAAGCTGCTGCATCAGCGCGCACAGCAGCTCGGCGTCGAGCTGAAATTCCAGACCGAGGTTACCGACATCGAGGGCGCGCTGCGCGACTCCGATCTCGTCATCGGATCGGACGGCATCAATTCGCGCATCCGCGAAACCTACAAGGATCACTTCAAGCCGAGCGTCGATCTGCGTCCGAATCGCTTCACCTGGATGGGATCGACCAAGCCGCTCGATGCCTTCACCTTCTATTTCAAAGAAACCAAATTCGGCATCATCATCGTCCACGCCTATCAATACGAACCTGGCCGCTCGACCTGGATTTTCGAAACCGATCCGGAGACCTTCGCAAAACTCGAGGTCGATCCGCTGGACGAGCCCGGCAGCGCGAAACTGATGGAAGAATTGTTTGCCGAGGAATTGCAGGGCCACAAGCTGATCATCAATCGTTCGATGTGGCGCAACTTCCCGGCCATCCGCTGCGAGCGCTGGGTCTACGAGAATTGCGTCATCCTGGGTGACGCCAAGGCCACCGCGCACTTTTCCATCGGCTCTGGCACCAAGCTCGCGATGGAAGACGCGATCGGCCTCTACGAATCGTTCCGCAAGACCGGCGGCCAGAACGTGAAAGCTGCACTCGCCCATTACGAAACCACACGCCGCGAGGAAGTGGAGAAGACCCAGCACTCCGCCAATGTCTCGCTCGTTTGGTTCGAGCACGTGAAGCGGTTCTGGAATATGAATCCGACCCGCTTCGTATTCGGCCTGATGACCCGCTCGAAGGCGATCACCTACGACAATCTCGCACTGCGGGCGCCGGAATTCGTCGACGAGGTCGATCACATGATGGCCGACGAGACGAAGGCGGCCGGGTTCCCGAATGTCGACACCAAGACTCCGGTGCCGCCGATGTTCCAGCCCTTCCGGCTGCGCGACATGGTGGTCCCGAACCGCGTCGTGGTCTCGCCGATGTGCCAGTATTCGGCGAAGGACGGCCTGCCGAACGACTGGCATCTTGTGCATCTCGGCAGCCGCGCCATTGGCGGCGCGGGCCTCGTCTATACGGAAATGACCGACGTCTCGCCCGATGCACGTATCTCTCCGGGCTGTACCGGTTTGTGGAATGCCGAGCAGGAAGCGGCATGGAAGCGTATTGTCGATTTCGTGCACGCCAATTCGGCGGCGAAAATCTGCATGCAGCTCGGCCATGCCGGCCGCAAGGGCGCGACCAAACTGTCCTGGGAAGGCGACAGCGAGCCGCTGCCGGAGGGTGCATGGCCGATCGTCTCTGCGTCACCCATTCCGTATTTCCCGAACAGCCAGGTTCCGCGCGAGATGACGCGTGCCGACATGGACCGTACGGTCGCAGATTTCGTCGCAGCGACCGAACGCGCCCAGCGTGCCGGCTTCGATATGGTCGAGTTACATGCCGCGCACGGCTATCTGCTCGCGAGCTTTATTTCACCGATCACCAACAAGCGCACGGATGAGTATGGCGGCTCGCTGGAAAACCGCATGCGCTTCCCGCTGGAGGTGTTCTCCGCCATGCGCAAGGTGTGGCCGAAGGAGAAGCCGATGTCGGTGCGCATTTCCGCAACCGACTGGATCGACGGCGGCGTGACCGGGGATGATGCGGTTAAGATTTCGGAGATGTTCAAGGCGGCCGGTTGCGACATGATCGACGTGTCGACCGGTCAGACCGATCCGGAATCCGCGCCGGTCTATGGCCGGATGTACCAGACGCCGTTCTCCGATCAGATCCGCAACGAGGCCAACATTGCCACCATGGCGGTCGGGGCCGTTACCACCGCCGACCAGGTCAATACCATCGTGGCGGCCGGGCGTGCCGATCTCGTCGCGCTCGCCCGCCCGCATCTGATGGATCCGTATTTCACCCTGCGTGCGGCCGGCTGGTACGGCGCTCCGAACGTTTATTGTCCGCCGCAATATCTGTCGGGCCGCGACCAGCTCTATCGCAACGCCGAGCGCGACCGCGCCGACCTCACCGAGCTGAAGCTCAAGGCCAAGCCGAAGCCCCAGATCGACACCTGGAAACAGGCGGCGGAGTAGGTTCGTTGTTTACTTCTCCCCGTGCAAGGCCCGCTACCTCCCCTGCAAAGGGGAGGTGAAGGAGAGAGCCGGAAAAATCACGCAGCCAGCGTCGTCTTCCCCGGCCAGCGGCACAGATCCGCAATGATGCATTTTTCGCACAGCGGCTTGCGCGCCAGGCAGACATAGCGTCCGTGCAGGATCAGCCAGTGATGCGCATGCATCATGAACTCCTGCGGGATCGCATCGAGGAGCTTCAGCTCGACCTCGAGCACATTCTTGCCCGGCGCAAGGCCGGTGCGGTTCGACACCCGGAACACATGCGTGTCCACCGCCATGGTCGGCTGCCCGAACGCCATGTTGAGCACCACATTCGCGGTCTTGCGGCCGACGCCCGGCAGCTTTTCCAGCGCCTCACGGTCGCCCGGCACGATGCCGCCATGTTCGGCGATCAGCTTTTCCGACAGCGCAATGACATTCTTCGCCTTATTCCGGTAAAGCCCGATCGTCTTGATGAAATCGCGCACCTGCGCTTCACCGAGCGCGACCATCTTTTCCGGCGTGTCGGCCGCTGCAAACAAGGCGGGGGTCGCCTTGTTGACACCGGCATCAGTCGCCTGCGCTGACAGCACCACCGCGACCAAAAGCGTGAACGCATTGACGTGCTGCAATTCACCCTTCGGCGCCGGCTCGACTGACTGGAAACGCCGGAATGCCTCCCGCACCTCGGCCTGAGACCAGGGCCGGATGTCGCCATGGGCGGCTTCGATATCGGCCTTGGCCTGCGCCCTGGCCGACTTTGGTTTCGCCGCCTTGCCCGCTTTCGCAGCCTTCAGGGCCGCCGTCCCGGCCGCCTTACCGATGCGGGTCGAAGCGGATCTGGTTTTTTTTGCTTTGGCGCCGCGGCGAGTCGTCTTTTTTGCCATTTCTCCCGTATATTGTCGGGAATGACCCCAAACAACGACCCGGTTTCCGACACTCCCCTGTTTTCCGCGGTGATGACGCCGAACCGCTCGCTCGGGAAGCGCGGCTTCGGCATTCTGATGCTCGCGGTCGCCGGCATCAGCTTTGTGGTCGGACTGGTCTTCGCTATCGCCGGCGCCTGGCCGGTGACCGGATTTTTCGGCCTCGACGTTCTCCTGATCTATTGGGCCTTCCGCATCAATTATCGCGACGGGCGAGCCTACGAACAGATCGTGGTGACACCCACAGAGCTGATGTTCCGCAAAGTCAGCCCCCGCGGTGCAGTGGTCGAATGGCGCTGCAATCCGCTCTGGGTGCGGCTGGACTGGGATGTGCATGAGGAGTTCGGCGTGCAGCAGCTGCATCTGGTCTCGCGCGGCGAGCGCCGGCCGATCGCCGGCTTCCTGTCACCGGACGAAAAGGAAAGCTTCGGCAAGGCGCTGCAGGCCGCCATCTCAGCGGCAAAACGCGGCCCGGATCGTACGGTCATTGCCTGAGCAGAAATCGGGTGGGCCGGTCTTGCGTGGGGGACTATCCCGGAACGGCACAATCATGACGAGACCCGCCATGCTGTCCCCAGACCCTCTCCCCGATCCGGCAAAGCTCGCCATTGCCGCCGACGATTACGATGTCGTGCGCCGTGCCATCGCCCATATCCGCGGCAACTGGCGCCAGCAACCCGATATCGACACCATCGCCGAAGCTGCACGGGTTACGCCGACCGAGCTGCATCATTTATTCCGGCGCTGGGCGGGACTGACGCCAAAAGCCTTTCTGCAGGCGCTGACGCTCGACCACGCGCGCAAGCTGCTGCGCGACTCGGCAAGCGTGCTGGACGCGGCTTACGAAGTCGGATTGTCCGGGCCGGGACGGCTGCACGATCTGTTCGTAACCCACGAGGCGATGTCGCCTGGCGAATGGAAGGCCGGCGGTGAAGGCCTGACCTTGCGCTACGGCTTTCACCCGTGCCCGTTCGGCACCGCGCTGGTGATGCTGGCGCCGCGGGGGCTCGCCGGTCTTGCTCTTGCCGATGCCGGCAAGGAGCGCGCGGCGCTCGCCGACATGACGAGCCGCTGGCCGAAGGCGACCTACATCGAAGACCGCAATGCCACTGCACCGGTCGCCGCGCGCATCTTCGATCCGAAGCTGTGGCGGCCGGACCAGCCGTTACGCATTGTCTTCATCGGCACAGATTTTGAGGTGCGGGTCTGGGAGACGCTCCTGAAAATTCCGATGGGCCGCTTCACCACCTATTCCGATATCGCGCAAACCATCGACAAACCGAAGGCCGCGCGCGCGGTCGGCGCCGCGGTGGGCAAGAACCCGCTATGCTTTGTGGTGCCGTGCCACCGCGTGATCGGCAAGAGCGGCGAACTGACCGGCTATCACTGGGGACTGACGCGCAAGCGTGCCATGCTCGGCTGGGAAGCGGGGCGGGTGGCGTAGCACTGATGACTCGTGTCCCGGGCGCAGCGCAGCGGCAAAAGCGCGTTCACGCGCGTCTTAAACGCGCTATGCGGTGCGCTGCAGAAGGCCCGGATGTGCGGTGCATCACTCCGCTCCGCTACATGCTGCACCGCGTCCGGGCACGAGGCCGAGTGTTATCGCCCTGCGCCAACCGTATCTTCCATCACACCTGCAAACACCGGCGCACTTGCGCGCGGAAAATCGCCCTTGCGATAGGCTGCAAGCAACTCGGGCTTCAGCTGATCCATGTAATCGGCCAGTGTCTTGTATGTGACGCAGCGCACCTCCGGCAGTCCGCAGACCAGGCGCACGAAACTCTTCAGCGCCTCGCGATAGGCGCCATTCTGGTAATCGGTGAAATGGTGCCCGATGTGAACGGGCGCACGATTACCGGTGTAGTTCGCGCGGAAATAATTCAGATAACTGTCCAGCATCTGCTGGCGGAACTGCTCGCGGCGGCTTGCGAT
The DNA here is from genome assembly GCA_049324435.1 of Pseudomonadota bacterium. Classification (GTDB taxonomy): domain Bacteria; phylum Pseudomonadota; class Alphaproteobacteria; order Rhizobiales; family Xanthobacteraceae; genus Pseudorhodoplanes. Next base: position 197,517 of record JBMOOQ010000024.1, read on the forward strand.
CGGCGCGGCCCCCGATTGCGCGACCAGAAAATTGTAGTCCATCGATAACGTCGCCCGGCCCGATCCGGCCAGTTTGATCTCGGCGAGATTGAAGCGCCAGATGCCGTCGCGTTTCTCCGGCCAGGCTTGAGCCGGCATGGTGCCGCTGGTGTCGTAGCGGAAGCCGCGCTGGGCGAGCGTTGCGTAAAGTCCGGCGCTGTGCGCGAGATACGGCGCGCGAAACCCGGCGATATCCTTCGACGTAAAGACAAAGCCCTCGCCGGGTGCAAGCTCGTTATTGCGAACGACATTGTCCAGCAAGCCATCGAAGCTGTCGAACTCTGACGTCCACGCCGCGGCGCCCCAGCTACGCCCGTCAAAATGGCCGACTGCGTGCGATGCGATTTCGTGACCGGCGCGGTGGAGTGCGTTCATGAAGGCGACGCGCCTGCGTACATTTTCGGCGCTGCCGCCGAAATTGATGCGCGAAGCACCGCGCGGATGGTTCGGTCCTTGATAGAGATGCCTTTTCGCGTTGCTGAGAAAATTGATACCGCTGACGAAGAAGGTAAAGCGGACACGCTCGCCGCTTCGATTAAGCTCGGCTGCAAAATCCGTCCATTCCTGCCAGCGCTCAAGCTCGGTGCAATTGTCGAAAGCGATCGCGACGAATTGCGGCGGCCGCTCGACCGGAGAGGCCGCCTGCGCACTCACCGCACCCAACGCTACGCCAATGAACGCCAGTACCGAACGCATGCACTTCGGCAAACAGCATGCCGGGGCCTGCGTTCAACGACAATCGCAATATGTGGTTAGCGCGAAACGTTAATGCTTAGTGTTGCAGCATTTCCACGCGGTCAATGTGACTACGCCGCGAGGTCGAGCTTCGATGCGACCGTGGCATCGGCGTTGAGGTGGTAAATGATGGGGACGCCGGTTGCGATCTCGCGCTTCAGGATGCCTTCGGGCGACAGCTTCTCCAGCACCATCACCAGCGCGCGCAGCGAATTGCCGTGCGCGGCCACCACGGTGCGTTTGCCCCGCAGAACGCTCGGCAGGATCTCCTGCACATAATACGGCAGCGTCCGCGCCAACGTGTCGCGCAGCGACTCCCCGCCGGGAGGCGCGATGTCGTAGGAGCGGCGCCAGATATGCACCTGCTCCTCGCCCCATTTCTTGCGGGCGTCGTCCTTGTTGAGCCCCGACAGGTCGCCATAGTCGCGTTCGTTCAGCGCCTGATCGCGCACGATCGGAATGCCGGTCTGGCCCATTTCCGCGAGCAAGAGGTCGAGCGTACGCTGCGCACGCTTCAGCGCCGAGGTAAAGCCGACATCGAACACGATGCCCTTTGCCTTCAGTTTGCGGCCGGCCTCCTTGGCCTCTGCGACGCCCTGCTCGGTCAGGTCGACATCACGCCAGCCGGTAAAGAGGTTCTTCAGATTCCATTCGCTCTGGCCGTGACGCACGAGCACGAGTAGACGGTCGGACATTGTTCGGTTCACTCTCTGTCGTCACCTCGCCTCTCCGGAAGCGAGGTTGAAAATCAAAAATCCTTCAGCCCCAGCACATCCATCATCGAATAGAGGCCGGGCTTCTGGCCGCGGGCCCAGAGCGCAGCCTTCACCGCGCCGCGGGCAAAGATCATGCGGTCCTCGGCCCTGTGGCCGAGCTCGATCCGCTCGGCAGGGCCGGCAAAAATCACGTTGTGCTCGCCGACCACGGTGCCGCCGCGCAAGGTGGCAAAGCCGATATCGCCGGCCCGACGCGCGCCGGTATGGCCGTCGCGCGCGCGCACCGCGCGCTGATCGAGATCGATGTTGCGGCCTTCCGCAGCCGCGCGGCCGAGCAGGAGAGCGGTGCCGGACGGCGCATCAATCTTCTTGTTGTGGTGCATCTCGACAATCTCAATGTCGAAGTCCTCGTCGAGCGTCTTCGCAACGCGCTTGACCAAGGCTGCCAGCAAGTTGACACCGAGGCTCATATTGCCGGACTTCACGATCACGGCTTTCTTTGCAGCCTCGGCGATCGCAGCCTCGTCCGCCGCAGTGAAGCCGGTGGTCCCGATGATGTGGGCGATGCCGGCCTTGGCCGCGAGCTTCGACAGCGCCACCGTCGCCTTTGGAATGGTGAAGTCGATGATGCCGTCGGCGTCGCCGAGCAGCGTTTCGGCATCGTCGGTAATCAAAATGTCCTGACCGCCGACGCCGGCCAGATCGGATGCGTTGCGCCCGAGCAGCGGCGAGCCGGCTTCTTCCAGCGCGCCAGACAGCGTGACGCCCCTGGCATCGGCAATGGCGCGGATCAGCGTCCGGCCCATCCGGCCGCCCGCCCCCGCCACGATCAACCGCATGTCGGACATGGATTACGCTCCGGACTTTCAGTCACCCGCGGGCTTGACCCGCGGGTCCATCTTCTTCGCAAGATGGATGGCCGGGTCAAGCCCGGCCATGACGCTGTGGTGCCTCACGGCTGCGGGCCGTCATAGCCCTCGATGATCACCATATCGGCAACCGAATGCGGTTGCCGCACCTTGATGTTGGCCTGGTATTCCGGCGAATTGTAGCAGGCGAGTGCCGGAAACTCGATCACGACATTGCGGCTGCGCGCCGTACCTTCCACGCATTCAAACGGGCCGCCGCGTATAACGAAACGGCCGCCATATTTCTTGAAGATCGCAGGATTGGCAGCGGCATAGGGCTTGTAACCCTCATCATTGTGCACATCGACCCGCCCGATCCAGTAGCCCTTTGCCATCGCATTCCTCCGTTAGGCACTGGTGGCCTGCGCCACCTCTTGCACGATTGCGTCGGCGGCCGCCTTCGGATCGGCGGCGCCGGTGATCGGGCGGCCGACCACGAGATAGTCCGATCCCGCGCGGATCGCAGCCGCCGGCGTCATGATCCGCTTCTGATCGCCGGCCTCGGCGCCTGCGGGCCGGATTCCCGGCGTCACCAGAAGGCGCGAAGGTCCTACGATCGGCCGCAGCATCTCGGACTCTTCTGCCGAGCAGACGATGCCGTCGATACCGAGCGCGCAGGCCTGCTCGCTCTTCTTCTTCACCTGGTCGCGGGCCGATCCGGCATAGCCGGCGTCGGTGACGTCGGCATCGTTGTAGGAGGTGAGGATCGTGACCGCGAGAATCTTCAGGCTCGAACCGCGTGCGGCATCGAGCGCCGCCTTCATGGTCTGCGGATAGGCATGAACGGTGAGGAAGGTCGCACCCGATTTGACAATGCTCTCCACGCCCTTGTTCACGGTGTTGCCGATGTCGTGCAGCTTCAGATCGAAAAACACCTTCTTGCCGGACTTGATCAGGTCCTGCGCGAAGGACAACCCGCCCGCATAACCGAGCTGATAGCCAATCTTGTAGAAAACGATACCGTCGCCGAGCTGGCCGACCAGTTTCTCGGCTTCCGCGACCGACGGCAGATCGAGCGCAACGATGATGCGCTCGCGGGCAGCGACATTCGGGCTTGCAGCGGTCATGCGTAATACCTCGCAAATTCGATCAGACTCTGCACGACGGTCTTGAGCCGTTTCGCATTCGCCTCATCCCTGAAATTGTCCATCGCATCGAAGGCTTCGCCCGCTCGCGCCACCGCGATCTGATCGGGGATCACCAGCGCGCCGCAGCCCTGTTCCAGCACTTGCCGCAGCGCCATCAGCGAGCGCATCGCACCATAGGTGCCATTCGATGCGCCGCCGAGCGCAAAGGCGCGGTCCTTGTAGACTGCAAGCGGCGCTTCCTTGCCGTCGCGCACCCGCGATACCCAGTCGAGGGTGTTCTTCAGGAGCGGCGTGACGGAGGCATTGTATTCCGGGCTCGCGATGAAGATGCCGTGATGCTGCTGCATCATCCGCTTCAGGCTGACCGCCGCTTCCGGAGGGCCGGAGCCGGCTTCAAGGTCACCGTCATAGAGCGGCATCGGATAGTCGACGAGCGAGATGCGCGTCACGTCGGCGCCGGCGAGCGCGAATTCCTTCGATGCAATCGCAGCGAGCTGCGCATTCATCGATCCGGTCCGGATCGAGCCGGCAAAGACCAGGATTTTCGGAGCGGGCATGGAGGCGGCGATCTTTCCTCCGTTCTTTCCCGCGCAATCGGAAACCCCAGTCCTTCATGGCTCTGGGTCCGCGCTTGTGCGGATACGAACGGAAGCCGGACTATACGGAAACGAACTTACGACACCAGCACGCGGCGATAGCACCACACGCGGGCGGGCGGCAGGTTCATCCAGATGCGCTCGGACGCTTCCGCGGCGATCCGCGACAGGCCCTTCGGAATCGGCGGCGCCGCCATCGAATAGGTGAACTGCACGAACGGCGCGTTGTCCTGCATCAGACCGAACGCTTCGTTCAGCAGGCGAATGCGGGTGCGCATCGGCTTGTTCAGGAGCGGAAGGCCCGACACCATCGCCGCTGCTGGCTCTTCCAGGACTTCGCCGAGCGTGCGCCGCAGACTGTAGGCATCGCCCTGCACCACCATCGCCTCGGGGAAGCGCTGGCGGAGGATGCGGCAGAAGCCGGGATTGAACTCGACCAAAACCAAGCGCTTTTGCGGGACGCCGTGGGCCACCAGCGCTTCGGTGACGGGTCCGGTCCCCGGACCGAGCTCGACGACGGGACCGGGGATCGTCGTGTCGACATAGCGGGCCATGGTGCGCGCCAGAACCCGGCCGGATGGTGTGACCGCGCCGATCGCCAACGGCTTTTCCAGCCAGGAGCGAATAAAGCGGACCTCGTCGTCAAGACGCAGACCCTTTTTCTCGGCGAGGGAGGACTGGGGACGCATGCCGCAAGGTTTGTGAAACTATTGTGACCCGGACAAGGCATAGCCGTTTTGTAACGGTCCGCCAAGGGCAGGGTATGGAAGCCAGGCCGCGTGCCGGAGCGAGCTTGCCCGGAATTATTGCGGGCGGGAGCCCAGATCCAGCAATTCCTTGACCCTGGCGAAAAAGCCGGCGGATTCCGGCTGTGTGTCGGTGGATGACAGCTTCTGGAACTCCATCAGCAATTCGCGCTGGCGTTTGGTCAGGTTTTGCGGGGTCTCCACCACGACCTGGACATACATGTCGCCCATCTGCTTGGAGCGCAGGACTGGCATACCTTTTCCCTGCAGCCGGAAACGCCGCCCCGATTGCGTGCCGGAGGGCACCTTGACCTTGCTGCGGCTGCCGTCGATCGAGGGCACCTCGAACTCACCGCCCAATGCCGCTGTCACCATCGACACCGGAACCCGGCAATGCAGGTCCGCGCCGTCGCGCTGGAAAATCGGGTGCGATGCAATCGACAGGAAAATGTAGAGGTCACCGGCAGCCCCGCCGCGCAACCCGGCTTCGCCCTCTCCGGCCAACCGGATGCGAGTACCGTCCTCCACGCCCTGCGGAATGTTGACCGAGAGCATACGCTCGCGCGTCACCCGTCCTGAGCCCGCACAGGAGGGACACGGATCCTCGATCACCTGACCACGGCCCTGACAGGCGGGACAGGTCCGCTCCAGCGTGAAAAAGCCCTGGGCGTGACGCACGCGGCCGTGGCCGGAGCAGGTCGAGCAGGTCTTCGGCCGCGTACCGGCCTTGGCGCCAGAGCCGGAACAGGCTTCGCAGGTCACCGATGTTGGAATGCGAACTTCGGCCGTCTTGCCGTAATAGGCGTCCTCCAGTGTGATCTCCATATTGTAGCGGAGATCGGCACCGCGCTCGCGGCCGCTTGAGGCGCGGCCGCGGCCGCCGGCCATACCGAAGATGCCTTCGAAGATATCGGAGAAGGCCGAACCGAAGTCGGCACCGAAACCGTGCGCACTCGCACCATTGCCCTGTTCGAACGCGGCATGGCCGAAGCGGTCATAGGCCGCGCGCTTGTCCCCGTCCTTAAGGACGTCATAGGCTTCGTTGATTTCCTTGAATTTGGCTTCGGCCGCCTTGTCACCCGGATTGCGATCCGGGTGCCACTTCATCGCAAGCTTGCGAAACGCCGACTTGATTTCCGCATCCGTCGCTGTACGCGAAACGTTGAGCGTTTCGTAATAGCAAGTCTTGGCCATCGTAGAGCGATCCGCCTACCCAATCGGTCATGGCCGGCCCTGAGCCGGCCATCCATCGATTTCTGGAAGATGGACCCGCGGGTCAAGCCCGCGGGTGACAGTGTGTACGTCGCGATCGACGGACATCGGTTTGTCCGAACGACTTAAGCCGACTTCTTCTTGTCGTCGTCGACCTCGGTGAATTCCGCGTCGACCACGTCGTCCTTCTTGGAGCCGGCAGCGCCACCGGAGGCGTCGGAACCGCCCGAACCGCCGTCCTGCTGCGCCTTGTACATCGCCTCGCCAAGCTTCATCGAAGCCTGCGCCAGCGCGTTGGTCTTGGCAGCGATCGCATCGCTGTCGGTGCCCTTCAGCGCTTCCTTCAGATCGGCAAGCGCATTTTCGATCGCGCGGCGATCGTCCTCGCCGACCTTGGAGCCATGCTCGGACAATGCCTTCTCGGTCGAATGGACCAGCGCCTCGGCGTGGTTCTTGGCTTCCACCGCAGCCTTGCGCTTCTTGTCCTCCTCGGCGTGAGCCTCCGCATCCTTGATCATCTTCTCGATGTCGGCCTCGGACAGACCGCCCGACGCCTGGATCCGGATCTGCTGCTCCTTGCCCGTGCCCTTGTCCTTGGCCTGAACGTTGACGATGCCGTTGGCGTCGATGTCGAACGTGACCTCGATCTGCGGCACGCCACGCGGCGCCGGCGGGATACCCATCAGATCGAACTGGCCGAGCAGCTTGTTGTCGGCCGCCATCTCGCGCTCGCCCTGGAAGACCCGGATGGTCACCGCGTTCTGATTGTCGGCAGCGGTCGAGAACACCTGGCTCTTCTTGGTCGGGATCGTGGTGTTGCGATCGATCAGACGGGTGAAGATGCCGCCCTCGGTCTCGATACCGAGCGACAGCGGGGTGACGTCGAGCAACAGGACGTCTTTGACGTCGCCCTGCAGCACGCCGGCCTGGATCGCCGCACCGATCGCGACGACTTCGTCCGGATTGACGCCCTTGTGCGGCTCCTTGCCGAACAGCTGCTTCACGACCTCCTGCACCTTCGGCATGCGGGTCATGCCGCCAACCAGGATCACCTCGTTGACTTCGGAGGCGGAAAGGCCCGCATCCTTCAGCGCCTTGCGGCACGGCTCGACCGTCTTCTGAATCAGGTCGTCCACCAGCGCCTCGAATTTGGCGCGGGTCAACTTCATGGTCAGGTGCTTCGGTCCGGTCTGATCGGCGGTGATGAAGGGCAGATTGATCTCGGTCTGCGTCGTCGACGACAGCTCGATCTTGGCCTTTTCGGCGGCCTCCTTCAGCCGCTGCAGCGCCAGCTTGTCCTTGCGCAGGTCGATGCCCTGCTCCTTCTGGAATTCGTCGGCGAGATAGCCAACCAGACGCATGTCGAAATCCTCGCCGCCGAGGAACGTGTCGCCGTTGGTCGACTTCACCTCGAACACGCCGTCGCCGATCTCGAGCACCGAAACGTCGAAGGTGCCGCCGCCGAGGTCATAAACCGCGATGGTGCCGGACTTCTGCTTGTCGAGACCGTAAGCCAGTGCAGCCGCAGTCGGTTCGTTAATGATGCGGAGAACTTCAAGACCCGCGATCTTGCCGGCATCCTTGGTGGCCTGGCGCTGCGCGTCGTTGAAGTAAGCGGGGACGGTGATGACGGCCTGCTCGACCTTGTGGCCGAGATGAGCCTCTGCCGTCTCCTTCATCTTCTGCAGGATGAAGGCGGAAATCTGCGATGGCGAATAGCTTTTGCCGTCGACCTCGACCCAGGCGTCACCGTTCGAGGCCTTGGTGATCTTGTAGGGGACAAGCTTCTTGTCCTTTTCCACCGTCGGATCGTCGTAGCGCCGTCCGATCAGGCGCTTGACTGCGAAGATGGTTCGTTCGGGATTGGTCACCGCCTGGCGCTTGGCAGGCTGGCCGACGAGGCGCTCGCCGTCGTCGGTAAAGGCGACGATCGAAGGCGTGGTGCGCATGCCCTCGGCATTCTCGATGACGCGCGGCGTCTTTCCTTCCATCACGGCCACGCACGAATTCGTGGTGCCGAGGTCGATACCGATGACCTTTGACATTGTTCTTTCCTCTCTTTCAGGCAGATCGGCCGGGCCCTGAGCCGGCACCCGGATGGACCGTGGAATTCGACGGGTCGCCCCGTCGTGCGTCCGTAATCCGACCCCCTCTAAAATGATCGCGCCGCAGCCCTGCGACGTCTTGGGTCATATAGGAGGGGCCCTTTGGGCCGCAAGGACTTAAGCGCCGGGAGTTGAGCCGAAAAGCGCCCTATCCGCAGGGGTTTGCGGCCCCGAACGGCCGGGTGAAGCTGCGCTGGTCCAGTTTCGGTTTTGCTAACGGCGATCAAGTTCGTCCGGGGTCCGTCCCGGCCGAGGCCGGTAGACCGGCAGCGACCAGCCGCGCAGCAAGGCAAGTCCGCGGATAACCAGACAAACCGCGAAGCCGCTGAGCGCCGCGACCGCCGGCGAAAACCCCGCTATGGCACCGCCGATGAAGGCGGCTGCCCCGGCAAGGGCCGCCGTCGCATAGATTTCCTTGCGCAGGATCACCGGAACCTCGCCGCCCAGCACGTCACGGACCACGCCGCCGAAAGTCGCGGTGATCACGCCCATCACCACAGCGATGAACGGACCTGCCCCGGCCGCCACCGCCTTGTCCGCACCGACCACGCAAAAGGTGGCGAGGCCGACGGCATCGAGCCAAAGCAGCAGGCGGTAGCGCGATTCCGGGATATGGGCTGTGAAAAACACGATTGCGGCGACTGCGATACAAATCGCCACATAGACCGGCTCCTGCACCCAGAAGACCGGTGTCAGCCCGAGCACGAGATCGCGCAGGGTACCGCCGCCGATGCCGGTTACGGTCGCGAGCAGCGCAAACCCGACAATATCCATCTGCTTGCGCGATGCGACCAGCGCGCCGGTGACGGCAAAGACCGCGACGCCCGCAAGGTCGAGGATCGTGATCAGTGTGGCAACGGTTTCGACGCTCATCGCCGCACAGTCTCGCCGTTCGCAGCCTTGCCTTTCAATGACCGGATTTGCTGGTACATTGTGCGGGCCGCCTACTCCATCCCAATACCGGCTATGCCCGGGTCCGCGGCGAAACGCAAAACCGAAAAGCACACACGTCCGAAGTCCTGAAGAGCACAATGACGCTGCGAACGGCCCTTTTGCTATGCACCCTCGTCCTGTCCGGCCCGGTTCAGGCCGCGGACGCGATTTTTCCGGTCGGCTCGCATATCGGCATGGTGCCGCCCCCGGGGATGACCCCAAGCACGGCCTTCCCCGGCTTCGAGGACCGTGAGCGCAAGGCCGCCATCCTGCTGAATGAGGTGCCCGGCCAAGCCTATGATCAGTTTCTGAAGGCGATGAGCGCGGGCGCGATCAACCTACCCGGTGTCAGCAACGCCAAGCGTGAATTGCTGCTGACCGACAGCGGCGCCGCCCATCTCGTGGTGGGCGATCAGGAAGCTGAGGGCGTGAAGTTCCGCAAATGGCTGATGATCACCCGGCGCAACATCACCGACCGCAATGCCGACACCGCGTTCTCCTTCATCGTAACCGCGCAAATCCCCCAGGATGCAGAGAGTGCCTATCCCGATGACGTGATCCGCAAGGCTCTCGGCACAGTGACCCTGCGCGCGGCCATCCCGCCGCAGGAAATCCTCGATCAGGTTCCGTTCCGGATCACCGAGCGCGCGAATTTCGAAGGCGTGCGCCTGCTCGCGCCCGGCCGCGCAATCATGCTGACCCAGCAGGCCAGCGCCCGCGAGATTGCACCGAACGAAGCGGTGGTCATGGTTTCGGCCGGCGCCGGGGCGCCGTCGCGTCCCGACGAACGCGCGACCTTCGCGCAGAATGTGCTGCGTACGATCCAGGGCTTCGAGAATCTGCGCGTGCTGTCGCAAGAGCCGATGCGGATCGGCGGACTGCCGGGCTACGAGATCAGACTGGAGGGCCAGTCCGCCCTGGACAATACCGATGTCGTGATCGTGCAATGGATGCGTTTCGGCGTCGCGGGCTTTATCCGCGTGGTCGGCATCTCGCCCAAGACAAGCTGGCCAGAGAATTTCACGCGCTTCCGTCAGGTGCGCGACGGCATCAACGCGCGGGAGTAACGGCTACTTCCCGCCCGCGTTGTCGTTCGCGACCGGCGCAGCCATCTTCGGCCCGCCCTTCGCCACCGCGACCATGGCCGGCCGCAGGATGCGGTCGCCGATGATATAGCCCGGCTGGATCACCTGCACGACGCTGCCGGACGGCACCGACGGGTCCGGCACCTCGTACATCGCCTGATGAAGGTTCGGGTCGAACTTCTCATTCAGCGGCTCGATCTTGCGGATGCCATGCTTCTCCAGCGTCTTGAGCAATTCCTTCTCGGTCAGTTCGACGCCCTCGATGAAAGACGCGATTGCGGCATCGGCACCGGCCCGCACCTCCGGCCCGATCGCTTCCAGCGCACGGCGGAAATTGTCGGCGACGCCCAGCATATCGCGGGCGAAGGACGCAGCGCCGTATTGCCGCGCATCGGCGACCTCGCGCTCGGTACGCTTGCGCAGGTTTTCCATGTCGGCCAGCGTCCGCAACAGCCGGTCCTTCATCTCGGCCGCCTCATCGACCATCAAGGAGGGGTCGACATAGGGTTTTGAGACGTTCGGCTCGGGAGCGGTTTCAGGCGCTGGCGCGTCAGGCCGTGGCGTATCGTTCATCGCGGTGCGTCCGGTGACGGGGTGATTTACTCCGCCATATCAGGGCTGGAACGACAAAAATCAAGTTCCGGAGAGGATCCGGGACACCACCTTGGCGGTATAGTCGACCATCGGAATGACCCGCGCATAATTCAGCCGCGTCGGGCCAATCACGCCCAGCACACCGACGATCCGGCCGGCCGAGTCGCGATAGGGCGCGACGATGGTGGACGAGCCGGACAGCGAGAACAGCTTGTTCTCGGACCCGATGAAGATGCGAACGCCCTCGGCGCGCTCGGCGCGGCCTAGGAGATCGATAACGCCGCGCCGGGTTTCCAGATCGTCGAACAGAAGGCGCACCCGCTCCAGGTCATCGAGCGCCTTCAGATCGTCGAGCAGATGCGATTGTCCGCGCACGATCAGCTTGCGGTCATCGGCATCGCCGCCCGACCAGCTCGCGAAGCCGGCCGCGACAATCTTTTGCGTGAGCTGATCGAGTTCGGCCTGGCCGGCTTCAAGCGCCTCTTCCAGTTCGATCCGCAGTTCGGCGAGCGTCTTGCCGCGAATGCGCGCGTTGAGGAAATTGGAAGCCTCGACCAGCGACGACGTCGGCAGACCGGCCGGAATGTTGAGAATGCGGTTTTCGACCTGGCCGTCTTCGGCGACCATCACCACCAATGCGCGCTCCGGCTCAAGCCGTACGAACTCGATATGCTTAAGGCTGGTGCTGACCTTCGCGGTCAGCACCACGCCCGCCGCTCGCGTCAGGCCGGACAGAAGACCCGAGGCCTGCATCAGCACGTTCTCGTAAGTCTGGCCGCGCCCGGCGACCTGCGCCTCGATCGCGCGCTTGTCGGCGTCGTTGAGATCGCCGATCTCCATCAGCGCATCGACAAAAAAGCGCAGACCCAATTCGGTCGGCAACCGCCCCGCCGAGGTGTGCGGCGCATAGATCAGACCCAGCTGTTCGAGGTCGCTCATCACGTTGCGCACGGATGCCGGCGACAGCGACACCTGCAGGAGCCGCGAAACATTGCGCGAACCGACCGGCTCGCCGGTCGCGAGATAGCTTTCGACGATCTGACGGAATATGTCGCGCGACCGCTCGCTCATGTCCGCAAGCGAGACCTGGGTCGCACCGACCGGGATGTCGTGTGACGCCAAAGCGGGACTCCTTTGCCGCCAAGATTTGTCGATTTCTTCCCGGTTTTTCAAGCGCCCGGGGCTAGACTCTCCGGCCCAGCAATAGGATCGTGCCGATCGGAAGCACAAATCCGATCGTCAGGGCGGCGATCAGCAGGCCCCCGAGGTCGCCATAATCGCCGCGCTGCACGGCGAAAATCTGGTTGAGATATTTGGTCTGCAGCTGCCCCGCCGCCAGCGCCAGGTTCATCAGCGAGGCCATCAGCGCAAACCACGTCGCGCGATGCCCTGGCGGCGCATAGAAGGCAATCAGCGTGAGCAGCGGGATCATCGACAATTGCGCGAAGGGCGACGACGCCACCGTATCGATCAGCGCGATGGTGCGCGCGCCGAACCCGAATGTGCGCTCGGTCCATTCATACACGCCGTAATAAAGAGCGACATTCGGCATCGACAGGATGGTGCCGATGATGGCGAGCCAGAACAGCGTCCTGGTCACCGAATATTCGGTGAGCTGTCGCGAGAACAGCCACATCCCGAGAATTGCCAGCACCGCGCCGGTCTGGCGCAGCGCGCCGTAGAAATTCTCGTCGAACTTCAGCACATCGAGCGTCCACCAGAAATAGCCGTCGCCAACCCCGGGCGTGGCGCGGAACGCAAAGATGATAATGCTGGTATAGAGGATCGCCATCTTCGATTTGTGGTCGAGCTCGCGCGTGACGAACACCAGCATGGTGCAGACCACCGTCATCGACAGCAGGAAGATGAATTCCTGCGCATAGGGAACGCCGCCGAGCGCCAGCGCGACCACCATCGCGCCGAACAGAACGCCGCCGCCGAGAATGCGCCAGTCGATCGGCCTGGTCTCGGTCGGTTCCTTCTTGACCAGGAGCGTGCCGGTGATCGAGATCGCCGGGATCACGAGACCCATCAGAAACACGGTCTCGCGATCGAACAATCCGGCGAGAATGCCGGACAATCCCGCCACTGCAACAATGCCGCCCGACAATGCGAGCCGGCCGAGCACCTGCACCATGCCAAGCTCGGACCGCACCTCATGATCCGGCCGCGGCTCACCATTGGCATCGGCCCGCTGCACCACCTCGGTCGACATCGCATCGGCGACGACGTCCTGAATCACAGTGCCGAGCACGATTGACAGGGAACCGAGCACATAAAGCTGGTCCGGACGCAAAAAGGTCAACCAGCCGCCGGCGGCGCCTGCGAGCGTGACCAGGCCGCTCGCGGTGAACAGCGCGCCGATGACGATATAGACCCGGCGGCGCGAGCCAAAGATCGGCACGCAATCGACCAGTTCGCCGAACACCATTTTAATCGTCCAGGGCAGCGTCAGCCAGACGCCGATGCTGGCGAGGTCGGACGGCGACAGCTGAAGCCGTTCCTTGATCCAGAAATCGCGGGCAACATCGATCAGGCCCAGCGCCCCATAGGCGAAATAGACCATGATCAGCGGCAGATAGGCCGGCTGAAAGGCGCGGAGCGGCCGCATCAGGTTGTCGAGCAAATCCTTGTCCTTCCGGGCGGGCGGTTTGGCGAATCCGTGCTTGTCGGCCGCGACCGTGCCTCCTAAAAGCGATGGAGCCAATCTGCAAATCAAGAAGGACTGAACGATGCGGCCAAGCCGCCGGGCCCCCGATGAAATGCGCGCCGTTTCGCTTGAGCGAAGCGTGGTCAAATATGCCGAAGGCTCCTGCTTCGTGAAGTTCGGCGACACCCATGTTCTGGTCACCGCGACCCTGGAGGACCGCCTGCCGCCGTGGCTGAAGGGTCAGGGCCGTGGCTGGGTCACCGCCGAATACGGCATGCTGCCGCGCGCCACCTCCGAGCGGACCCGGCGTGAAGCGGCGGCCGGCAAGCAAGGAGGCCGCACGGTCGAAATCCAGCGGCTGATCGGCCGCTCGCTGCGCACCGTGGTCGATCTTGTCGCGCTCGGCGAACGCCAGATCACGATCGACTGCGACGTGATCCAGGCCGATGGCGGCACCCGCACCGCATCGATTACCGGCGGCTGGGTGGCGCTGCACGATTGCCTGCAATGGATGAAGGCGCGCAACATGATCAAGACCGACGTGTTGCGCGACCATGTTGCCGCAATCTCGTGCGGCATCCACAAGGGTATACCGGTGCTCGACATCGACTATGCTGAGGATTCCGACGCCGAGACCGACGCCAATTTCGTGATGACGGGTTCCGGCGGCATCATCGAAATTCAGGGCACGGCCGAGAAGACCCCGTTCAGCGAGGAGCAATTCCTCGAATTGCTGAAGCTTGCACGAAAGGGAGTGAGCAAGCTGGTCGATCTGCAGAAAATGGCAGTGACGTGAGCACGCTCCATCGGCCGATCACCGGCAAGCTTGTGATCGCGACTCACAATGCCGGAAAGCTGCGCGAGATGCGCGAATTGCTGTCACTCTACGGCATCGAAGCCGTATCGGCCGGCGAACTCAACCTGCCCGAACCGGAAGAAACCGGCACCACCTTCGCCGAGAATGCCGCGATCAAGGCGCATGCCGCGGCCAAAGCCTCTGGGCTTCCCGCCTTCGCCGACGATTCCGGACTTGTGGTCGATGCGCTCGGCGGCGCGCCCGGCATTCACTCCGCACGCTGGGCCGGACCGGACAAGAATTTCGCACGCGCCATGCAGGCGATCGACCAGATGCTGCGCGATCATGGCGCGACCACACCGGCACGCCGCACCGCGCATTTCGTCTCCGCGCTCTGCGTCGCTTGGCCGGACGGGCATACGGAGGCTTTCGAAGCAACCGTCGAGGGCACGCTGGTATGGCCGCCGCGCGGTGATGCCGGCTTCGGCTATGACCCGATGTTTCTGCCGGACGGGCACGACCGCACCTTCGGCGAGATGAGTTCCGACGAGAAGCACGGCCTGCCGCCGCGCGGCCAGGGCCTGTCGCACCGGGCCCGCGCCTTCATCAAACTGGCCGAAGCATGCCTGAAGACGCGAGAGTCCGGGCACGCATGATAGCATCCGGCCTGATCCCGGAGGCCGTCAAAACATGAAGTCGCCCTGATTGGCGGTGAGGGTTGCGATCGTCGTGCCGCGAACGGTCAGCGTATCGCCGCCGGGCACTCCGTCGAAATCGATCAGCACAATCCGCGGCGCAATCTGGGTGAGCATCAGATCGGCAAAACCCGAAATGCCGGCCACCGCCCTGAAGTCGAACATGTCCCGGCCGGCGACAAATCCGACCACCGTATCGGCGCCATAGCCATCGCCGAACACAAAGACGTTGTTGCCGGTGCCGCCATACAGGATGTCGTTGCCTCCCCGGCCGTCGAGAATGTCATCGCCGGCGCCACCGCGCAGATCGTCGTTGAAGTCAGACCCGATCAACGTATCGTTGCCGCCACCGCCATCGACAAAGCGCAGGCCGGCCGGCGCCTGCTGGAGCCCGCTCAGATCGAACAAATTGCCCTGACTGGTGCCGTAGAGAGCTCCGCCGCCTTGCAGCTTTTCGATCTCGGATGCCGCAGCATCGAAGCCCGCGAGCGTCACATTGCCGATCAGCCTCAGCGTATCGGTTCCGGCGCCGCCATTGAAGGT
This sequence comes from Pseudomonadota bacterium, assembly GCA_049324435.1. Lineage (GTDB taxonomy): Bacteria > Pseudomonadota > Alphaproteobacteria > Rhizobiales > Xanthobacteraceae > Pseudorhodoplanes. The sequence goes on from JBMOOQ010000024.1 coordinate 212,958, forward strand.
GTCGAACACGCCCTGATTGCCGCGCACCACCAGAACGTCGTCGCCGGCGCCGCCATCGAGCGCATCTATACCCACGCCCCCGTCGAGCGTGTCGTTGTCGTCGCCGCCATTCAGCGTATCGTTACCGGTCCCGCCATTCAGCAGGTCGTTCCCGTCACTGCCATTCAGCGTATCGTTGCCGGCGCCCCCGCGCAGATCGTCGGCGAAGGCCGATCCTGTGAGCTGGTCGTCACCGCTTCCTCCGTCGACGAACGGAACATTGACCGGCGCAAGGGTCAGCCCGCTCAGATTCAGGACATCGGCCTGTGCGGTTCCATAGAGACCGGCTTTGGCCCCCTGCAGGATCTCGATCGACGAGGTCGCGGTGTCGAGGTTTTTCAGCGTTACTTTGCCGATCAATTGCAGCGTATCGGTTCCAGCACCGCCATTGAACGTATCAAGGAGCCCCTGATTGCCGCGCACTACCAGAATATCGTCGCCGTCCCCGCCGTTGAGCGCATCGGCGCCCACGCCGCCATCGAGGATGTCGTTGTCATCGCCGCCATTCAGCGTATCGTTGCCGGTCCCGCCGGTCAGCACGTCGTTCCCGTCACCGCCATTCAGCGTGTCGTTGCCGGCGCCCCCGCGCAGATCGTCGGCGAAGGCCGATCCCGTGACGATATCGTCCCCGGCTCCGGCATCGATAAAGGGCAGCCTCTGCACAGCTTGCAGTGCACTGAGATCGAAGACGTCGATCCGGCTGGTGCCATTCAGACCGCGGCCATTGCCCTCGAGGATTTCGATCGACGACGTCGCCGCCCTGAAGCCATTCAGGGTCACGGCGCCGCTGCCGATAAATCGCAGCGTGTCGATGTCGGCTCCGCCGTGGAAATAATCGTAAATGCCCTCACTGCCGCGGACCAGAAGAATATCGTCGCCTTCGTTGCCGCGGACCATGTCGATGCCCGCACCGCCGTCGATGATGTCGTTGCCGCCAAGGCCCGACAGATAGTCCTTGCCGCCGCGGCCGTAGATGATATCGGCAGCCCCCGTCGCGAATTGCTGACCGCTTACCGTCTTGAGCGCGTTGACGAAATCCGCGCCGTTCGATCCGTTGATGATGTTGCCGACACTGCTTGGATTGCTCGACGGCGGCGCAGCAAAATTCGCGATGCTGTAGAGCATCTGGCCGCCCGGCGCGAAGTTCAGGGTGTAGTTGGTCGAGGCGTTTTCGATAACATCGACCCCGTGATCGACCACGACGTTGGTGAAGGCGCCGGTGCCGCTGTCGGTCTCGGCATAGATGTTGTAAGTCGACTGGCTGCTGCCTTCTCCGAAGACGACCTGGTACCAGGCTGGCGAGCCATCGGCCGTAGCCGGCAGATTGTAGATGTTGAACTGGCCCTTGCCGCCCGCACCGGTCGTGCTGACAAACGCGAGTGACAGGGTCCCGTTGGTGTCAACCACATTGTAGTTGCACCATGCACCATTGCTGCCGCCGGCGGCCGTGACATCGAGAACGATGAAGCCGCTGCTGTCCGCCTGGGCACTGCCCGGAGCATAGATTTTGAGCTTGATCGGCGTCTTGTCGTTCGGCGCATAATTTGCGCTTCCGACCGCGAAATTGAATGCGAACTGAAGGACATTCGACGTTGTCGTCAGCGCATTTTCGTATTGGCCGGATTGTGCGGTCGGCGCGATATAGCCGCCATTGGACTTGAGGAACCCTGACGGCGTCTCGCCGGTATCGTACAGCGTGATATTGATCGTCTCGACATTCGTGCCGGTCGCCGTATCGTACACATCGACCTGCGGGTTGATCCCGCCCAATGATACGAGGTCACTGTAGGAATAGCCGTAGGCATTTGAATTGACGACGAATTGCTGCGCCCACGGATCGTAGAACTGGCCGCCGCCGAGCCAAAGGAGGGAGTTGTCGTAGGTCGCTGCGCCGACGCCATCGAGCAGAATCGCGTCGTAGGCATAGTTGACGTTCCAATTGTAGAATTTGCTGAAGTTAATGTCTTCCGTCACCAGGGCATTCGGCGACTTGCCGACCCCGCCCCAGAAGCCGGCATCGAAGCCCGCCACCAGAACCATGGCGACGCCGCCATCTGCATTGTTCGGTGTGAAGCTTGTGTATTGTTGCGGGGTCGCATCCCTCCCGCCCTGATAGTAGGTGAGCTGTCCGGTCTGAACGTAGATATTCTGAACCAGCTCAGTCGCCGTAATCTGGAGCCAGTCGGTGTTGTTGGCGCCGTAGCTCGTATCCGGCACCAGCCAGAAATAATCCTCGCCGTACTGATCCTTCGCCACATATTCGAGCGTGTAATGGCTTAGCGTTTCCGTCCCAGGAAATCCGTAGACGATTTCGATGCTGTTCAGGACGTTCAGATTGTCCGGAGACTTCAGCGCATCGACATAAGCCTGCCAGTCCGATCCGGGCCATGGCGCCTGGTTGTCGGCGGTCGCCGGGCCGGTTGCCAGCATCTGCGGGTGCGGGAAGGCGTTGCTGTTATAGTTGGCGACCGCCGCTGCAGGGAACGAGTTGAAGATATCGAGAGCGCTGCTGTTGAAGCCGCGCGTGACCGATCCGCTCTGATAGACGACTTCGAGCGTCGAGGTGAAGCCGAAGGTATTCAGCGCAGAGATGTCGCCTTGATCGCCCTGCTGGCCCGACAGCGTCATCTCGAACAGCTGATACGAGTAGTTCATCGACTGCGAATACTGCTGAACCTGCCCGACCTCGGTGATTGCGGTCAGCGGATCGCCATAAGTGCTCTGATCACCCTGTTGGATCACGACATAGATGTCGCCGCTGTAGAATTGGCCTGCGGTAACAGAAAGCGAGGTCGTGCTCGTCAGCGTGCCGTTCGAGACCACCTGGATTGAATCGATCAGCTCGGTGTCGCCTCCCGATGTCGTCGCGCCAAACGCAAAGGCATAAACGTTCGCGCCCTGGCCCAACGACAGCGTCTGCTGCAGCGTCGTGCTGATATTTAGATTGATTGTCGTCATCGACCGCCCCTGTCCTGCGGTCGCAGCCCGGCGTCGCAGCCATCATGGCGTGCCTGCCCGAATGAAGCTGCGTCCCCCGACGGTATCTGACTGACGAAGCCTGAAGTTCGGATTAAACGCCCGCAGTAAGGTTCCGGATGGTTACAATTTTATCGATGCCCGTCTGTCCGCTTTCGCGCATAGCCGCACCGGGGTATGGTTGTTAACATGACGTTAATGATTCCCTCCGCGCAGGCCTTCGGCGTCTATGTGCATTGGCCGTTCTGCCTGTCGAAATGCCCCTATTGCGATTTCAACAGTCACGTCCGTCACGGCGGCATCGATCAGTCGCGCTATGTCGCGGCCTACCTGCGCGAAATCGAAACGATGGCAGCGCGGACCAAGGGGCGCACCGTCTCCACGATTTTCTTCGGCGGCGGCACGCCGTCGCTGATGCAGCCCGAAACGGTCGGAGCGATCCTCGACGGCATTGGCAAACACTGGACGGTCGCGCCGGACGTCGAGGTCACGCTCGAGGCCAACCCGACCAGCGTCGAGGCTGGAGGTTTCCGCGGCTTCCGCGCCGCTGGCGTCAATCGCGTGTCGCTCGGCATCCAGGCGCTCGACGATGCGTCACTGAAAGAGCTGGGCCGCTTGCACAGCACCGAGGAGGCGTTGAAGGCGATCGCCATCGCCCGCTCGGTGTTCGACCGCTATTCGTTCGACCTGATCTATGCGCGTCCGGGCCAGACGCCCGCAGCCTGGGCGAACGAGCTTCGCCGCGCCATCACCGAGGCTGCCGAGCACCTGTCGCTCTATCAGCTCACCATCGAAGCGGAAACGCCGTTCTTTGCCCTGCATAAGAGCGGCAAGCTGGTGACGCCCGATGACGATACGGCACGCGAATTGTACGATGTGACGCAGGAGGTCTGCGACGCGGCGGGACTTAGAGCCTACGAGATTTCCAACCACGCCCGTGCGGGGGCGGAATGCCGGCACAATCTCGTCTACTGGCGCGGCGACGAATATGCCGGCATCGGCCCCGGCGCCCATGGACGGATCGAGGACGGCGGGCGACGCTATGCAACCGCGACCGAAAAGCGGCCCGAAAGCTGGCTCATGCGGGTCGAGGGTTTCGGTCATGGCCTCGTGGAAGATGAGTTGCTCACCCGCGAGGAACGCGCCGACGAATATCTGCTGATGGGGCTGCGTCTCGCCGAGGGCATCGATCCTAAGCGCTACGAGGCGTTGGCGGGCCGCCCGCTGGATGAAAAGCGCATTGCGATCCTGCGCGACGAAGGCGCGGTCGAAACCACGCCAAGCGGTCATCTGCGGGTGACGCAGGCGGCCTTCCCCATCCTCGATGCGGTGGTGGCGGATCTGGCGGCGTAGCGATCACATCCCCGAACCGCCGAACGATTTCGGCGCCGGGCTGACGATCTGCCCGCCACCGGCCGCGACCCGCATCACCACAAGGCCGCGCTCGTTGGTGCCATCGGCCTTGAAGCGGAACACGCCGTCGATGCCGGCAAAGCCCGACGGATTGGTCAGCATCTGGTCGGTAATGCGCTGCGCACCCTGCGAGCGAACGAGCGCCGCAACCAGCGCGGTCGCATCATAGACCAGCGTTGCGGTCCGCACGGGCTCGCTGCCGTAACGCGACTGATAGCGCTGCGAGAAATTCGCAAAGCCCGAGGGATCGGGCACCGCATAGAAGCCGCCAAGCATCGAGCCGTCATTGAAAATGCGGGGGTCGTCCCACAAACTCGTGCCGAGCAATTGCACGCGCCTGGTGTTGACGCCGGCGCTGGCCAGCCCCTGCGCAATCGTTGGCGCGACATCGCCGCCGTCCGGAATGAACACGGCGTCCGCGCCGCGCGCAGCCTGCGCGACGACGCCGATCGAGGCCTGCAGTCTCGCCTTGTCATAGCGCTCCAGAGCGACCACGCGTCCGCCGCGCCGCGCGACCTCCTCGCGGAATGTCGCCTCGACCACCGAGCCATAGGCGTTGTCCGGCACGATGGCGGCAAACGAGCGCTTGCCGGTCGAAAAGGCATAGCCGAGGACGCGCACCACGTCGGTCTCGGGCAGAAAGCTCAACAGATAGACACCGCGCGCCGCGACGCTGGCATCGGTCGAGAAGCCAATGATCGGAATATTGCGCGGACGCGCCACCGTGCCTGCCGCCTGCACCGTCTGCGCGAACAAGGGACCGAGAATGACCTGAGCCCCCTCGTCCATTGCTTGGGTGGCGACCATGCGCGCCAATTGCGGGTTTCCGGCATCGTCCTTCACGAGCAGCTGGATGTCGGTGCTGGAAAATTCCGCGAGCGCCATCTCGGCGGCGTTCTTCATCGACTGTGCCGCCGTTCCGGCATTGCCGCCGGCCGACAGCGGCAGGATAAGCGCGACCTTGTATTGACCGCCGCCGATCTCGCTGGCTGTCTGTTGCGGACCGGCCGGAACCGGCGGGGGCGCCTCCGACAGCGGCGTGCCGGTCCCGGCATTGTTGCCGGCGCAGCCAGCCAGCCCCGCCGCCGCGAACGACACGGCGGACAAGGCAAAACGGCGGCGTGACAGAATGAAAGTTCGCATATGCCCGGACACAGCCAGATTTTGATCGTGAGACGCGCGGCTGGACAAGGCGCCTACCGGCTCAATCTGGCATATTGTGACAGAATGTTTAACCGAGCGACGTCCATAAGCGGGCCGGTGCCAGGCGAGGTGTTGCCATGACGCAACCCTCGCACAGGTTTCACATTGCAGGGACGCTCTATCCGGCCCCCAGACTGACGCCCGGCCTTTATCTTGTCCCGACCCCGATCGGCAACCTCGCCGATATCACGCTGCGCGCGCTGCAGACTCTGGCCGGAGCCGATCTCATCGCCTGCGAGGACACGCGCGTCAGCCGCAAGCTTATGGAACATTACGGCATCGCTACGCCGGCGACACCGTATCACGACCACAACGCGGCGGCGGCACGGCCTGCACTGCTCAAACGCATTGCCGATGGCGCTGCGGTGGCGCTGATCTCGGACGCCGGCACGCCGGCGATTTCCGATCCCGGCTACAAGCTCGTGCGCGAAGCCCGCGCGATGGGCCTGCATGTCGTTGCGCTGCCCGGAGCGTCCTCGGTGCTGACGGCCCTGGTCGCATCCGGATTGCCGACCGACCGCTTCTTTTTCGAGGGCTTCCTGCCTGCCAAGTCCGCACAAAGGCGCGCGCGGATGATCGAACTGGCTCGCATCCCTGCAAGTCTCATCGTGTTCGAGGGTGGCTCGCGGATTGCGGCAACATTGTCCGACCTCGCCGAGGTTCTGGGCGACCGGGAAGCCGCGATCTGCCGTGAACTGACCAAGCTGCACGAGGAGGTGCGGCGCGCGCCGCTGCCGACTCTCGCCCAACATTATGCGGGCGAGGCCGAGACCCGCGGTGAATTCGTCATCGTGATTGCACCGCCCGGAGAGGAACACGCACCGCAGGCGGACGATGTCGATGCGCTCATTCGCGCGGCGCTGTCGCGCGTATCAGTGAAGGATGCGGTCGGCGAGATTGTCGCCGCGACCGGGCTGCCGCGCCGCGATGTTTATCAACGCGCACTGGAGCTTGCGAAGGAGCGGGGCGATGGCACCCCGTAACCCCGGCAGCGCATCCGGCAAGCCGCCGCCCGCGCCGGAGCGTCAGGCTGCCTTCAAGCTGGGGCTTTCGGCCGAGACGCGCGCTGCGGCGCTGCTGATCGCCAAGGGCTTCCGCATCGTCGCGCGGCGCTTCCGCTCGCCCGCGGGCGAGATCGATATCGTGGCCAGACGCGGCGCGCTCTTGATCTTCGTCGAGGTGAAGGCGCGTGGGGCGCTCGACGATGCCGCATGGTCGGTCACCGAGCGACAGAAGCGCCGCATCGCAACGGCTGCGGCCGCCTGGCTTGCTGCCAATCCGGATGATGCGAGTTGCGACATGCGGTTCGACGCGGTGCTGGTCGCGCCGCGATCGCTGCCGCGGCATATTCCCGGCGCTTTCGAGGCGGAGTGAGATTATGCCGCGCGCAGCCGCTCGATGAATGCATCGATTTGGCTGCGCATCTGCGCTGTCAACCGTTCGAGCCGGTCCGATACGTCATGCGCCGCTTCCGAATGCACGCGGCTGATATCGGTCGCTTCGGTCACCTTGGCGATCTCGCCGGTCGTCTCCGAGGCGCGGCGCGATGCGGTCTCGACACTGCGCGCGATTTCCTGAGTGGCTGCGCCCTGCTCGGTCACCGCCGCAGCGATCGCGGTCGATATGTCTCCGATCTCGCGAATCGTGGTCTTGATCGCCCCGATCGCGGCGACCGAGCGGTCGGTCGCCTGCTGCATGCCCGCGATCTGCGCTCCGATCTCCTCGGTCGCCTTGGCCGTCTGACCGGCAAGCGCCTTCACCTCGGCCGCCACGACGGCAAAACCTCGTCCGGCCTCGCCCGCGCGCGCAGCCTCGATCGTCGCATTGAGCGCAAGCAGATTGGTCTGTTCGGCGATATCGTTGATCAGACGGATAACGTCGCCAATCCGGCCCGCCGCTGCGCTCAAAGCCTCCACCGTATCGTTGGTAGCCTCCGCTTCGGCGACCGCCTTCATCGCGATATTGTTCGACTGCGCGACCTGCCGTTCGATTTCCAGCACGGACATCGCGAGTTCTTCTGCAGCCGATGCAATGTCGCGGACATTGGCATTGGATTCCTCGGACGATCGGGTCGCGCGGCCGGTCCGGTCGACCGTGATCGCGACAGCCTCCGCGAGTTCCGCCGCAGCCTTCCTGGCGCGCCCGGAAATGGTCATGAACGCGGACAGCGTCGCATCCACATCCGCCGAGAACGACCTGATCTCGGCCGCGATTCGTTCGTGGCGCTGTTTTTCAGCCTCGGCGTCGTCGCTCACGGCTTTGGTCAGGGTCCTGTTACGTTGCAGGGTGCTCTGGAAAGCGCCGATCGCGTTGGCCAGCGTGCCGATTTCGTCCGAGCGGCCGCGATACGGCACCACGACGTCGGACTGTCCGTCCGCAATCCGTTCGGCCACGCGCGCGATCGCGCCGAGCCCTGCGCAAGTCCGCCGGACGGCGACCGCGCCGGCCAAGGCGAGCAGTATAATCAGTCCGGCCAAAGCCGCGATGATAACGCCGGCCTGCATCACGTCGGGGCGGAGCGCTCCAGCGTCAAGACGCAGCGCCATGGCTGCCATCACGACCGCAGCGGTCGCGAGCAGTGCGAAAATCGCGTAAAAGCGGGCCGCGATCGGCAATTTCGGGAATGTCATGGCGAAATCCGGATGGGTCACGTCATTCGGATTGCGATGATGGCAGCCATTCATTAACCACGCGTTTTCAAGTCGGAATCGGGAAGGTCAGCCAAGCTCATGCCCCTCAATGTCGCCGTCCAGATGGACCCGATCGAACGGATCAATATCCGCGGGGATTCCACCTTTGCGCTGCTTTTGGAGGCGAAGGCGCGCGGCCATCGGCTGTCCTACTATACCCCCGACAAGCTGGCGCAGCGCGGCGACCGGGTGTTCGCTACCGTCCAGCCGCTCGATGTCCGGGACGAGGCCGGCAACCACTTCACGCTCGGCGAAGCCACGCGGACCGAACTGACCGCATTCGACGTGATCCTGCTCCGCCAGGATCCGCCTTTCGACATGGCCTATATCACCACGACCCACATGCTGGAGCGCGTGCATCCCAAAACGCTGGTCGTCAACGATCCCGCTCATGTGCGCAACGCACCGGAAAAAGTCTTCGTGATGGAATTTTCCGACCTGATGCCGCCGACCCTGATCACCCGCGACCTCGCCGAGATCAAGGCGTTCCGCGAGGAGCATGGCGATATCGTCATGAAGCCGCTCTACGGCAATGGTGGCGCGGCGGTATTCCGTCTGACCAAAGACGATCTGAATTTCGGCTCGCTCTACGATCTGTTCGCCACCACCTTCCGGGAACAATGGATGGTGCAGACCTTCCTTCCCGAAGTGAAAAAAGGCGACAAGCGCATCATCCTGGTCGACGGCGAATATGCCGGCGCCGTGAACCGGGTACCGGCACCGGACGACCTGCGCTCCAACATGGTGCGCGGCGGCTCGCCCAAGGATACCGAGCTGACGCCACGCGAGCACGAGATTTGCCGCAGGCTCGGGCCTGCGCTGAAGCAGCGCGGGCTGATCTTTGTCGGCATCGACGTGATCGGCGGTTTTCTCACCGAGATCAACGTCACCTCGCCAACCGGCATCCGCGCCATCCGCAATATCGGCGGGCCCGATATCGCTGCCATGATCTGGGATGTCATCGAGAAGAAGCGCAAGGCCTGAACCGCTTTGCCTTCACGCTGCGGCAAGATTGATACTCTTGCCCGATTGTCTTTGCTCCGGCGCCTGCGTTAGCTTGGCTCGCGCATGACGAGCTTATGAATCGATGATTGCGAACCGGATAACCGCTGTTGTTCTCGCCTGCGCGCTGGCGATCGGATTCGCATCGGCCGCGCTGGCGGCCGAGTTCTCATCTGCCGGCAAATGCCGCTTCGCCAAACGGCCGCCGGTTGTGCTGAAGGACAAGCAGATCGAAGGCTTCTGCAGGTTCGACCACACGACCCAGAGCTTCGCCGGGACGCCGGCGGAGCAGGCCCGGTGCCTGCTCAACCCGGTGGAGCCGGTCGGACGGCTTGGACCGTCACTCGATGCGTTGCCCGAAGCGCTGACGCGCCGCATCGGCAATGGCACCGATCTGCCGTCACGCGAAACACTGGCGTCTTTGCTGCGCGATCGCGGCGCCACGCAGGACCTGATCGATACGCTGGCACATCCGGTGTCGCATGCCCATGACAACGATCCGCTGGCGCGACCTGCGACCTACATGGTGTTCCACGACACCTCGACGCCGAATTACCGCACCCAGCCCTGGCCGGTGTCGATCGACGACGACCCCAAGATCAACAATCTGAAGCGCTACGAATGCTCGAACGACATTGAGCGCGCCCATGTCTTCATCAATCGCAGCGGCAAGATTTTTCTCGCCCACGATTTCGCAGTGCCGTGGCGCGCGACCAAGTTCGAAACCGCGCAGAATTTCGGTCCCGCGCTGAAAGGTCTGTTTCTGCATGTGGAATTGATTCAGCCGCGCCGGGCGCTGAAGGGCTATGGCCGCAACAACGATTTCCTCGCACCGTCGCCCGGCTTCTCGCGGGCTCAATATGACTCGCTGGCGCTTGTTTACACGGTGGCGAGCCGCAGGGCCGGCTTCTGGATGATCCCGGCCTTCCACTCGGTGCTCGACGAGGGTATCCGCAACAAGCACGACGACCCGCAGAATTTTGAGCTCGCGCAATTCGCGCAAAGTCTCGATGCTCTGATCGGGGAACTGCGCACGCGTACCGCTGCAGCCGACGCGGCCGCTCAATCTGCCAAAACCGACTGAACCTTACGCTGCCTGCCGGTATTCGACGATATCGGCCAGCGGCTCGGCGGCATTCGCCAAAGCCGGCTCTTCGCGCGACGCCAGCTCTTCCAGCTCGATCTGCTGCAACGTGCGGCCCGCCTGCATGCGCTCGATCACCCGTTCAAGATCGAGACCGGCGATTTCGGCCTCGCGGCGCGCGCGGCGTGCGAAGGCCAGCTCCAGTTGCAATGCTTTCAGGTCGATCATGCCCAACTCCATCTCCCTGTACCGTTGAAAACGTTAGGCTGAGTCGTTTTGTTCTGCAAATGTTCTTGTCAAAGCAACCGGACTCCGCTACCGTTTGCAAAGCGGCCTGCACAGCAAAGTTGTGCAAGCAGGCGGCTCGGCGTCGCAGGGCCGCAGACGAACTTCGGAGCGGGACTTCGGGGGCATGGTCCAAAGGGTCACCACGGTTGCTTTTCAGGGCATCGAGGCCCGCGCGGTGGACGTGCAGGTTCAGGTCGCGCCCGGATTGCCCGCTTTCAATGTCGTCGGGCTTGCCGACAAGGCGGTGTCGGAGGCACGCGAGCGCGTCCGCTCCGCGCTGATTGCTTCGGGCCTGGCGCTGCCGGCACGCCGCATCACCGTCAATCTCGCGCCGGCCGATCTGCCGAAGGAAGGCAGCCATTACGATTTGCCGATTGCGCTCGGCCTGATGGCCGCGATCGGCGCAATCCCGCATGATGCGGTTTCCGGCTTCACCGTGTTGGGCGAACTCGCGCTCGACGGCTCGATCGCGCCGGTCGCGGGCGTCCTGCCGGCCGCCATCGGTGCCAATGCACGCGGTGAAGGACTGATCTGCCCGAAGGCCTGCGGCGGGGAAGCCGCCTGGGCCAGTCCGGAGATGGAGATCATCGCCGCCTCCTCGCTGATTCAGCTTGCCAATCATTTTCGCGGCACCCAGGTGCTGACACGCCCGCAGCCGAATATCTGCGAAGCCTCCGGTCCGCAGCTCGACCTCGCCGACATCAAGGGACAGGAAAGCGGCAAGCGCGCGCTCGAAGTCGCCGCGGCCGGCGGACACAATCTCCTGCTCGTCGGCCCGCCGGGCGCGGGCAAGTCGATGCTGGCGGCGCGGCTGCCGTCGATCCTGCCTGCGCTGACGCCAGAGGAATTGCTGGAAGTTTCGATGATCGCTTCGGTGGCAGGCGAGATCGAGGGCGGTTCGCTGACCAATCGCCGGCCGTTCCGCTCACCGCATCATTCCGCATCGATGCCGGCTTTGGTCGGCGGCGGCTTGCGCGCGCGGCCGGGCGAAGTGTCGCTCGCTCACAACGGCGTTCTGTTCCTTGACGAATTCGCCGAGTTTTCCGGCCAGGCGCTCGACTCTTTACGGCAGCCGCTGGAGACCGGCGAAGTCTCGATCGCCAGAGCCAATCACCGCATCACCTATCCGGCGCGCTTCATGCTGGTCGCGGCGATGAACCCGTGCCGCTGCGGCCATGCGAGCGATCCGGGTTACATCTGCAAGCGCGGCATGAATGTGCGTTGCGCCGCCGATTATCAGGGGCGGCTGTCGGGTCCCTTGCTCGACCGCATCGATCTGCATGTCGAAGTGCCCGCCGTCACTGCCGCGGACCTCATCCTGCCGCCGCCCGCCGAAGGCTCGGCCGAAGTTGCGGCCCGCGTCGCGCGCGCCCGCGACATCCAGAGGGAGCGTTATGCAGCGCTGGGCGCGCCGCAGATCCGTACCAATGCGCAGGCCTCCGGCAGCCTCCTTGAGCAGATCGCGCAGCCCGACAAATCCGGGCTCGCGCTGCTGCGCGATGCATCGGACGCGATGCGGCTGTCGGCGCGCGGCTATCATCGGGTGCTGCGCGTCGCCCGCACACTGGCCGACCTCGACGGCGCCGAGTATGTCGGCCGTGTCCATCTGGCGGAGGCCCTGTCCTACCGCGCGCTGACCGATGAGATGCGCCGCGCGGCGTAGTGGCCGCAAGCGGCTTCGCTGCAATCCCTAAAATTGTCGGCAATTGCGCAAGCCGGCGCTAACGACACGGCGAACGCGCCGATCCGCGTCAATCCAATCGCAACGTCCTGCCCCCACGCTCGCCGAAAGGGAAAGAGCCGTCCGCCACCGGCGGCCGGCCAACGGGACGTCAGACATGCAATCGATTGCGAAACCGCGGGGCGGGGTTCGATCGTTTCTGTTCCGCTTCGCGCGGATCGCTTTCCTCCTGCTGGTCGGGATGTGGATCGGGGTCGGAGTCGTCTCCGCGACCCGGACAACCGACTATGACCCGGAAATGTTCGCGGCCGGGGTCGCAGCCCTGTTCGCCTTCGTCTGCACCTTCGCGGCGTACCTGATCCATCGTAATCGGGTATGGCGTTCCTATGCTAGGCGGCTGGAAGCCCGAAACGAGGCGCTGTCCGATCGCGCCTGGAAATTGCAGGAAGCCGAGGAGCGCGCGCGCTCCTTCCTCGACATGCAGGGCGATCTTATCGTCCGGCGCAAAGGGCCGCAGGGACCGATCACTTTCGCCAACGGCGCGTTCTGCGCGCTTGCCGGCGAACCCGCCGACATCATTCGCGGCTCCGATTTTGCGTTTACCGTCATCGAACAGGGCGACGTCGCCACCCTGACCGACGGCAGCCGGGTCTACGACCAGCAGATCGCGACCAAAAGCGGCCCGCGCTGGATCGCATGGCGCGAAGGCACCGTGCGCGGCGAAAACGGCGAAACCGAAATTCAGTGCGTCGGCCGCGACGTCACCGACCGCGTGATGTCGGAAAACGCGCTTGCCGATGCGCGCGACCTCGCGGAAGCCGCGAACCGCGCCAAGTCGCGATTTCTCGCAATGGCAAGTCACGAAATCCGCACGCCGCTGAACGGCATCATCGGCATGGCCGATCTGCTGCTCGACACGAAACTCACGCCGGAACAGGCGACCTATGCCCGCGCGGTCAAGACCTCGGGCGAGACGCTGCTCGCGCTGATCGAGGAAATTCTCGACTTCTCCAAGATCGAAGCCGGACGCCTCGACCTCGAAGCGCGCCCATTCGCGCTGGCCGGCATGATCGAGAACCTGACCGAACTGCTCGCGGTACGCGCGCAAGGCAAGGGCCTCGAAATCGCAAGCTATGTGGACGAACGCCTGCCCGCGCGCGTGATCGCCGACGAGACCCGGCTGAAGCAGGTGCTGCTTAACCTTGCCGGCAACGCCATCAAGTTCACGAACGAGGGCGGCATCGCGATCGTGGTCGAGCCGGGCGCATGGCCCGGCGAAATCCTGTTCAAGGTGCGCGACACCGGGGTCGGCATCGCTCCCGCCGACCACGACAAGATCTTTCATGAATTCGAGCAGACCGAGGCCGGCGCAAGCCAGGCGGAGGGCGCCGGGCTCGGGCTCGCCATCGTCAAGCGCATCGTCGAAGGCATGCAGGGCCGCATCACGGTCGAGAGCATGCCGGGCGCGGGCGCGCTGTTCGAAGTCGCGCTGCCGCTCGCCGCGTCAAGAGATTCGGTCCCCGACCCTGCTTTCGATGCACCCGACCTCACCGGCCGCGGGATCATGATCGTCGCTCCCTCGCATATCGAGGCCGCCCTGCTCGCACGCCGGCTGACGCGCTGGGGCGCGCGGGTTGCGGTCGCGCCGAACGAGGCTGTCGCGCAGGCGCTGTTGCCGGAGCGCGAATGGAGCGCGGTGCTGATCGATCATGCGATCGGCAGCGCGGCGATCGACACCCTGCTAGCGGCAACGCGCAGCGTGCCGTGCCGGCTCGTTACCATCACCCCCGCGGCGCGCGCCGAGCTCGACGATCTGAAGGCGCGCGGCTTCACCGGCTATCTGGTGAAGCCGGTCCGCGCTGCATCGCTCGCCGAGCGTCTGCGCATGGAGCGCGACGGCTTCGCGCAACTGGCCGGCGACACCGGCGAGCTGCCGAATTTCGGCACGCCGCGCGCCGATGGCCTGTCGATCCTGGTGGCGGAAGACAACGAGATCAACGCATTGCTGACGCGCGCGCTGTTGCAGAAGCTCGGCCACCGTCCGCAGGTGGTCGCCGATGGCCGCGCTGCGATGGAATCCTTCTTTGCGGCCCATGGTGCGGGCCTGCCGTTCGATCTGATCCTGATGGATGTGCGCATGGCCGGCATCGACGGGCTTGAAGCGACGCGGCGCATCCGCGCGGTCGAGGAGAAGAGCGGCACCCGCACCCCGATCGTGGCGCTGACAGCCAATGCATTGCCCGAGCATCGCGAAGCCTGCCTTGCCGCCGGCATGGATGCGTTCCTGACCAAGCCGCTCGACCGCGAGAAACTCGCCGCGGTGCTGGCGGAGGTGCGTGCGATGGCGAAGGCGGCGTAGGAAAGTCTCGTGCCCCGGATGCTGCGCAGCACGAGCGAAATCGTTGTGATGCGCTGCTGATCCGGGACCCAGCTTTTTTGTTGGGCCGAACGATGGGTCCCGGTTCAGCGGCGCACCGTTTCACGCTGCGCCGCGCCCGGGACACGAAACCCTAAAGCCGCCGCAGCGCGACTTCGTCGATAAGATGACCCTCGTTCTTGGTCAGGATCAGGTCGGCGCGCTGCCGCGTCGGCAAAATATTCTCGCGCAGATTGACGAGGTTGATCCGGCCCCAGATGCTTTTCGCGGTCGCGACGGCTTCCGAGTCCGACAGCCGCGAATAGCGATGGAAATACGACATCGGATCGCGGAACGCCGTGAGCCGCAGCGCCAGAAAGCGGTCCACATACCAGCGTTCCAGCACGTCCTCGGCGGCATCGATATAGACCGAAAAATCGAAGAAGTCGGAGACGAACGGCACCGCCTTGCCGTCCTTGGGCAGGCGGCCGGCCTGCAGCACGTTCAGTCCCTCGACGATCAGGATGTCCGGCCGGTCGATCTCGATCCATTCATGCGGCACCACGTCGTAGACAATGTGGGAATAAACCGGCGCGCGCATCGGCCGCCGTCCCGCCTTGATGCCCGAAAGAAAGCGCAGCAGCTCGGGCAGATCGTAGCTCTCCGGAAAGCCCTTCTTCTCCATCAGGCCTTCGCGTTCGAGGACCGCATTGGGCAGCAGGAATCCATCGGTGGTGATCAGATCGACCTTCGGTGTGTTCGGCCAGCGCGCCAAGAGCGCCTGAAGCACACGTGCCGTAGTCGACTTGCCGACCGCGACCGAACCGGCAACGCCGATGATATAGGGCACCTTGGAGTCCTCGGTGCCGAGGAAGTTCTGCTGCACCCGGAACAGCCGCTGCGAGGCCGCGACATACATCGACAACAGACGCGACAGCGGCAGATAGATCTCCTCGACCTCCTTCATGTCGAGACGGTCGTGCACCGAACGCAGCGTCGACACTTCTTCGGGGCTCAGCGTCATCGGTGTGTCGGCACGCAGCGCTGCCCATTCGGCGCGGCTGAAGACGCGATACGGAGAGACTTCGGGTTCGATCCGCTGTTCCATGGCGGTTCCTAAAGGTCCGGAGGACGGCGATCGGGCACGCGGGATGCCTTCTCCGCGAGCCCCGACTGGTCGGACCGCTTTGCCAGCACCGCCTCGACCTCGGACAGATCGATGCCGCGGGCCTGAAGCACCACCAGCAGATGATAGAGCAGATCGGCGGCCTCGCCGATCACTCGATCGCGATCCTCGGCCACCGCGGCGAGCGCGGTTTCAACCGCCTCCTCTCCGAGCTTCTTGGCGCAATGCTCAACGCCCTTGTCCAGAAGCTTGCGCGTATAGGAGACCTCGGCGCTGGCGGCCGCCCGCTCCTTCACGATGACGGCGAGTTCGGCAAGGGTGAAAGGGGTCTCAAGGGCCACGTATTACTCCGGCAGTCCATCCGCGAAACGAGCGGCAGGTTGAGGCGCCCCTTCAATAACGCAAAACCGTTGCGCTGCCCACCACTTGGCGGCGCTGCGCCGGCACGTTAACGGTAACGGCCGCCGGAGGTCATACCTTGCCATACCGTGAAAGCTTCGAAACCATCGCAGGCTGCAGGATCCGCATCATGCGCGGCAGTCCGGCATCCTCGGGCGAACCGCTCCTGTTCCTGCATGGCGCACGCGGCGCATCCGCATGGCTGCCCTTCTTCGAAACCATGTCGCAGCACTTCGACCTGATCGTGCCGGAGCATCCGGGATTCGGCGGCTCGGATACCCCCGACTGGCTCGATAATATCGGCGACCTCGCCTATTTCTATCTCGACCTGATCGATGCGCTGAAGCTTTCCGGCCTCAACCTTGCCGGCGTGTCGCTCGGCGGCTGGATCGCCGCCGAGATCGCGGTGCGCAACCAGACCGCGCTGAAGTCGCTGACGCTGATCTGCGCCGCCGGGATCCATGTGAAGGGCGTCGCCAAGGGCGACATCTTCATGTGGTCGCGCGAGGTTTTCATCCGCAACATCTTCCACGATCCGGCATTCGCCGAAGCGATGCTGGCGCAACCGCCGGGCGACGCAGAGCTGATGATCGAGATGAAGAACCGGCTCGCCACCGCCAAGCTCGGCTGGCAGCCGCGGCTGTACAATCCCGATCTGCGCAAGTGGCTGCACCGGATCACGGTGCCGACGCTGATCGTGTGGGGCGACGACGACAAGGTGTTCCCACTGCCGTACGGCGAGGCTTACAACAAGCTCATCCCGGGATCGCGGCTGGACGTGCTGAAAAATGCCGGCCACACGCTGCAGATCGAAAAGGCGGACGAACTCGCAAAGCTGATGACGGGCTTCATTCAGGAGGCAGGACGATGAAATTCTTCTTCTTCCACCTGATGCCCTATGCGGCGCTCGATCCCGATTACGACAAGCAGCACAATTCCGCCTGGGTAACGCTGCCGAACAGCTATTACGATCCGAAGATCGGCCACCAGCTCTACAATCGCTATCTCGATGAGCTGGAATATGCCGACGCCATGGGCTTCGACGGCGTCTGCGTCAATGAGCATCATTCCAATGCCTACGGCATGATGCCGATCCCCGGCGTCATGGCGGGCGCGCTCGCGCGCCGCACCAAGCAATGCAAGATCGCCGTGCTCGGCCGCGCGCTGCCGCTCCTGAACAATCCGCTCACCGTCGCGGAAGAATTCGCGATGCTCGACACCATCACCGGCGGACGGCTGGTCGCGGGCTTCGTGCGCGGTATCGGCGCCGAATATCATTCCTGGGGCGCGAACCCGGCGCAATCGCACGAGCGCTTCCACGAGGCGCACGATCTCATCATCCAGGGCTGGACGCGGCCGGGCCCGTTCGCCTTCGAAGGCAAGTATTATCACTTCGACTACGTCAACGTGTGGCCGCGGCCGTTCCAGCAGCCGCATCCGCCGGTCTGGATCCCGTCGCAGGGCTCGCGCGAGACCATCGAATGGGCGACCCATCCCTCGCGCAAATACACCTATCTGCAGACCTTCTCGCCGGTGCAGGCGCTGGCGCGCTACATGCAGATGTATCGCGACAGCGCCGAGAAGCAGGGCTGGCAGGCGGGGCCGGAGAATGTCGGCTGGGCGATCCCGACCTATTGCGCCGAGACCGACGCGATCGCGCACCGCGAGGCGAAGCCCCATATCGAGTTCTTCTTCAACAAGCTGTTGCGCATGCCGCAGGAAATGCTGCTGCCGCCGGGCTATCTGTCGCTCGCCTCGATGCAGGGCGTGATCGCGGCAAAACGCACGCTGTCGGGCGGCGTGCAGACCATCGACGACCTGATGGAGAAGGCGATGTTCCTGTGCGGCAGTCCGGCGACGCTGCGCGAGAAGCTGGGCGCCTACCAGGCGCAGATCGGCTTCGGCTATCTCCTGCCCACCATGCAGTTCGGCACGCTGCCGCACGAGCTTGTCACCAAGAGCACCGAATTGTTCGCCAAGGAAGTGATCCCGCATTTCCGCGGCAGGGCGGACCTGCAACCCGCAACAGCCGGTGCGGCATGACCATCCTGCCCGAACCCGCCGTGCTTGCGGCATTCATCGCGGCCTCGCTGATCCTGATCGTCACGCCCGGCCCGGACATGACGCTGTTTCTGAGCCAGACCATTAATGGCGGACGCGCGCGCGGCTTTGCCTCGATGTTCGGCGCCACCGCGGGATTGCTGGTGCACTCGATGCTGGCAGCGTTCGGATTGTCCGCGCTGCTTGTTGCGTCCGCGACGGCCTTCACCGCGATCAAGGTCGCCGGCGCGGGCTATCTCCTGTGGCTCGCGGTGCAGGCGATCCGGCACGGTTCGTCGCTGTCGCTTCGGTCGGGCAAGCCCACGCGCGGCGGCATCGCGAGCGCCTTCGCGATGGGGCTCGGCGTCAACCTGCTCAATCCGAAGATCGTGATGTTCTTTTTGACCTTCCTGCCGCAATTCGTGTCGGCATCCGATCCGGATGCGCCTGCCCGGCTGCTGATGCTCGGGCTAACCTACGCGCTGCTCACGCCGCCGCTCTGCGCGCCGATGATCCTCGGCGCCGAACGCTTTGCTTCAACCATGCGAAATTCGCCGCGGCTGATGCGCGCCTTCGACTGGAGCTTCGCCGGACTGATGAGCGCTTTCGCGGCACGTCTGCTGTTCGCGCGGGCGAATTAGGGAGTATTTGCCATGCGCGGGCTTGACCCGCGCATTCATCTCCTTCGTAAGATGAATGGCCGGGTCAAGCCCGGCCATGACCGGGAGGAAAAATCGTGCGAAAAGTCGCTTGTCTCGTCGCCTTGGCTGCGTTGGCCGCCTTCACCCTGCCCTCCCATGCGCAGGACTTTCCGACCAAGCCGATCAAGCTGATCGTCCCGTTCCCGGCCGGCGGACCGAACGACATCATCGCCCGCGTGGTCGGCGCGAAGATGTCGGAACTGCTCGGCCAGCCGGTGGTGATCGACAATCGCAGCGGCGCCGGCGGCGTGCTCGGCACCGATGCAGTGGCGAAGGCCGAGCCGGACGGCCACACCATCGCGATCACCAGCGCCGGTGCGCTCGCGATTTCAAAGAGTCTCCAGCAAAAGCTGCCCTATGACACGCTGAAAGATCTCAAACCCGTCACGCTGGTCGCCAAGGTGCCGGAACTGCTCGTGGTTGCCACCGACGTGCCCGCCTCCTCGATGAAGGAGTTGCTCGCGCTCGCCAAGGCCAAGCCCGGCTCGCTCAACTTCGCCTCCACCGGCCCGGGTTCGATGCCGCATCTGGCCGGCGAGTTGTTCAAGAGCGCGGCCGGCATCGACATCGTGCACGTACCCTACAAGGGCGCCGCTCCGGCTGTGAACGACATCATCGGCAATCAGGTACACATGGTATTTCTCGATATCCCGGTACTGCTGCCGCAGGTGAAAGCCGGCAAGGTCAAGCCGATCGCGATCGGAAGCGCCGAACGCGCATCGTCATTGCCGGATGTGCCGACCACCGCCGAAACCGGGCTGCCGCAGATCCTTGCCGAAAACTGGTATGGCATGGTGGCGCCGGCCGCGACGCCGCCCGCCGTGATCGCAAAGCTCCACAAGGCCACGGCCGATGCGCTGAAAAGCGCAGAGGTGAAGGACAAGCTCGCACCGCAGGGCGCGATCCTGGTCGGCAACACGCCGGAGGAATTCGCCACCTACATCCAGAGCGAGATCGGCAAGTGGGGCAAGGTCGCAAAAGACGCGGGCATCAAGCCGAATTGAGCAACGCTTTCCGTTCGTCCCCGCGAAAGCGGGGACCCAGCGCAGCATGCTGGATTCCCGCTTTTGCGGGAATGAACGGAGTTTGCAGAACTATCTCACCCCGCCGGCCTGAACACATATTGCAGCACGAGATGCGTCGGCCAGTACACCGCGACCGGCAGGCCGAAGAACAACAGCGCGAACCAGGCATTCGGCGGCATCCATGTCTGCGGCTTCCGATCGTCGAAACCCCAGACCAGATTGATGTTGACCGGGGTCAGTCCGGGATTGGGCTGCGCCTTGGGCATCAGCCAGTAGCAGACCGGCAGCACGATGCAGGACACGATGGTCCACGCGACGAAGGCGCGGCTGTCATAGCCCATCTCCCAGACAAGATAGACAAGAAGAAACGGCAGCCAGCCGTGAAACAGCGACAGCCCGCGCAGAAACAGCGAGCGGTCCTTGTCGAACATGTAATCGGTCAGACCCGTGGTGTGCAGGCCGAATAAATTGAAGATGTAATCGACCACCCATAGCGTCTGCGGCAGCAGCAGGCCGACCGCGCACATCGAGATCAGCAGCGGGCTTTCGAGCCACAGCCCCGCCAGCGTGAACAGAAGCGCGAGGTCGCAGAAATACAGAAAGTTGGTCGGACCGTACTGACGCAGATAAACCGGGATCAGCACCGCCATGAAGGCGGTATAGAGAATTTTGATCGCAAACAGCGTTTCCACTGCGGTCACGCCGCCGCGTACGGATCCTTCCAGCGTCCGGCCTTGCGCCCGGCAAGAAGCCAGTACACGAACCCGCCGATTATCCCCGAGGCGGCGACGAGCTGCAGCCCATAGGTCATTGGCGACAGGTCGGTGGTGTTTTCAAGCTGGACCGAAATGTCGGACATGTACCAGGCCACCGCCCCGATCAGCGCGCCGCCAAGCGCGTAATAGAAGATCGAGCGGATATTGAAGGTCTCGGCAATCGCAATCAGGATCACCGACGGCACGAAGGCGGTGGCGCCGGCGAAGCTGGTCGCGAAAAAGGCAATGGCGAAGAACGCAAATTTCTCGATCGGATCGGAACTCATGGTGACGAGTTCCGGCGCCATCACGCCGATGGCTAGCGCGATCCCGGCGGCAAGAAGGGCAAAGATCAGCGAAAACAGGATGACGAAAAAGCGGGTGATGAACATGCGGCCCCCACGAATCGTCGTTCTGTTTAGAGCCGCGGGTGCCTGGCTGTCGACTCCTAGTCAGCACCACTTTCTTCACCTCCCCCTGAAAGGGGGAGGTCGGCGAGCGCAGCGAGACGGGTGGGGGTCGATCACTCACAGCACCAACTGTCCGACCCCTCCCTAACCCTCCCCTTGCAGGGGGAGTGAGTGCACCAGCGAACATGGAGGTACTGAGGATCGCCTAATCCGTCATCGCCATGGCGCGCAGCGCCATGCGCTCGCGGGCGGAGAGCTTCTCGGTTTCGCTCTTGAGCTGGCCGCAGGCGGCGAGAATATCGCGCCCGCGCGGGGTGCGCACCGGCGAGGCATAGCCTGCGTTGAACACCACTTCGGAAAATTTCTCGATCTGCTCCCAGTCGGAGCATTCGTATTGCGAACCCGGCCAGGGATTGAACGGGATCAGGTTGATCTTGGCCGGAATGCCCTTGAGAAGCCGTACCAGCTCCTTCGCCTCGGCGAGTGAATCGTTGACGCCCTTCAGCATCACGTACTCGAAGGTGATACGGCGCGCATTCGAGGCGCCGGGATAATCGCGGCAGGCCTGCAGCACATCCCTGATCGGATATTTGCGGTTCAGCGGCACCAGCACGTCGCGCAGATCGTCGCGCACTGCATGCAGCGAGATCGCGAGCGAACAGCCAATCTCGCTGCCCGTGCGGGCGATGTTCGGAACGACGCCGGAGGTCGACAGCGTGATGCGCCGCTTCGACAGCGACAGCCCGTCGCCATCCATGGTGACGAGCAGCGCGTCGCGCACATTCTCGAAATTGTAGAGCGGCTCGCCCATCCCCATCATCACGATGTTGGAGACGCAGCGCTCGCCCGCGGTCGGCAGGCCGGGTCCGGTGGCGCGTGTTTGTCCGAGGAAATCGCCGAGCCGGTCGCGCGCCACCATGATCTGGCCGACAATCTCGCCCGCCGTGAGATTGCGCACGAGGCGCTGCGTGCCGGTGTGGCAGAACGAGCAGTTCAGCGTGCAGCCGACCTGGCTCGAGACGCACAGGGTGCCGCGGTCGCTCTCGGGGATATACACGGTCTCGATCAGATGCGGCCGCTCGCCCGGATGTTCGCTGGCAAGCTTCAGGAGCCATTTGCGGGTGCCGTCGGCGGAGACCTGCTCGGTCACGACCTCCGGCCGCTCCAGCGTGAAATGCTGATCCAGTGCGCCGCGCACCTCCTTCGAGATCGACGTCATCTGCGAAAAGTCATGCGCACCGCGCACATACAGCCAGTGCCAGATCTGCTGCGCGCGCATCTTGCGCTCGCGCTCCGGCACGCCGATGCCGCCGAGCATGTCGGCCAATTGGGCGCGCGACGCGCCGACCAGCGAGGGCTTGTCAGGCGCGACATAGACCTCAAGCGGGGTCTTTTCGAGCGGGGCTGTGGCGGCGGCGTGGGTCATGGGCCGGTATATATGGGAACGGAACTGATTTGCCGAATCTCGTGTCCGGGCGCCAAAAGCGCGTTTACGCGCCTTTTCAACGCGCTATTGCAGCGTGAAACGGGGCTCCGCCGGACCGGAACCCACGATGGGTCCCGGATCTGCGGTGCATCACTTCGCTATGCTCCGTGCTGCACCGCGTCCGGGACACGAGAGGGGTCAAGCCCGGCAATGACCAAGATGAGAGCGCTCGCGCCCCGGAATGGCCGCCGCTACCGGCATTCCTGCGCGGCGCGGTCGAGCGCCTGCACCACGCCCTTGAGCGAGAACTTGTCGATCGTCTTGGTGCCGCGGCCGGACTCACCCTTCACCACGACCTCGGCGCCCTTGCGCATCGCCTCGACCAGTCGCGCCTCTTCGGCGGCGTTCTTCACCCAGGCGCCGTCATTCTGCGTGTACATCGCGAAATTGGTCGAGCCGACCTCGATCGTCGCATCGGTATTGGCCTTGAATGGATAGCCGATGATGACCGACACCTCCTCGCGCACCTTCTCGGCCGGACGGGTGGAGACGAACAGCCAAGCCGGATCGCGCGGGCGGCCGGGCGGCACCGTCTCCGACGAGGTCGGCTTGGCCAGCGCGAAGCAGACCTTCCGGCCGTTCGGCGTCGCGGTGTAGGCACCCCAGCTGCCAAATTCACCAAGTAGCTGGGCGGCCGATTGCGCCCGTGCGTCTTCAACAGTGGCGGCCGGCAGCAGCACCGCACCGAACAGATACAGGAGAACGGCAAATCGTGCAGGAGCGCGCATCTTCAAGATCCAGCAGATTCGAAATGGACAACAATGGCCTAGCACAAATGGCGGTTTGCAATAATAAGTGAAAATCGGCGATGTCATGGCGCGGGAATACCGTCTGTGCCCGCTGTGCACATTCGCCGCAGCCACGCGCCCAAGGGTCTGGACATGAAAGCCATCATCTGCAGCCGCTACGGCACACCCGACGATCTCGAGCTGCGTGAGCTTCCCGACCCCGAAGCGGGCGCGGGAGAGGTCGTGGTCAAAGTCGCCGCGGCCGCGCTCAACTTCTTCGACACGCTGCTGATCGCCGGGAAATATCAGGTCAAGCCGGACTTCCCGTTCTCGCCAGCCGCGGAGTTTGCCGGCACCGTGCACGCGGTCGGCCCGGGTGTCACCGGGTTCGACATCGGCGATCGCGTGATGAGCTACGCCGCCTATGGCGCCGCGCGCGAATATTACGTGCAGAAGGCAGAGCGGCTGGTGAAGGTGCCGGACTCTCTCGATCTCGATCGCGCCGCGGGGCTCTCCGTCACCTACGGCACCACAATCCACGCACTGAAGGATCGCGCGAAGCTGAAAGCGGGCGAGACACTCGCCGTGCTCGGCGCGGCCGGCGGCACCGGGCTTGCCGCAATCGAGATCGGCAAGTTGATGGGTGCGCGCGTGATCGCCTGCGCCTCGACGGAGGAGAAATGCGCCTTCGCCAAACAGCACGGTGCCGACGAGACGATCAATTACGGCACCAATAACTTGCGCGACGAACTGAAGCGGCTTGGCGGAACCCACGGCATCGACGTGATCTACGATCCGGTCGGCGACAAATATGCCGAGCCCGCGCTGCGCTCGATGGCGTGGGAGGGGCGTTATCTCGTCATCGGATTCGCCGCAGGCGAAATCCCGAAAATCCCGCTCAATCTCGTGCTGCTGAAAAGCTGCGACATCGTCGGCGTGCATTGGGGTGCGTTCGTCGCGCGCGATCCTGCGGGCGAGGCCCGCAACATGGGCCAGATCGTGCAATGGTGCGCCGACGGCAAATTGTCCGCGCATGTGCACGCGGTCTATCCGCTCAGCGATACCGCGCAGGCGATGAAAGACATCGCCGCTCGCAAGATCATGGGCAAGGCGATCTTGAAGCCTTAGCTGGACAGTCCAAAAGCAAAACCCGGTCTCCTTGCGGAGACCGGGCTGGCTGCCTGAGCGGCGCCGGGGTCACACAGGTGAACCCGAGGAGCGATTAGTAGCCGTAGCCGCCGTAGTAGGAGCGATAGCCGTACGACTTGTAGCCGTAGCCGTAGGACTTGTAGCCGTAGCTGTAGCCGTAATAGGGCTTGTAGTAGGACTTGTACCCATAGCCACCGTAATAATGAGCGGACGCGGCGGTCGGGGCCAGAGCGGCGGTGACAAGGGCGGCACCGGCAGCGAGGCCGAGGATGGTCTTGCGGAACATGGGGGCTCTCCTGTGTGAGGGATGCGCTCATCGCATCCTGCCCATCAGTCGCGCGGTCCGCCGGGGAGGTTCAAAGCCCCTGCCCCGGCTTCGCACTTCACGGCTTCGTGTGGATTCCGGGCCCGGCCAGCTAAACCGCCAGCTTCCGCTTCGCCGCCGCGCGATGTTCCGGCCGGATCGCGTCCGAAACCGCCTTCAGCGCAGCCGCCAGCACGGCCGCATCGTCCGCAAAGCCGAACATCGGCAACAGGTCCGGAACCGCGTCGACCGGCATTACGAAATAGGCCAGCGCACCCAGGAGGATGAACCGGACCTGGTGCGGCGTGTTGCGGTCGAAGGCGCAGTAATAGGCGGCCAGCAGATCCTCGGCGAAGGGGATATTGGCCGCGACCCGCGCGACCTTCGGCCAGAATTCCTTTTGCACCGTCTGCTCGTCGGCAGCGGCTTTCAGGAACTCGTCGATGTCACGGGCCCGGGCCATGGCTCAGGGCTCCTCTGCTGGATTATGTGGTAATTGTCCTCATCGAGGAAAGAGCCTCGCTTACTGAAACAGCTCCGCTCGCGCGACGATGAAATCCAGGAAACTCCTGGCCCGCGCCGACATCCAGTGCGTCTCCGGATATACGACATGCAGCGGCAACGATGACACTGCATAATCGGGCAGCAGCGCCTTCATCTGCCCGCGCTTGAGCGCCTCGCCGGCGCACCATGCCGGCACGATGGCGATGCCGAGATGCTGCAGCACCGCCTCCTGCATCGCATCGGCATCGTCCACCATCACCGCGCCGGACACGCTGACGACATGCCGCCCGTCGTCGGATTCGAAGGTCCATTGGTTGGCCGGCGCCATCCGCGCATAGGCGATGCATTGATGCTGCTTGAGATCATCCGGATTGCGCGGCGTGCCGCGTTCCTTCAGATAGCGCGGCGTCGCCACCAGATAGCGCCGCACCGTGCCGATCCGCCGTGCCATCAGCGAACTCGATTCGAGCTGGCCGATGCGGAGCGCGAGCTCCATCCCCTCCTCGACCAGATTGATGGTGCGCTCGTCGAAGCGCAGGTCGAGCTTCACGTCGGGATAGTCGCGCGCATAGTCGCGCACGATCGGCATCAGATAATGCCGGCCGAACGACGACGGCACGCTGATGCGCAGGGTGCCGGACGGCCGCGCCGGCGCCTCGCGGATCGAGGCGCGCGCCTGTTCGAACGTGCCGAGCACCTGCCGGGCGAGTTCGTAGACGCGATGCGCCTCGCGGGTCGGCGTCAGCTTACGCGTGGTGCGCATGAAGAGCTGCGACCCGAATTCCTCTTCGAGAAGCGCAATGCGCTTGCTGACCGCGGGCTGGCCGAGCCCGAGCTCTTTCGCCGCGGCGGAGAAACTGCCGCCTTCCATCGCGCGCACAAAGGCCTTCAGGCAGTCGATCCGGTCCATCGCAATAATTCCCTATTGGAATAAATCTTATTCTGTTCATTCCCTATACGGAAGGCCCGGCGCTGCCCTAAGCTTCGCCGCAACAAGCAAGAATTGTTGAAAATCGGGAGGGACCCTTGAAGCGATCGATCGGAATCGTCGGCGCCGGCGTCGGCGGCCTGCATCTGGCGTTGTATCTGCAAAAGCACGGTGTCGACGCCACCATCATCACCGACCGCGCAGCGGAGGACTATCGCCACTCGCGGCTGCTCAACACCGTCGCGCATCATGCGGTGACGATCGCGCGCGAGCACGAACTTGGCATCCATCACTGGGACGACCCGAAGCTTTTTTATTATTATCACGACCACGTCTTTAACTTCCCGCAGCCGCTGCATTTCCGCGGCGATTTCAAGAATCCGAGCCGCGCCGTCGATTACCGCATCTATCTGCCGACGCTGATGAACGATTTTGCGCGCCGCGGCGGCAAGATCGAGATCCGCAAGATCGAGGAAGGCGATATTCCGGCGCTGGTGAACCGTTTCGACCTTCTCGTCGTGTCCACCGGCAAGGGCGCGCTGGGCGACCTGTTCTCCTACCGCCCCGAACATTCGCCCTATACGCAGCCGCAGCGAAAACTCTGCGTCGGCCTCTACAAGGGCGTGCGCCAGCCCGACCCAATGAATGTCACGCTGTCGGTCTCTCCCGGTCATGGCGAGATGATCGTGATCCCGACGCTCACCTTCGACGGCATCGCCAATGCCCTCCTTATGGAAAACGTGCCGGGCGGCGACATGGAGGAGCTGGCCACACTGAATTACGAAAAGGACCGCAAGCATTTCCTCAAGGTGCTGCTCGGCAAGCTGGAGAAGCATCACCCGACAACCTATGACCGCATCGACACCGCGACGTTCGATCTCGCGCAGCCGCAGGATCTTCTTCAGGGCGGGGTCGTGCCCACCGTGCGCAAGACCGTGGTGCAGTTCGACGGCGGAAAATGCGCGATCGCGTTGGGCGACCTGCATTCCGTGGTCGATCCGATGATGGGCCAGGGTGCCAACATGGCCTCCTACGCCGCCTTCGTGATGGGCGAGGAGATCGTCAATGCCGACGCGCTCGATGCGCGCTTCTGCGAAAAGGTCGATATGCGGCGGCAGGACCGGGTGCTGGCGGCCTCGCGCTGGACCAATCTGATGCTGGCACCGCCGTCCGAAGCGATGGGCGCGCTGATTGGGACGATGAGCCAGAACAAGGCGCTCGCCGACGAATTCACCGAGAACTTCAATTATCCCGAGCGGCAGTGGGACCGCATTGCGTCACCGCAACGCATTCACGCCTGGCTCAATCGTGTATCGTCGCCTGCGGCCGCAACCGCGGCTGCGTAGGGTGTGCATCGCCTGAAATCCTTCAATCCGTTCGTCCCCGCGAAAGCGGGGACCCAGACTCAAGGCCTGGATGCCCGCCTTCGCGGGCATGAGCGGTTTGTGAATGCCCTTTCAGTCCTGCCACGCCAGAACACCAAGAGGAAACGCCATGCATTGCCTGACCGTCATCTATCCGAAGCCAGACAACCCGGAGCATTTCAAGAAATACTATAAGGAGACGCATATCCCGCTTGCGAAACAGCTGCCCGGGCTGAAATCCTGCCACTATGCCTATCCGGAGGCCGTCGGGCCCGCCGAGAATGCGCCGTTCTGCATCTTCCAGGCCTTCTTCGATTCGCCGCAGGCGATGGGTCAGGCGATGCAGTCCGACATGGGCAAGAAGGTTGCGGCGGACGTGCCGAACTATTCGCCCAAGGGCGCGACCATCGTTCACTTCGCGCCGGAACAATAACGTCAGAGGAAATGCCAGTGCAAACTTACAATCTCACCATCGGCGGCAAGCCGGTTCCGGCCAGGGATCATTTCGAGGTCCGCAACCCTTCCACCGGCGAGGTCGTCGGCCTTGCGCCGAAAGCGACAACGGAACAGCTCGATGAGGCCGTGGACGCCGCGCAGAAAGCGTTCTCGACCTGGTCGAAGACCTCCCATGACGAGCGCAAGACACTCATCCACGCCGCCGCACAGAAGATCGCCGATCATGCCGAGGAGATCGCGCGGCTCATCACACTCGAACAGGGCAAGCCGCTGAACGGGCTCGGCTCGCGCTTTGAGATGGGCGGCGCCGGCGCCTGGGCGAACTACACCGCGGCCCTCGATATCCCGGTGAAGGTGATCCAGGACAATAACGAGGGCCGCATCGAGCTGCATCGCCGCCCGATCGGCGTCGTCGGCTCGATCACACCCTGGAACTGGCCGGTGCTGATCGCGATCTGGCACATCGTCCCGGCGATCCGCGCCGGCAATACCGTGGTCAACAAGCCCTCGCCCTACACGCCGCTCTCCACGCTCCGCATGATCGAGCTGATGAACGAGGTGCTGCCGGCCGGCGTCGTCAACGGCATTGCCGGCGAGGACAGCATCGGCGCTGCGATGTCGGCGCATGAGGGCATCGGCAAAATCGTGTTCACCGGCTCCGCCTCAACCGGCAGGAAGGTGATGTCGAGCGCCGCGAACACGCTGAAGCGCCTCACCCTCGAACTTGGCGGCAACGACGCCGGCATCGTGCTGCCGGATGTCGATCCGAAACAGATCGCGCCCGGCCTGTTCTGGGGCGGCTTCATCAATAACGGCCAGACCTGCGCCGCGCTGAAGCGGCTCTATGTGCATGACAGCGTTTATGACGCGGTGTGCCGCGAGCTGGTCGCATTCGCGAAAACCATCCCGATGGGCGATGGCCTGAAAGACGACACCCAGCTCGGCCCGGTGCAGAACCGCATGCAATACGACAAGGTCGCGCGCCTCGTCGAAGCTGCGAAAAAAGGCGGCGGCACGGTACTGATGGGCGGCGAGCCGCAGAACGGCAGCCTGTTCTATCCGGTGACGCTGATCGGTAATCTCGACAACGGCAATCCGCTGGTGGACGAGGAACAATTCGGACCGGCCTTGCCGATCATCCGTTACTCCGATGTGGAAGAAGTCATCGCGCGCGCCAACGACAATCCGAACGGCCTTGGCGGTTCGGTCTGGTCGAAGAATATCGACAGGGCCCGCGAACTCGGCGCCCAGCTTCAATGCGGCACGGTCTGGATCAACAAACACGGCCCGATCCAGCCGAACGTGCCGTTCGGCGGCGTGAAGAATTCCGGCATCGGTGTCGAATTCGGCGAGGAAGGCCTGTTCGAGAATACCAATGTGCAGGTGATGTATAGCTGAGCGCTTCCCTCTCCGCGCACTCAGTTCCTTTACCCTCCCCCTTGTGGGGAGGGTCGCGAGCGAAGCGAGCGGGGTGGGGGTCGTGATTGGGTTCGAGGCGCTTCCGACGAGTCACGCAATCACCCCACCCCGATCTCCTTCGCTGATCTCAATCGATCGACCCTCCCCACAAGGGGAGGGTAAAGAGAGAGCTCGGCGTCATCGCGACACCGCAGCAATCACCCCGCAAGCTTATCCATCGCTGTGGCCAGCGCGATGTCCTTCTCGGTGACCCCGCCGGCGTCGTGGGTTGCGAGAGTCACCTCCACCGTTTTGTAGACATTGAACCACTCGGGATGATGGTCGCGCTTCTCCGCGATCAGCGCCGCACGCGTCATGAAGCCGAAGGCTTCGTTGAAATCCCGAAACACGAACTTCTTGAAAATCGCATCGCGCTCCATCAACTCGGTCCAGCCCGGGATGGTTGCGAGCGCGGCCTTGCGGGCCTCGCCGGTGAGTTTGTCAGCCATAACGCCGTCTCCCTTCTGCCGCTCATAGTTGCGAGCGGGGACTTAAATTCGAGCGTAACCGATATTAGTTTGATAATTCGACTCTTCGGAGGGTGAAGGCATGGGCTGGTCAATCACCATCGGATCGATTGCGGGCACTGCGGTCCGCATTCACATCACCTTCCTTCTGTTCCTGGTCTGGATCTTCGGCGCGGCCTATGCCTCAGGCGGCGCAACCGCCGCATGGACCAGCCTGATCTTCATCGTCCTCGTGTTCCTGTGCGTGCTGGCGCATGAATTCGGCCATATCTTCACCGCGCGCGCCTTCGGCGTTGTGACGCCCGATGTGGTGCTGCTGCCGATCGGCGGCGTGGCGCGGCTCGAACGCATTCCGGAAAGGCCGCTTGAGGAATTTCTGATCGCGATTGCGGGCCCGCTGGTCAATGTGGTGATCGCAGCCCTGTTGCTGACGCTCGGCGGCGCCGACATCTCCTCCAACGCTGCTTTCGCCGCGCTCGATAACACCAAAATCCCGTTGCTCGACAAGCTCGCCGCCGTGAACCTGTTCCTGGCGCTGTTCAACCTGATCCCCGCCTTTCCGATGGATGGCGGCCGCGTGCTGCGCGCCGCGCTCAGTGCGCGGCTCGGCTTTGTCCGCGCCACCGAAATCGCCGCGACGATCGGCCAGGGCGCGGCGTTTCTCCTCGGCTTTCTCGGCCTGTTCTACAATCCGATCCTGATCTTCATCGCGATCTTCGTCTATCTCGCCGCCTCTTCGGAAGCGCACAT
>JBMOOQ010000025.1:0-68859 GCA_049324435.1 Pseudomonadota bacterium
TCCAGGATCTTGAGCTGGGCGGTCAGATCGGCACATTGCGCGGCATAATCGGCGGCGCGCTTGTCCGGTTCGTTCTTGGAATCTTTGAATACGGCGACATAGGGCGTGTTGAGCGAGGCGAGCAGCCAGTCCATCCAGCGCTCGACATAGGTCTTCTCGGCCGGGGTCGACCCCGTCAGCGCGGGCTTATGCAGCGCCGCGAGATAGCGCAGGATGGTGTGGCTTTCCCAGATCACGGTCTCGCCGTCGATCAGGGTCGGAACCTTCGCGTTGGGATTGAGCTTCTTGTATTCGGGCGTCTGCGTATTGTTGAACTGACGCCCGTAATCCTCACGGGTGTATTTGACGCCGATCTCCTCCAGCACGAAGAGCACTTTCTGCACATTGCCGGAGGTGGAGCGGCCGAGCAACCTGATCACGATGATGTCTCCTTTGCAGTTCGCGCGCGGAACGCGCGCTCACTTTTTCAGCGGCTTGTAAGCGATACAGTCAATTTCGATTTTGGTATTGATGACGGCGCGCGCCTCGACCGTGGTACGGGCCAGGATCGCGTCCTTGAACATTTCACCGAATACCTTGTTGTAGCGCCCGAAATCGCGCGTATCTTGCAGATAGGTCGTGGCGCGCACCACATCGGCAAGCGTCGCCCCTTCCTGCGCAAGAATCCGCTCGATGGTCTCGATGGTGGCGCGGGTCTCTTCCTCTATCGTGCCTTCGATCATGTTGTTGTCGGCGTCCTTTGCGACTTGCCCCGACACAAAAATGTAATCGCCGGCGCGTACCGCAGGGTGGAATGGCAGATTCGGGTTCTTTTTGCCGATGGGGTAGACATCGGCGCGCTTCTGCTTT
The DNA here is from genome assembly GCA_049324435.1 of Pseudomonadota bacterium. Lineage (GTDB taxonomy): Bacteria > Pseudomonadota > Alphaproteobacteria > Rhizobiales > Xanthobacteraceae > Pseudorhodoplanes. The sequence continues at coordinate 850 of JBMOOQ010000025.1, forward strand.
GTCACGTCGTTCATGGGCCTTGCCTTCTCAAGCCTTGTTACGAGAATGCGCTGGTCTCGATGATGTCGACGCCGTTGACGCGGTCGACCAGATAGATGAGACCGCGGTCGTCCACCGTCACGTCATTGGACGAGGGACGCTCTGCGCCGGGCGCAGCATCCGGCATGTAATAGCCGACCTCGCGCGGCGCGAAGGGATCGGCAAAATCGACGAGCCGCATCCCCTGCGCAAACCAGGCAATCGGAATGACGGTGCCGTGGAAGCGTTCGGACGGCTGATGGCAGCCCGTCATCGGCGGCTGCGGTGCGCCGTCGATATCGAGACCCGGTACCTGGAATGTCGAAATCGATACCGGCATCTGCTCGTTGGTGATGTCGTAGACCCACACGAAGCTCGGCGCTGCCGGCCACAGCTTGGCCACGTCCTCGTCGGCGACGATGAGGATATCGCGTCCGCGCAGTTTCTGCGGCATGCGCAAACAGGTGTGGGTCGGATGCGGATAGACCGGCGACGTGTTAACGCCGGAAATCGCTTTCGGCCTCGACATGTCGGAAATGTCGAGAATGAAAAAGCCGTGATGCCAATAGCTCACATAAAGCCGGTCGCCGAAGCGCAGCGGATGATGACAGCGCGGCGGCACCCAGTTGTCCCAGGGGTATTGCTCGCCACCGCCGGTCCACTGGCCGGGAATCCACCAGCGCCCGACTTCCTGGGGCTTCGCAGGATCGGCAAGATCCAGGATCATGACGATATTGCCGACATAGCCTTCGGCGGTCGGCGAGATATAGGCGTAGCGGCCGTCGAAATCGAACCGATGAACCCCGCCGCCCTTGGTCATCCACTTGGTGATGAGCTTCGGGTTAGACGGAGTTGAAACGTCGTAAATCCCAAGACCGCCGCCAAACTCGTCGGGCCCTGCCTTGCCGAATTTCTCATGGTTCACAACCATGATGCCGTTCGACACCCGCACCTTGTGCGAATGCCAGCCCTCGGGGACATCGATCGTTGCGAGATGCTTCGGGTTCGCGGGATCGCGCACATCGACGATGGTCGTGCCCGAGGTCGGGCGCTGGTGGCCGACATACATGATGCCGTTTTCGACCCAGACCTGGCCGCCACCGGGACAATCGAAATGCGAAACCAGTGTGGTGTTGGAACGCGACAGCAAAGCTCACCTATCGGAATACGCGAAATGGCCCCGCCTCTTATCGGCGGGGCCATGAAAACGGAAGGGGTCAGACCAGTTGAACCACGGCGTCGTTCTTGTTACGGCCCCATTTCTTGTAAAGATCGAGCCCCTTCAGAACCGGCTCGTCGCTGGCAACGAACAGCACCACCGGCTCCTTGTCGGAGGTGTTGACATGCTCGCACCATGAGCCGCCCGGCACCGCAAGCGTATCGAACTTGTTCCAGTCGAAACGCTGGCCATCGACGATCGAATAGCCCTGCCCTTCGAACGGTGACACCAGAAGGTTGGCTGTCTGGCGCAGTGGAAGGGTCTTTTCACCCGGCCGCAACATTTGCGCAAAGAACGTCATGGTCTTGAAGACCGGCTTGCCGGTGGTCGGATCGACATACTCGACCATCAGCGCCTCGTAGGGATCGCCATCCCAGTCCTTATGGCGCTCGAGCAGCTCGCGCATCATATCCCAGCGATAGACGAACATCGGCGACGAGAAGCCGGCGCCGCGCTTTTCCTTGCTGGCGAAGCGCGGCATCAGGCCGCCGTAGCCGTAGATTCGCTGCGAATAATCGGGCGTGAAACGCTCGCTCTGCTGCTTCTTCGGCACCAGCTTGCCGTTCTCTTCTTCCATGTAATTATGGTCGAAGTGGACGGCGTTCAGCGTCTCGACCAGCGGGAAGTCGAGCACGGAGAGATTGAGCGCGGTTTCGTTCCCGACGGTGCCGTGATTATGCCAGGTATCGTTCGGCGTCAGCACCATGTCGCCCGGGCCGAACACGATGTTCTCGCCGTCGACGCCGGTGAAATTGCCCTTGCCCTTCAGTCCGAACCGGATGGCATTCGGCGAATGCTTGTGCGGCGGCATGATCTCGTTGGCATCATTCAAACGATACGCCGTGTACATGGTCGAGACCGTCGCGCGCTTCGGTGCCAGGCCCGGATTCATCAGGACCAGTGAGCGTCGCTCGGAGTCCTCCATTTTGATCAATTCGACGGCGCGGTCCAGAATTGGTTCGATGTCTTCCGCGCACCGCCAAAGATACGGCACAGCCTTCTGAGGGGCCATCAGGACGCGGTCTTCGTCGTTGGCGACATCCTTGGTCTGCGCCCAATAAGGGAACATATTTTTGGCTGCGACATCTTCATAAAGCGCCTTAAGGGCGGTGTCGCGATTAGGCAGGCGGTGGACGTTTGCAGGGGGATTCATGGTCGATGCTCCGCCGTTAAGTTCGCAATCTGTAACAAAAGGCTAGCAAAGCTGGTCCGGCGGTCAATCGCGTAGATCGCACCAGTTTGCAAAAATGGTTCGCATTGGTGTAGGGTTGACGAACCAGTTCAGTACCGGAGCGTGGCTTTGAGCAACATGTCGCAGGTCGTCCCCGCCACCCTCGCCACGCGCAGTATTTCGCGCACCGACCGCACCAACATTGATTATCGCGAAGCCGCCGAGCGCATTCGCGCGATGATCGACGGCGGCCGGTTGCGCGGTCCGGGCCGGCTTGGCAACGGACGCCTTCCGTCCGAACGTGAGCTTGCAGAAGAATTTGGCGTGAGCCGTCGCGTGTTACGTCAAGCGCTGGGTTTACTCGAAGCCGAAGGCCGCATCAGCCGTCAGCACGGCCGCGGAACCTTCGCAACCGACGCGCGGCATGCAACCCAAAATCTCGTGCAGGAGATGTCGCGGCTGACCAATCCGGTCGACACGCTGGAAGCGCGTCTTGCCATCGAACCGATGCAGGCGCGGCTCGCCGCATTACGCGCAACGCAGGGAGATATCGATCGCCTGTTCGAAGCCGCCGATGCCAGCCGCGACGCGAAAGATCCGCTGTCCTACGAGAAGGCAGATGCAGCCTTCCACCGCCGGGTCGCGGCCGCGGCTCGTAATCCGTTGCTGATCGCAATATTCGACGCGGTGCTGGAGACCGCGCTCGATGGCAAATGGCGGCACGGGCGGGAGACCGCGCATTGCATCAACAATCAGGCGAGTTATGCCGCCGATCACCGCAAGATTGCGATCGCAATTGCCGATCGCAACGCCGCGCAGGCCGAAGCCGCGATGCGAACCCATCTCACGTCGGTACAGAAGCGGCTGATCGAGCACGCTTTCCCCGGCGCCGCGGCGGAGTGAGCATCGCCGCAAGCACGGCCTTGCGGAATTTCCGGTCGCGCTTGAGGTGCCACTCGCGGCTCATCGCCGCCTCGCGCGTCTCAAAGCTCTCCGTGTGCAACAGCGACCACACGCGACCGCGCGTGGTGCGGGCCCCGGTCCCGGCATTGTGCTGCGCAAGGCGGCGCTCGAGATCGAGCGTCCAGCCGACATAGGAGATCGGGCCACGCGGGGTGTGGGCGCCGAGGATATAGACGAAGGGCATGGCGCTTTTGATGTTATGCGCGAACCCTAAACGATTCGTCATGCCCAGCCTTCGCCAGGCATGACCGCGGCCGCCATGAACCGGACTACGCCGCGCTCCTCGTCTTGAGTTGCGGCAGGCCGATGATGGCGCGCGCTTCCGCGGGCGTTGCCGGCTCCAGCCCGAACTCGCGGATGATGCGCACAATACGCTCGACCAGTTCGACATTGTTCGCGAGCCGGCCCTTGGAATAATAGAGATTATCCTCCAGCCCGACCCGAACATGACCGCCGAGCAGCAACGACTGCACCGCGGCGTTGAGCTGCGCGATACCGACGGCACTCACATTGAAGATTGCGCCTTCCGGCATCATCTCGACCATCTGCTGCAGAATTTTCGGCGTATAGGGCATCGCGCCCTGGAAGCCGCGGTGCACGTTCAGCACGAAGTTGATAAAATACGGCTTGGTATCGAGCCCAGCATCGAGGCAGGCCTGCACGTCCTGCAGAAGGTGCGTCGGCGAAAACACTTCCCATTCCGGCTTGATGCCGCGCTTCTGCATCTCACGCGCCAGGAACTTGCAGCGCTCGGGCGAAGTGTTCATCAGAATCTCGCGGCCCTCATAGGTCGCGATGATGGTGGTCGGATCGAGCGTGCACATCTCGGCGCCCGCCTCCATGCCCTTCAGCCGCTCTTCCCAGATGATCTCCGGATAGCCGTTCGGCCCTTCACGGACCATGTCACCGTTGATGCCGCCGCCGGTGGAATTGTTGATGATGATGTCGCATTTCTCGCGGATCCGCGCATTGATGTCGCGATAGATATCCGGATTGCAGGTGGCCAGATCGTCGGGACGACGCGCATGGACGGCGACCAAGCTCGCGCCCGCATTGTAGCAGCGATAGACATCGTCGGCGATCTCCTGCGGCTGGGTCGGGAGGTTCGGATTCTGCGCCTTCGATGCCATGCCGCCGGTCGGCGCGATGGTGACAACAACCTTGCCGGTCGTATTCATTGGCCTCGCTCCCTCATCCACAGCGCAGTCTTCTGCGTCCATACTAATAAGTATGGACATCCTTCCGGCACTTTGTCAATTTGCGGCGCTGACGACGTGGAGGCGCCGGCATGCGGATCGTTATTATCGGTGCGGGCCCGGCCGGGCTCTATCTGTCGCTGCTCTTGAAGCGCAGCGGCCTGGATATCTCGCTCAGCGTCGTCGAGCAGAACGCACCGGATTCCACCTTTGGTTTCGGCGTGGTGTTTTCCGAGGACGCGCTGGATTTCCTGAGGGCCGACGATCCCGCCATCTTCAACGCGATCACGCCGGAGCTGGAGCGCTGGAGCGGCATTGCGATCCATCATCGCGGCGAACGCATTATGCTCGATGGTATAGGCTTCACCGCAATCGGCCGGCTGCGTCTCTTGCAACTTCTGCAGCAGCAGGCACGCGATGAGGGTATCAAGATCACGTTCAACCGCCCGGTGACCGACCTGTCCGAGTTTTCCAGCGCTGATATCGTCGTTGGGGCGGACGGCGTCTCATCGCTGGTCCGCCGCTCGGACGAAGCTGCCTTCGGCGCAAGCGTCTCCTATCTTACCAACCGCTTCGCCTGGTTCGGCACCACGAAAGTGTTCGACACCCTGAGCCAGACCTTTCTGGAGACGCCGCACGGCCCGATCAATGCGCATCACTATCGCTACTCGCCAACCATGAGCACGTTCCTGGTCGAATGCACCGAGCGGACCTTCTTTACCGCCGGCTTCGACCGGATGAATGAGGACGAGACCCGCATCGCGCTGGAACGCATCTTTGCGCAGACTCTGGACAGCCACCCGTTGATTTCCAACCGCTCGATCTGGCGGCAATTCCCGATCGTTCACAACGAGCGCTGGTTCGCCGGAAACAAGGTGATCCTCGGCGACGCGCTGCACACGGCGCATTTCTCGATCGGCTCAGGCACGCGGCTGGCGATCGAGGACGCGATCGCACTCGCCCGCGCCATCCGTACGCATCCGAGCGACGTCCCGTCGGCGCTTGCCGACTACCAGGCGCAGCGCAAGCCGATCCTCGACAAGCTCGTCACCGCCGCCAATGCGAGCGCGCAATGGTACGAGCATTTCGGCGATCACATGGCGCTGCCACCCTACGACTTCGCGATGTCATATCTGTCACGGACTGGACGGATGGACATCGAACGCATCCGCAAGGTCGCGCCGAAATTCGTGGCGGAATGGGAGCGGCGAAGGCAAGGTGCGGCGTAGCCGTTCTGGGCCTATTGCGGTTTTAGCCCCATGCCGCCCGCAATCATATTGCGCATGATCTGCGAGGTGCCGGCGACGACGGTGGCGATGCGCGAATCGCGGTAATGGCGCTGCATCGGATATTCCATGCTGTAGCCATAACCGCCGAAAATCTGCATGCCGAGGTTGGCGACCCTGACATAGACCTCGGACGCGAACAGCTTCGCCATGTTGATCTCGTTCATGGCGTTCTTGCCGGCATCGACCATCCAGGCCGCGCGATACATCAGCGAGCGCGCTGCCTCGACCTCGGTCTGCATGTCGGCCAGCATGTGCGCGATCGACTGGAAATTGCCGATCGGGCGACCGAACTGCTTGCGCTCCTTGGCATAGTTCAGAGCAAGATCGACCGCGCCCTGGGCCGAACCGACATCGCAGGCCGCAACCGTGATGCGCTCGGTCTGCAGACCCGACAACAGACAGTCCCAGCCCTTGTTCACGCCGCCGATCAACTGGTCCTCCGGGACGCGCACATTGTCGAGGGTGACCTCGTAGGTGCCCATGCAATAACGTCCAAGCATATCGAGCTTCTTCATCGAGACGCCGGGCCGGTCGTTCTCGACCAGGAACAACGACATCCCCTGACGGTAATGTGCCGCGGTGTCGGTGCGCGCATAGAGGCAGATTACATTGTCCTTGGCCCCCGCTCCCGATTGCCAGACCTTGCGGCCATTCAGCACCCAGTCCGTGCCATCCTTGCGGGCGATGGTGCGGATCGCGCCGACATCGGAGCCGGCATCGGGTTCGGAAATGCCGATCGAAAACTTGATCCGGCCCTCGATCTGCGCCGGGATCCATTTCTTCTTCTGTTCTTCAGAACCCTTGCGCGCGACCGTCAGCCCGCAGAACAAACCGCCGGCATAAGCCATCACGAGGTCGGCGCTGGTTCGCCCGATTTCCTCGGAAACCAGCGCAAGATCGAGCACGCTGCCGCCGGCTCCGCCAAGCTCTTCGGGAAACGGCAGCCCGAACAAACCGGCCTCGACCCAGGCATCGAACAATTCATGCGGGTACGCCTTCTCGCGGTCGAGGCGCGCCACGTATTCAGGCGTGGCCACACGCTCCATCAGTTTGCGCACACTGTCGCGGAGAAGGATTTGCTCTTCGGTGAATGAAAAATCCACGACTGCTTCCCTTTACGCTTGCGACGCACTCCGGCCGAGATAGGTCGCCACCACTTTCGGATCGCGCATCAGATCGTTCGCCCTCCCCTGATGCACAAGCTCGCCGGACTCCAACACGTAACCGTAATCGGCGGTCTCGAGCGCGGCGCGCGCATTCTGTTCGACCAGCAACATGGTGACACCTTGCTCGCCGAGTCTTGCGATGATCCGGAAAATCTCGCGCACGATGAGTGGAGCGAGTCCGAGGCTCGGTTCGTCCAGCATCAGAAGCTTCGGCCGCCCCATCAGCGCGCGGCCGAGCGCCAGCATCTGCCGCTCACCACCGGATAGGGTGCCGGCAAGCTGTTGCCGGCGCTCGCGCAACCGCGGGAACAGCTCGTACACCCGTTCGAAGTCTTCCTTCACCTGCGCCGCATTGCGGCGGTGGATATAGGCACCGAGCAGAAGGTTGTCCGAGACCGCCATGTCGGTGAACAATTCGCGGGTTTCCGGAACCAGGACGATGCCGCGCTCGACGCGGGCCTCGACCTCGGCCTGACCGATATCGGCGCCCCCATAGGTGATCCGGCCGCTCGACGGCAACTGGCCGATCAAAGCCTTGAGCAGTGTCGTCTTGCCCGCTCCATTCGGACCGATGATGGTCGCGATCTGTCCTTCCTTGACCGCGAAGCTCACGCCCTTCACGGCGATCAACTTGCCGTAGGAAACCGTCAGATCCTTCGCTTCGAGCATCGTGGTCATTCGACGCTCCCGAGATAGGCTTCCTGCACGGCAGCGTTGCTCTGGATTTCGGCCGGCACACCCTCGGCAAGCTTCTTGCCGAAATCGAGCACCACGACGCGGTCGGCGAGGCTCATGACGAAATCCATGTCGTGTTCGACCAAGAGAATGGTCATCCCGTCCTTGCGCAGTTCTCGCAGGAGCGTAGATAGCGCCTGCTTCTCAAGACTGCGCAGGCCTGCGGCCGGCTCGTCGAGCATGATCAGGAGCGGTCCCGCAGCAAGTGCACGCGCCACTTCGAGCACCCGCTGCTGGCCAAGCGCGAGATTGCCGGCAAGCTCGTGAGCCTTGTCCGCCAATCCGACACGTTCCAGTTCGCGCATCGCCTCGGCGTAAACTGCACCCTCCTCGGCCCGGTCGAGCCTCAACGCGCCGGCGATAAAGCCCGCTTTCGTACGGCGGTAACTGCCAAGCATCACGTTCTCAAGCAGCGTCATGGTCGGGCGCAGCTTCACATGCTGGAACGTCCGCGCCATGCCGAGCGACACCACCTCATGCGGTCGGATACCGGCGAGATCGCGTCCGGCAAACGTGACCTTGCCCGCACTGGCGGGGAGCGCGCCGGTGATGAGATTGAAGGTGGTGCTCTTGCCCGCGCCGTTCGGACCGATCAGCGCGGTGATGCTACCGGCGCGGACATCAAAGGAAACATTGTCGACCGCCACAAGCCCGCCGAAGCGCTTGGTCAGACCCTCGATCCTCAGAAGCGGCGCGCCACTATCCGGCGGCAGCTTGTTCGGCAGTTCGGCCGCCGACGCCGCCGGCGCAGACTGAACGGTCTGCGGCAAGAATTGCCGGACCAAGGGCACGATTCCGCTGCGCGACTTGTGCAGCAGCAGGATGAACAGGCATCCGAACACAACGATTTCGAGATTGGCGGCGTTGGTCGACAGATGCGGCAGCAAATCCTGCAGCCAGTTTTTCAGGAGCGCGACCGAGGCGGCACCGACCACGGCACCCGCGATCGTGCCGGCGCCGCCAAGCACCGCCATCAACAGATATTCGATACCGGCATTCAGCCCGAACGGCGCCGGGCTGACGAAGCGGGTCATGTGCGCGTACAGCCAACCCGCAATGCCTGCAAGCGCGGCCGCAACAATAAAGACGCAGAGCCGCACCCAGAACACGTCGATGCCAAGGCTCTCCGACATGCCCTTGCCGCCGCGCAGCGCGCGGATCGCGCGGCCCTCCCGCGATTTCAGAAGATTCGAAGCCCCGAGCAGCGCCGCACCGCAGAAAATCCAGATGATGTAATAAAGCTTCTGCGGCTCGTCGAAGCGGTATCCGAACAGCGACACCGGCGGGATGTCACCAATGCCGCCATGCGCACCGAGAAACTGGAAATTGCCGAAGCTGTAATAGATCGCCATGCCCCAGGCGATGGTTGTCAGCGGCAGGTAATGCCCGCCGAGATGCAGCGTGATGTAGCCTAGAATGAGCGCGACGACGGATGTGATCGCGAGGCCCGCAAAGAGGCCGACCCAGGGCGACAGGCCGGCCGCGGTCGAAAGATAAGCCGTGGCATAGGCTCCAAGTCCCACGAAAGCGGCCTGCCCGAACGAAGTGATGCCGCCGCAACCAGTGAGCAGCACAAGCCCGAGCGTGATCAGCGTGTAGATGCCGATATAGTTCATCAGCGTGACAATGAAGCCATGCTGCAACAGCGGCAGCACCGCGACAGCGGCCGCCAGCAACACAAGTAATGCGATGCGAACCCGCGGCTGCATCGCTACTCTTCCTCGTGCTCGTCGGCGTCATGCGCCGAGACATAGAGCCAGCGCCACAGCACGATCGGGATGATGGCAGCGAATACGATCGCGTCCTTCAGGGCGCTGTAATAGAACGATCCAAAGGACTCAACGAGCCCGATCACAATCGCACCGACCGCGGCGAGCGGATAGCTGACAAAGCCGCCGACAACCGACCCGATGAATCCCTTGAGGCCGACGATGAGCCCGGTGTCGTAATAGATCGTGGTGGTCGGCGAGATCAGAATCCCGGCGATGGCCGCGATCCCGGAAGCGAGCAGAAAGGACATCGCACCCGCCCGCGTGGTCCATATGCCGACCAGCCGCGCACCCTCGCGATTGATCGCGACCGCACGCAAGGCTTTGCCCGCGACCGTGAAGCGGAAGAATGCAAACAAGATGGCGGAAAACGCCGCGGCTGCAACGACGATCAGGATCAATTGTTGCGGGATCGCAAATCCGCCAATTGTCACGTCGCCTGATACGAAGGCCTGCGTCCGCAATCCCTCCGGTCCGAAATAAAGAAGCGCAAGTCCCGTGATCGCGAAATGCAGCGCGACTGCCACCATCAGCAGAACCAAAACCGGCGCGGTCGCGATCGGCTGAAACACCACGCGATAGAGCAGCGGTCCGAGCGGCAGCACAAGCGCGACAGTGAGAAGCATCGCAACCGGTAGCGGCAGGTCTTGCGCACCGATGAGGAAGGCGGCTCCGACCGGGATGGCCGGCACGATCACCCAGGTCAGGAACGCTTTCGGCAGCAGCGACAGCTTGTTCTGACGGACCAGCGATCCCGCTTCAACCAGAAAAGCGAGCGCAGCCAGTGTCAGCACCAGCCAGACCGTCCCCGGCATGCGCTGCAATTCGAACGAGCCCAGTGTGAGCGCCGAATAAGCCACGAGATCGCCATAAGAAACGAAGATCACGCGCGTGACGTTGAAGATCAGCACGATCCCCAATGCCATCAGCACGTAGATCGCGCCGGTGCCGATCGCGTCCTGAACCAGAAGGACGAAAATCTCGAACGTCATGTTCCCGCCCGCGCACGACCTTCTTGATCGAAATCGTAGCGCGTTCCTCGAAGACGCCGCGGCGTCCCGTCCCCTCGACCACCGTGCAATCCGGCACGGACGGCGTCCGGCCAGGCCCACCCGGCCGGACTATCTCAAGCTCCGGATCAGTTCGGCAGATACTTCCACTGCCCGTCCTTGACCTGGACGAGGATCACCGAGCGCTCATCCACGCCGTAGGATGAGCCTTCCGGAAACCGATAGACGCCATTGGTTCCGACCAGTTCTTTCACGTTGCGGACTTCGTCGCGCACCGCCTGACGGAATTCCGGCGTACCGGGCTTTGCCTTCTTCAGCGCTCGCGGGATCGCGTCCTGCAGAATCAGAACGCCGTCATAGGCAAACGCCGCGAATGAGTTCCAGCTGCCCTTGCCGTTGATGTCCTCGTACTTCTTGATGAAGTCGTAAGACACCTTCTTGATCGGATTTGAGTCCGGCAGCTGATCGGCGGCGCCGATCGGTCCGGTCACACCGACAACATTCTCGACCGACTTGCCGCCGACGCGCAGATAGTCCTGATTGAACACGCCGGGCGTGGCATAGACCGGCCCCTTGAAGCCGCGTTCGGCCAGCGCGATATGCGGCAGTGCGCCGGGCGTACCGGAACCGCCGACCATCACCGCGTCGGGCTTCGCCGCAATGATCTTCAGCACCTGCCCGGTAACGCTGGTGTCGGCACGTGCATAGCGCTCGTTGGTCACCACCTTGATGCCAGCCTTCTCGGCGGCGTCTTTCAGACCGTTATAGGCGATATCTCCCCACGGATCGCTGAAGCCGATATAGGCGACGGTCTTCACGCCGCGCTTCTGCATATCCTTGACGAGAGCGGCCGCCCAGAGATTGGCCGGCTGCGGCATCGCGATCATCCATTTGTTATTGTCAGCCGGAAAAGCTGCAGGAGCGAGCGATACTTGTTGCACGCCCGCCTTCGACGTGACGTTGCCCATGGCCTGCGAGGCAGGGGTATTCGAGCCGCCGATCAAAATATCGATGTTGTCGTCGGCAATCAGCTTCTGCGCATTCTTGACCGCGGTCGACGGATCGGACGCATCGTCGAGGAAGATCAGCTGGACCTTCTCGCCGCCGATTTCCTTGGCCATCAGCTCGACGCCCTTGCGATAGGGAATGCCGAGCGATGCATTCGGTCCGGTAAGCGCCAGCACGACACCGATCTTGATGTCGGCCTGCGCGGGACCCGCAAGCGCAACGAAAGCCGCGGCAGATGCCGAAGCCAGCAGTTTCTTGATTGACATGATGTCCTCCCTGGCTCAATACCTACAAGTATGGATGTCGGGTTTTGCAGAGTCAATTCGCAAAGCCTCCGGTTACCCCGCGACAGACTGCGCCCGTCGTATACAGAGGTGAGCTCCCCATGTTGCCGCAGGAACAGCCCAGGCGCATCGGGCTCGTCGGCACCGGATCGGTCGGCTCGGGATGGGCCGCAATCTATCTTGCGCGCGGCTTTGATGTGATTGCCTGCGATCCATCACCTGACGCCGAAACGCGCCTGCGCGCGTTCATCGCCGACACCTGGGATGCGCTGCAACGCATCGGCTTCGCAACCGAAAAGCGAGTGCCGGAAGACAAGCTCTCGTTTGTTTCGGATGCCAGCGCCGTGGCTGCAGCATCCGATTTCGTGCAGGAAAATGCGCCCGAGAATCTTGCACTGAAGCAAGCGGTCTATGCCGAGATCGAGGAAGCGGCTCCGCCCACACTGGTGATCGGATCGAGCACGGGTGGAATTCCGCCGACCCAATTGCAGGCGAAGATGCGCAACCCCGAGCGCCTCATCGTATGCCATCCATTCAATCCGCCGCACCTCATCCCTCTGGTCGAGATTATCGGCGGCGAAAGCACCGCGCCCGGGGTCGTGGACTGGGCACTGCGCTTTTTCGCCGCGCTCGGCAAGAAACCGATCCGCATCGACAAGGAGGTGACCGCCTTCCTGACCAACCGTCTGCAATTCGCATTGTTGCGCGAAGCGGTGCATTGCGTCGCCGAGGGCATCGCCAGTCCGCAGGCGATCGAGGATGCGATGCGCTACGGGCTTGGCCCGCGTTGGGCGGTGATGGGTGCACTGACAACGCTCACACTTGCAGGCGGCGATGGCGGCATGCCGCATGTGCTGACGATTGCGCCCGAATTGCAGAAATGGATGGACGCGTGCGGCACGCCCAAACTCACCGACCCTGAAGTTCAGAAAAAGCTGGTGGCGGCGGCCGAGGACATCACCCGCGGACGCGCCCTGCTCGAGTTGATCGCCTGGCGTAATCAAAGGCTCGTCGATCTGCTGCGCGCGGTCGGACCAGGCAGCGAGAAAGCCTGAGGCTCACCATGACACGAGCAGCCGCCAAAGCGCCAAAGCCCGCCGCCGAGCCGCCGCTCGGCCGCAAGGACTGGATCGAAGCCGCTATTGCCATGCTGGCCGAGGACAATGTCGAGGCCTTGCGCGTGGATACGCTTGCCGAAAAGCTCGGTGTCACCAAGGGCAGCTTCTACTGGCACTTCAAGGGACGTGACGATCTCCTGTTCGCAGTGCTCGACGAATGGCGGCTGCGCATGACGAGCGAGATCCAGTCGCTCATCCTCGACCGATCAGGTACGCCTTGGGAGCGGATCGAACGGCTGCTCCGCATCGCAATCTCGGCAAGGCCCGATGTTCCCGGCGGTCCGTTCGAGACGACGCTGCGCGATTGGGCACGGCGCGACAGCAAAGTCGCCGCCGTCGTTCGCGAGGTCGATGCAGCCCGCGTCAAGTTCCTGCATCAGCTCTATCGGGAAGCCGGCCTCGAAGGCAGCGACATCGAGGATTTCGCCGAATTGCACATCGCCTACGTGATTGGCACTCGCCTGACGTTAGACCCCAGCGACACCGACGAGATCAAGCGCCGGCGCCGAATTGGCGCGGCCTTGCTTTTGCCCCGCGAGCGCGCGAAGAAGTCATGATGCCTGACCGGGGTCCAGCGCGGCCTCGTCCGACGGATTGCATCCGTCCTCATTAAAGACACAACCGAAGGCTTTTGCTTGCGGCATTGAGCCGACACCGCCTAGATTGCGGCTTTCCGTGACACCATCGATTCATCTCAAGAGCGCGATGCCACGACGCCCGACCATAGCTGCCGCCGCGACGCTCGTTGCGCTGTTGCTTTGCGGCGTTTTGCCGGCGCAGCCGCAGACCGTGGCCCCGCGCCCGCGAGCCGCTACACCTCACTGCGATCCGGCGAATTTCCGCGTGATTGTGGATGTCGGCCACACACCGGAACATCCAGGCGCGATCAGCGCGCGCGGTATCGACGAGTATACGTTCAATCTTGCGCTGGCGAAGGTGATCGATCGCAGGCTGCGCGAAGCGGGTTTCCACCAGGCGCATCTTTTGCTGGCCAATGGCGAGCCGATCCCGAGCCTGGTGCGCCGCGTCGCGCAGGCGAATGCCATGTCCGCCGATCTTCTTGTGTCGATCCACCACGACTCGGTCCCCGAAGCCTTCAAATCGATGTGGGAGTTTGGCGGCGTGCAGCGCCCCTATAGCGATCGCTTTCGGGGGCATTCGATCTTCGTGTCGGCTGACAACGCCGATTATCAGGGCAGTCTGGGCTTCGCAAAGATGCTGGGCATGCAGTTAAAGGCCCGCGGACTGCAATACACGCCGCACTACAAGGAAAGCTTTATGGGAGCGCGGCAGCGGCGGCTGGTCGATCCGGAGGCCGGAGTCTACCGCTACGACCAGCTTCTAATCCTGCGCACCGCGCGCATGCCGAGTGTGCTGCTTGAGGCCGGGTCGATCGTTCATCGCGATGAAGAAGAGGAGATGGGAACGGATGCGCGCAAGGCGCTGATCGCGGATGCCGTCACTGAAGCGGTCCAGCGCTTCTGTGCGGTCAGGCCTGCAAGAACACAACGCGCCAGCACGCAGCGCTGATCGTCAACCCGCCTGCCCTGCATATCTTGGCGCCAACACAGTCCAGCTGTTCCGATAGCCTTAACCGCTCGTTAACCAAGCGGAAGCACGCTTGATGCGCTACGGGGGTATGGCCATGAGCCTCTCGGACACAGCGAAGGCAACCGCGCACGGCAAGCCCACAATCTGGCGGGAGATCAAGGCACGGCTCTCGACTGCGCGAGGCGAGCCGCAATGGCTGTCAACCGGTCAGCGCCGCAGCCGGCGCAGATTATGCCGCCTGCTGATCGCCGAATTGTTGCGCGACGAACTGAGCACCGGCCGCCGCTGACGCCCTACTTCGAATCCAGCCCGTGCATCCGCAGGAATTCAACGAGCCGGTCGCGGCAGGCGCCCGGCTCCTCGAATTGCAGGAAATGCGTCGTGCCCGGAATCATCGCGACATCGACGCCGTATTCGTCATGCGCGGCTTTCGCCACCGCTGCTGACGGACTGGCGAAAGGCGAATCCGGATCGCCCGCGATGATCCGGAGCGGCACGCCGATCTCGCGCATGCGATGAAACAGCGTGGGGTCCTTCTTGCACCCAAATACATACGACTCGAATGCGGGCGGACAGCATAGGGTCCAGCGGCCGTCGGGCATGCGCCGCGACGTCGCGCGCGCCAGGAGATCGGCCTGCTCCGGCCGCCAGTGCGCGAAAGCGGGACGGCGATATTGCGCTGCGAGCTCGTCGACTGAATCGAAGATCGCCTGCCGTCGCGCGGCGCGCTGCGACAGCTTTTGCGATTCCGGAGCCTGAAATTGTTCGAGCGGATGGCCCGCAGGCGGCGCCATCGGCGGATCGAACACGCATACCGCATCCCAGCGCCCACGATTGCGATACGCATGTTCCAGAGTCGCCATCGACGAAAGCGAATGCATCGCGGCAACCGTCGGCGCAGGACCGAATTGTGCGCGGATGCCCTGGAACACCTCCTCGATGTCCGAAAAGAAATTCTCCCAGGTATGCCCTTCGCGGGTGTGCGGGGGATTTTCGCCGTGATTGCGCATATCGAACGCGACAAGATCGTAGCGTTCGGCAAGAGGCAGCCAGAACGGTGCATAGGCATTGATCGCAAGTCCGTTGCCGTGGCCGAGCACAATGCGCGTCGCGCCGGGCTTGCCGTAGCGGCGCAGCCGGATCACGGCGCCGTCCGCCATGGTGAGATCGGCGCGCTCCGACGGCGGCGGCAGCACGAAGGACTGATGAAGGTTCATGCAAGCACGCTTGTCTGGCCCACGGTCAAGCACCACGCCGGCATGGCCGGGCGGCGCCTGGGATGAGCGCGATGACCGTCAGGCCGCGGGCGCCTTGGCGCGTTCGGCTTTTTCCCTGGTCCAGGCTGCGAGTTCGCTATGCGCATGGGCCCTGAACTCGGCCGCTTCCTTCTCGCTCAACGTCTCGGCTGTGAGTTCGAGCCGAATGCCGTTCGGATCGAAAAAATAGATCGAGTGCACAAAGCCGTGGTCGGTGACGCCGATGACGTCGATACCGGCAGCCTCCAGCCGCTTCTTGGCATCGCGAACCTCCTCGATCGTGTTCATCTTCAGCGCAAGATGATTGACCCAGGCCGGCGTATTCGGCGAGGGAGCCGCGGCCTCGTTGTCGCCAAGATCGAAAAAGGCGATGTAGGACCCGTCCCGCATCTGGAAAAACAGATGCACATACGGGCAGTACTCGCCCGTCGAGGGCACATGATCGGCCTTGATGACATGGGCGAGCGGCAAGCCAAGCAAATCTTCGTAGAAATGCCGTGTTTCCTCCGCATCCCGGCAGCGCCAGGCAAAATGATGAAGACCGTTGATGGGGGCGACTGAACCCGACGCGACGGACATTGCTATTTCTCTCCCTGAGCGGCGCAGGTCCGGCCGTGCGAGACGGGTCAACTGGCCCCGATCCTGCATCGTGCCGGCCATGCGCCGGAATTATCGTGGGAATTGTAGATCGGCCGGGGGCCGGAAGGCCAGATGGTCTGCCAGTTCGCATGGCAGTATATGCACATTCGCTTGGCACCGCCATGTCTGGCGATTCCGCTAAGAAGCCCGGCTCCCCAGCGGCGCCGTGTCGGCCCGGCATGACCACGACCTCCGGCATGGACCTGTCGCTGAAGATCGTCATCGTCGACGAGAGCCCGGTGCGGTCCGCGATCCTCGAAGAGGGCCTGCGCGAGGCCGGATTTACCGACGTGGTCCGCATCGCCGAGATGCAGAACCTGCTCGCCCGCATCTACAAGATCGACCCCGACGTAATCCTGATCGACCTGGAGAATCCCAGCCGTGACGTCCTCGAGCAGATGTTCCAGGTCAGCCGAATCGTGAAACGGCCGATCGCCATGTTCGTCGATCAGAGCGACACCGCCTCGATCCAGGCCTCCGTCGATGCCGGCGTCGCCTCCTATATCGTCGACGGGCTCAAGAAGGAGCGCATCAAATACATCCTCGACACCTGCATCTCGCGCTTCAATGCATTCGCAAAGCTGCAGGAGGAGCTCGACCGCACCAAGACCGCGCTGGAGGAACGCAAGGTCATCGACCGCGCCAAGGGAATTTTGATGTCGGCGAAGAAGCTGAGCGAAGACGAAGCCTATGCGTTGTTACGGAGCACGGCGATGAAGGAAAACAAGAAGATCGCCGAGATCGCGCAATCGGTGATCACCGCCGCGGAGATGTTCAAATGACTGCCCCCAAGCGGATCCGCATCGGTTTTATCCCGCTCGCCGACGCCACCGCGCTGATCGTTGCGGTTGATAAGGGGTTCGCTGCCGAGGAAGGCCTGGATGTCGAACTGGTGCGCGAAGTGTCGTGGTCGAATGTGCGCGACAAGCTCAATATCGGGCTGTTCGACGCCGCGCATCTGCTCGCGCCGGTGGCGATCGCGTCAAGCCTGGGCCTTGGCCACGTCAAGGTGCCGATCCTCACCGCATTCGGTCTCGGCCTGAACGGCAATGCCATCACCGTGTCCCCTGCCCTGCATGCCGCGCTGAAGAATGCGGCCGACGGCGATTTGACAAATCCCATGGTATCGGCGCGCGCCCTCGCCCGTGTGGTGATGGACCGGCGCGCCCGCGGCGAGGAGCCTCTCACCTTCGGCATGACGTTTCCGTATTCGACGCATAATTATCACTTGCGGTTCTGGATGGCGGCCGGCGGCGTCGATCCCGATCAGGACGTGCGGTTGATCGTGCTGCCGCCGCCCTACATGGTGGAAAGTCTCGCCAACAAGCATGTCGATGCCTTCTGTGTCGGCGCGCCATGGAATTCGGTCGCGGTCGATCTCGGCATCGGCCACATCCTGCATTTCGTGTCGGAAATCTTCCAGCGTGCAGCGGAGAAGGTCCTTGCGGTACGGGCCCGCTGGGCCGAGGACAATCCGGATGTGTTTCGCAGGCTGGTTCGCGCCCATGGCCGCGCCGCCGACTTCGTTGAGGACGTGAACAATCGCGACGAAGTCGCCGCGATCTTGTCGGCACCGGATCGCATCGCCGTCGCGCCCGAGGTGATCCGCCGCACACTCGACGGCCGCCTGAAAGTATCGCCAGATGGCACGTACCGTTCGAGCGACCGCTATCTTCTGGTTGGACGCTCCGGCGCGGCGCGGCCCGATCCGGTACAGGCGGCCTGGCTCTATGCCCAAATGATCCGTTGGGGCCAGGCATTGATGTCGGCGGAAGGTCTGGCCGAAGCCAAGGCGACGTTTCGGCCCGATCTTTACGACGAGATTTTCGGACCGCAGCCGCCGCTGCCCGGCTCGGAACCCGCGGACCATGTTGGCGCGTTTACCGGTCCGGCTTTCGATCCCGACAACATTGCCGCTCATCTCGATGGCTGGAAAATCCGCCGCCGATGACTGCGCCCATTACTTGTGCGATGCACAATCCGGCAGCAATTTGCTGTGCCGATGCGCCAATCTTTGGCTTGGCTGCGCATGTGCGATTCGCGGGCAGTTCCTTAATCCCTTGAATCCTCTCTGGAATCGTTCCGGATCGAAGTTGGCACGAAGCTTGTAAAGCAAAGGATTGAAAGGTGCCCGTGTCGTCGGGTGCCCAACGATCCAACGACGGGTCGAACAGCAACGCCGCTATCCCAAGGAGCCGGCCCCACGCGGGACGGTCCCTGACGGATGAGCGGCTTTTTTGTTGTGGCGATCCATTGGACCCCGCCGGGCCCACCAGAGAGAGACAGAGGGATAGCTGATGTCACAGGACCGAGAGACTTCGAAAACCAGGGTGAGCCGTCGCACGCTTCTCAGGGGCACGGCCGGCGCAGCAGCGCTGCTCACCGCAGTGAAAACGCAGTTTCCGTTCGGCGTTCACGTCGCCGAGGCGTCCGGTCCAGAGACGAAAAAGGCCACCCTCGGCTTCATCGCGCTGACCGATGCCGCACCGCTCTTCGTCGCCAAGGAAAAGGGCATCTTCGCGAAATACGGCGTGCCGGATGTCGAGGTTCTCAAACAGGCCTCCTGGGGCGCTACCCGCGACAATCTCGTGCTCGGCGGCGAAGCCAACGGCATCGACGGCGCGCATATTCTGACGCCGATGCCCTATCTCATCTCCGCGGGCAAGGTGACGCAGAACAACGTGCCGACGCCTATGTATATCCTGGCGCGGCTGAACCTGAACGGCCAATGCATCTCGGTCGGCAAGGAATACGAAGACCTCAAGGTCGGCGTCGACACCACTGCGTTCAAAGGTGCGCTCGAAAAGAAGAAGGCTTCCGGCAAATCGGTGAAGGCGGCCAACACCTTCCCCGGCGGTACTCACGACCTGTGGATCCGCTACTGGCTCGCCGCCGGCGGCATCGACCCCGACAAGGACATCGAGACCATCACCGTTCCGCCCGCCCAGATGGTCGCGAACATGAAGGTCGGTACGATGGACTGCTTCTGCGTTTGCGAGCCGTGGAATCTGCAGCTGATCAACCAGAAGATCGGTTACACCGCGATCACCACCGGTGAACTCTGGAACCTGCATCCGGAAAAGTCGCTCGGCATGCGCGCCTCCTTCGTCGACAAAAATCCGAAGGCGGCACAGGCCATTTTGATGGCGGTGATGGAAGCGCAGATGTGGTGCGAAAAGCCGGAGAACCACGCCGAAGTGGCGCAGATCTGCTCGAAGCGCAACTGGATCAATTGCCCGGTGAACGACATCACCGACCGAGTGAAAGGCAGGTTCGACTACGGCCTTCCCGGCAAGGTGGTCGAGAAGCATCCGCAGATGATGCGCTACTGGAACGACTTCGCATCCTATCCCTTCCAGAGCCACGATCTGTGGTTCATCACCGAGGATGTCCGCTGGGGCAAGTTCGAACCCGAGGTCGATGCCGCGGGCCTGATCAAGAAGGTAAACCGCGAGGATCTCTGGCGTGAAGCGGCCAAGGCCCTCTCCGTTCCTGCCGCGCAGATCCCGACCTCCACATCGCGCGGCAAGGAAACCTTCTTCGACGGCAAGGTCTTCGATCCGGCCGATCCCAAGGCCTACCTGAAGAGCCTCGCCATCAAGCGCGTCGAAATCAGCTGATCCGAAGCGGGGGCCGCGCGGCTTGCGGCCCCCGCCCCGCGATCCGTCCTTCCAGAGAGACAGACATGAACATGCCCCTTGCAAAGACTGACACCGCATCGGCCGTGCCAGTGAACCGTCCAGCAGCAACCGTCCTGCCGCTGCAGATCAAACGCCCTCCGCTCGGAGAGCGAATGATCGCAAAAACCACGACATTCGCTGAGCATCTTCTGCCGCCGATCATCGTGCTCACGATCGCCCTGGTAGCGTGGGAGCTTCTGTGCAACAGGCCCGGCGCGACATTGCCGCCTCCAAGCCAGGTCCTGTCGGAAACCTGGGAGCTGATTGTCGATCCGTTCTACGACCGCGGCGGCATCGATAAGGGACTGTTCTGGCATCTGTCGGCCAGTCTCCAGCGCGTCGGCGTCGGCTACTCACTCGCTGCGCTGGCGGGTGTCGCGCTCGGCAGCCTTGTCGGCCAATCGACCTGGGCGATGCGCGGGCTCGATCCGATCTTCCAGGTGCTGAGGACTGTGCCGCCGCTGGCCTGGCTGCCGCTCTCGCTCGCGGCCTTCCGGCAGGGTCAGCCGGCCGCGATCTTCGTGATCTTCATCACCGCGATCTGGCCGATCATCATCAACACCGCGGTCGGCATACGGAACATCCCGCAGGATTTCCGTAACGTCGCTGCGGTGCTGCGGCTGAACCATCTCGAATTCTTCTGGAAGATCATGGTGCCGTCTGCAGCGCCCTACATCTTCACCGGACTGCGCATCGGCATCGGTCTGTCATGGCTCGCCATCGTGGCCGCGGAAATGCTGATCGGCGGCGTGGGGATCGGCTTCTTCATCTGGGATGCCTGGAATTCGTCACGCATCAGCGAGATCATTCTCGCCCTCCTCTATGTCGGCATCATCGGTTTCATCCTCGATCGCTGCGTCGCGCTGATCGCGACGCTGGTGACGCGCGGCACCGCCGCGAACTGAAAGATCCAGATCATGAAGAGCTATCTGAAAATCGATCATGTCGGAAAGACCTTCAACAAGGGCACGCACGCGACCGAGGTTCTCTCGGACATCACGCTTGGCGTCGAGAAAGGAGAATATGTCTCGATCATCGGACATTCCGGCTGCGGCAAGTCCACACTGCTCAATATCGTCGCAGGACTGACGACGGCGACCATCGGCGGAGTCATCCTGGAAGAGCGTGAGGTCAACGAACCCGGACCCGACCGGGCGGTCGTGTTCCAGAACCATTCGTTGCTGCCCTGGCTGAGCGTCTACGACAACGTCAGCCTCGCGGTGAACAAGGTGTTCTCCGGAACGAAATCGCGAACCGAGCGGCACGATTGGGTGATGCACAATCTGGAACTGGTGCAGATGACGCACGCCAAGGACAAGCGCCCCGGCGAAATCTCCGGCGGCATGAAGCAGCGCGTCGGCATCGCCCGGGCGCTGTCGATGGAGCCGAAAGTGCTTCTGCTCGACGAGCCGTTCGGCGCGCTCGACGCGTTGACCCGCGCCCATCTGCAGGACTCGGTGATGGCGATCCATCAGAAGCTCGGCAACACAGTGATGATGATCACGCATGACGTCGACGAGGCGGTGCTGCTCTCCGACCGCATCGTGATGATGACCAACGGCCCGGCCGCGCGGATCGGCGAAATTCTTGACGTGCCCCTGCCACGCCCGCGCAAACGGCTCGAGCTCGCCGGCAACCAGATCTACCTGAAATGCCGTCAGCGCGTGCTCGAATTCCTCTACGAGCGCCATCGCTTCGTTGAGGCGGCGTAACTTCCATGAGCGAACCCCTCGTCATCATCGGCAATGGCATGGCAGCCGCCAAGCTCGTGGAGCGTCTTTCCGCGCGCGCGCTCGGCCGATACGCGATTGCGGTCATCGGCGAGGAGCCGGCGCTGGCCTATAACCGGGTGCTGCTGTCATCGGTACTGGCGAACGAGGTCGCCCAATCCGACATCGAGTTGAAATCGAAGCGCTGGTGGCGCGATCGCGGCGTCACCGTGCTCTATGGCCACGCCGCGACCGCGATCGACCGCGACATCCGCCGTGTGAGACTCGCGAGCGGCGCGACCGTTCCTTATTCCAAACTGGTGTTTGCCACCGGCTCGCGGCCCATCGTGTTGCCGATAGAAGGACGCGAACTGCCCGGTGTGATGACCTTCCGCGAGCTGCGTGACGTGGAGGTCTTGAAACGCGCGGGCAAGTGCAACGCGGTGGTGATTGGCGGTGGCCTGCTTGGACTCGAAGCGGCCTACGGCCTTGCCAAAGCCGGCGCGAAGGTCACCGTCGTTCACCTGATGGACCGGCTGATGGAGCGTCAGCTCGATGCCGAAGCAGCGCAGATGCTGAAGACCGCGGTCGAAATGAAGGGCATCGACGTCCTCTTGAATGCCGAAACCGCGCGGTTCGTTGGCGCCAATAAGGTCGAGCGCGTCGAACTCAAGGACGGCCGCGCCATCCCCGCCGATATCGTCGTGATGGCGGCCGGCATCTCGCCCAATGTGGCGCTCGCGCGAACGGCCGGCGTGTCGATCAATCGCGGCATTGTGGTCGATGACGGCATGCAGACCGATATTCCGGGCATCTACGCCATCGGCGAATGCGCCGAGCATGACGGACGCTGTGTTGGACTTGTGGAACCGGCTTATGAGCAGGCGGCGGTGCTGGCGGACAGGCTCACTGGCAGTCCCGCAAATTACAAGGGCAGCATCCCGGCAACCAATCTGAAAGTTACCGGCGTCAACGTGTTTTCGGCCGGCGATTTTCTTGGCGGCGACGGCACCGAGCAGGTTCTTTTCCGCGATCCGGGCTTGGGCCTCTACAAAAGGCTCGTCATAAGGAACGATCGCCTGGTCGGCGCGGTGCTGTTCGGCGATACCGCGGATGCACTCTGGTATCTCGACCTGATCCGAACCGGGCTGCCCATAGACGCGTTCCGCAACGAATTGGTCTTCGGGCGCGCGCTGGCCGAACGCAGAAGCAATGCGGACCGCACAACGTTGGACATGGCGGCTTGATATGTCCGGCGATTTCACTCCCGACCAGAAGCGCTATCTCGAAGGTTTCGTGTCCGGCCTCTCCGCCGCACGCGCTGCCAGGGTTGGCGGCGGCGGCAAAAGCGAGCCGACAGGCCCCGACGCGATTCACATCAAGGCGCAGGACCGCACCATCGCATCCGGCGGCAAGCTCGCCGATCAGGAAAAGTTCAAGCGCGAGCTGCATCCCTTCGACGCCTACGGCAAGCTGCGCGAGCAGGCTGCAAGGAACGAAGCTCCGAAACCCGCGGATAATTTCCGCTGGCGCTATTTCGGTCTGTTCTATGTCGCGCCGGCGCAGTCGTCCTATATGTGCCGGCTCCGCGTTCCGAACGGCATTCTCACGCACTGGCAATTTGCCGGTCTTGCCGATGTCGCGGAGAAATATGCTGGCCCCTATTCCCACGTGACCACGCGCGCCAATCTCCAGCTGCGCGAGATCGAACCGAAGAACGCCATCAATGTAGTCGAATCGATTCAGGATCTCGGCCTGTGCTCGCGCGGCTCCGGCGCTGACAATATCCGCAACGTGACCGGCACCCCGACAGCGGGCATCGACCCGCAGGAACTGCTGGACACGCGGCCCTATGCCCGGGAATGGCACTATCATATTCTCAACGACCGCTCGCTCTATGGCCTGCCGCGCAAGTTCAATGTTGCGTTCGACGGCGCCGGCCGCATTGCGGTGCTGGAGGACACCAACGACATCGGCTTTCAGGCTGTCGTCGTAAAGGACGGTTTCGGCGTCGAACCCGGCATCTGGTTCAAGCTCACGCTCGGCGGTATTACCGGTCACAAGGACTTTGCCCGCGATACCGGCGTCATCGTCAAACCCGCAGACGCGACTGCGGTCTCGGATGCCATCGTCCGCGTCTTCATCGAGAACGGCAACCGCACCGACCGCAACAAGGCGCGGCTGAAATACGTGCTCGACGCCTGGGGCTTCGACAAGTTTCTTGCCGCGGTGGAAGAAAAGCTCGGACGCACGCTTGTGCGGGTTGCCGGCGATGCGCTCGAGCCGCGCCCGGCATTCGACCGGCTGGCGCATATTGGCGTGCATCCGCAGAAGCAGGACGGTCTGTTCTGGATCGGAATTGTCCTGCCGGTCGGCAAACTGGCGACGGCGCAGATGCGCGGCATCGCGAAGCTCGCGCGCGAGCATGGCGACGGCGATATCCGTCTCACCGTCTGGCAGAACCTGCTGATCTCCGGTGTCCCCGCCGACAGGATCGCTCATCTTGAAAGCGAGATCGCGTCACTTGGCCTATCGACACAAGCCACCTCGGTCCGCGCCGGTCTGGTCGCTTGCACCGGCGCGACCGGCTGCCGCTTCGCGGGCGCGCATACGAAAGAGAATGCCGAAGAGATCGCGCAATGGTGCGAGGCGCGGGTGTCGCTCGACACACCGGTCAATATCCACCTCACCGGCTGCCACTATTCCTGCGCACAGCATTATATCGGCGATATCGGTCTGATCGGCGCGCGGGTCGCGATCAACGACGACGGCGACACTGTCGACGGCTATCACATCCATGTCGGCGGCGGATACGGGCCCGACGCCGCGATCGGCCGCGAGATCTACCGCGACGTGAAGGCAGAGGCGGCACCGAAGGTCGTGGAGCGTATGCTGAAGGGCTATCTCGCGCATCGCGCATCGGCCGACGAAACCTTCATCGCATTCGCCAGGCGGCATGACATCGAAGCGCTCAAGGCGATGTTCGACGCGGAGGCAATCGAGTGAACGCAGCGCATCCCCCGATCCCCAGCCTTATTCCCGAAACCGCGCCGTTCTCGCCGGAGCAGCGCGCATGGCTGAACGGCTTTTTCGCGGGCCTCGTTTCGCTCGATGGCGCCGGCATCACCGCGCTCTCGCCCGAGCAGAATGCGGCGCTGATGCCGGGAGGCGCAGGCGATGGCGACGACGGCGAAGCGCCGTGGCACGACCAGACCTTGCCGCTGGCCGAGCGCATGAAGCTCGCCGAGGGCCGCCCGTTACGGCGGCGCATGATGGCTGCGATGGCCCAGCAGGATTGCGGACAGTGCGGGTATAACTGCAACGACTATGCCGACAAGATTTTCGACAGATCGGAAGAGCGGCTGAATCTGTGCGTGCCCGGCGGCAAGGAAACCGCCCGCATGCTGAAAACGCTCTACGAGGAAATGGCCAACACGCCAGCGGCGAAAGCACCGGCGGAGGCCAAGTCAGTCACGGCGCCGCAACCCGCAGGCGATGCCGGCCGCTCGCGCGACAACCCTGCGACTGCGACCTTTGTTGGACGTTACCGGCTCAATAAGCCGGGCTCCGAGAAGGAAACCTGGCATCTCGATTTCGATCTAAGCAGAGCAAAGCTCGACTATGTGGTCGGTGATGCGTTCGGCCTGTTCCCGAAAAACGATCCTGCTCTGGCTGACGCAATCATCCGGGAGCTGGGGGTTACGGCAGATTGCGAAGTCGGCGCCAAGAGCCTGCGCGATGTCCTGATCGATGAGGTCTCGCTATCACCCGCGCCCGACTCGTTGTTCCAGCTGTTCTCCTACATCACCGGCGGTGAGCGGCGGCAAAAGGCCAAGGCGTTGGCGTCCGGCGAAGACCCCGATGGCGACGCGGCGACGCTCGACGTGCTTGCCACGCTGGAGAAATTCGCAGGCGTCACCCCCGATCCGGAAGCCTTCATTGAAGCGCTCGAACCGTTGCAACCGCGTCTTTATTCCATATCGTCATCGCCCAAGGTTGAGCCCGGCCGGCTGTCGCTGACCGTCGATACCGTGCGCTATCCGGTCGCCGGCCGGACGCGGCTCGGCGTCGCCTCCACATATCTTGCCGAACGCATCGCGCCGGGCGATCCCATTCACGTCTATGTGCAGAGGGCGCACGCCTTTGGCCTTCCGGCCGATCCATCGGTGCCGATCATCATGGTCGGGCCCGGAACCGGAATCGCGCCGTTCCGCGCCTTCCTGCACGAGCGCATGGCGACAAAGGCGCCTGGCCGCAACTGGCTGTTCTTCGGCCACCAGCGCCGCGACTGCGACTTCTTTTACGAAGATGAGCTGAACGGCATGAAAGCGAGCGGTGTGCTGACGCGGCTCTCCCTCGCATGGTCGCGCGACGGCGATCAGAAATTCTACGTCCAGGACCGGATGCGGGAAGTGGGACGAGACCTGTGGTCCTGGCTCGCCGATGGCGCCCATGTGTATGTCTGCGGCGATGCCAAGCGCATGGCGAAGGATGTGGAGCGCACGCTGGTCGATATCGTCGCACAATACGGTGCGCGTTCGACCGACGAGGCGATTTCATTTGTGGCCGATCTCAAGAAGCACGGCCGCTATCAGCAGGACGTGTATTGAGGGCCGGCAGAATGAATGCCCCCTCCAACACCCCGCCGGTCGTCCGCACTACCTGCCCTTATTGCGGCGTCGGCTGCGGTATCCTCGCCTCGCCCGATGGTCGCGGCGGCGCGATGATATCGGGCGATCCGGAACATCCGGCAAATTTCGGACGGCTCTGCTCGAAGGGCTCCGCACTCGGCGAGACGCTGGCGCTGGATACTCGTCTTTTGCATCCCATGCTGCGCCGGCCGGACGGAACTTTCGGCCGCACGAATTGGGACACCGCGCTCAACAAGGTCGCCGACGGATTCCGCCGCATCATCGACAGCGACGGGCCGGACGCGATCGCCTTCTATCTCTCCGGTCAATTGCTGACCGAGGATTATTATGTCGCCAACAAGCTGATGAAAGGCTTCATCGGTACCGCGAATGTCGACACCAATTCACGGCTCTGCATGGCGTCGTCGGTTGCGGGCCACCGCCGCGCGTTTGGCTCCGATACAGTGCCAGGCAGCTATGCTGATCTCGATCAGGCCGACCTTATCGTTCTGGTCGGCTCGAACGCGGCCTGGTGTCATCCGGTGCTGTTCCAGCGGATGGTGAAAAACAGGCGCGAACGCGGCGGAAAAATTGTTGTGATCGATCCGCGCCGCACTGCCACGGCAGAAGAAGCCGACCTATTTCTATCTGTCGCCCCCGGCATGGATTCGGTTCTGTTTGCGGGGCTTCTCACCTATCTCGCCGATACCGACGCTGTCGATTTCGCCTATGTCGATGCGCACACATCCGGTTTCGAAGCGACGCTGGAGCGCTGCCGCGCGATTGCGCCGAATCTCGATGCGGCCGCCGGGAAGACCGGCCTCGAACCATCAGATATCGCGCAATTCTTCGATCTGTTCCGCACCACCGAACGGGTCGTCACCTGTTATTCGCAAGGGGTAAACCAGTCGGCGCAGGGCACCGACAAAGTCAACGCCATCGTCAATTGCCATCTTGCGACCGGCCGCATTGGCAAACCAGGCACGGGGCCGTTCTCGCTCACCGGCCAGCCGAACGCCATGGGCGGACGCGAGGTCGGCGGGCTCGCCAACCAGCTTGCCGCGCATATGGGTTTTTCGCCGGACGAGATCGACCGCGTCGGCCGCTTCTGGCGCGCGCCAAACATGGCGCAGCGCGAAGGTCTCAAAGCGGTGCAGATGTTCGAGGCGGTCGCCCGGGGCGAAATCAAGGCGCTGTGGGTGATGGCAACCAATCCGGCGGTGTCGCTGCCCGATGTAAACGCGGTGCGCGCCGCATTGAGGAAACTCGACCTGTTCGTCGTGTCGGAGAATGTGCTGTCGAACGACACGGTCGCGAACGGCGCGCATATCCTGCTGCCCGCCGCGGCCTGGGGCGAGAAAAGCGGCACGGTCACGAATTCAGAGCGCCGCATCTCGCGGCAGCGCTCCTTCCTGCCGCTGCCGGGCGAGGCAAAGCCGGACTGGTGGATCGTCGCGCAGGTCGCACAGCGCATGGGCTTTGGCGATGCCTTCGCGTATAGCAGCGCTGCGGACATATTCCGCGAACACGCTGCCCTCTCGGCCTTCGAGAATAACGGCACGCGCGATTTTGACATCGGCGCCTATGCCGATATTGGCGATGCCGCTTTCGATGCGCTCGCGCCGTTTCAGTGGCCGCAAGCCTCCGGACGCGTTGCCGGCGACGTCCGCTTCTTTGCGGCGGGTGGCTTTTTCACTCAAGACCGGAAGGGCCGCTTCGTCGCGCCGGAGCCGCCGGCGCTGCAGACCGGAACCGGCACAAATTTCACATTCATCCTCAACACCGGGCGAATCCGCGATCAATGGCACACCATGACGCGCTCAGGGCTCAGTCCGCGCCTTGCCTCGCATCTGCCCGAGCCATTCGTCGAAATCCATCCCGACGACGCGGCACAGGCCGGCCTTGCCAAGGACGATTTTGCGCGCGTGGCCACCGCATACGGCGCCTGCATTTTGAAGGTCCGCGTGAGCGAGGATCAACAGCGCGGCTCGCTGTTCGTGCCGATCCACTGGAGCGATGCGAACGCATCGTCCGCCTGCATCGGCGCGCTGGTCAATCCGGCGACCGATCCGTTCTCCGGACAGCCGGAAGCAAAGGCAACGCCCGCCGTTATCGCGCGCGTCGATTATCGCTTTGCCGGCTTCCTCCTCAGCAAGCAACCTGTAACGCTGCCCGGCGGAACATGGTGGGCCAAGTCCGCTGCGGACGGCGGTGACGGCTTTCTGATCGCAAGCAATGACGGCCCGGACCGCTGGCGCGGATGGCTTCAAGCCTGTGCCGCGGCGGGATTGTCGTTGTCCGAATTTATCGATGAGCCGCGCGGCACCTATCGTGCGGCGGGCTTCGCTGACGGCCGCCTCGCCTTCTGCCTGTTCATCGGTCCGGCCTCGCAACGTCCGCAATGGGATGTTGCGAAAGCCCTTCTCGCCGCCGAAACGCTGGAAGAGCGTCAGCGCTGGATCCTTCTTTCGGGCCAGTCGGCGGAGGGCATGGCCGATGCCGGCCCGATCGTCTGCGCCTGTTTCGGCGTCGGGCTCAACACCATCCGCGAGGCGCTGACCTCCGGCGCGGCGGCTGATGTCGCAGGCATCGGCAAGGCGCTGCGCGCCGGGACGAATTGCGGCTCATGTCTGCCCGAACTGAAGAAGATCGTAGCCCAGCAAGAGACACAAGATGGATCGAGCGCACGACAGCCCGCGTTCGCCGGTTGAAAGCGCTGGCCCGCGCATGGAAGCGCTGGCGCGGCTGCCGGTGTTCTTCGCGCTGAACGGCAAGCGCGCCTTCATTGCCGGTGGAAATGCTGCTGCCGCGTGGAAGGCCGAACTGCTTGCGGCCGCGGGTGCCCATGTCGATGTCTATACAGCCGATCCATCCGACGAATTGCTCGAAGCTGCCGCGACGCCGCCCGCCGGTTCGGTGATGGTGCACCGGCACTCCTGGGACCGTGGCGCGATGGCCGGCTGCGCGCTTGCCATCGGCGCTTTCGATACGGACGCGGAGGCGAAACAATTTCAGACGGCGGCGCAATCCGCGGGCGTGCCGTGCAATGTGATCGACAAGCCCGACTTCTGTGACTTCTCGTTCGGCGCCATCGTCAACCGGTCGCCGCTTGTTGTTGCGATCTCGACCGATGGCGCGGCACCGGTCTTCGCTCAGGCGATCCGCTCCCGCATCGAAGCGATGCTGCCCGCAGGTTTCGCGCGCTGGGCGCAGGCCGCACGCAACTGGCGCAGCGCGGTCAAGCAATCGGGACTTTCGTTCAACGGCCGGCGGCTGTTCTGGCAGGTCTTTACGCGCGCCGCGCTGCAGAACCCAAATGGTGAGCCGTCACATGCCGATTTCGACGCGCTGCTGCGGCAGACAATTGCGCAAGCCCCGGCTGCCGAAAACGGATCCGTGACGCTTGTCGGCGCCGGGCCCGGCGACCCGGAATTGCTGACGCTGCGCGCCGTGCGCGCGCTGCAATCGGCCGATGTGATCCTCTATGACGATCTGGTTTCAAAGCAGGTTCTGGATTTCGCACGACGCGAAGCCAAGCGCATGTTGGTCGGTAAGACCGGGCATGGTCCTTCCTGCAAGCAATCGGAAATCAACGCGCTGATGGTCGGGCTCGCCCGATCCGGCCGCCGCGTGGTGCGGCTGAAGGGCGGCGACCCGATGATCTTCGGCCGCGCCGGAGAGGAAATCGAAGCGTGCCGCAAGGCCGGCATCACCATCGACGTAGTTCCAGGCATCACAGCGGCGCAAGGAGCAGCAAGCCGCCTCGGCCTGTCACTGACACATCGCAGTGCCGCGCGCCGGGTGCAATACATCACCGGCCACTGCGAAAAGGGCACGCTCCCGCAGGATATCGACTGGCGCAGCGTCGCCGATCCTTCAGCGACGACCGTGATCTACATGCCGAAGAAGACGCTGCGGCAATTTGTCGATCGCGCCGTCGCGGCAGGTCTCGATCCCGCAACCTCCGCGCTTGCAATCGCGAACGCGACGCGGCGGGACGAACAGGTGGTCGCAGCGCAGATCGGCGCGCTTGCGGACATCACGCTTCCCGATGGACCAACGATTGTAATGATCGGCTCGGTCTGTGGAACAGTCACAAACTCCGGTCAGTCCCGCGAAAGCGGGACGCCAGAATCGGAATCCCCGCTGTCGCGGGCACGAACGGATAGAGATGCTGCCCAGATTAATTGACGAGGTCTACACCGTCACGTAGCGGTGAACGATATCGGCATCGCGGTCCATATCGGCGCTGGTGCCGCGCCAGACGGTGCGGCCCTTCTCGATCACATAATGCCGGTCGGCGAGCCGCTTCAGCACCGACAGATTCTTGTCCACGATCAGGATCGATTGCCCGCGCGACTTCAGGAGCGAGATGCAGTTCCAGATTTCGGCGCGGATCACCGGGGCAAGCCCCTCCGTTGCTTCGTCGAGGATGAGGAGCTGCGGATTGGTCATCAGTGCGCGCCCGACCGCGAGCATCTGCTGCTCGCCGCCCGAGAGCGTGCGGGCCATCTGGTTGCGCCGCTCCTTCAGCCGCGGAAAAAGCTTGAAAACCTCATCCAGAGTCCAGGGATTCTGACGCTTCAGCCGGTTGGCCGCCGTCGCGACGAGATTTTCGAACACAGTGAGCAACGGGAAGACCTGCCGCCCCTCCGGCACGAGTCCGATCCCGCCGCGCGCAATCACCTCAGGCGCACGCCCGGCGACGGACTGGCCTGCGAATTCAACACTGCCGCCGGCCGGCGGCGTCAGCCCCATGATCGAACGGATTGTCGTGGTCTTGCCCATACCGTTGCGGCCGAGCAGGGTGACTATCTCACCCTCGCCCACCGACAGATCAACGTCGAACAGCACCTGGCTGCGGCCGTAGCGCGCCTGCAACTTTTCGACTTTGAGCATCATGCGTCGCCCTCGCCGAGATAGGCGATACGCACCGCCTCGTTAGCACGAATCTCGTCGGCCGATCCGGTCGCAATCCGCTCTCCGTTGACCAGCACCGAGATGCGGTCGGCCAGCGCAAAGACCGCATCCATGTCGTGCTCGACCAGCAGGATCGTGACCTCGGTTTTCAGAATCTTCAGGAGATCGATCATGCGCGCACACTCAGTGCTGCCGAGCCCGGCCATCGGCTCGTCGAGCAACATCATGCGCGGCCGCGTCGCCAGCGCGATAGCAAGTTCGAGCTGCTTCTGTTCGCCATGCGACAGTTCGGAAACAACGATGCCGGCGCGGTTGCCGAGGCCGATCCGGTCGAGATGCTGGCGGCCCTCGTCGCGAATGTCTGCACGCTTACGCGCATCGACGAAGAACTGATATGAATGTCCCCGCCGCGCCTGAACTGCCAGCGCGACATTATCGAGCGCGGTGTAATCGGGCAGCAATTGCGTAATCTGGAACGAGCGGGCAAGCCCATGCCGGACCCGTGCCGGGGTCTTCCAGCCGGAAATCTCGGTGCCGTCGAAGTGAATCGTGCCGGAATCCTGATGCAGCTCGCCGGCGATCTGCGAGATGAAGGTGGTCTTGCCCGCGCCATTCGGTCCGATCAGCGCATGCAGTTCGCCCTCGGCCACATCGAGCGACAGATTGTTGGTCGCGACCAGACCGCCAAACCGTTTGATCAGACCGTCGACCTTGAGGAGCGGGTCACTCACGTTTGCGGCTCCATCCCGAGAACAGCGAGGTCAGTCCGCCGGTCGAGAACAGCACGATCACGATCAGGATCGGGCCGAGAAAGAATTTCCAGTGCTCGGTCCAGGAGGTGAGAAACGTTTCGAGTCCGATCAGCACCGCGGCGCCGAGAACCGGACCGAACAGCGTGCCGGTGCCGCCGATGATGATCATGATCATCAGATCGCCGGACTTGGTCCAGTGCAGCATGTCGGGTGACACGAACTTGGAGTAATTCGCCATAAGAGCGCCCGCGAGCCCCGCGCCCATGCCGGCAATCACGAAGGCAGTCAGCTTGTACTGATAGGTCGAGACGCCGATCGCGGCCATCCGCCGCTCGTTCTGCCGGATGCCGCCGAGCAGCATGCCGAATGGCGAGCGCACCAGCCGCGCGAAGCCGATGAAGTAAATGACCGCAATCGCCACCGTGAGGTAATAGAACGTCGTATCGTCGCCCATGTTGAGGTCGAACAGCACGTTCCTGCGCCGCACGATCAGGCCGTCGTCGCCGCCATAAGCCTTCAGCGACAGAAACAGGAAGAACAGCATTTGCGCGAAGGCAAGCGTAATCATGATGAAAGGCACGCCGCTGGTGCGCAGCGACAGCGCCCCGAGCACCAGCGCGACCAACCCGCTCACAATGATCGCGGCAGGAACAGTGATCAGGAACTGGTTGGTCCCGGGAATGACACCCAGGAAAGGTTCACCATCCGCGAAATGATGATAGAGAATGCCAACCACATAGCCGCCGACCCCGAAATAGGCAGCATGGCCGAAGCTCACCATGCCGCCATAGCCGAGGATGAGATTCAGGCTCGCCGCCGCGATCGCGTAGATGGTGATGCGGATGGCCAGCCCGATCAGCGACGGATCGCCGATCGCCTTGGCGAAAGCCGGGAACGCGGCCGCGCATAAAACGAAGACGATGGCGCCCATCGCCGGCCACCAGCTGCGGCTTATCGGCGCATCGGCGCGGGTCATATATTTCTCGTCAACCTTGAGCATGGAACAGCCCCTGCGGCCGGATCAAGAGCACCAGCGCCATAACGAGATAGATGCCCATCGACGAGAGGCCGGCGCCCAATGCGTCGGCTTCGGACGCAGTCATGACGGTTTTGAGAAGCCCCGGCAGAAATGCGCGCAGGATCGTGTCGGTGATGCCGACGATCAGCGCGCCATAAAACGCGCCGCGGATCGAGCCCAAGCCGCCGATCACCACCACGACGAAGGTGAGGATCAGGATCTGCTCACCCATCCCGACCTGCACCGCAAGCAGAGGCCCGGCCATCAGTCCGGCGAGTCCCGCCAGCAGCGCACCGAGCCCAAACACCACCGTATAGAGCAGACGGATATCGACACCGAGCGCCCGCACCATCTCGCGATGGGTGGAGCCTGCGCGTACCAGCATCCCGATGCGAGTCTTGTTGACCAGCAGATAAAGCCCGAACGCGACCAGAAGTCCGACCACCATAATCGCGATGCGATAGGTCGGATACGGAATGCCGGGGATGATCTCGACCGAGCCTGACAGGAAGGATGGCATCGACACGAACAGCGGCGTGCGGCCGAACAGCATCGTGGTGCCTTCATTGATGAACAGGATCAGCCCGAACGTCGCCAGCACCTGCTGCAGATGGTCGCGGTCGTAAAGTTTGCGGATGACCAGGAATTCAATGATCAGACCGGCGATCGCCGCGGCGATCAGACCTGCCGGCACGGCGAGCAGGAAAGAGCCGGTGCGCGCAGCCACCAGCGCCGCGGCATAGGCGCCGATCATATACAGCGAGCCGTGCGCGAGATTGATGACATTCATGATGCCGAAGATGAGCGTCAGCCCTGCCGCCATCAGGAACAGCATGATGCCGAACTGGAAGCCGTTCAGAATTTGCTCAAGCGCCAGCGTCATCGCAGGCTACACATCATGACGGCTATTCCCCTCACGCCGCACTTGGCGGCCGGAACGCATTACGCGTCCCGGCCGCCAATCTCAAGCCTTACAGCTTGCAATTCTTAGCGTAAAAGTCGCCGTGATTGGAAAGGATTTTTGCTGTGGTCTTGATTGCCAATTGTCCGTTTGGCTGCCGCTGCACCTCGGTCGCGAACCAATCCTGAATCGGATGCTGATTGGGCCCGAACTTGAACGCGCCGCGAACAAGCTGAAGTTGCGCGTCCAGCATCGCTCTCCGGAAACGCTCGGTATCGGTCACGTCTCCACCGCTCCCCTTTAGGGCTGCCGCGATCGCAAGCGCAGTGTCATAGCCCTGGCTTGCATAATAGGTTGGCAACCGGTCGGGTCCGAACTTCTTGGTCCATTCGGCCATGAATGTCCGGTTTGCAGGATTATCGAAGTCCGCATTCCAGTGCGTTCCGACATGCAGCCCGGCGGCGGCATCCCCTACCGACTTGAGCATTGTGCTATCCAGCGAGAACGAGGCGGCCACCATCGGAATGGCGCCCTGCAAACCCGCCTGTTGATACTGGCGCAGAAACGCAATGCCAAAACCACCGGGGTGAAACTGAAACACCACGTCGGGCTTGGCTGCACGAATTTGCGCCATCTCTGCCGAATAATCGGTCTGGTCCAGGCGCGTAAAGCTTTCGGCGATCACCTCGCCCTTGAAGAAGCGCTTGAAACCCGCGAGAGCGTCCTTCCCGGCCTGATAGTTCGGGGCCAGCAAAAATGCCCGCCTGTATCCCAGATTGGTCGCCATCTGGCCCGCAGCTTCGTGCGCGGCATCGTTTTGCCAGGAGATCACGAAATAGTTGCGATGACAGTCCTTGCCCGCGAAATTGGAAGGTCCGGCATTCGGGCTGACATAAATGGCACCGGCATCGAGAATATCCGGCACGGCAGCGCCGGCAATGTTCGAGAACACGATCCCGGTGAACAGGCGGATGCCGTCTGCCTTCAGCATCCGGTTTGCCGCCTGCTTGCCCTGACCGGGTTTGAACCCGTCGTCCTCAACGATCACCCGCACCGGCACACCGCCGAGATTGCCGCCTCCCATATCGACGGCCAGTTGGAATCCATCCCGGATGTCGGCGCCGATATAGCCTCCCGGCCCCGACAAGGTGGTGATCAGACCGATCTTGACCGGCTGCTGGGCCATCGCGGCAGACGCGGCAAACAGCCCGGCCGCAAGGCCGAGTCCCAATCGAAACATGCTGTCCTCCCAGATCGTTTGTTATCGTCGCAGCGGAGAACGGCACGTGGCCCGCTCTCCGGCGTCTTTGTCCGGACCGCGTCAGTCCTGATGAGGCATGCTGCCCTCAACCATGTGAAACATTCTGCCGATCGGTTCTTCCCACATCAGGTTGCGCTCCATCGCGCGCGCCGGCATGTCCTGAATCACGTATTGAATGGCTGGGCCGGTACCTGTGTTGACATGCTCATGCGAGGCCCAGGGCGAGCATGCGAACGTGTCGCCGCGCGTCCAGTCGAAGCGGTGATCGCCGACGATCGAATATCCCTCGCCTTCCATGATGTGATAGAGCGCATAGGAATTATGCCGATGCGGCACGATATGCTCGCCGGGATTGATGATCTGGAGCCCGAGGAAAATCGAGGGCAGAACGCCGCCGGCCTCGCCGGTATCCGCGTTCACCAGTGACAGAAAGCGCCGGTCGGCACGGCGCAGCTTGTCTTTCGCGAGTTCTTCAAGTTTCGGCCGCGCGTCGGCCCAGCGCCAAATGGCCGGACGGATATTTTTCTTGACGAGAAACGGATAATACTCGTCATCCGTCATCATCTTTGCCCATTCCGTACGATCGGTTGGCTTGCGGTCGTGCCCCTCGATGGGAAGCGCCTTCAGCGGCATGTCGGTCATGTTGCTCTCCTTTCCCTTGGCGTTGTTTCCTGGCGTGCGTTATTTTGTGGCCTGCACGCCGCTCCATCAGGCCCAACCGCGGCAATGCCAGTTGAGAAATGTCATCGTCCGCCGCCAGGCTTCCGCCGCGGCGACCGGCCGGTAGACCGGCCGGAAATCCTCGTCGAAAGCGTGCGGTGCGCCGCCATAGGTAAAAAGTTCGAAGTTGCGTCCGTGCGACCGCAGCGCCTGTTCGAACTCGGCGATATCGCCGGCGCTGATGAGACGGTCCGCCGTTCCGAAATGCGCCAGCAGAGGCGCGCGCAGATCGCCCGCGCGATCGAGCGGCGACACCGGCTTGTTGGGCGAGGTTGCAAGGTAACGGATCGAGCCGTAGTAGTCGACTGCCGCAGCTATGCCCTGCAACTCGCAGGCAGCGAGATACGCATAGGTGCCGCCGATGCAGAACCCGACCGTCGCAATCCTTGACGCGTCGATGTCGGCGCGGCCACCCAAATATTCCAGGCTGCCCGCAATGTCAGACAGCACCCGCCGGTCTGGCAACGCCTCGACCGCAACACCGATCCGTTCAGGCGTGGAGACATCGGGCGCATGCCCTTCACGCGAATAATAGTCCAGCAGCAGAACTGCAAAGCCGGCATTGGCCAACCGGTAGCCGACGCGCATGATGTAATCGTTCACACCGGCGATGGCCGGCAACAGAATGACCGCAGGTGCCGGTCCCGATCCTATGGGCGGAAGGAGATGCGACCGCACCGGCTCTCCGCTGCTGTTGAATTCGATCTGCTGCATGCCCCTTCATTTGCGTCGGAGCGCCATTTTGCCAATTCCAAATATTTGAATTATTAGTATTCTGATGATGAATATCAGGAATCTGGACCTCAACCTGCTCCTGGTCTTCGATGCCGTGCTTCGGCACCGCGCGATTTCGCGGGCAGCTACGGCTCTCGCATTGCCGCAGCCGACCGCCAGCAACGCGCTTCGGCGGCTGCGCGCAATCTTCGACGATCAGCTTTTCGTGCGGACATCCGGCGGCGTCATGCCAACGCCATTTGCGGAACGGATCGCTCCGCACGTCCGCGAAGGGATCGCCGCGTTTGACCGTACCTTTCAGCTGAAGACCGAATTCGACCCGGCGAAGGCCCGCCGCCTGTTTACGATCCTGATGACGGACATTGCCGAAGCAATCATTTTGCCGCGCATGCTGGAAGTCTGCCGTGTCGCGGCGCCGGGGGTCAGTTTCCGCACCATTCAGCTCTCGGCAGACGCAATCGTTCCGGCATTGCGATCGGGCGATGTCGATCTTGCAATCGGCTACATTCCGGGCTTGCGATCCGGCGTCATGCAGCAATTGCTGTTCATGTCGGACTATGCGTGCATTGCGCGCGCCAAGCATTCGGCGATCCGCAAAACGCTGACGAAACAGCTGTTTTGTAATGCGAGGCACGCGGTTGCCGAGGCGCACGGCACTGGGCATGACATCGTAGAAAAGACGTTGCATAAGGCGGGTGCGCAAATCGGCGCACGCGTGCCTCATTTCCTCGCCTTGCCGCTGATCGTCGGCTCAAGCGATATGCTTGCGTCCGTCCCGCGGCCGCTCGGGAAATTGATGCTCAATATCGCGGATATCCGCATTCACAATCACCCGCTGGACCTTCCGGCAATCCCGATCCGCCAATTCTGGCACGAGCGGTTCAATGACGATCCGGGCAATCGATGGATGCGCGCGACGTTTCGCAAAGTTCTCGGTTCGCCGTTCAAGGCCAACGATATCCTGCGGATCTCGTAACCCGCAGGATATGTTTTTGAGCTTGCCGCGAACGGTTACAGCTTGCAGTCCTTGGAATAGACATCGCCCTTGTCGGTGAAAACCTTGCCGACGGTCTTGATCACCGGCGCGCCGTCGGGACCCTTCTCGACGCGGGTTGCGACCCAGTCCTGGACCGGATGCTGGTTCGGTCCGAACTTGAACTTGCCGCGCACGGCCTGGAAGTCAGCTTTCAGCATCGCCTGACGGAACTTTTCGGTGTCCTTGAGGTCGCCGTTGACGGCCTTCAGCGCCGCGCCGATTGCAAGTGCCGTGTCATAGGCCTGACCGGCATAATAGGTCGGCAGACGGCCCGGATATTTCTTGGTCCAGGCGTCCATGAACTTCTTGTTCGCCGGATTGTCGAAGTCGGTGTTCCAGTGCGTGGTACCGTTGGTGCCGATGGCGGCATCGCCCAGCGCCTTCACGATATTCGCATCGACCGACGGAGCCGCCACGACGAGCGGAATGGTGCCGAGCAGACCCGCCTGCTGATACTGGCGCGCAAAGGTGATGCCAAGGCCGCCGGGATGGAAGTGGAACACCATGTCTGGCTTGGCGGCACGAATCTGCGCCATCTCGGGAGCGAAATCGGTCTGGTCGAGTCGCGTGTAGATCTCGCCTACGATGTCGCCCTTGAAGAAGCGCTTGAAACCCGCGAGCGCATCCTTGCCGGCCGGATAGTTCGGCGCGAGGATGAAGGCCTTTTTGTAGCCGAGATTGGTCGCATTCTGACCCGCGCTCTCATGCAGAGTGTCGTTTTGCCATGACACCACGAAATAGTTCTTGTGGCAGTCCTTGCCGGCAAAATTTGACGGACCGGCATTGTTGCTAACATAGATGCCGCCGGCATCGAGAATGTCCGGCGCGGTGGCGCCGAGCACGTTCGAGAAGATGATTCCGGTAAACAACTTGATGCCGTCCGACTTCATCATGCGGTCGGCAATCTGCTTGCCCTGCCCCGGCTTCAGGCCGTCGTCTTCCACGACCACCTGCACCGGCACGCCGCCGAGCTTGCCGCCCTCCATTTCCACCGCGAGATTGAAGGCATCGCGCGAGTCGGCGCCGAGATAGCCCGCAGGGCCGGACAGCGTGGTGATGAACCCGATCTTCACCGGCTGCTGCGCAACTGCGCTCGTCGCGAGCAAAGCCGACAATGCCAGTCCGGCGCCCAATTTGACTAACTTCACGATACCCTCCTGTGGTGACCGAAGCTGCCGATACCGAGGCGGCAACCGGCAAAAACGATAGTTATGGCGATTGTGTCCGACCGCGCGCGAGCGTCAAGCAACTTGCGACTGAACGCGCATGAGCGTGACCGGCGCAATGCAAAAATCGGAGCATGATTGCGATATCCAAAGGACGTCCACGATAATCCCTGCGGGCTCACGCCGCCGAAGACTTCGCCTCATTAGCAAGTTTCAAGCCACAGCCTGCAAGTGCGGCACGAACATTGGCCTTTTCGGATTCGGTGAGTTCCAGCATCGGACGCCGCACCGGCCCTGCCGCCTGACCGAGCAGCGATTGCCAATATTTTGCATGCGCATGCGGCTTCTCGGCGGGGCGCGTCTTCTTGAAGGCTTCGCGCACCGGATTGAGACTGTCGCGGATCTTGCGTGCGCCGGCGGCATCGCCCTTGAAGGCGAGATCGGTGTATTCGCGGATGCGCTTGTCGGCCGCGGTCTGGAACAGATAGGGCGGATTGGAGCACAGATAGAGCCGCCAGTTCAGCTCCAGGATGTTGTCGAGCCACTCTTCTTCGGAAGCGGTCGAAACAAGAATTTTATCGCCGGCGAGCCTGGTCAGCTTGGCGTACATCTCGCGCGGGACTGAGTACTTGATCGCAACCACGGTCGGCAGTTCGGCAATGCGCGCGCACAGTTCGGGGCTCATCAGGTAGCCCGAATCCGGATGGCTCCACATCGCGATGCCGATATTCACCTGCTCGCTGATATATTTGTAATATTCGTACAGCGTCTCGTCCTGCGCCTTGAAGAAGTGCAGCACCGGCGCGTGAACCACGATGTAATCGGCGCCAATCGCCTCGGCGTGTTTGGCAAGATCGATCACGACGTCCATGTTCTGGTCGGAACAGGACATGATGGTCTGGAAGCCGTGCTTCTTTGCAGCATCGACCGCGATCTCGAAGGTGCGCTTGCGCTCCGGCACCGACATCGAGAAGAACTCGCCCTGCTTGCCGGCGATGAACACGCCGTCGATGCCGAGATCGTTTTTCCAGTGAGCCAAATTTGATGCCAGGCCCTTCTCATCGATCTTGTAATCTTCGGTGAACGGCGTCAGCGCTGCGGCCCAGACACCTTTCATGTGCTCACGGGAATAGGCCTTCGCGTCTTTTCTGCCGTATTTCATCGCTTCTTTCCTTCTTCCGTCATTTTCGTTGCATCGCCGACCAGAGCTTCTCGCTGGTCAGCGGCATGTCGAGATGCGTGACGCCGAAAGGCGTTAGCGCGTCGACCGCCGCATTCACGATTGCCGCCGGCACGCCGACGCAGCCGGCCTCGCCGATACCCTTGGCGCCCAGCACGTTGAACGGACTTGGCGTCTCGATCTTGCCCAGCACCAGCTCGGGAATATGGGCCGCGCGCGGTATAGCATAATCCATGAAGCTTGCGGTCACGAGCTGCCCGTCCTCGTCATAGACGATCCGCTCCAGCAGAGCCTCTCCGAGGCCCTGCGCGAGCCCGCCGATCATCTGCCCCTGCGCCAGCACCGGATTGACGACCGTGCCTGCGTCGTCGATCCAAACGATGCGGTCCACGGCGAGCACGCCGGTTTCGGCATCGACATTAACCTGCGCGATCACGCAGCCGCTCGACCAGGCCTCGCCCTCGGCCTCATAGACGACCGCGGTACGAAGACCCTTGCCGAATTCCGACGCAACCTCGGCATCGGCCTGCGCGATGCGCGCGAGGTCGCGCCAGCTCAAAGCGCGGCGCACCGGAATTGCGGTTTCAAATCCGGATTCGGTCAATGTCAGTTCATCCGGATCGGCCTGCAACAGCCGCGCCGCACACACCCTCGCCTTCTCCCGGAATTGCTCGGCCGCCTGCAACAGCGCACTGCCCCCGATCGGCGTCGAACGGCTGGCAAGGGCGCCGATCCCCGCAGGGCAGCTTGCTGTGTCACCATGAGCGATCGCTATCCGCTCCGGGCGCGTGCGCAACACATCGGCCACGATCTGCGCGTAAGCGGTCTCGCGCCCCTGCCCCTGCGCGCTCGAACCGGTCGCAGCGACCAGTGTGCCGTCCGCCTCAAGCCGGACCTCGGCGCTCTCCCAGCCGTGACCGCACGGCTCGGTATAGACAGCAATGCCGATGCCGCAGATTTCGCCCTCGGCGCGGCGCTCATCGCGCAGACGCACAGCGTCGTCGTACCCGGCCTTCTGTTTCGCCATCTCCAGCAGCCGCGGATAATCGCCGGAATCCAGCACCGATCCGGTCGCCATACGGTAGGGAAAAGCATCAGCCGGAATGAGATTGCGGCGGCGGATCTCTGCAGGATCAAGGCCCAGCGCCTGCGCCGCCTTGTCGGCAAGCCGCTCCATCAGCATCGCAGCCTCGGGCCGGCCTGCGCCGCGATAGATGCCGACCGCCGCGGTGTTCTCGGCGTGGCCTTCAAGCACAATGTCGACATGGTCGCAGACATAGGGCCCCGGCAGGCAGCGCCCCGCATTCTTGCCCGGCATCGCTGCGCTGTACGGCAGCCAATGCCCGAGCGGATAGTCGAGCCTCGCGCGCAGACCGATAAATTTGCCGTCCTTGTCGAGCGCCAGTTCGCCCGCGATGGTCGCGCCGCGGCCCTGCGATGCAGCGAGAAAATCCTCGGTGCGCGAGCCGCGCCATTTCACCGGACGCTTGAGCTGGAGTGACGCCAGCGCGACCAGCGCATCCTCTGGATAAAGCGAGGCCTTGCCGCCGAATGCACCGCCCACATCTGGCGCGATCACGCGGATCTTCTTCTCGGACAGATTCAGGATCGCGGCGAGATCGCTGCGCGCGCGATGCGGCGTCTGGGTCGAGAGCCACACATTCAGCATCTGCGCGCCTTCGTCCCAGAAGGCCATGGCGGTGCGCGGTTCGAGCGCGCAAGGCGCAATGCGTTCATGCGTAACCGTGACGCGCACGACATGCGCAGCCGTTGCGAAAGCGCCGGCAACATCGCCCGCCTTCCATTCATGACGATAGACCGGCTCCTCGTTCTCCCAGAGCGGAGCCGGCTCGAGCTCGGCCTCGATCAGCAAAGCCGCATCAGCCGCGATCGAGGCGCGCGTCGCAACCACGGCCGCGATCGGCTGGCCGACAGCATTGATCTCGGTCGCCGGCAGCACCGGAAACGGCAGCATCCGCATGTCGGGCAGCACACGGTTGACGGCAGCATGCCCGAGCGTACCGGGCTCGGGCGCGCGCAGCACAGTCACGACACCGGGCATATTCTCGGCATCTGCTGTATTCAGGCTGACAATCAAC
Source organism: Pseudomonadota bacterium (assembly GCA_049324435.1). Lineage (GTDB taxonomy): Bacteria > Pseudomonadota > Alphaproteobacteria > Rhizobiales > Xanthobacteraceae > Pseudorhodoplanes. The sequence goes on from JBMOOQ010000025.1 coordinate 43,050, forward strand.
GCGCGCGGATGGTTGCTGCGGACAAATTCTATGAACAGCGTCTCCGGCAGCCGCAGGTCATCGACGAACTGACCCTTGCCGGTGACCAGACGCACATCCTCGAACCGCCGCACCGGCCGGCCGACCCATTGCGTCCGAAGCACCTGATCCCGCGTGCGATCCATCGAAGAAAAGCGCTCAATGAGGCCCGTTTAAGCCTCCGCTTCGCATTGTCCTGCGGTCGCATTCATTAAGCAAGATGACATTATCATATCTATTGATATGATTGGATTATGAATATCACGCTACGCCAGATTCAGGCCTTCAGAACCGTCGCCGAATTCGGCTCCTTCACCCGCGCCGCCGAGCGGCTGAAGGTGGCGCAGCCGGCGTTGTCGCTCTCGATCCGCGAACTCGAGCGCGAACTGAATCTGCGCCTGTTCGACCGCACCACACGCAGGGTCGAACTGACCGGCGCCGGCCGCGAATTCCTGCAATCGGCCGACAAGCTGCTGGCCGATCTCGACCGCGCAGTGCGTGACGCGCGCGATCTCTCCGAAAAGAAGCGCGGCCGCATCGTGATCGCGGCACCCCCGCTGCTCGCTGCCATGATCGTGCCGGCCGCCATTGCGGACTTCAATGCGGCGTTCCCCGGGATCGATGTCGGCCTCATCGATGTTCGAAACGATCAGATCCTGGACCGGCTCCGCGCTGGCGAAGCCGATCTCGCCATCGGCACCTTCGACGAGCGCGCCGACGGTATCCGCCGCGAGGTGCTGGCGCAGGACGCGCTCGCCTTGTTCTGCTCGCCCGACTCTCCACTGGCGAAGAAGCGCCGCATCCGCTGGGCCGACCTGCCGGACCAGAAGCTGATCATGCTGACACGCGATTCGTCGCTTCGCGTTCTGACCGAACGGACGCTGGCTCAGGCCGGGCACGAGATCGGCAAGCCGCTTTACGAGGTCTCGCAGATCACGACCGCCGTGATGCTGGCCGAAGCCGGCCTCGGCGTCACCGTGCTGCCGGCCTATGCTTGGTCTTTCGCGCGCAGCCGAGATATCGTGTCTCGCCCGCTGACCGATCCGCAGGTCACCCGCAATGTCTATTTGATCCATCCGGACGGCCGTTCGCTGTCGCCCGCAGCGGAAGGCTTTGCGCGGACATTGCGCAAACAGACCCGCACCGCGATCGCCAGGGTGGTGACCCGCTGATCTGAATTCATATTTAATCTCTATCAATCCATAACATTTTGTCGTCTTGTAGAATGAATGCGGCCGTGCCGAAAATTGCGGCCAGGAGCCGGACCGATACGCCCATTAAGGAGACCCCATGGCACAGGCCGCTGCATTGAAGACCGAGGAGACGCAAAAGCCCGCCTCGTTCAACCTGATGAAGTGGATCGCCGAGAATCCGGACAAGCTGAAGCCACCAACTGGCGCCAAGACCGTGTTCCGCGGTGACGACTTCATGGTCACCGTGGTTGGCGGCCCGAATGCCCGCACCGACTATCACGTCAATCCGACCGAGGAATTCTTCTTCCAGCTCAGGGGAACGGTGAACATCCGCATCCAGCACGAAGGCAAGCCGCACGACGTGGTTTTGCCGGAAGGCTCGATCTATCTGCTGCCCGCCAACGTTCCGCATGCGCCGATGCGCGGGCCGGACACGGTAGGCCTCATCGTTGAGCGCATCCGCAAGAACGGCATGATGGACACCCATCGCTGGTACTGCGAGAAATGCAACAACGTGCTGTTCGAGCGCACGGTCTCGATCGAGGTCCTGGAACGCGACATGCCCCCGGTGTTCGACGCCTATTACGGCAACCCGGAAAACCAGCGCTGCAAACAGTGCGGCCATGTCAATCCGGGCCGGCCGGCCAAGGGATAGTCTTGAGACAGCGCCTTCGCATCGTTTTCATCGGCTTTGGCGCCATCAATTCGCGCGTTGCCGCTCTTTTGAAAGAACGCAAGGCGCCCGTGGACATTGTGGCGGCTGCAACCAGGGACGAGCCGGCCGAACGCGCGCGCATCCCTGCGGGCGTCCCGTTTCTGGCCTCTCCAGTTGAACTCGCCGCGCTCAAGCCCGACCTCGTCATCGAGGCCGCGGGCCGCGCGGCGATCGATGCGTGGGCGCCCGCCGCGCTCGCTGCTGCTCCCGCCATGATCATCGCCTCGACCTCGGCCTTCTGCGACGACGCACTGCTGCCGCGCCTCGCCGGGATCGCCGAGAAGCACGGCAGCCGCATTCTCATTCCCTCCGGCGCCATCGGCGGTATCGATGCGCTCGCGGGTGCCGCCGTGCTCGGGCTCGATGCGGTCACGCACTCCATCGTCAAGCCGCCGGTCGCCTGGAAAGGAACGCCGGCGGAGAAGCTGCTGGCCCTCGCCTCCCTGCACGAACGCACCGTGTTCTTCGAAGGCTCGGCACGCGAAGCCGCCAGCCAATATCCGCAGAACGCCAACGCGACCGTCGTAACCTCACTCGCCGGCATTGGGCTCGACCGCACCCGTGTCGAACTGATTGCCGATCCCGCGGCGCGGCTGAACGGACACACCATCACCGCCGAAGGCGGATTCGGGCGCATGACCATCACGCTGGAGAACAATCCGCTCGCGACCAACCCGAAGTCTTCGGAATTGACCGCGTTGAGCCTCGTGCGCCTGATCGAACAGCGGACCCGGCCGGTCACGATCTAATCACCCGGCGCGCAAACATTGCGCAGCATCAATTCCGGTACACGCAATGGGCGCTATTTCATCCATTGCCGTTAAGGTCTATAATGCATTCAATCGAATGTATCGGATCAGTTGCGGAGGCACATCATGGCCCGTCTGCGTCATTTTGCGGTTTGCGTCGGCGATTTGGACAAGGCCGCCAAGTTCTACGGTGACGTGTTCGGCATGAAGCGGCACGGCCGCGAGGACCTGTCGATCGGCTCGGCGGTCTATATGGGCGACGGCACCATCAATCTCGCGCTGCTCAACTTCAAGGGCGACAAGGGGCACGACTTCGGCGATAAGCCGGAAGGGCAGATCGGCGCCAATCATTTCGGCTTCCAGGTCGACAGCATGAAAGAGACGCAGGCGCTGATCGAAAAGCACGGCGGCAAATTCTTTTTCGATCTTGGCGACGAGCGCAAAGGCAATTTCGAGCGCAAGTTCAAGGATCCGGAAGGCATCATCTTCGACATTTCGGAGAATGGCTGGGTCGGTACCGACGGCCGTAAGATCAAGGCCGATCCGGCGCATGCCTTCCTCGACGAGGAACTGGTGCCGCAAGCCAACCTCAAGGGCCGCATCAAGCACATGGCGCTGTTCGTGCGCGATCTCGAAAAGCAAGCCGCATTCTATCAGGCAGTGTTTGGGCTCAAGCATCTCGGCTACGATCATCAGCCGATGGGCTCGGCGGTCTATCTCACCGACGGCACCACCAATCTCGCGCTGATCCGCCCCGGCATGCCGGAGGACAAGTATAAGCCCGGCGCCAATCATTGCGGCTTCCAGGTCGCAGACCTGAAACAGACCGAGGACTGGATCAAGGACGCCGGCGGCTCGTTCTTCTTCGATTTCGGCGACGCCAAGCACGGCAATTTCGAAAAAAAGTTCAAGGACGCTGACGGCGTGGTGTTCGATATCTCGAAGCACGGCTGGGTCGGGACTCAGACCTATACCGCGAAGAAAGAAGGCGCAGAGGCGCTGGCACCGGCGAAGTAGGCATTGGGCATTGCCGGGCCGACACGCAGCGGCGTGACCGGCAACCCATCTTGCGACGATAATTGACCCGCGGGTCGAGCCCGCCGGTGACGAGGACGGTTACGTCCCCGTCGGCACATGCCGCGCCGTCTTGGTGCGCTGCGCGATCATCCATTTCGATTTGCCCGCGAGCGTCAGGAAGGCGCGGCGCAGCGGCGTCGGCCAAGTCGTCGGCAGCCCGAGGAACACCGAGATGCGCTGGGTGTGCTCGGTCAACGGCCGCTCGTTCTGCTCCCAGACTCGCAGCGCCGTCGCCATGTCCTTCTCGCGGTCGAGATAATAGGCAAGCGACAAACCATTCATCATCGAGCAGCCTGCGCCCTGCCCGATATTCGGCGGCAGCGCATGCGCAGCATCGCCCAGCACGGCGACACGGCCGGACGACCATCTTTTCAGGCGGATATACTCGAAGCGGTCGTAGCGCGCATCGTCGGTGATGCGGTCGATCAGGTCTGCCCAATGCGGAAACGATTGCTTCCACGACGCCTTGTCGATCGGCGTGCGGCGGCCAACCTCATCGGAGTGCAGCATGGTGAAGGCGATATAGAGCTCGGTCTCACTCACCGGCGTATAGAGAATGCGCCTGCTGCCGGACCAGTTCTCGATCGTGGTGCCGCCGTCGCCGGAGGCCATTTCTGCCGGCGTCTTCGGAATTAGGACACGGATCGCGCCGTCCGGCAGCGGCTTGCGCTTCGCTACAAGGCCGAGCGAATCCCGGTTTTTCGAATTCACGCCGTCGCCGGCAACGATCAGATCGGCTTTCAGGCGTTTGCCGTCCGCCATGATCAACTCGCCGTCCGGCGTTGCCGCCACAGCTTCGGAGCCAAGCACGATCTCGACGCCGTTCTTGCGTGCCGCATCCGCCATCGCGCTGATCACACGCTGGCGCACCACGCTGAACACGCGCTTCGACGGGTCCCAGCGATGCACCGAGAGCACGCGATTATGCTCGTCGCGCATCTCGCGGGTATGCGCGAACGGCGCGCCCTTCACCGCCTCGTCATAGGCACCGAGTTTTTCAAGGACGCGCAGCCCGTTTTCGTAGATATAGATGCCGGCTCCGCTCGGCCGCAATTCGGGCGAGCGCTCATGCAGCCGCACGCTCCAGCCGCGCTGCGCGAGCGCACCCGCGGCCGCTAGACCCGAAAAGCCGCCGCCGACGACTTCGGCATGTCGTTTCGAACTCACAACCGCACTCTCCGTTGTCACGCCCGGACTTTGTGCCCGGGCATTCACGTCCCCAAAAGACAAGACGTGGATGGCCGGGACAAGCCCGGCCATGACGCATATCAACTGCGACGAACCGCGCCTATTTGATGAACTGATTGGTGTACAGCTCCTCCACCGGCGTCTTCTTCTGGATGAAGCCCTTTTCCAGATAGAAGTCCTGCAACTTGGCGAGCCGCTCCGGATTGATCTCGCCGAGCCGCTTCTGATCGACATAGACGAGTTTGGCGAAATAGTTCAGCGCGTCCTTCACCACCTGTTCCTTGCCCTGCCAGGTCGGCACGAACTTGACGAAATCCTCGGCGGCCTTGTTCGGGTCGTCCATCACGTCCTTCATGCCGCGCATTGCCGCGGTCACGAATTTCTGAATCATCTCCGGGTTCTTCTTGATCAGGTCGTCCGACACCGCGATGCCCTGTGCCAGATGCGGGAAATACTGGTCGGTCGGGATCACCTTGATCTTGGTGCCGGTCGATTGCACAAGCGCAATCCAGTCCGGAACGCCGGCCATGCCCTGCGACTTTCCGGTCGCGACCGATTCCCACACGCCGGTCGGTCCGGCCTGCTGGATGCTGACGTCGTTCTGCGTGAGGCCCACGCTCGCGAGCAGACCGATCAGCGCATAGAAGGTCGTATCCTGGAACGACAGCACGGTCAGCGTCTTGCCCTTCAGGTCGGCGGGCTTCTCGACGCCGGCATCCTCGCGCACAACCGTCTGCATGAAGCCCTTGCCGCCGAACAGCGCCACGATCTTCACCGGTACGCCGTTCGAGCGCACCATGATCGGGCCGTCGCCGACGATGCCGCCGATCTGCGCATTGCCTGCGCCGACCATCTTGGCCACCTCGACGCCGCCGCGCGCGACCTGGAAATCGACGTCAAGCCCGGCTTCCTTGAAATAGCCCTTGCCCTTGGCGAGCTGCAGCGGGGCAAAGGACGGCAGGATCGGCGGCGCCGGAAACAGGTAGGTGATTTTTTCCTGCGCAAAGGCTTGCGGCATGGCGAGGGCGCTGCCCAGCGCGGCTGCGAAGGCGGTGATCGCAAGTCGTCGCGTCATCGCGGCTGTGGTCGAAGCGGTCATTGGATTAATACCCCTACTGGTGCTCGTGACATTGTGCCCCGTTCCCGCGGGCGTGACACCCTCGGATTAAACTTACTATACTCGACAGTCTCGTTAGGCGCTACGTGGCAGGAAGCCCAACAATTGGTCCGGATGTTGCTCCCGATGCCGCGCATGCAATCAAACCAAGAACGGGTGGTCGTCGCATGAAGCGGCTCGAATATCGAAATGTCACCATGCGCTTCGCAGGTGCAAAAGGCGCGACCTTCACCGCGATCGAAAATGTCGATTTCTCGGTGGCCGATGGCGAAGTCATATCGCTGATCGGCCCCAGTGGTTGCGGCAAGAGCACCCTGCTCAATATTGGGTCAGGACTTTACGCTCCGACCCAGGGCGAGGCCTATGTCGACGGCGAGCGCGTCCAAGGCCCGAACGAGCATGTCGCCTTCATGCTGCAAAAGGACCTGCTGCTGCCGTGGCGCACGATCGAGCAGAACGTGCTGCTCGGCACCGAGATCCGCAAGCTCAATACAGCCCAGAGCCAGCGCAAGGCCCGCGAATTGCTGCAGGCCTTCAAGCTTGGCGAATTCGCCGAGAGATACCCGCATCAGTTGTCCGGCGGCATGCGCCAGCGTGCGGCGCTGGCCCGCACACTCGCGGTCGATCCGTCGGTGCTGCTGCTCGACGAACCGTTCTCGGCGGTCGATGCCCAGACCCGCATCATGCTGCAGCACGATCTGGCGCAGACCCTGATGAAGGCGAAGAAGACAGCATTGCTCATCACCCATGACCTGCTTGAAGCCGTGATCCTGTCCGACCGCGTGCTGGTCATGAGCAAGCGGCCGGGCCGCATCATCGACGAGATCATCATAGACATCCCCGGCCGCGACCACCCGTTGCAGCGGCGGCGCGATCCGAAGGTCGCGGGATACATATCCCGACTGATGGACAAACTCGATATCGGCGAACATCCGGCGCAGGAAACGTCACACGAAATGCCGCAGAAGGAGCTGGCGCAATGAACGGCGATCGCTCCGCCCTCGTCCGTCGCGGCACCATCGCGAGCGTCGCGATGCTGGTCGTGTTTCTCATCGCCTGGGAATGGGGCCCGGGCCTGTTGAAAATCCCGCCCTATATCGTGCCGCCATTGTCCGCGACCTGGAAGGAGTTCCTGCGGATGTGGAGCGTTACCGCACTGCCCTGGCATACCGGCGTGACCGCGTTCGAAGTCCTGATCGGCTTCCTGCTCGGCAGTCTGCTCGGCGCCCTGATCGGCTACGCGCTTGGCATGTCGCCGACCGCGGAATTTGCGCTCTCGCCCTATATCCTCGCACTGCAGATCGCGCCGAAGGTGGCGTTCGCGCCGCTGTTCATCTTGTGGATGGGGTTCACGATCTATCCGAAGATCCTGGTCGCGATCCTGATCGTGTTCTTCCCGGTCATGGTCAACGTGCTGACTGCCGTGCGCAACGTCGATCCCGACCTGATCAATCTGGCGCGCTCGTTCAAGGCGACGCGCTCGCAGATTTTCTGGAAGATCGAGTTTCCGGCCTCGCTGCCGCCGCTGTTTGCCGGGCTTCGCATCGGCTCGACGCTCGCGGTGATCGGCGTCGTAGTCGGCGAACTGGTCGGCGGCAATTCGGGGCTTGGCTATCTGCTCTCGTTCGGCGAAGGCCAGGGCAATACCGCGATGGTGTTCGTCACCATCATCATGCTGACGCTGGTTGGCGGTGTCGCCTATCTGCTCGTCATTCTCGCCGAGCTGCGCGTGCTGCACTATTTGCCGAAGCGAGCGGCGGGCGGAATTTAGTATTTGACTGTATTTGATCTCGTGTCCCGGGCGCGGCGCAGCACGGAGTGATGCGCCGCAGCACCGGGACCCATTTCCACGTAAGGTAGATCCCGGATCAGCGGTGCAACAGTTCGCTACCGCTCATGCCGCACCGCGTCCGGGACACGATGCCGCATACGCGTCGATCCCCTCACCGCATTACATGCCGCACTGCCGCGTCGATCCGCGCCTCGATGTCGCGCGCACTCGGCCCCTTGTCGATGCCGAGCAGCATCTTCAGGTGCGAATAACCGCGCAACAGTTCGAGAAACTCCTCCGCCGCCCGGCGCGGATCGCTGACCTTCAGCGCCGGATCGCTCTTATGGCGGACGAAATAGGCTTCCAGAGGATCGATACAGGATTGCGGGCCGGTTTCGTAAAATAGCCGGCCAAGCTTCGGGAAGCGCCGGCTTTCCGCAATGACGATGCGGTGCAATTCCGCGGTATCGCGCGCGAAAAAGATGTCGGTCATCTTCCGTGCATAGGCCCGCAGCGCGTCGCGCATCGGCAGCGAGAAAACCTGTTCGATTTCACCGGTGACGAGCTGCTGGCAGGATTCGGTGATGACCCCGGCGAACAGCTCCTCCTTGCTGCCGAAATGGCGGTACACTGTCATTTTCGACACGCCGGCCGTTGCCGCCACGTCGTCCATGTTGGCATCGCCGAAGCCGTGTCTGAGAAACACCGCCTTGGCGCCCTTCAGGATCGCCTTGCGCTTCTTGTCGGACAGGCTGCTGCGGCCTGCGACGGCGTTTTTTTCCAGCACGAGGGTCACGATGCGTCGATTCCTTGCTTGCCGCAAACGATACTGCACAGTATCGTTTGGTCCAATTCCAGTTCCAAACGTCCGGAGGATCAATATGCGGACCCCGAACGATCTGGCCGGCGCAGTTCAGCCCGCGCGCGTCCACCGCAAACTCTACACCGATCCGGAGATTTTCAACCTCGAGATGGACCGCATCTTCGGCCGTGCCTGGCTTTATGTCGGTCATGAAAGCCAGGTGCGCAATCCGGGCGACTATTTCCTCACGCAGGTCGGACGCCGCGCCATGGTGGTCACCCGCGACGAGACTGGGAAATTGCAGGTTTTGCACAATCAATGTGCACATCGCGGGGCAATGGTGGTGGCGTCGGATTGCGGTCATGCCAAGGAGTTCCAGTGCGTCTATCACGGCTGGACCTATCATCTCGACGGCCGGCTCAAGGCGGTGCCGCTCAATCACGGCTATCCCGCCGATTTCGACACCAAAAATCCTCGCACGGCGATGACGCAGGTGCCGCGCGTCGAAAGCTATCGCGGCTTCATCTTCATGAGCCAGTCTCCCGAAGGCAAAAGCCTGAAGGAGCATCTCGGCCACATGGCCACCTCGATCGACGACATGGTCGATCGCGCACCGGACGGCGAGATCGAGGTTGCCGGCGGGGTTTTCCGCCATGTCTACAACGGCAACTGGAAGCTCTATCTGGAAAATCTTTGCGATGCCGCGCACCCGTGGTTCACGCATCGATCATCGATCGACGCCGCCCAGCAGCAGAGCGATGAGGTCTATTCCGACGGCACCGGTGAGATCGCGATCCGGCAAATGCGGCAGAACGGAGCACCCTACTCGTTCTGGGAAAACCAGGTCGGCATCTGGACCTATCCGAACGGACATTCCTATCTCGGCGATTATCACGACGATTCCAAACTCGTTGCCGCAATGAAAGACCCGGTGTTCCGCGACTATATCGCGGCGCTCGAAGCCAAAAAGGGCAAGGACGAGGTCAAGCGTATTCTGGAGGTGCGGCGCTGGAATTCCAATATCTATCCGAACCTGTCCTTCATGAGTTCGTTCCAGCAGTTGCGTGTCATCCATCCGCTCGCCGTCAACAAGACCCTGGTCTGCACCTATAATTTCAGACTCAAGGGCGCGCCGGAGCAGATGTTCCGCAACACGATTGCATTCGCGAACATCGTCAACGGCACCGGCTCGCTGGTGCTGACCGACGATCTCGAAATCTACAATCGTGTGGGCATCGGACTTGCGAGCGAAGGCGCCGAATGGATTGAGATCGGCCGCGGCTATACGAGCGACGCCCGCGACGAATATGGCGGCCTGAAGGGCAAGAACTCCACCAGCGAGGTGTATATCCGCAACATGTTTGAGGCCTGGCGCGGCTACATGCTGGGCGAGCAGACCTCCGCAAACGAGATGAAGGCCAGCGCATGACTGCAATCGCACGCAAGGCCGCGAGCGCCCTTTCCCGTACCGACGTCGAGGACTTTCTGATCCACGAGGCGCGTCTCCTCGATGACGCCCACTTCGACGAATGGCTCGCGCTATTCACGCCGGAGGCGCATTACTGGGTTCCGAGTGAGCCCAATCAGGCCAGTCCACTCGATACCGTCTCACTGATGTATGACGACCGGCGCTTGCTGGAAACGCGGGTGCGCCGCCTGGCCTCGCCGCGCATCTATTCGCAGGAGCCGCGCTCCCAGACCAGCCGTATCGTCACCAATGTCACGATCGAGGGGGGCGGGGGCAACACCACCGAAGTGCGTTCGAAATTCATGATCGTGGAATACCGCCGCGAAGAGCAGCGCATTTTCGCCGGCACCTACCGGCATACGCTGGTCACGACCGGCGGCGATACAAGGATCGCCTTCAAGCGCGTCGACCTCGTCAACTGCGACGCGCCGATGGACGGTCTTGTCGTGCCGTTTTGAACGCCACCAATTGCGCGCCCACAGCGCAAGTTAAGCCGGCACCAGCGCCAGCACACGCAGCGGGCTGCCCGAACCCTTCTCGATCTTGAGCGGCGGCGTGATCAGGATCGCGCCGGTGGCGGGGAGCTGATCGAGATTGCACAGGCTCGCAAGGCCGAACTTGTTCGCGCCATGCATCAGGTGGTGCGCCGGGAACGCCGGCTCGAACGCAAAAGCCTGACCGGCATCGGTGCCGACCGCTTCCACGCCCCAGCCGTTGACGTTGCGCTGTTGCACCAGGAACCGTACCGCGGCGGCCGAAGGACCCGGCACATGGGGCCCGTCTTCCTTCATGTTCAGGAAACGCGCCGGGTCGTCGCGCTTCGACCAGTCGGTCCGCATCAGCACCCAGGCGCCGTCGGGAATGCGGCCGTGCTTTGCTTCCCACGCCTCGATATGGCTGGGCTCCAGCAGGAATTTCTCGTCGGCTGCGGCTTCCTTGCTGCAATCGATCACGACGGCAGGCGCGACGAAACGCTGGACCGAAACCGTGTCGGTATAGCCGTCCGGATAATGCTTGCCCGTAACCCAGTGTGCCGGCGCATCGAAATGCGTGCCGGTGTGCTCGCCGCAGGCGATGTTGTTCCAGTACCAGCCGGGGCCGCGCTCGTCGTAACGCGAGATTTCCTTGATGCTGAACGGATCGGACGGGGCGAGCGGCGGCGGCAACTGGATCACCGGCGTTGACGGCTTCAACGTCTGGGTCAGATCGACGACGCGGATGCGGCCATCGGCGATGAAGGCCGCGAATTTCATCAGAAGGTCAGACACGTCGTCATCCTTTTCTTTGGTCGCGAGATAACCGACTGGAGCGGTCGAAGCCTTGGCCTGCGCCTTGATCGTCTCGCCCTTGCCCGTGAACAGTTTCATCGCGCGGCTGAAGCCATTTGCGACGATATCGATATCGTTCGCCACCACCACGATCGGATAGCCGTCGCTGCGCCGCGCCAGTGCGGATTCAACGTTGAGCGTGAAAATTCCGCAGGCCACACCGGCGGCCTTGCAGGCCTCCAGCACGGCTGCGCAGGCTTCGCCATGCCGATGGTCGACATGCGGGAAGCCGCCAAGCGAAATCGCGAGGTCGCCGGTTCCGATCAGCACGAAGTCCACGCCGGGCGTGTTGGCGATGGCCGCGGCATTGCGCACGCCGCGCACGGTCTCGATCATGACGCCAACCACGGTCCGGCGGATCGAGTCGAGATAGTATTGACCGAAGTCGCGCGACAACGGGCGTACGCCGCCGCCGGACCGCGCCCCTTCCGGCGGGAACCGCGCCGCCGCAACCGCGGCCGCGGCTTCCACGTCGGTCTCGATCAAGGGAACGATGACACCCTCGGCGCCGGCATCCAGCGCTTGTCCGATGGCAAGCCGCGAATTCTCCGCGACCCGCACCAGGACGGCTGCGGATTTCGCAACCACACCGACCGATTCTTCGAGCGAGACGCGATCCCAAAGGCCATGCTGGGCGTCGATCACCACCGCGTCGGGCTTCGCCTGTGCCGCAAGCTCCAGAACGGTGGGCGAACCCATCGTCATCCAGAACAGACCGATCGGTTCACGCTGTCCGATCCGGTGACGCAGCGGACTGCCAGACATCACTCAACTCCAACACGGGCACGGCCATAGCCCTGCCCATATCCACTCTGTTTGCCGCCCTGTTTTATGTCCCGGCAGTCTATCCATTTGCGCGGCCAGGTGTGCATTTTGTCTTGCACGACGCGCGCGACAAAGCCTTAAGGTTAACCACGCGCGCGATAGTTTTCGCCACGCACGGACACGGTGCGGAACGGATAGTGCGCAGCGGCGCCTTGGAATGCGGGAAAGTTTTGAAAGTCCTTGCGCAAGGCTGCACGCACCGGGCTCGCCATCGCGGCGTTCATCGCCTCGGCATTATCCCAGGCGGTCTTGTTGCGCTGCATCGTGCGGCGCACCGCGAATGGCAGCGCCGAGATCATGACTGCAGGCGTATAGATTTCGATCTTGCGAATGCCGGGAAATTTCGCGAGCAGCGGCGGATGCCCGGTGACATAGAACAGATGCCAGGCATTCTCGTCCGAGGCCGGGCCTTCATACTCGACCATGTAGCTCAGCAACTCGCTTGCCGATTCATCGGCGGGCTGCGCGACCGGATAGCGGCGCGTGAGCATCGCGTGGTGGCTTGCGATCGTGCCGGCGAGGCTCGGCAGCACATCGTGATGCGCCAGCGCCTGCAGATAGCCGTTCGGCTTCAGCGCCTGTTCGAGATCGGCAATCTCGGCAAATTCGAGTTGCAGAACCAGCGCGGGCGAGGTGTGAAGCTCCGCCGCGTAATGCGGATCGTGCGCATGTACCGGCGTCATCACGTGGCCCTGGATCAGCCGTGGCACACCGCGGATCAGCGCGACCAGACCCTGATGGTCGTGCTCATCGAGAACCGGGTTCGTCCCGTCTTTGGCATCCCATTGGCAGAACCAGGAAATGGCCATGTGTCACCGTTTCAGCGTGATCCCCGCCGCCTCTCGGTCCCAGGTGGCGGCGGAGCGTCCCTGTTCGCGCAACTTGAACTTCTGTACCTTGCCGCTCTCGGTGCGCGGCAGCTCGCGAACGAAATCGATGAAACGCGGGATCGCGAAATATGACAATCTACCCTCGCAGAAGCGGATCAGCTCCGCCCCATCAAGCGCAGCGCCATCCTTCACCACCACGGTCGCCATCACCTCGTCTTCGGCCAGATCGGACGGCACTGGAAACACCGCCGCGATCTCGACCGCGGGATGCGACATGATCACACGCTCGACTTCGAAAGAGGAAATGTTCTCGCCGCGCCGGCGGATCGAATCCTTCATGCGGTCGATGAACTTGTAGAAGCCGTCCTCGTTGCGCACCACGCGGTCGCCGGTATGGAGCCAGAGATTGCGCCAGGCTTCAACCGTCTTGTCCGCCATGCCGAAATAGCCGGTCGCCATCGCGAACGGATCATCGGCGCGCAGCAGAAGCTCGCCGGGCGTGCCGTCCGGCACTTCGTTGTCGTCCTCGTCGGCGACGCGCGCCTGGAATCCGCCGAACAGTTTGCCCATCCAGCCGGGCTGACGTGTATCCATCGTCGTCCCGATCACGGCATTGCTCTCGGTCGCGCCATAGGCGTCGAGCAGATAGATGCCGGTCCGCCCGGTGAAGACCTCATGCAAATGTGCCGGCACACCCGGCGCGAGCGCAACGCGCACCTTGTGCTGCCTCTCTTCCGGGCATGGCGGCCGGGACAGCAGCATCGGCACCATGGCGCCGAGCACATAGGTCACTGTCGCGCCTGACGACACCAGCGCCGGCCAGAAGTTCGACGCGGAGAAACGCTTCTCCGCAATCTGCGTACCGCCGCTGAGCAGCGCCTGGAAGAACGTCGCCATCGCGTTGACATGGAACAGCGGCAGCGTGGTGTGCAGCACGTCGCCGTCCTGCAATGCGAGCTGGCGCAGCACATTGAAGCCCCACCAGAAGAATTGCGCATGCGGAGAACACACGCCCTTGGACGGACCCGTAGTGCCGGACGTGAACAGGATGGTGAGAAGATCATGCGGCTTGAGTTCGGCCGGCGCGGCCGGCTCGCCATGCGGCGGCAACGCACGGACTGGAATTTGCTGGTGCCGCCCCGGCGTGCTGCCGTCCGGGTCGATCACCCAGATCGACTCGACGTGAAGCTTTGCAAACTCAACAAACTCCAGCGCCGGCAGCCATTCCCGTTCCAGCACAAGGAGCCGTGCGCCCGATGTCTTCAGCATGTGTTCGAGCTGCGGCCCGCGTGCGGCAATATTGACCGGCACCGAGATCGCGCCGATCCAGCCGCAGCCGAGAAACAGATCGAGGAATTCCGGCCGGTTGCCGCACAGAATCGCGACCCGGTCGCCCTTGCCGATGCCGGCCGCCGCGAAACGGCCGCCGCTGCGCGCCGCAACGTCAAGCGCGTCGTTGTAGCTCCAACGCTCGCCGTCACAAACGAACAGTGGCCGCTCGCCGTAGCGTTCGGCCTGCCGTTGCAGCATGACAGGAAGCGTGCGCGCGGACGGCTCGAACAGAACGCGCGGGTCGGCACTACTTGTCATCAGCACCTGGCCGGCCTCCCTCCGTTCTCATGCTTTCAGTCCCGCCTCTTTCAGGAGCGGTATCACGGTCTCGCAGAAATACGGCAATTCGTTCTTGTAATTGACGAACGACAACGCCGCACCGTTGAAGCCCGCACCGGCAAATTTCGTAAGCTCGGACGCGATCTTTTCCGGCGTTCCGACCAGCGGATAGCTGCCGGTCCCCGCGGAGAAGCGCTGCTTGTAGAGCCTGAAAGCCTCGTCCTCGTGGCTTTGGCTGAAGTTCCTTTTCTGCTGCATGTGGTAAGCGACGGCTTCCTCATCGATATGCTGCCGGGAATAATAATCGTAATAGTCCTCGGCCTCGGCCTGCGTTGGGCGGCACACCACATGACCGATGGTGAACACGCCGATATCGCGATTGAATTTTTTGGCGCGTCCTTTGATGTCGGCGATATGGCCCTTGCCCACCTCGAGATCGGTGAAACTCGTGAACAGGTGATCGCAGTTCTGCGCCGCGAAATCGCGGCCGGGCGGGCCGAAGGCCGCGTTCATGGTCACCGGCCGCGGCTTCTGGATCGATGCCGGACGGCTCACGGCATTCTTCAGATGATAATACTTGCCGTCGAAGTCGATCGGCTTGTCGCTGTTATAGGTCTGGACGATGACGTCGAGCCATTCCTTGGCCTGCACATACGCATCGGGAACCAGCGTCACCCCGAACATGTCGAATTCGTCCGGATTCCATCCGCACACGATGTTGAGCCCGGCGCGGCCGTGACTGATATGATCGACGGTCGCAAGCGCCTTCGCCGCATAGAGCGGATGCAGGAGCGGCACATGCACGGTCATGAACAGCGCGATGCGTTCGGTGATGGAGGCAAGACCGGCCGCCCAGGTGAACGTCTCGAACGACCATTCCCGAACATTGGTCGAGCCGCCATAGCCGCGCCAGCGCGCGATCGGAAGAAAGAAATCCATCCCGCCGCGCTCGGCGATCCGGCACGCCGCCGCGATATCGTCCCATTCCGCCTTCCAGGCTTCCGGAACGGTCGAAAAGGTCAGCCCGCGGTCAGCATTCGCGGAAAACACGCCGAGCTTGAAGCCATTCTTCGCAGGGTCCGCCATCGGATTGACGACCCGCGTCGATTCAGCAGCCGGCATGTCACCGCTCCGTCGCAAAACAGTATACAGTATCCAAATTACGGACCCGCATGTTGGGAGTCAAGAAATGTCGCTCGGCCGGTGCGCTCTTATCGTTCGACCGGCGTCACGTGCGATAGGTCCGATACGCCAGCACGGCCGCATCGACGTGTTCCCGGAACAGTGCGCCGACACGGCCGGCGTCGCGCGCGGCGAACGCCTCATGAATCAGTCGCAAGCGGGCGAGCACGTCGTCCCGGACCGCGCGCTGCGGCAGCGTTACAAGACGCACGATCTGCACGTGATCGATATAGCGCGCGAGCGCGGCAACCAGTTGCGCATTCGGAACCTGTGCGAGCCAGGCGCCGCGAAACTTGGCATTGGCCACCACAAAGGCACTGAAATCGTTGGCGTCACTTGCAGCGATGCCTTCCTCGATGGCCTCCTCCATCGTTTGCAGCGCCTCGTCGGTCATCTTCCGCGCTGCGATCTCGGCCGCAGCCGGCTCCAGCAGGCGCCTGATCTCGAAAATGTCCGCGACCTCCTGATCGCTGTAGCGCCGCAGGATGAAGCCGCGCGTCGAACTCTCGATCATGCCGTCATGCACGAGCTGCATCAGCGCCTCGCGCACCGGCATCCGCGACACACCGAATTCGTCCGCAATATCGACGTCGACCAGCCGATCCTCGAAAGTCAATTGTCCGGACTGGATGCGCTCGCGCAAATGCTCGTAAATCTGCTCGCGCAGACTGACGGCCTTGAGAATCCGTGGCTTACCTATCGGTTTCGCCTTCATCGATCGCTCACTCATCGTAGCGCGCCCATTGCGGGATCCGGGGCCAGAACCGGGGGCCACGGCTTGTCCGCATTGTCGGGAGGCACAGCCTCAAGCAAGGCCTTGGTATAGGGATGTTGCGGATTCGAAAATACGGCTTCAGTCGGACCTTCCTCCACGATTTCCCCGGCATGCATCATCAGAATGCGGGAACACAGATAACGGACGACCGCAAGATCGTGGCTGATGAACACCATTGTCAGGCCGCGGCTGCGGTTCAGGTCGAGCAGACAATTGAGGATATGCGCCTGCACCGACACATCAAGACCGGAGACAATCTCATCCGCAACAATGAGTTTGGGCTTTGCACCCAGCGCGCGGCCGATATTCACGCGCTGGCGCTGCCCGCCCGACAATTGCGACGGAAACCGGTCAAGGCAATCGGGCGGAAGTCCGGTGTCGCGCAGCAAGGCTTCGGCAACCGGTCTGCGCTCCGATTCCGGCGCGTAAGTCTCGCCCACCTCCAGCGCCTGGGTTACGAGACGCATGACACTGCGCCTTGGATTAAGCGCCGATTGCGGGTCTTGGAAAATCAGCTGCGTATCGCGATGTGTGAGATAGACGGCCCCGGACGCGCGCTCCTGACCGTAGATGCGGATAGTGCCTTGGCTCGGCCTTTCGAGCCCGACGATGAGCCTCCCGATCGAGGTCTTGCCGCTGCCGCTCTCGCCGACGATTCCGAGGACCTCGCCTTCCTGCACCTGGAACGTTGCGCACTTGACCGCGTCGAACCGCGAGCGCCGCAGGCCAAGGAAGCCGCGTGAGGCGCGGTAGCTCAGCCGGACCCTGTCGAACGCTACGGCGGCCGGTGCGTCCGCAACGGCGGCGGGGACCGAAATCACTTCGCGGACCTCGGTATTGACACCCGCCTCGCACCGCTCTGAGCAGCGCACCCAATGCCCCTCGCCGACCCGGCGCGGCGGCAGCCGCGTCGAGGCACAGTCCGGATCTTTCACGGCGCAGCGCGGCGCGAACCGGCAGCCGGCGAGCCCTGCGAAACTCGCAAGCCCCGGCATATGATCGGACAATGCCGGCAGAACGCGGCGCGGTCCGGTCAGATCCGGGTTCGCGGCGAGAAGGCTCTTCGTATAGGGATGCGACGGCGCCTTCAGCACCGCCGAGGCTGGACCGAACTCGACCATGTCGCCGGCATACATCACGCCGACATCGCGGCAGACGTGACCGGCGAGCCGCAGATCGTGCGTGATGAACAGCAGTGCAGTCCGGTGCAGCTTTTGCTGCTCCGCGATCAGGCGCACGATATGAGCCTGCGTCATCACGTCGAGTGCGGTGGTTGGCTCGTCCGCGACCACAAGGGCAGGCTCGCCTGCGAAGGCCATGGCGATCAGAACGCGCTGGCACTGTCCGCCCGACAATTCATGCGGATAGCGCAGCAGCGCCTCCTCCGCATTGCGCAACTGCACCTGCGTCAGCCGCTCGATCATCAGCGCGCGATGGCGGCTGCGCTCGATGCCTATATGACGCAGATGCTCCGCGAATTGCGAACCGATGGTCCGCACCGGATTGAGCGCACTCAGCGGCTCCTGCGGGATGAAGGCGATGCGGCGGCCGAGCAATCCACGCCGCTGTGCCTTGCCGAGGGCCTCCAGGTTCATGCCGTCGAACGAAACCGTTCCCGCGCTGACCGAGAAATTGTCCGGCAGCAGCCCCGAAATCACCCGTCCGATCATGCTCTTGCCGGCGCCGGATTCGCCGACCAGCCCGACGATATCGCCCTGTCCGAGTTCAAACGAAATATCGCGCAGCACAGCGATGCTGCGCCCGCCCATGCGCGCGGTCACCGTCACATCGTCGAATGAAAGCACGGTTCCCATCAGATAGTCCGCTTTCGCAGCCGCGGGTCGAGCGTGACACGCAGGCCTTCGCCGAGCAGGTTGAAGCCGAGCACGGTGATGAACATCGCGATGATCGGCAGAATGATCCCCCACGGCGCCTGGTACATGTAATTGCGCGCCTGCGCGATCATCTGGCCCCAGGCCGGGACATTGGCCGGCACACTAAGACCTACGAAGCTCAGGATCGCCTCGACGATGATGCCGATACCGACCTGCAGCGTGAACAGCGTGATGATCAGCGGCGCGACGCTCGGCAGGATTTCGCGCAGGATGATTCGGATATTGCCGAAACCGAGCAGCTTGGCCGCGGCGACGAAGTCCTTGCGCGATACCACCATCACCTCGGAGCGCACCACGCGGCAGAACCGCGTCCAGTCTACGAGTACGATCGACAGGATGACATTGCCGACGCCGGTGCCAAATCCCACCATCAGCGTGACCGACAGCACCACCGGCGGCAGCGACATCCACAGATCGACCAGATGGCTGATGGCGCGATCGATCCAGCCGCCGAAATAGCCGGCCAGCAGCGCGAGCGTGGTGCCGAGAAGCGTCGCACCGATCGCCGCCACGAAGCCGACGAACAGCGCCACGCGGGCGCCGTAGATCATTTGCGACAGGATGCAGCGTCCGAGGCTGTCGGTGCCGAACGGATAATCGATGCTGCCGCCATCCGCCCACATCGGGGGAAGCAGCATGTTGAGCAGGTCCTGGTTTGCCGGATCGTTCGGTGCGATCTGCGGTGCGAACACGGCACAGATCACCATCCCGAGCACGATGGCGCCGCCGATCACCACGCGCGGCGAGCGGATCGCCTGCCGCAGCGCTTCGGCCAGCGCCGACGGCGGCCGCGCTGCCTTAACCGCGGCGGAGCTTGGGATTGAGGACGACATAGAGGATGTCCACGACGGTGTTAATGGCGAGTGTGGTTATGCAGAAGATCAGCGCGACGCCCTGGATCACCGGCAGATCGTGATTGCGCACGGCCTGCACCATCAGATTGCCGATCCCGGGATAGGAGAAGATGGTTTCGACCAGCAGCGTGCCTCCGAACAGGAAGCCGAATTGCGCGCCGATCAGCGTGATCGTCGGCAGCGCCGAATTGCGCAGCATATGCTGGAGGATGATCTGGCGCTCGTTGAGGCCGCGCTGCCGCGCCACCGTAACATAGTGATCTTCGGAAGCTTCGAGCAGCGACGAGCGCAGCACCCGGATCACCAGCGGCGAGAAACCGAGCGCCAGTGCCATCGCCGGCAGGATCAGATGCGCCAGCGCGTTCTGCCAGTACCCCCATTGCATGTTCACAATGAAGTCGATCAGCAGAAACCCCGTACCATCGGGAATGACGATCCCGGAATCGACCCGGCCAGAGAATGGCAGCCAGCCGAGCGCCACGCCGAACCCGAGCAGCAGGAAGATCGCCCAGAGAAAGGACGGGATCGACAGCATGCAGACCACGAGCACATCGAGGATGTTCTCGATAACCGTGCCGCGGGTGCCGTACAGCAGAAGCCCGCCCGGAATGCTGATGACGAGCGCAAAGAACAGACCCACTGCCGCCAGTTCCAGCGTTGCCGGCAGGGAGTTCGCGAGCAGCCGCGTCACCGGTTCGCGGAACGCGATCGAATTGCCGAGATCGCCCGACAGCGCGTCGCGCAGCCAGATCAGATACTGAATGACGATCGAGCGATCGAGACCAAGCGCCTTGCGCACCGCCTCGGCATCGGCCGGCGTGGCGTTCGGCGGCAGCAGCAGCGCCAGCGGATCGGCCGGCAATGCCCGCAGCACGAAGAACACGACCATCGAAAGCAGCAGTACCGTCGGGACGGCGCCCGCCATTCGCCTGGTCGCGACGTTGATCAGAGATTTGAACATGCCTAATCCGCCCTCATCCTGAGGAGGCTGCGAAGCAGCCGTCTCGCAGGAATAGAGCGGCCCCATCCTTCGAGACGCATCGCTGCGCGATGCTCCTCAGGATGAGGCCGAGCGCCCCTTTGCATCAGGCTGACTTCGTCTATGCCGTGCGCTTCGCTTCTGCCGGCAGCACGTAGCCCTGCGAATAGGTCGGCATCGACACAGTCTTCTTGGTGACGATGTTGGCGACCGGCTGCAGCAGCGGAATGCTCCAGGTATTCTCCGACGCGTCCTTGTTGAGCGCGCGGTATTCCGCAAGCCGCTCCTCGCCGAGCTTCATGGCGAACAGCTTTGCGATCCGCTCGCCGTTGGCCGGCTCCTTCCACGCCGAGAAACGCAAGGCCGGATTGAGGATACGGCCCGAGTAATTCTCCGGGTCGCCCGTCGCATTGGCCCAGCTATAGAGCATGATGCCGGGCAGCTTGGCGGCGTGATTAAGCTCCATATACTTCGCGATGGTGATTTCCTCGATCTTCACGTCCGCGCCGATCTGTCGCCACATCTGCGCGATAGCCTGCGCGATCTCGTAGTCGTTCGGGAACGTGCCGTTGGTCGTGACGAGCGTCATCTGCAGCGGCTTCGCCTTGCTGTAGCCGGCCTTGGCAAGCAGTTCCGCCGCCTTCTTGCGGTCGAACGGGAAGGTGTAGCCCGGCACGTCGCCCGAGGAACCCGGCGTCGCCAGCACCTGCAGCGGCTTGGCGAGATTGTTGAAAAACGCCTTGGCGAGCGCGGCCTTGTCGATCGCCATATGCAGCGCGAGACGCACGTCCTTGTTCTGATAGGTGTCCACATAGCTCGGAATCTGCATCATGTAGATTTCAGCCTGGGGGAACAGGCTGACCGACAGATCGGGCTTGCTCTGCAGGCGCACGGCCTCGCGGAACGGCAATTGCACCGCAACATCGACCCGCCCGGATTCGATTGCGGCGACGCGCGTCGAGGCTTCCGGCAGGATCTGGAAGGTCACGCTCTTGATTGCAGGCACGCCGCCCCAATACTTGTCGAATGCCTCGAGCACGATGCGAGAGCCGCGCTGGTAATCGACCAGCTTGTAGGGGCCTGCGCCGACCGGCTTCGCCAGGAAGCCCTCGTCGCCGACCTTCTCGTGATAGGCCTTCGGCAGAATGTAAACGCCGAGGAAGCCGAGATAGAACTCGGCTGACGGCGACGGCTTGGAATAGACCAGCACCGCTTCGGTCGGCGACTTGATCTCGACGTCGATCAGGTCCTGCAGCATGCCGGCGATGGCGAGGCGCTTGTCCTGCTTGCGCGTGAGCCAGCTATACTTGACGTCCTCGGTCGTCAGCTTCGAGCCATCATGGAAGAAAATGTCGTCGCGCAGATTGATCTGCAGCCGTGTCGAATTGTCGTCGAGCCACTTGCGCTGCGCGATCTGACGCGGCTGCAGCTTCTGGTCGGAGGACCAGTGCAGCGGCGAGTCGTACACGCATTTGAAAATCGACTGGCCGACCGGGAACGTGACCGCGGTCGGGTCCCAGCTCTGCAGGTCGGCCATGAAGGCGATATTCAGCGTATCCGCGCCTTGCGCGCCGGCGATGTGCGGAAGAAAGGTCGCGGCCGGAAGGCCGAGCATCAACGAAACGAATTCGCGTTTGGACAGTTCGATCTTCGCGCTCATCGTGGTTCCCCTGCTTTTGGTGTCACGTGTTGGCCGGTCCGCTCACTGCGTGCCCGGCAGATTGATCCTTCGGCGTGTGGGTCGGCAAGTTACCGGTTGGCAATCCGTGGTGTCGGCGATGCGCCCAATGCGCGGACGGCGCGAAGACGGCACCGGTCCGGAGCGCAGACAGCCGTGCGCGCGCACCGCGCCGGCCGATTTGCGCTGTGTGAGGTCGCGCATCGAAGACTCCGCTCCTTTACGGCAAGCCCGAAGTCCGGCGGTCCGGCTTGCTCGAATTAGTATACTGTATGTTATTGTTCGCCTGTCAAGCGTCGCATCTGTGCAGGCGCAGGCCTCGGCCACACTTAAAATAGGCACCATGCGCGCAATCGAATTCGACAGCTATGGCGGTCCGGACGTTCTGCAAATGCGGGAGATTTCGCCGCCTGTGGCTGCCGGAAGCGATATCCTGATCGATGTCCATGCCGTCAGCGTCAATCCGATCGACTGGAAATTGCGCTCCGGACGGATGGCCGCTGCCTTTCCATTGAGCTTCCCTGCGTCGACCGGCCGCGACGGCGCGGGCATCGTCCGCGCCACAGGTCCGGATGCCGATGCGAGTCTCGCCGGCAAGCGAGTCGCCTTCTTTGCTGCGCGCGGCAAGGGCACATGGGCCGATCAGGTGGTCATCCCCGATGCGAACGTGGCTGTCATACCGGAGGGCGTGTCCGTCACCGACGCAGCCGCCGTCCCGCTTGCCGGCACCAGCGCATGGATCCCGCTGGTCGATATCGCGCAGGTCGGACCCGGCATGCGTGTCCTGATCCATGCCGGCGCGGGCGGCGTGGGCTCGCTCGGCATCCAGATCGCGAAAGCACGCGGCGCGCACGTGATCGCGACCTGCTCGGTGCGCAATGTGGACTTCGTCACGGCGCTCGGCGCGAACGAAGTGATTGCCTATGACCGCACGCCGTTCGAAACCGCCGTTCGCGAGCTCGACGTCGTGTTCGACACCATGGGCGGCGCGGTCCACGACAAGTCCTACGCAGTGCTCAGGCGCGGCGGTCTGATGGTTTGCCTTTCGGCAGAACCCTATATCGATCGCGGCGCCGAGTTTGGCGTGACGGTGAAACAGGCGCCTATCCTGCCGCGGCGCGACATTCTCGACGCACTGCTGGCCATGCTTGCAGACGGATCGCTGCGCGTGCCCATTCAGGAGACTTTGCCCTTCTCCGATTTCCGGCGTGCGCACGAAATGTCGCAGACCGGCCGCGTGCGCGGCAAGGTGGTGCTGCAGCTCCGTTCGTGATAGCGGGCGAAGCGGCTCATCCCACCGCTCCCGTCCCACTCACGCCCACTCGCGACGCGATGCCCTGCCGTGCGGTTTGACCGCCGTGCAGTCTCTGCAGGTCATGCAGAACCCTGCTGCGCTTGTGCGCGCTGATGCGTGTGCTAGCAGACGCTGCCGGCTTCACGTCAACGAGAACAATGGGCGTAACGCGCATTATGAAATTCTGCATGCATCTCTCTACTCGTATTCAAAACAAGAGTTACGAAGGTCCGCTTCTCGACTGCTTCACCGAGCTGGCGCTCGATGCCGATGCCTCCGGCTTCGACGCGATCTCGCTGACCGAGCATCACCTCCACGAGAACCAGGGCTATCAGAACTCGCTCCTGTTCGCGTGCGCGCTGGCGCCCCGGCTGAAGCAGGCCACGCTCATTCTCGCCACGGTGAACCCCGCGATCCATCATCCGGTGCGTCTGGTGGAATCCTGCAATCTGATCGACCAGCTCAACCACGGGCGCCTCGTCGTGGTGTTCGGCTCCGGCTTCAAGGAGACCGACCTCGTGGCATTCGGGCGCGATCTCACGAAACGCAACGAACTTTACGAGCAGGGTATCCGCACCGCGCTCCAGGTATGGGATTATGACGGCACCGGCGGGCCGCTCGAATTTGCGGTCGGCACCGACCGCGGACGGCTCGACACCGCGGTCAACCCCTCCTCGTTCCGCAAGCCGCGCCCGATTCTGGCGCGCGCGACCGTGCTCAATCCCGCAGCCATTGCCGATGCGGCCGCACGCGGATGGCCGCTCTTCACCGCAATCAAGGAGCTCGACATCGCCCGCGAGCAGATGGCGAGCTATCACACGGCGCTTGAAGGCGCCGGCCACGACGCCGAGACCATCCGTCTGGCGAAGGAATGGACCGGTGTTGGCAAGGCCGTTCATGTCGCCGAGACCGACGAACAGGCAAGGCGCGAGGCCGATGCGTTTTTCGCCAAGAACCCGAGCGGAGCGATCGCCCGCAACGCCGACGACATGATCTGCGGCAGCCCCGAGACGGTCGCGCGCGAGATGACCGATTTTGCCAATGCCGGCGTCGGAACGATGATGTGCGGCTTCCTGATCGATCTCGACAACCTGCCGCAGCTCCACCGCAGCGTCCGCTTGTTCAAGGAGCAGGTGATGCCGCGGGTGGAAGCGACAAAGATCGCGGCGTGAGGCTCCTTGGAGCCCGGATGGAGCGAAGCGAAATCCGGGAGCGACACCTCGGATTGCGTGACGAGGACGTATGAGATCAAGCGGAAGAGCGCTTGACCTTGAGCGCTCGTGTCCCGGGCGCAGCGCAGCGTGCCACGATGCGCTGCAGAACCGGGACCCATGCCGGCAAATTTCCAAACAGGCGCTGGGTCCCGGATCAGCGCCGCACCATTGCGCTTCGCTTCATGCTGCGGCGCGTCCGGGACACGAGACTGCCTTTCGCCACGGACTTTGAAACAGCGTAACTTGGGACCTTGATCAGAAATTGCTCGTTATGCCGATCCGCAGCAAGTGCCGATCGAGATTGTATCGATAGGTAATGAGATCGTCGACGTGCGGGCCAATTGTTGTGACGTCTAGATTACCAATCCACGCGTACTGGTACTCAGCGCGAAGGTTCATTTTTTGATTGATACTAAAGTCCGTTCCAACACCGAGCACGGGACCAAACCGGATAGTGTTGGCTGTGACGTGGCCGAATCTTGAAGTTGCCTTAGCAGACAAAGTGATCTCAGCATCTACGTCCACAGCGGCAAGGCCGACAGTAGCGTAGAGCATAAAGCTGTCTGAAACAATCACGCCCATTCGACCACGTGCAGTCGCGTACCAGTCCGACTCGAATTTGGATACCAGTGTGTAGTCCGAGTAGACGCCCGCAGCGACAGGCGGCGTGGTGATGATCGTAATCGGGTGCGAAACTTGGAAATTTGAATTGCCAAACGACGCGCTGACGTCCGCCTCAAGACCGAAATAAAGTCTGCCAATAGTCCTGCCGTAGCCGAAGATACCGCCAATGGAAAAATCGTTGAGGTCGGCGTTGAGCGAAGAGGGATAATATCCAACTACCAAGAGGCTAAATGAAGGGCCGCTATATTGACTGACATTTCCCGTCGTCCCAGCGAAATTTAGACTACCGATTACCCCCGCATAGGCACCCGAAAAAACATCGGCTTTTGCATCCCCGATGGCTAGGTTGGCGGCTAGCAGTACCGCGAGGATTCGCATGCTACTTCCCCTCTCGGCCAAAACATTTTCACAACTAACGAATTATTACAACCCTGACTTGCACTAAATGATAGGATCAAATTCCTTATTTCCGCCATCTTCCCCTGCTTTCCTTCGCCCTGTCCCGCCCCGGGCAAGGGGCGTTTCATGAGCGTCGCGAGACGCGGGGCGGGATGCGGTGGCCGTGTGCGCGCGCAAGACGTGGCGCGCCGCACGGAGGCCCAAGCTGCGATGATCCGGCTCAC
>JBMOOQ010000026.1:0-7495 GCA_049324435.1 Pseudomonadota bacterium
TCGTAGTGCCCGTAGAGCGGGGTCCCGGGGCCTCCCGGGAGTGCGGCTGACGAAGCCGCACCCGCAGGCGCCGCACCCCGCTCCATCAATCGGCGTCACCGGTTGACGCCCCTCATGAGCGAGGTGATAGGACTATAATCATAAATTCGATTTGCGTCAAGACGCTTTCGGACGGGCTTTTGGGATCAGATGAAGCGCGGTGACCGGCGATGCCCTTGCCCTGTTTCGGCCATCGGCCGGCCCGATGCTGCTGCGGTCGCGGCCGATGGGCGATGGCCATGATCGCAGGGCGCGTTGTCTCCCTGGCCAGCCTGACGCTGGCACTTTGTGCGGCTCCGTTTGCACATGCGGAGGCGCAGCCGGTGTCGTCGCGCCGGCCGATGATCTTCTTTCTGGCGCAAGGCAGCCCGGACGCCTGCGGGCCGGGCTGCTCGCAATGGATCGCCGCCGACGGCGTTTTCGGCCCGGATACGCTTGGGCACCTGAGCGCATTTCTGTATGCGCTGGACCGGTCCGATCTCCCGCTCTTCTTTCATTCTCAAGGCGGATCGTTGCAGGCGGCCATGGCGGTCGGGCGCAAGCTGCGCGGATGGCGGATTGCGGCGGCGGTCGGGCGCACGGTGGTTGCCGGTTGCAACGGCAAGGGGCCGCGCGATCCCGCTTGTCTTGTATTGCTGCAGTCGCAGGAGCCCGTCAGCGCGGAATTGCAGTTTGACGGTGCATCCTGCGCCTCGGCCTGTGTGTCGGCGCTGATCGGCTCGCCGCGGCGGTCCGTTGCCGAGCAGGCCCGGCTCGGTATCCACGCGCCGAATTACAAGCAGGGTCAGCAATGGAGTCTTGATCCAGCCGCGGCAGAGCAGTTGCGCCGCGCACGCACGACCGACCTGCTGCGATACTATACGGTGCGGATGGGGATCGACGGCAGCCTGATCGATGAAGCCGAGAAGACACCGCACAGCAGGATCCATTGGCTGTCGCGCGACGACATGAGCCGCTTCGGCATTCTGGGCAGCGACGGGTTTGAAACGGCCTGGGCGACGGTCGGCCGTCCGGCGCCCATGATCGTCAAATCCATCACGCGAACCGCGCCGCGAACGACGATGCTCAGGGTGACGTGTCATACCCAGGAGCGGGTCCGGTTCACGGTGTTGCGGGAATTGCCGGACGATGAACTGGGCGGTTCGTCCGAGGTCCGGCTGATGGCGGGCGGCGATGTCGTTGGGCAGGGCCGCGATCTCAATGACCGCCGCGACGACGAACGCATTTTCATCGTGCCGGTCGCCGCCCTGCGCCGCGCGGCCATAGCGGGCCTTGCGCTGGATGAAACCGTAACAGCCGCGACCGGGCATCGGGCCCGCTCCGCACGGATTGGGACCGCAGGTCTTGAGGAGGCGCTGGACCGCTTGCTGACCGCATGCAGCGCCCTGCGCATGCCGCAACCCGCAGCGCCGAAACCGGGGCGTTTGCGAGTGACAGGTATCGCCACGATGGCGCCGCTTTGGGACGCTTCCTATATTCCGGCAGCATCCGGACCGTTCGACACCCGCGCCACCGGCACATTGCGGCAATGATTTCAATGCGACTCGGCCTGGCTCTGATGTGCTCGGTGCTGCTCACGGCAGCGGCCGCGGCCGAGCCCGCCTCAAAGTCGCGCGGCAGCTTCAAGCATGAGCCGATGATCTTCTTCGTCGCCAAGGGCGCGCCGAATGCCTGCGGGCCGGGCTGCGACACCTGGATCGCCGCCGAAGGCACTTTCGATCCGGACGTGCATGAGCGGTTGAGCGAATTTCTCAACGTACCGTCGCGGCGCAGACTGCCGATCTTCTTCCATTCGCCGGGCGGCGAGTTGCAGCCTTCGATCGCCACCGGCAACGTGCTGCGGGAGCGGCGCATGACCGCGGGTATCGGGCAGACCATTCCGGATGGTTGCCGCGAGCGTCCGCGCGCCGATGCCGCCTGCCGCAAACTGATGGCGTCGGGTCGCGTCTTGAAGGCGAGGCTCAAGGTTGAGAGCGGCATCTGCGCCTCAGGCTGCGGCTATGCGCTGATCGGGGCGTCGGTTCGCCTGATCGGGGAGGGGGCGAAGTTCGGCGTGCATGCCAGCCGGCTGGTGCCGGTCCGCACCGCCGGCCAGCGAAGCGCCCGTGCCCGTGCCGCGATGGAGCGCGAGGCCGAGCGGCAATCCTACGATCTCTTGAAGCAATATGTGGCGCTGGCCGGCGTCGATCCGGCGCTGATCGATCTTGCGATGAGAACGCCGCACAACCGGGTTCACTGGCTCGGGCGCGATGAACTCAGCCGCTTTGGTATCGTCCCCGGCGATTATTTCGAGACGGAATGGCTGCGCATCCCGGTCGAGGACGGCAAATTCACGATCGTGAAATCGCTGACCCAGCCCTCGCAGACCGATGCGCAGGAGTACCGGACCACGGTCATCGGCATCGACTGCGTGGCGGGCCAGCGGCCGCAGGTGACATTGCGCCGCGAATTGCCGAGCAGCGAGCAGGGGACCCGGCTCGCGATGCGGATGACGTCAGGCGACGCCTTCGTGCTGGTCTTCAACGAGGGCCGGCGTCCCGATGCCACGACCGAATTGCGGGTGCAGCCGGTCGCGGCCGATGCGCTGGCGCGGGCAGCGGCGAGCGATGCCATCGTGTTGCGCGAGGAGAAGGGCGGCTGGATGCGGGAGACACGGCTGTCGACGCGTGGGCTGTCCGAGGCTCTGACCGCGGCGCCGTCCCGGTGCGGGGGCGCGCTCCGGTAGCCGGTCGGAAAAAATCAGGTCGCCACGGAACCTTCCCGGTCTTTCGGCGTTGAACGCGCCAAGAGCCACCGGCCGGGCGCAGGCAACTTTGCCCGGCCGGTTCCTCGTATTGAAACCCCGCGCGGGACTGTATGGACACTGCGCAACTCTCCGCCATCCGGTCGCTGCGTATCGCCCTTCTGGCAGCCTTCATTCTGCCAATCGTTCTGTTTGTCTTTCTGGCGATCACCAACTTCCGGCATACGCATGCCGTCAATGACGAGCGGATCGAGCGCACCGTCAATATTCTGCAAGAGCACGCGCTGAAGGTGTTCGAGACGATCGAACGCAGCATCGCCGAGACCAACGAGGTGGTGCGCGGGATGTCGGACGAGGAGATCGCGGCCGACGAGGCGAGGCTGCATCTGCGGCTGCGCCAGCTCGTGGTGTCGCTGCCGCAATTCAAGTCGCTGTGGATATTCGATCCGAACGGCCGGGCGCTGGTCAATTCGCTGGCCTATCCGCAGCCGCGCGACCTGAATTTTTCCGACCGGGATTATTTCAGGGCGCATCTCAAACCGGGCTCCGAGATTTTCGTCGGCGAGGTGCTGAGACCGCGCGACCCGTATCCTGCGGGAGATTTTTTCAGTGTCAGCAAGGCGCGGCCAAGTCCGGACGGATCGTTCCGCGGCGTGATCCAGCTTTCGATCCTGCCGTCCTATTTCAGTCACTTCTTCGCCAAGCTGCAAAGCTCCTATGCCGGCGGCTATGCTGCGCTGGTGCGGGAGGACGGCGCGGTCCTGGCGCGGCATCCGGCATTCGCGGCGAACACCGCCAAACCGATGGCGTCGGTCATCACTGACGGGATGCGCAACTATCCCGACGGCGGCTTCATGACCCGCGTCTCGGCGGTGGACGGGATCGAACGACGCATCGGCTGGAAAAAGCTGCCGAACCTGCCGGTCTATGTCGTGGCCGGTACCGAGACGAATGCGATCCTCGCCGAATGGCTCAGGACCATGCTCGGCTATCTTGCGTTCGGATTGCCGGTGACGGCGCTTCTGCTCGGCGCGATCTGGATTGCGCTTGAACGCACGCGCCGCCTCTATGAGGAAGAAGCCCGGCGAACTGCGGCCGAAGGTGCGCTCCGTCAGGCGCAGCGCATGGAGGCGATCGGCCAATTGACCGGCGGCGTTGCGCATGACTTCAACAACATCCTGATGGTCGTGAAAGGCAACGTGCATCGCCTGCGGCGCGAACTCGCCGAACCGAAACTCGTGCGCAAGCTCGACATGATCGAGACCGCGTCGCAGCGTGGCGAAAATCTGGTCCGCCAGCTCCTGACTTTCTCACGCAAGCAGAATCTCACGCCGCAGGTGATCGATCTCGCCGGACGCGTGCGCGATTTCCGCTCGCTGCTGGCGCCGTCTTTGCGCGGCGATATCGAGATCCGGATCGACGTGCCCGAGACGGCCGCTCCGGTGCGCGTGGACCAGAGCGAACTCGAACTTGCGGTGCTCAACCTTGCGGTGAACGCGCGCGATGCCATGCCCAATGGCGGCGTGATCGAGATATCGGTGCGGCCGGTGCGGCTGCGGGGCGACCCGGCGCATGACAAGCTGACTGGGGAGTTCGTCGCCTTGTCGGTTGCCGATACCGGATGCGGGATCGCGAAAGATGCGATCGGAAAGATTTTCGAACCGTTTTTCACCACCAAGGAAGTCGGCAAGGGCACCGGTCTTGGCCTGAGCCAAGTTTATGGCTTCGCCAAGCAGAGCGGCGGCACCGTCACGGTGACGAGCCGCGAGGGGCAGGGCGCGGTGTTCACACTGTATCTGCCGCGCTCGCATGAATTGCCGCAGCGTTCGGCGCCGGTGCGGACAGACAACGGTGAGCCGGTCGCGGCCGGGTCCGTGCTGGTGGTGGAGGACAATACCGAGGTGGCCGATATTGCCACCGCCTTGCTTAACGAACTCGGCTATCAGGTCACCCGTGTCGCCAGCGCGCAGACCGCGCTCGATGTGCTGGGCACCGGCGAGAGATTCGATCTCGTTTTCTCTGATGTGGTCATGCCGGGCGGCATGAGCGGGGTCGATCTCGCGCATCAGATCCGCAAGGACTATCCCGATCTGCCGGTGCTCCTGACCACCGGCTATTTCAACGCGGCCGACAAGCCGCTGCCGCGCGGCTTGCCGGTCTTGCGCAAGCCCTATGACGTTGCGGATCTGAAGAAGGCCGTGCTTGCCGCGCTCGACAAGCCGCCGCCGCAGCGGCGCGCCGTGGGTTAGACAGAACTCAGTTCCATAAAGCGCGGCGACAGATTCTGAAATCTTACCGCGCGGGCAATTCAGACGATGGCCGCGATGCCAGCGGCAGCGCGGCCATCGGGCATGTCGGGCTCACGCTGGGCCGTCACGTCTCATATTCGGGCGACTTGAACGAAAGCTGCCGCGTCGTCTCAGGCGCGGACGCGATTTTACGGATGTCGGCCCACGTTTGCTTGTAATTCGGGATGATCAACTCATTGACGCCGGCATTGACGACATTGCCTTGTACGCCAGTCGGATAGCCGAATAGCATAAAGGTCTGCCCGCGCTTGGCCGACGGTGTCGGCTGCACCATTGCCTGTGTCGAGCCGGAGTCGTTGTAGATTTCGACCAGATCGCCGGCAGCAGCACCGATCTCTTTCATGTCATCGGGGTTCATCTCGATGAACGGATACGGCATCCGATCGGAGACAAAGTCATTGTGCTGATCCATGAAGGCATTTTGCCAGACGACATTGGTGCGCCCGTTATTGATGAGGAACTTGTATTTTGCCTTCTGTTCAGCCTTGCCGGGGGCTTGCAGCCCGCGCCACGGCGTTGCCATGAACCGTGCCTTGCCGTCCTTGGTCGAGAACTTACCGTCGGCATAGAGCCGCTTGGTGCCAACGATCTGGCCGTTAGCAAATCCTGTCGCCGGTTCCTGGAAGCCGTTGTTGCCCATGGCCTTGAGGCGGGCGTAGGTAACGTGCTCGCCGCCCTTCTCGTGCTTGTGATAGCCGTCCATGAAGGCGTCTTCTTCGGTCTTCCAGTCGAAGCCCTTGAACTGGTCGGCATAGGCGGCCTTGCCCTGCTCGCGCAGCACGCGCTCCATGGCGTTGGCGAGCCGCGCGGCGATCAGGCAATCGGGCATCGCGTTGCCAGGGGGGTCCATGTAGCGTTCGGTGAGCCGCATGCGACGCTCGCCGTTCATCGAGGTCAGGTTCATCTCGCCGGAGATCGCGGCGGGAAGCCATACATGCGAGGCCTGCCCGATCTGGGTCGGCACGATATCGACGTCGACCGAAAAGAGTCCGCCTTGGCGGATCGCCACCATGATCGCGTCGACCATCGCCTTACGGTCGCCCCACGGCACCGTATTCATGGCATCCTTCACCATGTCAGTGCGGCGCTTGTAGACCTGTTTCAGCTTGAAGGCGTTGAGCGTGGTCTTGTAGTGGTCGCAAGCCCAAATGTGGTGCACACCACCGCGGCCTTCGATCAGCAGCTTGTCGACATAGGCGGCCGGCCGGCCGACATGGGCATCCGACGGGCGCGAATAGCCCTCCTGATGGCCGCCGAGACGGACCACGCCGCCGCCGGGACGGCCAACATTCCCGGTCGCGAGCGCCAGATTCACAATGGCGCCGTTGGTGCGATAGTTGTCGTTGCCCCAGATAATGCCCTTCTCATAGCCGAACATCGCGCGCCGGCGTTTACCGCCGGCCTTCGGCTCGGCGATCCAATGCGCCGCCTTGACGATATCCTCCGCCCTGAGGCCGGTGATCTTCGCCGCCTCTTCGATCGAGGTCCGGTTCGCTGCCAAGGCAGAAGCAAAGTCGGTCAGCGGTTGGTCGGCCAGCGTTCCGCCGGGGCGCGACAGCAGCGGCGCGGCCTGGGCTGCGGGCAACGTACTGGCCGCAATGAACGCCTTGTCGACCCAGCCCTTGTCGGCGATGTAGGTGAGGAGTGCGTTGAAAAGCACGAGATCGGTGCCCGATTCCAACGCGAGATGCAGGACCCGGTCCTTGCCGGCTTCGGCCTCACAGGCGGCAACCGTCACCGTCCGGCGGGGATCAACAATGATAATGCGGCCGGGTTCGACCGCCTCGCCAGCAAACTCGCGCCGCTTCTTGTCGAGCGAGGTGCCGCGCAGATTCGGTACCCAGTGGTTGAGGAAATAGTTGGTCTGCGTCTCCAGCGCGTTGGTGCCGATCGCCACGATCGTGTCGGCAAGCTCGGCGTCCTCGTAGCAATTGTTCAGTTCGCCTACGCCCATGTCGCGCGTGGCGTGGACCTCGGAATTGTAAGCCGGCCGGTTGTGGATGCGGACATTCTTGATCTTCATGGCCCCGAAATAGAGTTTTCCGGTGCCCCAGGTGTTCTCGTAACCGCCCCCTGAGCCGCCATGATCGAACATCGAGACGAACAGACCGTCCTCGCCCTGCTCATTGATGACCGCCGCAGTCACGCGCGCGACCAGATCGAGCGCGTCGTCCCAGCTTGTGGGCTGCATCGAGCCGTAGCGCCACACCATTGGATCGGTCAGCCGCTCCAGCTGCGTGCCGCGCTGCTGCGAGGTGTGGTTCTCGGCCATGCGTGCACCGCGGACCGAGCCCAGTCCTGAATTCACAACGCAGTCGGGGTCCGGCTTGATGACAAGATGGACGTCTTTGCCGTCCTGCTTGACGATATTGTACATCGATGGCGAATACCAAGCCGTCGTCTC
>JBMOOQ010000027.1:0-25013 GCA_049324435.1 Pseudomonadota bacterium
CTTTTCTATGCTTTCGCCAGCGGCCGCCATGTATTCCGTTCCTTCTATCGTCGGCCCATCGCCGTCAGCTATTCTTGCAGGTATTCTGGGCCATATATCTATTGAAAGCGATGCAACAACTGCGCCAAGGAGCCGCCAAAGATTGCGACGACGCAATCCGAATCGACGGCGGGCGAGGCCGAAAGCAACCAAGCTTACGCTATTTTTGCCCGACGTCAGGCTATGTTGCATCGATCACTTTTGCGCGCGGCAACCTCGCTCTAAGGACGGTCCACAGGCTTGAGTCAAACCATGGCGAACCAAAGGCAGGACAATACCGCGGACCTGGACGGTATCGCCGCAGCCGTGCGGGCGAGCCGCGCCAAAGATTTGCCCCCGGTCCACCTTTGGAACCCGCCTTTTTGCGGCGACCTCGATATCCGGATCGCGTCCGATGGCACGTGGTTCTATCTCGGAACGCCGATCGGCCGCGCCCCGCTGGTACGGCTGTTCGCTTCGGTCCTGAAGCGGGAAGGGGACAGGTACTTTCTGGTGACCCCGGCGGAGAAGATCGGGATCGTTGTGGAGGATGCCCCATTTCTTGCGGTGGAAATGCGGCGCGAGGACACTGCGTCCGGGCCGCGCCTGTTCTTCCGGACCAATGTCGATGACTGGGTCTTGTGCGATGCGGAGCATGCGCTGCGCTTCGAGCGCGAAGCCGGCTCGGGCGGTTTGAAGCCCTATTTGCATGTGCGCCGCGATTTGTGGGCCAAGGTTACGCGCGCGCTGTTCTACGAACTCGTGGAACTCGGCGAGGAGCGCGATGTGGGCGGCGAGCGCATGTTTGGGGTGGCGTCCGGCGGCGCATTCTTCCCGATGTCCCGTGCCGATGCGCTCGAGGAATTGAGCTGACGTGCAATGACGGACCTTCCTTCGCAGGCCTTTCCGAGCGACTTTTTCGAGCGCGCACGTGCGCGCCTGACGCTCGACCCGCCTTCGGGTCTGACCGATCCGGATTCCCTTCCTCTGCGGGGCGATCACGATGCCGATCCGGTCCTGAAGGCAATCGCGGCAGTTCGTCCAATCAAACCCGCCGCGGTGCTGATCCCGGTGATCGATCGCGACGAGCCCATGGTGCTGCTGACCCAGCGGACGGCCCATTTGCCTCAGCATGCCGGGCAGGTCGCTTTCCCTGGCGGCAAGATCGACGCGACCGACGCGAGTCCGCTGGCCGCGGCGTTGCGTGAGGCAGATGAGGAGGTCGGGCTTTCCGGAAGCGCGGTCGAGCCGATCGGTTACCTCGATGTCTATATGACAACGCTCGGCTACCGGATCGTCCCGGTGGTTGCGCGCGTGCGGCCGCCGTTCACCCTCAGGCTTAATCCCGATGAGGTGGAAGACACTTTCGAAGTGCCGCTATCGTTCATGATGGAAGAGGCTAACCATCAGACCCATAGCCGCGAGTGGCAGGGTATGATGCGGACCTATTATGCGATTCCGTTCGGTGAGCGTTACATCTGGGGTGTGACCGCCGGCATATTCCGCAATCTCCAGCAGAGAATTTACGGTTCATGATCCGGTCGATCCTGACTCAAATCGCGTTGTTTCTTACGCCATTCGCAGTCTACGCGCTGTTTCTGTATGCCACCCGCGCGGGTGTTCTTCAGGTCGAGTCCTGGCCCGCGAAGACAGTGGCTTTTTTGACCGCTGCGGCGGTTCTGCTCATGGTCGCGGGCTTTGTCGTATTAGGCCTAATGGATCATCAGCCGGCGGGCTCCAACTATGTTCCGCCGCATATGGAAGACGGCAAGCTAATCCCCGGGCATTTCAAATGAGCCGGCTGCGGCCGCATCTTGGTGACGCGCCGTGGCTGACCGGCGGCCCGCTCGCCCGCATTCTCGACATTCTCGATCGTGATGGCGAGGAGGCGCGCGTGGTCGGCGGCGCGGTCCGCAATGCCCTGATCGGCCAGCCCGTGCAGGAGATCGACGTCGCCACTACCGCTCAGCCGGATGAAGTCTTGCGTCGCGCCGCGCAGGCGCATCTGCGCGCGGTTCCGACCGGAATCGATCACGGCACCGTTACGCTGGTCGCGGACGGTACGCCATACGAGGTTACGACATTGCGCGAGGACGTTGAGACCTATGGCCGCAAGGCGAAGGTCGAGTTCGGCCGCGACTGGCGGCGCGATGCAGAACGTCGCGACTTCACAATCAATGCGCTGTCCTTGTCGCGCGATGGCGTGGTTCACGACTATGTCGGCGGGCTTGCCGATCTCGAGGCACGGCGCGTGCGCTTTATCGGCGACGCCGGGCAGCGCATTGCGGAAGACTATCTGCGGATCCTGCGCTTTTTCCGGTTCCATGCGGCCTATGGCGAAGGTGAACCCGATCCCGCCGCCCTGCATGCCTGCATCGCCGGCCGTGACGGGCTGTCATCGCTGTCGCGAGAACGCGTCCGCATGGAGCTTCTCAAGCTCGTTGTGGCGCGCCGCGCGTCTGACGCGGTCCAGGTGATGGCGAATTCCGGGATTCTGGTAACCATTCTCGGCGGCGTGCCATATCCCGTGTCATTCCAGCGGATGACCGCGATCGAGACGTCACTCAATCAGCCGCCGGATGCCATCCGCAGGCTTTCAGCGCTCGCCGTCGCAATCCAGGAAGATGCGGAGCGGCTGTTCGAGCGGCTGCGGCTGTCCAACGCTGAGCACGACCGGTTGCGCAGCTTGGCGGATGGCTGGTGGCGCGTTGTGCCCGATCAGATGAGTCCGCAGGAGGGCCGGGCATTGCTGTATCGCCTCGGCGCGCTGCGGTTTACGGACCGCGTTTTGCTGGCATGGAGCCGTTCGCAGGACGGGCCTGACGATCCGGCTTGGCGCGATCTTGTGGGGCTGCCGGCGCGCTGGCAGGCGCCCGCCTGTCCGATCATGGCGGCTGATCTGATAGCGCGCGGCCTTGCCAAAGGGCCAGCGCTCGGCGCCGCGCTCCGCGACGCGGAGGCCGCCTGGATCGCTGCCGATTTTCCAACAGATCCGATGGCCGCGGCCGCTATCGCCGATCAAGTGGCCGCGAATCACCGGACCTAAAGGACCGGACATGAAAAAAGCCCCGGCTTGCGCCGGGGCTTCCGAGTTCAGAGAGAGCTCAAACTCGATCAGTACTTCGCCACAACCGGCGACTTGCTGTAGCCAAAGCGATAGTTCAGGCCGACCTTCACGGTGTGGGCGGTCACGTCGGCATCGAAGCCGCCAGCGGCCGGGCCACCGAAGTAGTCCTGATTGCCGAGGTCGAGATACAGGTACTCAACCTTGGCCGACCAGTTGTCGAGCAGCGCCCATTCGACGCCAGCGCCGACCGTCCAGCCGACGTGAGTGTTCGACGAGCTTGAGCCAGCCGGCCACGGGCCGAAAGCGACGCTAGCGCCAATTTCATTGGTGCCCCATGCGACACCACCCGTACCATAGAACATCGCGCGATCCCAAGCGTAGCCAAGGCGCAACCGCGCAGTGCCGAAGTAGTTGAGTTCGCTAAAGCCGTTGGCAACAATGCCTCCGCCGGCGACTGTCGCGCTGTCCTTCATGTTGGCCCATTGCGAGTCGACCTCGACACCCCAGACCCAGTTCGAGCCGGGAGCCTGCCAGTTCCAGCCGATCTGACCGCCGCCGAAGAAGCCGTCTTGCTTCGCCGTAGCTGGACCAAAGCCGAACAGATTGTTTGTGTCTGTTTCCCCCCAGCCGTAGCCGACGTTGCCGCCGATATAGAAGCCGCTCCAGTTGTAGGCGGTCACCACCGGTGCTGCCTTGTAAACCGGACGGGCGATATCCGCCGCCGACGCGGACTGGACCGCGCCGAGCGCGAGGCCTGCAGCCGCGACTGCAGCGATTGTGAAGTTACGCATGAGCTCCCCCATTTCCTTTGCGGGTGTTTAAACACGAAGACGTACGGGAATGTTCCGTCTCGAAACGCGTGTACGGGGCAAATACGGCAAAAGTGTCTAAAAATCTGCCACAATTTCGAACGGAAGCGTGGAACTTGGTCAGTGTGTCGCAGATGTCACAAGAAACGGATGGGTAACCGTAAGGGGCGGTTCTGACGCCGGGCAAGGCCCTTTGCCTGCGCCGAGGGCCTATTAAAGCGCGGTTTTGGACCTGGATTTGTGCTTATGCGTGCTGCCTGCTGGGCAGCACGGTCTTTCGACCCTCTCTCATTCTGCTCGCTTTGCCGACTCGTCCTCGTGGAGACGCTTTGTCCGGCCGGTCCAAAATGCGGCCGTGGCTAAAAGAGCGTTTATCTGCGGCCGGCTGCCAGAGTTTTTTCCGTCGAGCCCGATTCGCACGGCGCCGCCTTGCGCCCGCCAAGCCACCTCAGGGCCACTTCACCACCGGCGGCAGTGACGACAGGATCGAATCGACATTGCCGCCAGTCTTCAGCCCGAAGATCGTGCCGCGATCGTAGAGCAGATTGTATTCGACATACCGCCCGCGTCGGATCAACTGCTCCTCGCGTTCGGCCTCGCCGTAGGATTTTGCGAAATTTGCACGCACCAGCCGCGGATAGACGTCGAGAAATGCGCGCCCGACGTCCTGTGTGAAGGCGAAATCCGCATCCCAGTCGCCGCTATTGTGCCAGTCGTAGAAGATGCCGCCGATGCCGCGCGGCTCGTTGCGGTGCTTGAGAAAGAAATACTCGTCGCACCACGCTTTGTACCGGTCATATGGTGCAATCTCCGCGTGAGCCTCGCAGGCAGACTTCATCGCGGCGTGAAAGGCGATCGTGTCCGGATCGTCCTGCCTGCGGCGCGCATTCAGGACCGGTGTCAGGTCCGCGCCGCCGCCGAACCACGCCTTGGTCGTGACCACAAAGCGCGTGTTCATGTGGACGGCCGGCACATACGGGTTCCATGGATGAGCGATGAGCGAAATGCCGGAGGCCCAGAACCGCGGGTCTGCGTCGGCACCTGGAATTTCCTTGCGGAATTCCGGTGCGAATTCGCCGAACACGGTCGAGCAATGGACGCCGACCTTTTCGAACACGCGGCCTTTCATCATCGACATGACGCCGCCGCCGCCCGGTTGACCGGTGTGATCGGTCCGGTCCCAGGGGGTACGCAAGAAGCGGCCCGGAGGCATCGAGGATTGCGGCATGCCGGGTGGCAGATCGTCCTCGAGCAATTCGAAGGCTTTGCAAATGCGGTCGCGCAATTGTTCGAACCAGGCGCGCGCCTCGTCCTTGCGCTGATCCAGCAGCGCCACGTCCGCTGGCCGCAAAGCGGGAAGGGCGCCTGTCAGCGCACCGCGGTCATTGGTCGCCTGATTGCGTGTCGTCATGTGAGGCGTCGTCATATCAGGCGTTCAGGGCGATGATGGTGAAGCCGGCACCGGTGCGGTTCGCGGCCGTTGCCGGGCAACCGTCGCAGTCCGCCACCATACACAAGAGCGGGGCCTCGCAAAAACCCTTTGCCGCGGCGCAGCCGGCCGCTCTCCGCTAGCTCGATTCCGGCAGATCGATCGCTGCCATGGCGCCAGCGATCATATCCGCGTCCTGCGGCCTGACCAGACGGGAGATTTCGCGTCCGTCCTTGAGGAAGATGAGGGTCGGCCAAAGCGTTACGCGGAAAGAGCGCCCGAGCGGGCGTCCGCGGCCGTCCTCGATTTTGAGGTGGCGGACCTTTGGATGCGCGGCAAGGACCTGTTCGACGAGAGGTGCCGCACGTCTGCAGTGCCCGCACCAGGCGCTTCCGAATTCCAGCAACGTTGCCCCCCTTTGGTCGTCGATCTCGGAGCGGGAAGGCTCTTTCGTGGTGTAGTCGGGATTGAAGGGCATCGGACGGCCGGCCTGACGCTGCTGCGCTTTCGGAGAGGGACATATGTCCGGGCGGCGCCGGTGTTAACCGTCTTGCCGCCGTTGCCGCATCATCTCGCCCGCGGCCATCGCCACCGTCATTGCAACATTCAGCGAACGCAAGCCTTCCTGCATCGGAATGCGCAGCCGAATGTCGGCGGTCTCCGCGACGTGGTCGGGCACGCCGGCCGATTCGCGGCCGAACAACAGCACCTGCGGCGGCCTGTAGTCGTGGTCGAGGTAACTGACCGCCCCCCGGGTCGTGAACAGGGTCAGCCCGAGCCCGGCGCGTTGCCGCCAGGCATCGAATGCCGCGAAGGAGGCATGGCGCTCGATTGTCACCCGATCGAGATAGTCCATCCCGGCACGGCGGAAGGCGCGGTCGGTGACCGGAAATCCGGCCGGCTCGATCAGATGAGCGGTGATCCCAAGGCAGGCGCAGAGCCGCAGAATCGTGCCCGTGTTCTGGGGGATGTCCGGCTCGAACAGGGCGATCGACGGCGCATTGAGATGGGTCAAAATCCGCAGCTCCGGCACACCGAAATTCGACGTTCGGCTAAGGACTTGTGCGACTCTTTATCAGAGTTGCAATGGCACACTTGCGCTCCCATGGTAAGGGTGCCAATAACACGCCGCCGGATCGCCGCTGACGGCCTTCCCACGGGTCGGACGTGGCCGGTTCGCTCGCCGCCGCGGGATCGACGACAGGTCAATCTCTCGACAGGTTGCAGCGCGCAGGCTCCCGGCACGACGGAAGAGGGACTTTCACCGTGGCATCCACTGCAGCATCGGCGGCTCCTACGCGCCGCGATTTCCTTTATGTGGCGACCGGTTCGGTGGCCGCTGTCGGCGCCGCCTTTACGGCATGGCCGCTGATCTACCAGATGAACCCGGACGCCTCCACGATTGCCGCCGGTGCTCCGGTCGAGGTCGACCTCACGCCGATCGCCGAGGGCCAGGTGATCAAGGTGTTCTGGCGCGGCAAGCCGATCTTTGTGAACCACCGGACCGCAAAGGAAATTAAGGAGGCCGAGGACGTCAATCTGGCCAGCCTGCCGGACCCTCAACCGGACTCGGCGCGGGTCAAGAAGGGGCACGCCAACTTCCAGGTCCTAATCGGAATCTGTACGCATCTCGGGTGCATCCCGATCGCGCATTCCGGCCCGTATAACGGTTATTTCTGCCCCTGCCACGGCTCGGTCTACGACACCTCCGGCCGTATCCGGTCCGGCCCGGCGCCGTCCAACCTTGCCCTGCCGCCGTATGAATTCCTCTCCGATACCAGAATCAGGATCGGCTAACGCCAAGACGTCATCCTGAAAGCTCTCCCGAAAAGGCTTCTCCAATGAGCGGACATTCGACCTATCAGCCGCAAAACGCATTCATGAAGTGGCTGGAAGCGCGGCTACCGATCGCGGGTCTCGTCCACTCCTCGTTCATTGCCTATCCGACGCCGCGCAATCTCAACTATTGGTGGACGTTCGGCGGCATCCTGTCGTTCATGCTGGCTGCTCAGATCGTCACCGGCATCGTCCTGGTGATGCATTACACGCCGCACGAGACGATGGCGTTTAATTCTGTCGAGCACATTATGCGCGACGTGAATTACGGCTGGCTGCTCCGCTACCTGCATTCGAACGGCGCCTCGATGTTCTTCATTGCCGTCTACATCCACATGTTCCGTGGCATGTATTACGGCTCCTACAAGGCGCCGCGCGAGGTTCTCTGGATCCTAGGCGTCATCATCTACCTGTTGATGATGGCAACCGGATTCCTCGGCTACACGCTGCCCTGGGGCCAGATGAGCTTCTGGGGCGCGACCGTCATCACCAACTTCTTCTCCGCGATTCCGCTGGTGGGCGAGACCGTGACGACCTGGCTGTGGGGCGGCTATTCGGTCGGCAACCCGACGCTGCAACGCTTCTTCTCGCTGCACTATCTGCTGCCCTTCGTCATCGCGGGCGTCGTCGTGCTGCACGTCTGGGCGCTGCACGTCGTGGGTCAGAACAATCCGGCCGGCATCGAGCCGAAGGGCGACAAGGACACCGTGCCGTTCACGCCCTACGCGACGATCAAGGACGGGTTCGCGATGGTCTGCTTCATGCTGTTCTTCGCCTACTTCGTCTTCTACATCCCGAATTATCTCGGTCACGCCGACAACTACATCCCGGCCAACCCGGCCGTGACGCCGGCGCATATCGTTCCTGAATGGTACTATCTGCCGTTCTACGCGATCCTGCGCGCGATCCCGAACAAACTCCTTGGAGTCATTGCGCTGTTCGCCTCTATCGGCATTCTCGTATTCCTGCCGTGGCTCGATTCGTCGAAGGTGCGTTCGGCGCGCTATCGGCCGCTGTTCCGGCAGTTCTTCTGGATCTTCGTCGCGGTCTGCCTGGGTCTCGGTTATCTCGGCGCCAAGCCTGCCGAGGGCGGCTATGTCATCGCCTCTCAGATCCTGACCTTCTATTACTTCGCACACTTCCTCATCATCCTGCCGCTGCTCTCGCGGTTCGAAAAAACCAAGCCGCTGCCGAGTTCGATCTCGGAATCGGTGCTGAAGCACGGCGTGCCCGCTCCGGCATCGACACGGCATTGAGCGGCGGGAGACGGACTCACATGACGATGCAACGCTCTCTTCTCGCTCTCGCGCTGATCGTGGGCCTGACGGCACCGGCATTCGCGGCCGGGGAAACGCCGCAGCCGCCGAAGCAGAAATGGTCTTTCTGGGGCCCGGTCGGCAAATACGATCGCGGTCAATTGCAGCGCGGATTCAAGGTCTATCGCGAGGTCTGTCAGGCCTGCCACAGTCTGTCGCTGGTTGCGTTCCGTAACCTCGCCGAGCCGGGTGGCCCCGGATTCACCCAGGCGCAAGCTGCGGCCATCGCGGCCGAGTACAAGATTCAGGACGGTCCGAACGACGCCGGTGAAATGTTCGAACGCGCCGGCCGGCTGGCCGACCGTTTCCCGAAGCCGTTCCCGAACGACAATGCTGCGCGCGCGGCCAATGGCGGCGCGCTGCCGCCGGACCTTTCGGTCATCGCCAAGGCGCGCACCTACGAGCGCGGCGGCTTCTGGTTCCTGCTGGATATTTTCACACAATATGTCGAGCAGGGGCCCGACTATATCGTCGCTTTGCTGACCGGATACGAGGATGCTCCGCAGGGCTTCAACCTGCCGTCCGGTACGCACTACAACAAGTATTTCCCGGGGCACGCCATCGGCATGCCGAACCCGCTGAGCGACGGTCAGGTCACGTATGACGACGGATCTCCCCAGACCGCCCAGCAATATGCGAAGGACGTCACCGAATTCCTGATGTGGGCCGCCGAGCCGCATCTCGAAGCGCGCAAGCGCATCGGCATGCAGGTGATGATTTTCCTGATCGTATTTGCGGGCCTGATGTACTTCACCAAAAAGAAGGTCTGGGCCGCAGTTCACTGACCGGCAATCCTGATAAAAAGGCCCCGACCGGGGCCTTTTGCTTTGGCGGGGACCATGACCACATCCGTCCTCGGCATTATCGGCGGTTCGGGCATCTACGATCTGCCCGGCCTTGAGAGTGTGCGCGAAGAACACATCCGGTCGCCCTGGGGGGAGCCTTCCGCCGCGTTGCGGATCGGCACAATGGCCGGTCTCCCGGTGGTGTTTCTCCCGCGCCATGACAAGGGCCACCGGCTGTCGCCCTCCGACATTAACTACCGCGCCAATATCGATGTGCTGAAGCGCGCAGGCGTCACCGATCTGGTTTCGCTCTCAGCCTGCGGTTCATTCAAGGAGACGCTGCCGCCGGGCACCTTTGTTTTGGTCGATCAGTTCGTTGACCGCACTTACAGGCGCGAAAGTTCGTTCTTCGGCAAGGGGCTGGTCGCGCATGTCTCGATGGCGCACCCGGTGTCGCCCAATCTTCGGAACCGGATCGAGGCGGCGGCCCAGGCCGAGGGCATCGCCACCGTGCGCGATGGCACCTATGTTTGTATCGAAGGCCCGCAATTCTCCACGCTGGCCGAAAGCCTGACCTACAAGCAACTCGGCTATTCGGTGATTGGCATGACCAACATGCCGGAGGCCAAGCTCGCCCGCGAGGCCGAGATTTGCTACGCGACGGTTGCCATGGTTACTGATTTCGACTGCTGGCATCCCGACCACGACGCGGTGACGGTACAGGACATCATCTCGGTCCTGACCGCCAATGCCGAAAATGCGAAGCGGCTCGTAGCGCGGCTTGCCCGCGACTTTCCGCGGCAGCACGAGCCCTGTCCGGTCGGTTCCGACCGCGCGCTGGATGCTGCCATCATCACGGCACCCGAGGCCCGCGATCCGGACCTTGTGAAGAAGCTCGATGCAGTGGCCGGCCGGGTGCTGGCCCGCTGAACGCAAAATTCATCGTTCCGCCAGCTTCCACTGAGCTATAAGACGTGCTGTCCGGCCGGCGACAGCCCGGATGGAACCACGCGCAAACGCGATCATCTCTGAGCGAAATCATGCCGGCCACTGTTTCGTCCTTCAGGCTTCTGCTTGTCACCTACACGGCTGCGATTTTCGTCAGTGCCGCGCTTCTGTTCGCGGTGCAGCCGCTGTTCGCGAAGATGGTACTGCCGCGGCTCGGCGGCACGCCCGCGGTCTGGTCGGTGGCGATGGTGTTCTTCCAGGCCATGCTGCTTGCGGGTTATGCCTATGCCCATCTGTTGACCCGCCTGGTTCCCGGCCGTGTCTCGGTCGGCGTTCATCTGGCCGTGAGCGTGGCGGCGGTGTTTGCCTTGCCGCTTGGTATTGCCGCGGGATGGGGCTCGCCTCCTGCGGCAGGCCAGGAATTCTGGCTGCTGGGCCTGTTCGGAGCCTCGATCGGCCTGCCGTTCTTCGCTCTCTCCGCCAACGGGCCGCTGTTGCAGGCCTGGTTCGCACGCACCGGCCATCCGCAGGCCAAGGACCCGTATTTTCTATATGCCGCCAGCAATGTCGGCAGCTTCCTCGCGCTGCTGGCCTATCCGTTC
This sequence comes from Pseudomonadota bacterium, assembly GCA_049324435.1. Lineage (GTDB taxonomy): Bacteria > Pseudomonadota > Alphaproteobacteria > Rhizobiales > Xanthobacteraceae > Pseudorhodoplanes. The sequence continues at coordinate 10,811 of JBMOOQ010000027.1, forward strand.
GTAATCGAACCGTTCACGCGGCTGCCGCAGCAGACCATGGGCTGGACCGTCAGTTTCTACGTGCTGATCGTGCTCATCGCACTGTGCGGCGTGTTTCTTCTGCGCTCGCGCGACGCGCTGCCGGACATTTCGACCGACGACGGCGTGAAGCCAACCTCGCGCGATGCCCTGATCTGGATCGCGCTCGCTGCTGTACCTTCCGCGCTTCTGATTGCCATTACCGCTCACATCTCCACTGACGTCGCGGCGGCGCCGTTCCTGTGGGTCGTTCCGCTGGCGCTCTACCTCGCGACTTTCGTGATCGCGTTCCAGTCGCGCCCGATCTTGCCGCATCGCTTCGTGACCTTGGCCGCACCGGTTGCGGTGATCATGCTGGTGGTGTCGCTCGCCCTCGGTGCGGCTGACCAGATTGTCATCCTGATCGCGCTGAATCTCGCCGGGTTCTTTATTCTCGCCTTGATGTGTCATGGCGAGCTGGCGCGGCGGCGGCCGCCGGCGCGTTATCTGACCGCGTTCTATCTCTGGCTATCGCTGGGCGGTGTTGTGGGCGGGATTTTCGCCGGCATGATCGCGCAGCGCATTTTTTCATGGGTGGCGGAGTATCCGCTGCTGATTGTGTTCGCCGCGCTTTGCCGGCCCGGCCTGACCTGGCCGCGCAGCAAGCTCGAAATCGCGATATGGCCGCTGATCGTCGCGGGGGTGGCCTTTGCGCTCTATGCCGCCATTGTGTGGCGATACGAGTTCGTCGAGAGTTCGTTCAACCTGTGGGTGGCGGCGCTTCTGGTGCTTGCGTTCGGTTTCTCGCACTACGTGCTCACCTTCGCGGGTCTCATCGCCGCGTCGCTGGTTTTCGTCGTTCTGTTCGGCGCCGACGCCGGCAAACGCGATTTCGTGCGCAGCTTCTTCGGCGTGCACAAGGTGATGGAGTCGGACGGCGGCCAGTTCCGTATTCTCAAGCACGGCACCATTGAACATGGCGCCCAGCGCATCCGGGATGAGAACGGACATCCCGTCAGCGGGCGGCCGACACCAATCACCTACTACCACGACCTGTCACCCATGGTTCAGGGGCTGAATGCGGCGCGCGAAAAGCGCGGCGGGCCGATCAATGTTGCGGTGGTGGGCTTAGGTACCGGTTCGCTCGCGTGCCAGATGAAGCCCGGCGACCAACTCACCTATTACGAGATCGATCCGTCCGTGGTGCGCATTGCCAAGGACCCCAACCGCTTCACCTTCCTGTCGGAATGCGCTCCCGACGTGAGGATCGTCATCGGAGACGCCCGCCTTACGCTCGCAAATGAACCGGCCGGGCAGTACGACGTGATCATCGTCGATGCCTTCTCATCGGACGCGATCCCGACCCATCTCCTGACCCGGGAGGCGATGGCGATCTTCAAGGACAAGATCAAGCCCGATGGCATGGTCCTCATGCACATTTCGAACAAGCACATGACGCTTGCGCCGGTGGTGGCCGGGGTTGCCGAGGCGAACGACATGGTGTCGCGTGCCAACGATTCCGACGAGGGCTATGACGATGCGAACCATGTTTTCGGTTCGCATGTGGTTGCGGTGGCGCGCCAAGACGAGCATTTCGGCTCGCTCGCGAAAGGTGATCGCTGGGTCGAGCAGGAGGCGGACGAGGACGAGTGGGTCTGGACCGACGACTATTCCAATGTCATCGGCGCCATCCTGAGAAAGCTGAGAGATTAGGCGGCGTCAGAGTTGGCGTCAGGACGGTTGCGCGACGCGCCACGCTTGGTCACATTGCGCCGTCCCTGCCGGCGCGACTATGTCATTGCTCCAGCCCAGCACGGCCAATCCTGATCGAGACCAATATGACCAGCCCTGTGCTTGAAAACGACCTGAAGGCCGCGATCCGAACCATCCCGGATTATCCGAAACCCGGCATCATGTTCCGGGACATCACGACCCTGCTCGGATCGGCCCGCGCCTTCCGCCGCGCGGTGGACGAACTGGTCCAGCCCTGGGCCGGGTCCAAAATCGACAAGATTGCCGGTATCGAGGCGCGGGGCTTCATCATCGGCGGCGCGATCGCGCACCAGCTCTCGGCCGGCTTCGTGCCCATCCGCAAAAAGGGCAAGCTGCCGCACAAAAGCGTCAGGGTGGCCTATTCGCTGGAATACGGCATCGACGAGATGGAAATGCACGAGGACGCGGTGGCGCCGGGCGAACGTGTGATTCTGGTCGACGACCTGATTGCGACCGGCGGCACCGCGGAGGGAGCCGTGAAGCTTCTGCGGCAGATGGGCGCCGATGTCGTCGCGGCCGTCTTCATGGTCGATCTTCCGGAGCTCGGCGGCGCCGACAAGCTTCGTGCGCTCAACGTGCCGGTGCGCACGCTGGTCTCGTTTGAGGGGCATTGAGCCGGCTGGCTACCTCAACGTGATCGAGGTTTTCAGCTCCCGCAGCAACAGGCGCAATTCCAGCTCGCGGAATTCAACGAAGACGCGATCGATCCATTCATGCAACTCGGTGCGCGCACCGCTGTGGCGTTCGAGATAGTCGTCGAATGAAAAGCCTGGCCGGTCCACGATCGACTTGAGGAACGGACTTAGGACGGGAAACTGCACCGGCCGTTCGCCCGGCACCGGGCTTGGGAAATTCGCCATATAGTCCTGCATATTGGCGATGAATTCGTTGTGGACCGGGACAAGGGCCATCTGCGGAAAAGTGCCGTAGGTGTGCGCGTAGCTCTTTGCCGAGCGCGGGTCCGGATCGGCAATAAACAAGGTCACGATATCAATGCCGCGCCGCCTTGCTTCGTCGGTCAATCCGATCTGGCGGATCAGGGTGAAGAATTTGTCGAAGGCCTGATCGCCGAGATCGATGATCTTTGCCACTTCGTCTTCGGCGATGAGTTCGTCGAACAGCGCCATCTGGCCGCGCGTCGTGTCGATGTCGGCGCGCGCCGTATAGCGCGGCAGAAATCCGTAAAGCGCGGTGTTGTTCGGGTTGACGTCGAAGGCGATTGCCGAGCGCCCATCGGCCAGGATGAATTCGGTCAGGGCCCGCGCGACCAGCGTCTTGCCGACGCGCTGGCGCGGCGAACATACGATGGTGATGACTTTCTGCCGGGACATAAAGGGAGTTCACCACTCCGCTTATTCCCGCGAAAGCGGGAATCCAGAATTGCAGGCTCTGGGTCGCCGCCTTCGCCGGGACGAGCGGATGTTTGATGCCGCTCGATTGATGAAAGGGTTAGGTCCGCTCGCGGGATTGTTCGTGGATTGCCGCTGCGCGTGAGGCCAGCCCCTTCTCGCCTTTGGACGCGGGATTGATCGACGGCGTGACGAGGTCGGACAGCTTCACACGATCGTATTCCGCCCAGACATTGCCGAGCCAGTGCCGCACATAGCCGCGCAGCACGAAGGAATAATTGGCCGGTGCGTCGTGCGGCCCCTTGTTGGCGACGAAGGTCACGAACGGCACAGAGGCGAGTTCAACCTGCTCGTAGGCCATTTCGTTCAGCTTCGGGATAGTGATCTCGACCGCGTCCTTGATCTTCTTGAAGTAGGAATCATAGGTCGACTGGTCCCAGTCGAAAAAGCTGGTCTCGTTGATGAAATTCTTGACCAAATAATATCTGCCGTCCGCGACGAAGGGCGCGATGTCGGCGATCTCGTTCAGCGAGGCGATCGACGATCCGAGGATATGGGCGACGCCCAGTGCGATCTGGCCGCGCTTCACGGTCTCGAGGAAGCCGATGTCGCGGAGCGCGGCAAGGGTGGTCGAGAGCAGCCCGGCGCGCACGTCGATCAGTGTGACCTTGGCGTCCGACAGGGTGTCGAACACTTTCATCTGGTCCGGCACCTGGGTGATATCGACGATCTCGGTAATGTCCGGATGAAAGCGCTTCAGGGTCCCCTTCGGCGATTCGGTGTCGAAGGCGCGGATCGGGACGTTACGGGCGGTAAAATAGTCGAGGATGGTGCGCGATACTGTGGTCTTGCCCACGCCGCCCTTGTCGGCCCCCACGATGATGACGGTCGGTTTTGCCATGGATGTACTCTACCCCCACACAAGTGTGCCGGTTCCGGCGCTTGCGTCCCTCGCAGCGAGCGCTTTTACCGCCCGTCTGCCACCATGACGAACCGGCCCCTCTATTTCAATGGTTTGCGGCGGCTATTTGGTAGGTTCCGGACGGGGATTCCTTGACCGGTTCCGGCGCGGCCGATAGGACAACCGCGCAGCAAAACCCCTCGGATTCCGCCCAAAATGTCCGTCTCCGACACAGCTTTGGCCTCGGAGCCCACGCGCTCCTTTCAGGGCCTCATCCTCGCGCTCCAGCGCTACTGGGCCGATTATGGCTGCGTGATTCTGCAACCCTATGACATGGAGGTGGGGGCGGGCACCTTCCATCCGGCGACGACCCTGCGGGCGCTCGGGCCCAAACCCTGGAATGCGGCCTATGTGCAGCCCTCGCGCCGGCCGAAGGACGGCCGCTACGGCGAGAATCCGAACCGGCTCCAGCACTATTACCAGTTCCAGGTCATTCTGAAGCCGTCGCCGGACGACCTGCAGGAGCTTTACCTCAAGTCGCTCTACGCCATCGGCATCGATCCCAAGGTGCATGACATCCGCTTTGTCGAAGACGACTGGGAGAGCCCGACCCTCGGGGCGTGGGGACTCGGCTGGGAATGCTGGTGCGACGGCATGGAGGTGAGCCAGTTCACCTACTTTCAGCAGGTCGCCGGCTTCGAATGCGCACCGGTCTCCGGTGAATTGACTTACGGTCTTGAACGGCTCGCGATGTATGTCCAGGGCGTCGAGCGGGTCTACGATCTGAATTTCAACGGACAGACCGGTGAAAAAAAGGTCACTTACGGCGACGTGTTTCTGCAGGCCGAGCAGGAATATTCCCGGCACAATTTCGAGCATGCCGACACCGAGATGCTGTTTGCGCAGTTCAAGATGGCGGAAGCCGCCTGCCAGAAATATCTCGCGGCTGGATGGGCTGACGGGAAAACAGAGCGCCATCTGATGGCGCTGCCGGCCTACGACCAGTGCATCAAGGCGAGCCATGTCTTCAATCTGCTCGATGCGCGTGGCGTGATCTCGGTCACCGAGCGGCAGAGCTACATCCTGCGGGTGCGCGAACTGGCCAAAGCCTGCGGTGCGGCTTGGCTGGCAACCGAAGCCGGCGGGGCGATGTAAGATGCCCGATCTTCTCCTCGAATTTTTCTCCGAAGAGATCCCCGCGCGCATGCAGCCGCGCGCGATGGAGGACTTAAAAAAGCTCGTCACCGACCGGCTGGTCGAGGAAGGCCTCGTCTACGAAGGCGCGAAGGCCTTTGCCACGCCGCGCCGGATCGCGCTGGCCGTCCATGGCGTGCCGGCGCGACAGAAGGATATTCGCGAGGAGAAGAAGGGCCCTCGCGTCGGTGCGCCGGAGGCGGCGGTCGCAGGCTTTCTCAAGAGCGCGGGGCTGACATCGCTCGATCAGGCCAAGATCGAGAAGGATCCGAAGAAGGGCGAGTTCTACGTCGCAATCGTCGAGAGGCCCGGCCGCGACGCCATCGCGGTCCTGGCAGACATGCTTCCCGATATCGCGCGCAAATTTCCATGGCCGAAGTCGATGCGCTGGGGCAAGGAATCCGCGCATCCCGGCGCGTTGACCTGGGTCCGTCCGCTGCATGCCATCGTCGCGACCTTCGGACCGGAAACCGAAGACCCGCAGGTGGTGCCGTTTGAGATCGGCGGCCTGAAGGCCGGCAATGTCACCTATGGCCATCGCTTTCTTAGCCCCGGTCCGATCGAGGTGCGCCGCCAGGACGACTGGATGACCAAGCTGGAAAAGGCGAAAGTCATCGTCGATCCGGCGCGACGCCGCGAGATCATTCTGACCGAGGCGAAGAATCTCGCTTTCGCACAGGGCTACGAGCTGATCGAGGACGAGGGTCTGCTCGCCGAGACCGCGGGTCTGGTCGAATGGCCGGTGGTGCTGATGGGCTCGTTCGATCCGGGCTTCCTTGTGATCCCGCCCGAAGTCATCCGCACCACGATTCGCAACAACCAGAAATGTTTCGTCGTCCGCGACCCGCAGAGCGCGAAGCTTGCGCCGCGCTTCATCCTCGTCTCCAACATGGAGGCGACGGACGGCGGAAAGGCCATCGTTGCCGGCAACGAACGTGTCATCCGTGCGCGGCTGTCGGACGCGAAGTTTTTCTACGAGACCGATCTGAAAACCCGGCTTGAGGACCGGCTGCCAAAATTTGCGCAGATTGTGTTCCACCAAAAGCTCGGCACCCAGGCCGAGCGTATCGCTCGCATGGTTCGGCTCGCGGGACTGATCGCGCCAATGATCAAGGCCGACCCGGTGAAGGCGGAGCGTGCGGCGACTCTCGCCAAGGCCGACCTCCTGACTGAGGTCGTTGGCGAATTCCCCGAATTGCAGGGCCTGATGGGGAAATATTACGCGCTGGCGCAGGGCGAGGACGATGCCGTCGCCCATGCCTGCGAGGATCATTACAAGCCCGTCGGCCCAAGCGACCTCGTGCCGGCCGATCCGGTCGCGGTCACGGTCGCGCTCGCCGACAAGATCGACACGCTGGTCGGGTTCTGGGCCATCGACGAAAAGCCGACGGGCTCAAAAGACCCGTATGCGCTGCGCCGCGCCGCGCTCGGCGTCATCCGCATCATCCTGTCGAACGAGCTCCGGCTCAACCTCGCCGAACTGTTCGCGCTCGCCATCGAGGGCTATCTCGAACAGGGCAAGTCCTTCATGAAGGAATTTGTCGGCGAGGCGTCCAAGGGCGCCGACGACTTGTCCGCTTTGCGGATGAGTTACGACGCGATGACCGGCTCGGACCTGCGCGAGTTTTTCGCCGACCGACTGAAGGTGCAGTTGCGCGAGCAGGGCGCGCGGCATGATCTCGCCGATGCCGTGCTCGCGGTCGAGGACCAGAACGACCTCGTTACGATCGTGCGCCGCGTCGAGGCGCTGGCGAAGTTTCTCGAAACCGACGACGGCAAGAATCTTCTGGCCGGATACAAGCGCGCGGCGAATATTCTGCGCATCGAGGAAAAGAAGGACGGCATGGCCTATACGGGCGATCCCGATCCGTCGCTTCTGAAGGAGCCGGAGGAAATGGCTTTGGCAAAAGCCATGGTGGCGATCGCGCCGGAAGCAAGCGAAGCCTATGCCCGCGAGGATTTCGCCGGCGCGATGGCGGCGATGGCGAAACTTCGCCCAGCCGTCGATGCCTTCTTCGACAAGGTGACCGTGAATGTTGACAACAAGGCGCTGCGTGCGAATCGGCTGATCCTGCTCAATCGAATTCGCGAAGCCACTCGTACGGTGGCGGACTTCTCCAAGATCGAAGGATGAAGGTTACGTCGCTATATGCCCTTTATGAGTACTCCGAGCGCAAGCAGGACGTAGGCGAGAACGGCGATCCAGAACGCGTATTTGCTAACGACCGGAATGGCAACCAGCGCACCCAGGATGGCGATGATGGCGAATGCCAACGATATCAGAAATACAGGGCGCGTCGGTGCAGTCAGATTCGGCATGGTGTCTCCCCGTGATCGGGCCGAAAAGGGAGAGCGAACCCAGCGCGCGCGTTGCGGAGAGTCAAGGTGCGCGCGGACGTAACTCACCGTCTATCGTCTGGAATCTGCCGAAGCTTGCCGCGCTTTCACCCCCGCCTTCAACCTCTGACGGAGACTGAAATGACGATCACCATCGCGCATCTGCAGCCGGTCATCGCGCTCATTGCCGGCATCTTGATTTTGATCATGCCGCGACTGCTGAATTTCATCGTCGCGATCTACCTGATCGCCATCGGTCTGCTCGGCCTTGGGATCCTCAAATAGGCTTGAAACTGGCTTGCCGAGCCCGCGAAGGTCAGGACCGGGCCCCTCCTTCGTCGTGGTTGAATCGGACAAGGAAACCGGCCAATAACAGGCCAAGTATCCGCAAAGAACCGAGCAAAGCCGGCCCGGACAGGCCGGTTTTTGGGCTTTTCCCTGCAGGACGTTGATGATGGTGAAATGGGTTTACAGCTTCGGCGGCGGCAAGGCCGAAGGCAAGGCGGACATGAAGAACCTGCTCGGCGGCAAGGGCGCAAACCTCGCCGAGATGGCCAATCTGGGCCTGCCGGTGCCACCCGGGTTCACCATCACCACGGAGGTCTGCACCTACTTCTATGCCCATGGCGAGACCTATCCGAAGGAGCTTGCCGGTCAGGTCGATGCCGCACTGGAGGAAGTCGGACGTGTCACCGGGAAGGGGTTCGGCGACCGGTCGAATCCGCTCTTGGTGTCAGTGCGGTCCGGTGCGCGGGCCTCAATGCCGGGCATGATGGACACTGTCCTCAATCTCGGCCTGAACGACGAGACCGTGGAGGCTCTGGCCAACAAATCCGGCGACCGGCGCTTCGCTTATGACTCCTACCGCCGCTTCATCACCATGTATTCCGACGTGGTGCTCGGCATCGAGCACCACCTGTTCGAGGATATCCTGGCCGAACACAAGGATGCCAACGGCTATAATCTCGACACCGAACTGAATGCCGACGACTGGCAGACGCTTGTGAACCTCTACAAGCAGAAGGTTCAGGAGGAATCCGGCAAGCCGTTCCCGCAGGATCCGAAAGAGCAATTGTGGGGCGCGATCGGTGCCGTGTTCGGTTCGTGGATGAACGCACGGGCGAAGACCTATCGGCGGCTGCACAACATTCCGGAAAGCTGGGGCACCGCCGTCAATGTGCAGGCCATGGTGTTCGGGAATATGGGCGACGATTCCGCGACTGGCGTCGCCTTCACCCGCAATCCCTCGACCGGCGAAAAGACCTTGTATGGCGAATTCCTGATCAACGCCCAGGGCGAGGACGTGGTCGCGGGCATCCGCACGCCGCAGGAAATCACCGAAGCCGCGCGCAAGGAGGCGGGATCCGACAAGCCCTCGCTCGAAAGCGCGATGCCGGAAGCGTTCGCGGAGCTGACACGCATCTACGGTATGCTCGAAAAGCACTATCGCGACATGCAGGACCTCGAATTCACCATCGAGAAGGGCAAACTCTGGATGTTGCAGACCCGCTCGGGGAAGCGCACCGCCAAGGCCGCGCTCAAGATCGCGGTGGAGCTCGCGAGCGAAGGTCTCATCACCGAACAGGAAGCGGTGATGCGGATCGACCCAGCCTCGCTCGACCAGTTGTTGCATCCGACCATCGATCCGAAGGCTGAGCGTAAGGTCATCGCAACCGGGTTGCCGGCGTCGCCCGGCGCAGCCTCAGGCGAGATCGTTTTCTCGTCGGAGGAGGCCGAAGAGCTGAAGGCCAAGTCGCGCAAGGTTATCCTGGTCCGGGTCGAGACCAGTCCGGAAGACATCCACGGCATGCACGCTGCCGAAGGAATTCTGACAACCCGCGGCGGCATGACCTCGCATGCCGCGGTGGTCGCCCGCGGGATGGGCAAGCCCTGCGTCTCGGGTGCGGGCTCGATCCGCATCGATTACAACGCGAAGACAATGAGCGTCGCCGGCCAGACCCTGAAGCAGGGCGACGTCGTTACCATTGACGGGTCGACCGGCCAGGTCCTGCTTGGGCGCGTCCCCATGATCGAACCGGAACTGTCCGGCGAATTCGCGACGCTCATGGGCTGGGCCGACAAGGTGCGCGAACTTGGTGTTCGCGCCAATGCCGATACGCCGGCCGATGCGCGGACCGCACTGAAATTCGGCGCGGAGGGGATCGGACTTTGCCGCACCGAGCATATGTTCTTCGAGGCCGATCGCATTCTGGCGGTCCGCGAAATGATCCTCGCCGATTCCGAAAAGGCCCGGCGTGCAGCGCTCGCCAAGATCCTGCCGATGCAGCGGTCGGATTTTGCGGAGCTGTTTGAGATCATGCAGGGGTTGCCGGTCACGATCCGGCTGCTCGATCCGCCGCTGCATGAGTTCCTGCCGCACGGCGAAGCCGAAATTGCCGAGGTGGCGAAGTCGCTCGGCACCGAGCCGCAGAAGATCAAGAATCGTGCCGCCGAACTGGCCGAGTTTAACCCGATGCTCGGCTTCCGCGGTTGCCGTATCGCTATCGCCTATCCGGAAATCGCCGAGATGCAGGCGCGCGCCATCTTCGAGGCCGCGGCCGACGCCGGCAAGAAAACCGGCAAGCCGGTGGTCCCGGAGATCATGGTGCCTTTGATCGCGACCCGTATCGAATTTGACCTTGTGAAGGCGCGCATCGATGCGATGGCGGAGGCGGTCTCGAAAGAAAAGGGCGTCCGGCTCGACTATCAGGTGGGCACGATGATCGAGCTGCCGCGCGCCTCATTGATGGCTGACAAGATCGCCGAAGGCGAAGGTGGCGCGGAATTTTTCTCGTTCGGAACCAACGATCTGACCCAGACCTGCTTTGGCATCAGCCGCGACGATGCCGCGAGTTTCCTGACCACCTATACCGCGCGCGGCATTCTTCCGATCGATCCGTTCATATCGATTGATCGCGACGGCGTTGGCGAACTGGTCAGGATCGGCGTGGAGCGTGGGCGGAAAGTGCGGCCGGATCTTAAGGTCGGTATCTGCGGCGAGCATGGCGGCGACCCGGCGTCGGTCGCGTTTTGCCATGAGGTCAAGCTCGATTATGTGTCGTGCTCGCCATTCCGCGCGCCGATCGCACGCCTTGCCGCGGCTCAGGCCGCGCTGGGTAAGGAAGTCGCGAGCCAGGCTTAGACGGTTCGTTCCGGCTGCGGAGCCGTTGCGGCATTTTTGCCGGCAGCTTCGCGCCACGCCCGCAGCTCCTGCATTGTGGTTCTCGACAGGGGTGCTGGCTGCGCTCCGAGCCGGGGGCGGTAGACATCGGACGGCTTGAGAGGCGGACGGTCGGCGTTACGATCAAGGCTGGCCATGTCAGACTGCCACTTTTCAGACTGCTACTTTCTTCAGGAACGAATCGACTTCTTCCCGCATCTCGGCGAAGGCCTGCTCGACCTGACTGCAGTTGCGCAGCACGGTCTCCGCAGTGGCGCGGGTATCGGTCGCCGCTCGCGCGACCTGATCGAGGACGCCGACGATCTCCTTCGACCCGCTGGCTGCGCTCGAAACGTTGTGCGAGATTTCTCCGGTCACCGCATTCTGCTCTTCGACCGCGGCGGCCACAGCGGAAGTAAACCGCTCGATCTCCTGCATACGCTGGGTGATGCGCGCGATCGCCTCTACCGCGCTTTCGGTAGAGGCCTGCACACCGAGAATCTGGTTCGAAATATCTTCGGTCGCTTTCGCGGTTTGAACCGCGAGCGATTTCACTTCGGAAGCGACCACCGCGAAGCCGCGGCCGGATTCGCCAGCCCGTGCGGCCTCGATGGTGGCATTGAGGGCAAGCAGATTGGTCTGACCGGCAATCGTCCGGATCAGTTCGACCACATCACCGATCTTCTGCGCCGCGTCCGCCAGACCCTTGATCCCTTCGTTGGTCGATTGCGCCTCGCTGACCGCGAGGCGAACGGCGTTGGTCGTATGGACGAGCTGGCGGCTGATCTCGCCGATCGAAGATGCCATTTCGTCTGCGGCCGTGGCCGCGGTAGCGACATTGGTCGAGGCCTCGTTCGAAGCATGAACCGCGCTTTCGGCGCGCTGGGAGGTCTGGCCCGACGCAGCGAACAGCGAGCTGGCGGTCAGTTTCATCGCCGCGGTGCTGTCGTTGACGGTGCGGAGCACGCCATCCATGCTTTGCCGGAAAGCCGTGATGGCGCTTTCAATGATCGCGCGGCGCTTCTCCAGCAGGGCATGGGCGGCGCGTTCCTTCTCAAACAATTGCTGTTCGGTGACGTCATGATGGGTCGCAACCCAGCTGCCGTCCGGCATCGGCTGTTCTGATACTGCGATCACCCGGCCGTCATTGGTCGTGAAATTCCGGGTGGTGACCTTGCCCTCAGCGATACGCTTCAGGATGTCGGTCATGTAGGTGTCGGCGTCGCCGCTGAACATGCCGATTTCGGCTCTATGCTTGAGAATTTCTCGCAGCGAGCGTCCAGGCCGGACGATCTCCGGCGACATGTTGTACATCGAAATATAGCGATCGTTGCAGACGAGAAGCCGCGCCGACGGATCCCACATGCACAGACCTTGCGGCGTGTTGCTCAGCGCGAGGGTCAGCCGCTTGTTCTGACGCCGCAGCCGGAACGAAAGGCCGGCCAGAATCGCCGCCGAGGCCGCCAGGCCCGCGACCAGAGGAACGCCCAGCGCCGGTGCGATCGGTTCCCACAAAGCGTCCAGCATTCCTGTCCCCGCGACAAAAGGCAGGAAAACTCATACCCCGCGGCGCTTTCTGCATGGTTAACTGAAACTTGTTTCGAGGGCCGTGGCGGGTATTCCGGCCCGCCCCGCGCGTGCTAGCCTCTGGCCCGAAAGAGGCCGTTTCGCCAGGGAAGGGCGGGGCGGACCGACAAGAAGACGATATTGGGGGGAGAATGGCTGAGGAGCCGAAACCGGATTCCACGCAAGACGCAATCGAATCCGAGCGCCTGCGCAAGGCCGAGGAGTTCATCGAGCAGGAAGAGGGCGCCACCAACCGGCTGTCGGGCTGGGCGGGAACGATCGTCACGACGATCGCGGTCGCCATGTCGCTGTTCCACCTCTATGCCGCCTACGAAATCGTTCCAACCCAGGAACTGCGCTACACCCACGTCGCGTTCGTGCTGCTGCTGTCGTTTTTGCTGTTCCCGGTGGCGAGCCGGTTCCGCGACCGCATCCGCTGGTTCGATGTCATCGCCGGTCTGACCTGCGTCGGGATTCTGATCTACGCGATCGCGGGCGGCGAGGATTTCACCGACCGCGCAACGACGCCCAATCGCACCGACGTGATTCTCGGTGTCATTTTCATCGTTCTCCTGATCGAAGCAACGCGGCGCACCATCGGTCCGATCGTGCCGATCATATCGCTGCTGTTCATCGCCTACGCGCTGGCGGGTCCTTACCTCCCGGCGCCCTGGAATCATCGCGGCTATGGTTTCGATGCGCTGGTCGGGCATCTCTTTATTACGCTGGAAGGAATTTTCGGCGTCCCCGTGGACGTGTCCGCAACGCTGATCGTGCTATTCACGATTTTTGGCGCCTTCCTGCAGCAATCCGGCGCGGGCAAGTTCTTCATCGACTTCTCGATGACACTGATGGGCAAAAGCTCGAACGCCGCCGGCCGCACCGTCGTGCTGTCGTCCTTCCTGCTTGGCGGACCGTCGGGTTCAGGCGTCGCGACAACCGTGACTATCGGCGCGGTCGCCTATCCGATGATGAAACGGGCTGGGTTTGAGAAGAATGCAGCGGGCGGCTTACTTGCGGCCGGCGGCCTCGGCGCAATTATCTCTCCGCCGGTGCTCGGCGCCGCCGCTTTCCTGATCGCCGAGTTCTTGAAGATCAGCTATCTTGACGTGATCTGGATGGCGACGATCCCGACCGTCCTTTATTACTTGTCGTTGTTCTTCATGGTGGAACTCGACGGCAAGCGCTACGGCGTGGGCGGCGAACCCTATGTGCCGGAGCATTCGCTCAGCGAACTGACGCGCCGTTACTGGTTCCATTTCATCTCGCTGATCTCGATCGTCGTGTTCATGATCTGGGGCTATTCGCCGACCACGTCGGTGCTCTACGCCACTGGCATGACCATGCTGATGAGCTATCTCACCCGCGAGACCGCGCTCACCCCGAAAAAGCTCGTGCGCGCGCTCGCCGACGGCTCGCTGCAATCGCTCACCGCCGCCACCACCTGCGCCACCGCCGGCATTATCGTCGGTGTGGTGACGCTGACCGGACTTGGGCTGAAATTCTCGTCAATCGTGATCGACTATGCCGGCGGGTCGCTTTTGCTTACCGCGATCTATACCGCGCTGATTGTCTGGATCATCGGGCTCGCGGTGCCGGTCACCGCGTCCTATATCATCTGCGCCGTCATCACCGCGCCAGCCATGATTAAGCTTGGCGTGCCGGCGGTGGCCGCGCATATGTTCATTTTCTACTATTCGGTGCTGTCGGAAGTCTCGCCGCCGACTGCGCTGTCGCCGTTTGCCGCCGCTGCGATCACGGGTGGCGATCCATACAAGACGACGCTGCAGGCCTGGAAATACACGTTACCAGCTTTTCTCGTCCCCTTCGTGTTCGTGCTCGATCCGCAGGGGCTCGGCCTTTTGCTGCAACTGCCGAAGGGAGGCAGCTGGGTGGATGTCGTGCTGATCACGCTCAAGGCGGCGC
>JBMOOQ010000027.1:25023-66254 GCA_049324435.1 Pseudomonadota bacterium
TGGCCTGTGCGGCGCAGGGCTGGGCGCTGCGACGCACAACATCGCTCGAACGCACCCTGTTGACGCTGGCGGGACTGTTCCTGGTCTTCCCGAGTTTGCTGGAAGCAGTGATCGAGACCGCCGTCGGCCGCGACATCAGCTACACCGCCGGAATTGGCGTGGCCCTGTTTGCCATAGTATTGTTGAAGCAGCGGTTGCAGCCGGAGCTGCAAATGCAGGCGAGCGGTCGATAAGGCCAAGCCCACAGAAGAATTTCAGGGAGGAACTCCGAATGTCGAAACGTACAGGTCTCGCACTTGCTGTTGCTGGAACGGTCATGGGTGCCATGATCGGTGGCACGGCCCTTGCGCAGCAGAATATCGCGATCGCGACCGGCGGCACCGGCGGTGTCTATTATCCGATGGGCGGCGGCATGGCCAACGTGCTGTCGAAATACTTGCCAGGTATCCAGGCTACGGCGCGCGTGACGGGCGGTTCAGTCGACAATCTGAAGCTGGTCGGGTCAGGCCAGAGCGAAATCGCATTTTCAATGGTCGATGCGGCGCGCGATGCGCTGAAAGGCGAAGACAAATTCAAAGGCAACCCGGTCGATTTGCGAACCTTGATGGTGCTCTATCCGAACCGCATGCATGTGGTGTCGGTCGAGGGCCGGGGTATCGAGAAAATGTCCGACCTGAAGGGCAAGCGCGTGTCTACCGGCTCGCCGGGCAGCGCCACGGAAGTGATGGCCTTCCGCGTCATCGAGGCCGCAGGGCTCGACCGCGACAAGGATATGAAACGCGAGCGGCTGGGTGTTGCCGAATCCACCAATGCACTCAAGGACGGCAAGATCGACGCCTATTTCTGGGTCGGCGGTCTGCCGACCGCGGCGGTCACCGATCTCGGCGCGACGCCGGGTGTGAAGATCAAGCTGATCGACCACTCCGAGGTGGTGGAGAAGATGAACGCCAAATATGGCGGCATCTACAGCGAAGGGGTGATCCCGGCGAAGACCTATCCCGGTCAGGACAAGGACAATAAGATTTCGGTCGTGCAGAACATTCTCGTTGCCGACGCCAAGATGCCGGAAAAGCAGGCCTACGATATCGTCAAGACTTTGTTTGAGAAGCGCGACGAGATCGCGCTCGCGCATGGAGAGGCCAAGTCGATCATGCTGGAAACTCAGAACAAGAAAAACACGACCATCCCCTGGCATCCGGGCGCGGAGAAGTATTTCAAGGAAGCTGGCGCCAAAATGTAGCGGTCATCCGGCTCGATTGCTGCAAAGATCGGAAGAAAGGACGGCCCCGCACGCGGGGCCGTTTTCATTTGCCGAGCAATGAAGCGCATTGACCAAATCTTTACGTTAATCGCGGGTGAAACACGCAGATGCCGCGCGCGCTCGCAAGCCCAAACAGGGTTAACCCGATCGCAACGATACTCCGACAATTTTACGTGAGTGGCGGGTGAAGCCGCCTGGTTCAGTTCCGTTGAGTAGCGTTTGGTTGCGTTGCGTCGGTCGCGTTGCGTGAGCGTGAGTATGAAAGCGTCGCGTAAGAGGCCGAAGGGCGCGTTTCGCCGTCCCTTCGGCCTCGTGCTATGCGTGGTGACCGCGATGCCGAACTCCATCGGGCATCAGGACCTCGCGGCATTGATAGCCCGCCAGCCGGCGGTCACCGAGCGTTGGCGCGCACATGTGCGCAACTCTGCCTTTGGGACGATTCACGCTGCTTCGCTCAGCTTCCCGCGGCTCGTGGGTGCGTCGATTCCCGATCCATATTTCACCCAGCTTGCGGCGATCGATCCGCGTGCGCTGCAAGCCACGGGTTCGATTCCGCTCGATATGCCGCTCGATCCGGTGGTCGCACCGCCGCCCTATGAGTTTCCGACGGTCGATCGCAGGCTTAAGGGCGATCGTCTCGACGTGAAGGCGCCGCCGGCAGAACAGCCATCGCGCCCGCAAGTTCGGCCAAAGGCCAAGGATATGGCGAGCCGTCCTCTGGAATCTGAAGCATCTCCCGATGATGCTCCGATGCAGCCGCAGGCTGAAGCCGCCGCGTTGCAGGCTGCATTGCCGAAGGGCGATCGGACGGCGCCGGTTCAAGCCGTCGAAGCGGAGGCAAAAGTCACGGCCGCGCCTGTAAGGCCGCGCCGTGGAGGCGGCGCCGCAGCGGCGTATCTCAATCAGGTTCGAGGCGAGGCGAAGCGCCTCGCGCGAGCGGGGCGCTCGGTACCGGCTGAACCTTTCGAAACCGCGGACCTGGAATCGCAACGGCCCGATCTTGCAGGTCCGGTTGCGCCTCAGCCCGCGATGGTGGCTGATGCACGGGCTGTCGCCGAGCAGCCCTTGTCTGAGCCGCGCGCCGGCGCCGCGATCGCGCCGGTACCAAACGCTGAAAATGCGGCGCAGCCGCCCGCGCCAGATGTCGCTGCGGCCGCTCCAGGCGAGCCTGATCGCGCGGCGATCAATGTCGCAGATGCAAAGCCGGAAAAGAGTCCCGACCGCTTTAACCCGGACGCGGCGGAAAAGCTCGCAGCTTACGCCAAGCCGGCCGCGGAAAGGCGCGTGTATTTCGGCACGCATGCGCTTGGTATCGGTCGGAACAGCTGGGAGGCGTGGGACGCCGACGAGACTCCGACCTTACTCGCGCCGCCGCATGTCGATACCGAGATCAAGCGCGCCGCACGCGATCCTGTGCCGGATGCCGAGGCGGAGACGGGCGGCGAGACGATCGCACCCAAGGGTGAAGTCACTGGAGAAGGCAAGCGACCGCGTACCCCGGCAGAGCGGCTCAATCTCACAGGTGCTTCACGCGCGAAGCACCAGAAATGCCTCGCTAATGCGATCTATTTCGAAGCGCGCGGCGAGGTCGAGCGCGGTCAGATGGCGGTCGCTCAGGTGGTGCTTAACCGGGTCTTTTCGGGCTACTATCCCGGCAACATTTGCGATGTGGTTTATCAGAACGCGCACCGGCATCTCGCCTGCCAGTTCACCTTCGCCTGCGATAACCACCGCGACGTGGTGCGGGATCAGCCGCGCTGGGAGCTTGCCGATCGCATTGCTTCGGATGCGCTCGACGGCAAGTTCTGGCTGCCGGAGATCGGCAAGGCCACGCACTATCACGCGACCTATGTCAATCCGTGGTGGGTGCGCACCATGACCAAGCATTCCCGGATCGGCGTCCACATCTTCTATCGTCCAACCCGCTGGGGGACGCTCGACGAAATACCGGTCTGGGGCGATCGTCTCGAAACCACTGGCTCAGTCCAGCGCCAAGCGTCGCCCGCAGCTCCAGAAAAGAAGAACGACGACAAGCGCGCAGACGCACAGCCCGCAAAACCGGCACGGCGTTCGATCTTCGATCCGGTCGAGCCGCTCGATCTGCCGGGCGGGTGACGAGGATCAGACCTCAATATCGAGCGCGATATCGAGATTGGGCGCCGAATGCGTGATCGCGCCTGACGAGACGTAATCGACGCCGGTGGCGGCGATCTCCGCCACATTGTCATGCGTGATGCCGCCAGAGGCTTCGATCACCATACGTCCGCCGACAAGCGCCACTGCCTCCTTCAGCATCGGCACGGTGAAATTGTCGACCAGCAGCACATCGGCGAGGCCGGTATCGAGCACCTCACGAAGCTGATCGAGCGTGTCGACCTCGATCTCGATCTTGACCAAGTGGCCGACGACCGATTTCGCGCGTTCGAGAGCCGGGCGGATGCCGCCGGCCACCGCGATGTGGTTGTCCTTGATCAGGACCGCGTCGTCGAGGCCGAAGCGGTGATTGTAGCCGCCGCCGCAGCGCACAGCGTATTTCTGCAGGGACCGCAGCCCCGGTGTAGTCTTGCGGGTGCAGACAAGGCGGGTCTTTGTGCCTCCCAGCTTTTCAACCAGCGCAGCCGTCGCAGTGGCGATTCCGGACAGATGGCCCGCAAAATTTAGGGCGGTGCGTTCGGCCGCCAGCACGGCACGCGCATTGCCGATGATCGTCATCAGTGCGGTCTTTTTCGCGACGGCATCGCCGTCGCGCGCGTGGGGCACGATCTGCGCGTCGGGCGCAAGGCGTCGGATCACAGCTTCAACCAGCGGCAGGCCGGCGATGCGGCCTGCCGCGCGCGCGACCACGATGGCGCGTGCCTGTGCATCCTCCGGCACTGTCGCGACCGAGGTGACGTCGCCGGCGCGGCCGAGATCTTCCGCCAGCGCCCGCGTCACTGCGTCGTCGATTTCGAGCGGGGAGATGAAGGCGTCGGGGCAATAGAGGGATGAAGCCGAAGGCGCGATGTCGAGTCGGCGCAGTGGATTGAGCATGGCTCTGTCCTTCAATTCTTCAGGTTGATCATGCGCTCGACCGAGCGGCGTGCCTTCTCGGCGATGACCGGATCGATAACCACTTCGTCCTTCAAGTAGACGAGGCTTTCCAGAATCTTCGGAAGCGTGATCCGCTTCATGTGCGGGCAGAGATTGCATGGCCGCACGAACTCGACATCCGGCAGTTCCGCCTGCACGTTGTCGGCCATCGAGCATTCGGTGACCAGGACGATGCGCTTCGGCCGTTCGCGCCGCACCCAGTCGATCATGTGCGCGGTCGATCCGGTGAAATCCGATTCCGCGATCACGTCCGGCGGACATTCCGGATGCGCGATGATCTTCAGGCTGGGATCGGCCTCACGATAGAGCCGCAGTTCGTCGCCGGTGAAGCGCTCGTGTACTTCGCAGGCGCCTTTCCAGGCGATGATTTTTTTCGTCGTCTGCGAGGCGACGTATTTCGCGAGATACTGATCCGGCAGGAAGATCACGGTGTCGGAATCGAGGCTCTCCACCACTTGCAGCGCATTCGACGAGGTGCAGCAGATATCGACCTCTGCCTTCACCTCGGCTGAGGTATTGACATATGCCACGACCGGCACCCCGGGATAGCGCGCGCGCAGGACACGCACGTCTTCGCCGGTGATGGCTTCAGCCAGAGAGCAGCCCGCGCGGCTGTCCGGGATCAGAACGGCTTTCTCCGGGTTCAGGATCTTTGCGGTCTCCGCCATGAAGTGGACGCCGCATTGCACGATCACGTCGGCCTTCACCTTGGTCGCTTCGCGGGCAAGCTGCAGCGAGTCGCCGACGATGTCGGAGACGCAGTTGTAGATTTCAGGCGTCTGATAATTGTGCGCGAGGATCACGGCGTTGCGCTCGCGCTTCAGCGCGTTGATCGCCTTCACATACGGCGCAAAGACCGGCCACTCGACCGCGGGGATCACGGTCTTGATGCGCTCGTACAGATGCGCAGTCTCGCGCGCGACCTCTTCGTTCCATTCCAGCTTGGGCATCGGGAGCACGCCGAACTTGCGCGCAGCCGCGTCCGGGCCCGCTGGCAGCGAAGCTGGAGCGGGCGCGCGTCCAGGAACTGGACCCTGCATTTCGAGGAGCGGCATGTTGGCCTCCCACACGTTCTCGCGGATGCGAGTTATATGCTCAATTTGAGCATATCTAGGTACAAAAACTGCCGGCGCAAGCCGCCGGTTCTTATTCAGCGATCATTTGCCGGCTTGTTATTCTCAATCCGAGCAAAACTCCTATATCACCAAGCGCCTCCACGCGCTAGTGCGAAATCGTGCCGCGGGAATCGAAATCCGCCGCAAGCGAAAACACTACCATTTGGGAAAAGCGAGCAACGAAGGGCGATGTTCCAGGCAAACGGGGCAGGAGCCGCGGTTCGCGCGCCGTACCTCCCTTTCAGCGGCGCGGGCGGGACACCGGAACGCCCCCGCGCATCTGGATCTGGCAGGCGGGGCTCAGCTTTTTCAGATTCCGCGACAGGCAGTTCTCGATCATATGCACGATCGGAATGAACTCGCTGCAAAATCGGAATGCATCGCCCTCACAGGCCTCACGCTGCGCGGCTGTGCCCTGAGCGGCCACCGGGCCCGTGACCGCCGCGAATAGCGCAGCGCTACCGAAAACCAGCACGAGAGCCTTGCGGTGGAACGCATTGGTGCGGCGGAACGCATTGGTCATGATGGAAGCCCCCTGATCGATTCGTCCCGAACCTACAGGATTCTGCGAATTTGCCCCATCGCGTGGGAACCGTGGGCGAGCTAAGGAACAGTGCGCGAGCCATGAGCGAAACGGATGGGCTCCATCACCAAGTTTCGTTAGGGCCCGCCCGGGTGCCTCACTATGGTGCGCTCCGATGCGGCATCGCGCCGCAAGGCTTTCCGGGAAGCGTTTGATGGCACACGACGCGGCGGGCGCCTCCGGCGCTTCATCGATGAGCTGGCGTACGCCGCTGATCGTCATTCTGGCCGGCTGCGCGATCTCTCTGATTACCTTTGGCCCGCGCTCTGCGACCGGACTGTTCATGCAGCCCGTCAGTGCCGCCAATGGCTGGGGTCGCGATGTGTTCGCACTGGCCTTCGCCGTGCAGAACCTGCTCTGGGGTCTCGGCCAGCCGGTCGCGGGCGCGATCGCCGACCGGTTCGGTACGCTTCGCGTGCTCTGCGGGGGCGCGCTGCTCTACGCGGCGGGGCTCGTGTTGATGGTTTATTCGGCCACGCCGCTGACTTTCAACATTACTGTCGGCGTGATGATCGGCTTTGGCCTGTCAGGCTGTTCGTTCAATCTGGTGGTGGCGGCGCTCGGCAAGCTCGTTCCGGAGCGTATGCGTTCGCTCGCCTTTGGCGCGGGAACGGCGGCAGGGTCGTTTGGGCAATTTCTGTTCGCCCCGCTGGGGGCTGCGCTGATCGCGGGCTACGGCTGGGAACTGGCGCTGTTCGTGTTTGCTGCGGCGGTCCTGCTGGTCCTCCCGTTCTCGCTTGCGCTTGCGACGCCGCCGGCCAGTACCAGGGCCTCGCCGGGTGCCGACGCGCCGCAATCGTTGAAACACGCGCTGAAAGAGGCCTTCGCGCACCGGTCCTATGTGCTGCTGGTGCTTGGATTCTTCACCTGCGGGTTTCAGCTTGCTTTCATCACCGCGCATCTTCCGGCCTATCTGGTCGATCGCGGTCTGTCGGCGCAGGTCGGAGGCTGGGTGATCGCCACCATCGGCCTGTTCAACATCGTGGGCTCGCTCGCAGCCGGCTGGGCCGGAAACAGGATGCCGAAGCGCTATATCCTGTCGTTTCTGTATTTCATGCGAGCCGTTTCGATCGCTGTCTTTATTGCGGTGCCGATATCGACGACGTCGGCGCTGCTGTTTGCTGTCTCGACCGGCCTGACCTGGCTGTCGACCGTACCCCCGACCTCCGGTCTCGTGGCGCTGATGTTCGGCACCCGGTGGCTCGCCATGCTGTTCGGCTTTGCGTTTTTCAGCCATCAGGTCGGCGGCTTCCTCGGCGTCTGGCTCGGCGGGCTCGCCTTCGAGATGACGGGCTCCTACAATCTGGTCTGGATACTATCCATCGCCTTCGGCATCGCGTCGGCGATCATCAATCTCCCGATCGTGGAGGAGCCTGTGAAGCGGCAGCCTGCGCCGGCGATGTCCGGAGTTTCTTCGTGAGCGCCGGTCTGCAACGCGCCGCGTGGCAATCGATCCCGCTGATCATTGTCTGCGGCTGTCTGATTGCGATGCTGAATTTCGGCCCGCGATCGACGCTCGGCTTTTTCCTCACCCCAATTTCGTCCGCAAATGGCTGGGGCCGCGACGTGTTCGGTCTTGCAATTGCGATCCAGATGCTGCTCTGGGGCGCCGCTCAGCCCTTCGTCGGTGCGATTGCCGACCGTTTCGGACCGGTCCTCGTCCTGTCGGTTGGAGCGCTGCTCTATGCGATTGGACTGTCGGGGATGGTGTTCGCCTCAACGCCCGGCACAATGTATCTCTCGGCCGGCGTGCTGGTCGGTTTCGGCCTTGCGGGCGCATCGTTCACCGTGGTGATCGGTGCGTTCGGCAAGTTGCTGCCGCCGGAATGGCGCACGCTGTCCTTCGGTGTCGGGACTGCGGCAAGTTCGTTCGGGCAGTTTCTGTTCTCGCCGCTCGCCGTCGCGCTGAACGATGTCTTCAATTGGTGGACCACGCTGCTGATGTTTGCCGGCATCGTGCTCCTGATCATGCCGCTGTCACTGGCGCTTGCCTTGCCCCGGAACACCGAGACGGCGGCGCAGCGCGCAGCGCAGCAATCGGTCGGTGCTGCATTCGCGGAGGCGATCCGTCATCCGAGCTTCATCCTGCTGGTGCTCGGCTATTTCACCTGCGGGTTCCAGGTGTTTTTCGTGACCGTTCATTTGCCGGCCTATCTTGTCGATCGCGGCCTCTCGGCTGACCTTGGCGCCTATGTGATCGCCGTCATCGGTCTGTTCAATATCATCGGCTCGATCGGCGTTGGCTACCTCGCTAACCTCATGCCGAAGCGCTACATCCTCGCGTTGATCTACTTCCTGCGGGCTGTTGCTGTCGGCGCCTATATCGTGCTGCCGCCCACAACCGCGACCTCGATCGCGTTCGGCGCGGTGATGGGACTGTTGTGGCTGTCCACGATTCCGCCGACACAGGCCTTGGTGGCGGTGATGTTCGGAACGCGATGGCTCACCATGCTCGCGGGCTTTGCCTTCTTCAGCCATCAGGTCGGCGGCTTCGTCGGCGTATGGCTCGGCGGTTTCCTGTTCGAGCGTACCGGGTCCTACGATGTGCTCTGGCTGCTGTTCATTGTGCTGGGCATCCTGTCGGCGCTGATCAATCTGCCGATCAAGGAACAGCCGGTGGTGCGCCCGGCCGCGGCGGCAGTGTGATGTGTTATTGCCGGGCTTGACCCGGCGATCCATCAAACAAAAAATCACCACGAGCGAGGCGATGGATGGCGGCCGTCAGGGCCTGCATCCTGCCGGGGAGTTGGGAGAATCGCGTGTCCACATTCAAGGCCATCGTCATCGACAAGACCGAAAGCGGCCAGAGCGTCGCGCTCAAGGACTTCGATGAGAAGGACCTGATGGACGGCGACGTCACCGTGAAGGTCGAGACCTCCACGATCAACTACAAGGACGGCCTCGCCATCACCGGCAAGGCGCCGGTGGTACGGCGCTTTCCGATGATCGCCGGCGTGGATTTCGCCGGAACCGTTGCGCAATCGTCCCATCCGGCCTGGAAGCCGGGCGACAAGGTGATCTGCAATGGCTGGGGTCTCGGCGAGACCCATCTCGGCGCCTATGCACAGAAGGCAAGGGTCAAGGGCGATTGGCTGGTGCGTCTGCCGGCGACGATGAGCGTGCGCGATGCGATGGCGATCGGGACCGCCGGCTATACCGCGATGCTGTCCGTGATGGCACTGGAACAGGCAGGAGTGACCCCGGATCGGGGCCCGGTGATCGTGACCGGCGCGGCCGGTGGGGTCGGATCGGTCGCGGTCGCGCTGCTCTCGAAGCTTGGCTACCAGGTGGCCGCATCAACCGGGCGGCTCCAGGAGGCGGATTATCTCAAGGGGCTCGGCGCTTCCGAAATCATCGACCGCAAGGATCTCGCGGGTCCGGGCAAGCCGCTGGCCAAAGAACGTTTCGCGGGCGGGGTCGACTCGGTCGGATCGACTACGCTCGCCAATGTGCTGTCGATGACCCGCTATGGCGGGGCGATCGCGGCTTGCGGGCTGGCCGGCGGTATGGATCTGCCGGCCAGCGTCGCGCCCTTCATTTTGCGCGGGGTGTCGCTTTTGGGCATCGACTCGGTGATGTGTCCCATCGCGAAACGGGAGGCCGCCTGGAAGCGGCTGGAAACCGATCTTGACCGTCAGAAACTGGCCGCAATGACCAGTGAAATTCCTCTTGAGGCGGTCATTGAAACCGCGCCGTCGATCATCGGCGGAGGGGTCCGGGGTCGAATCGTGGTCAATATCGGGTAAACTCATTCAGGATTTGGCTACGAAGTTCGGGCATATTTACCGCCCGTTATGGTAAGAGACGGGTTAAAAGGAACGCGTCTCGGATGTGGGGGTCGGCATGTTGCGTATCGGAGCCTTGATCGCGGTGGCGGCGGTAACTGCCGTTCCCGCCTATGCCCAGCCAATGAATGCACGCGAAGCGCGTGCCTTTGTCGTCGGCAAGATGTTCACCTATCAGTGCTTCGAGGGGACGCGCGGAGCCGGCCGCATCATGGACAACGGTTCGGTCGCGGGCACCATCCAGTTCCGTGGCAGCGGGGCGACCCGCTATGCGATGCTCCCGCAAAATACGATCCGTGTGGTCGGCGAGCGCGTCTGCGCCTCGGTCAAGGGCTTGCCATTTGAGCCGTGCTTCAACCTGATCAAAACCTCGCATAACAGCTTCCGCGGGTCAGTATCGGGGATGGGATTTGCCTATTGCGATTTCGTGCGCCGCGACCGTCCGATGATTGCGTCGGTCGAACCTCGTGGCCGCGTTGGAGCGCCGATGCGGCTGCAGGGCGATACGGAGACCACGGCGTCGATCGCTTTCCCGAAACCGGTCCAGAGCAGCGATCTTCCTGCGGTCGAGGAAAAGGCTCCTGCGCAGCCGAGTGCCGAAGTCTCGGCATCCGCGTCAGCGGACTCGGACAAGCCGGCCCTGCGCTCGACCAAGGATTGATCTCCCTCGTGCCCCGGACGCGGTGCAGCACGAAGTGATGCACCGCAGAGCCGGGGCCCAGGCAAGCACCTCAATGCGTCCCGGTTCTGCAGCGCACCGTCGCACGCTGCGCTGCGCCCGGGACACGAGGTCGCTACCCCTTTGCGGGAAAGATCATACAGGTCGTGGTGGCATGCGCGTAAAGCTTGCCACCTGAATCCTTGATGTCGCCTTCCGATGTCGCAACGGTGCGGCCGCGATGGATCACGCGGCCCTCCGCCCGGACCGGCCCTGTCTCCTCTGTCAGCGGGCGGACAAGGTTCACCTTGATTTCGAGTGTCGTGTAGGTCTCGCCCTTGGCCAGCGTCGTATGGATCGCGCAAGCGAGGGCTGAATCGAGCAGCGTCATGGCAAAGCCGCCATGCACGGATCCGATCGGGTTGTAATGCCGGAATTGTGGTTCGCCGGAGAACACCGCACGTCCGGCATCGACTTCGCTCAGGGTAAAGCCGAGGGTCTGCGCGATCGGCGGCGCGGGGAATTCGCCGTTCATCATGCCGCGCAGGAAGGTGAGACCGTCCTGCCGGAGCAGCGTCTCGACTGGAACGACGCCAAACGTCCTGTCGGTCATCGGATCATCCGGGTGACTGGGCGGGTGCATTGTCCGTGCCCGGATTGCGCAGCCGCGGCGGGAACAGGAGCCGCTGATACAGCCAGCCGATGCCCATCAGGGTCAGCCCCAGGCAGATCAATGACAGCGCACGGAACACACCCTGCACGCCGGCCAGATCGTACAGGAACACTTTGGCGACCGTGAGCAGTACAACGGCGGCCGAGGCAAAGCGCGCCGGCTGCGACTTCAGCGCAATGCCGACCAGCAGAAGGGCGACACCGAAAGCAAGCCACACCGCGGAATACGTATATTGCTCGGCATCGCTGGCCGCGAAACCACGGATCACCGGTCCGTGGAAGATCGCGCGGACCTCGAGCGTCAGATAGACGAGCGCGAGACCGATCGCCGCTACCGCAGCGGTCACGTAGGCCAGGGCTGGCCGGGTGTCGCGGATCATCCTTGCCAGGATCGCAAACAGGAGGGCGGGAATACCGTAACCGAGAAGGAGCGCGTTGAAGAATGTGCCGCCGATGGCCTGCCCGGTGAATACCGGATTGAAGTAAAGTCCGAGACTGACAAGGGCGCCGAGAAATCCGAGCGTTCCGAGAATGCGCGCGGCGATATCATGCACGATGCTGCCAGTGCGGGCCCGCACATGTTCGAGCCCGATTGTCATCGCAAGCGCGGTCGATACCTGAAGACCGAGTTCGGCGAGGCTGGCGGATGGACGATAGATGTCGCCGTCGTTCATGACATGACGGATCTGCAGCATGATCGTCAGGGCTGTAAACGTGATCGCGGCGGACTCCACGCAGCGGGAGGCGAGATCGTCGCCGCGCCGCCGCAGGATCATGCCGCCGATCCAGAACGCCAGCGCCGGTACGCCATAGCCCCAAAGGAGCCAGTTCAGAACCGGCGTCGTGCCGACATCGTCGCCGGCGATGCGCGGATCCCACAGGACGCGTGCGATCACCAGTCCGACCAGCACGATGCAGATCTGCCGCAGCAGCGGCAGCGGGCGCTTGTCGGCGATATAGGCGACGCCCGGCACCATCAGCGCGAGTGCGACGGTGAGCCAGCCACGCTCCAGCGTGAAGGTCAGCGTGAGTGCCAGCGCGGCAATCGCGCCCGCTGCAAAGATGGCTGTTGCCGCGGCGCCGCCCGGCGCGAGTGTGCGGCGGTTCAGCCCCTCTGCAGCGAGGCCAAAGAGCGCGGCAAGCAGCAATGCGAGACCGGCGAACGGGACCGACCGCACGAAGCCTGCGATTCCGTAATACAGCGCGATCAGCATCAGCAGCGGCGTCAGCGCCGCCATGCCGGCCCAGATCATTGCCGCATAGGGATGGCGCAGGCGGCCCTGCGCGAGATAGCCGGAGACCCCGAACATCAACGCCAGCGCTGTTCCGACCAGCGCATGCGTGCGCAGGCCGTCCAGTTTTGCGACAGGTGGCACCGATGAATACGGACCGCCGGGGGAGGAAATTGTCACGAAATAATCCGACACCGACCAGTGTCCGACGACCAGAAACCCGGCGAGCGCGGCAGCGGCCAGTGCAGGCGTCACCGCCTCGCTGCGCCAGGCCGCGGCAACCGTTGCGGCGCAGAGCACGAACAGCGTTATCAGCGCCGGATTGCCATGCCGGTTGGCAATCACCACAAGCAGGCCGCCAAGCAGATAGCACGCGAGCACGCCGCTGGAGAGCAGATCGAGCCGTCCGCGTTCAGCGTCGGGACCGAACAGCACGCCACTTGCGATCAACGCCAGTGCAAGCGCGAAACCCGCGAGCAGGTGAAATATCTGCGGGTGCAATTCACCGCCGGCGCCGAGCGGCAGCACCAGCCAGATCAGTGAGAAGATCGCAGTGGCAATCGCGAGCCAGCGCCAGAGCCGCGCACGGGCAAGAGCGAAGGCGGCTGCGGTGACGATTGCGAGATAGATATACAACGCCCAGTAATTCGGCTGATCCGAGCCGACGAGCGCGGGCGTCACGAACGCGCCGATCAGGCCGAGCCCGGCAAGTGCGGGGCCATGCAGCAGCGCGGCCGCTAGGGTCGCCAGGGCAACCGCACCGAGCAGGATGAAGGCAGGCCCGGGCGACAGAAAATTGTAGAGCGCGAAGGCCGCATAGATCACGGCATAGGCCACCGTGGTGCCGGCCGCCGTCAGCACACTCGGAATATGCGCGGTGTTGAAGCGCGCAAAGCCGGCGAGGAGTTCGCGCCGCCGAGCGTACTCACCGAGCCCGACCAGCGCGACCGCAAGCAGGGCGCCCAGGACGATGCGCATGCCCGGACCGATCAGGCCGGCCTCGATGGTGTAGCGCACCAGGAAAATGCCGCCGAGGGCAAGCGCAAGGCCGCCGATCCAGACGACCCATTGGGTGCCGAAGCGGCGCTCGAAGTCGGCGTAATCGGATGGCGCGGCCGGCTGTGCGGGAGCCTCCGGGACTTCTGGAGGTGTGCCGTCCGCGACTGGCGACGAGGTCAGATTTTCCGGTCCGGCCGGCGTGGTAACCTCGGCCGCGGCCGTCGCCGCCGTTTTCGGCTGTCCGGCCGCCTCCTGTTGTCCGACAGAGGGGGCGCGGGATGTTGTCTGTGGAACCGCTTGTCCGGCCAGGGCATCCAGCCGGCTCACAGCAGCTTCCAGTGCGGTCAGCCGGCTGCGCATCTGCATGACGAAGACCAGCAGCACCACCAGCGCTATGAAGCTGATGATTTCCATGCGAATCGCCCCCACCGCGTTGCGCAGGAACTCTATCGTCAGGAGGGGAGCCGGGAAACGGCAAGTCGTGCTCTGTCCCGTCCGGCGATATCGGACTTTTCAGCGTCGAACGCCGAGCCGGAGCCCCGGCGCGTGGCGCTCCTGCATCACCTCGCGGCGGAAGCGGAACAGTGCAGCGGGCCGGCCGCCGGTCGCGGTCGTCATTTCGCCGGTGGGTTCGACCAGTTCGGTGCTTTCCACAAGCCTGCGGAAGTTCTGCTTATGCAGATGACGCCCGGAAATCGCTTCCACCGTCCGCTGCAATTCGGTGAGCGTGAATTCCGCCGGCATCAGCTCGAATACGACCGGCCGGTATTTCAGCTTGCCGCGCAGTCTTGCGATGGCGGTGGCCAGAATACGCCGGTGGTCGAAACGCATCGATTCTCCAAGATGGAGCCGTACATCGGTAACGCGGCCGTCGCGGCGCGCTTCCTCGATCAGCCCGGCGCTGTAAAGCAGCTCGTAGCGTTCGAGCGTCTTCTCCTCGTCCCAGGCCGTGCCGCCATTGCCGAAGCACAGCCGCAGCCGCTCGGCACGGCCGGCGCCTCCGCGTGCCCATTTCGTCAGGGCCGGCATGATTGCATCGTCGAGAATCGGCGGGCGTCCGTCCCGCCAATCCTCCCACGGGAAAAAGCGATACCAGGGCTGGAAGCTTGCGCCGGCCGCACGCAGGCTCGTGACATTCTCGGGCACGCGCGTGAGCGCAAGATAACCGACCGACACCATATGCGGCCCGGTATCGCCCGCGCGGGCATGGCGGCCGCGATCGCCGAAAGTGTAGAGCTGCTCGACGTAGCCGATGTCGAGCGCGGTTTGCGCTGTCACCCATTCGCGCAGTCCGATCTCGAAAGTGCGGTGCGACAGCGGATCGAACGGACCCGATGGCAGCCCTGCCGGAAGGTCCTTTTGACCGGATTCGCCTGCGACCAGAACCTGCGGCTCCTCGTCTGTGACCGCAACGATCGCGGTGGTCAGGCCGACTTCGATCGGAGTAAGTGCGGCCATTCCGCCCTTACTCGAGGTCGAGCTTGAAGGGATGGCCTTCATAGGCCGCGCGGCCCGGTCCGATCGCGCGGATCGCGTTCGTCATGCGGCCGCCTCTGCCAAGAATCTCGTCGGCGAGCGAGACCAGTCGAATATTCGGCTGGGCGGTTGGCGAGAACGAGCGGATCGCGCGTGCGATGCTGTTCTCGTCGCGGTTTGGATTGAGCGCGCATGCTGTGATGAATGCGCCCGCCGTCGAACGGCTGATCCCCGCATAGCAATGGACGACGATCGGTGCAGCGCGGTCCCATTTGGTCACAAATGCGATGAGCTTTTCGACATGCGCCTCGTTCGGCGGCACATAGCCGTCCATCACCGTTACGATATCGTCCATGTCGAGCAGGAGGTGGTTGGCCTCCTCGATCGAGGGCGGCCGCTGCACCATGGCGACGTCCTTCATCAGCGTCACCACATGTTTCGCGCCGGTCTCGGCGACGGTCGGATGCAGGCGGGCGAGCGAGCAGACGTGGATCATGGTCCGGTATCCGAATCGACACAGGATATAATCACGCTGTCCAGGACTGAAAAGTGTCAGCCCAAAAGCTTGGCAAAACGTTCCAGATAGCGGGCTTCCGCGGTTTCCGCGGGCCAGGGCGTCAGATAGTCACGCTCCAGCGCCGGCGACAGCTTTGGCGGCGCTCCGAAGAACTTGCGCGCCTCGGTCTCGGAAAAGCCGGCGAGTCGTGTCGCCTCCAGATAGGCGGCGGCACGGTCGGCCTGCTTGATGGTCCTTTCCTGCGCTGCGGGAAGCTGCGGCGGCAGACCGAAGCGAAGATGGATCGCGGCGAGCAGGCGCGCTTCCACCGCCTTGTAGGAATCGCCGATCACCGCCTTGAACGGCGTGATCATGTCGCCCACGACATATTCCGGTGCGTCGTGCAGCATGATCGCAAGCCGGAGCTTGTGGTCGAGCGGGCCCTGCTGGCGCGCGATGGTATCGACCAGAAGCGTATGCTGCGCGACCGAAAAGATATGCGCGCCGATGGTCTGCCCGTTCCAGCGCGGCACGCGCGCAATGCCATGCGCGATATCCTCGATCTCGATATCGAGCGGGGAGGGATCGAGCAGGTCGAGCCTGCGTCCCGACAGCATGCGCTGCCAGGCGCGGCCTTTCGCCGGCATGCGCCGTGGAGCTTTGGGCGCCGCGGTCATCTCTTCTTGCGCCCGAGCTTCGCGCAAGCCTCGTGCCGATGGCATGTCACGAGATGATCGTTCACCATTCCCACCGCTTGCATGAATGCATAAACGATTGTCGGTCCGACGAACTTGAAGCCGCGCGAGCCAAGGTCCTTGGAGATTGCGCGCGAAACCGGCGTCTCCGCGGGCACCGATCTCAGCGTCTTGAAAGAATTGATTTTCGGTTTGCCGTCGAGATGGTTCCAGAGCAGGCTGGCGAAGCCGTCTCCCTTGTCCATGATGTCGAGCCAGGCGCGCGCCGACAGCACCGTGCCCTCGATTTTCAGCCGGTTGCGAACGATACCGGCATCCTGCATCAGCGCCTCGATCTTGCGCGGCGTGTAGCGCGCGATCTTCTCCGGATCGAAACCGTCAAAAGCCTTCCGGAAATTGTCGCGCTTGCGCAGGATCGTGATCCACGACAATCCGGCCTGGAAACCGTCGAGGATCAGCTTCTCGAACAGCGCGCGGTCGTCATATTCCGGTACGCCCCATTCGTTGTCGTGATAGGCGACATACAGCGGATCGTTCTTCGGCCAGGGGCAGCGCGTGAGCCCGTCGGCATGCGTAATCGCTTTCATCTAGCCCTTCGCATCCTTCAGGAAGTCGGCAACCGCGCCCTCGCGCAGCCTCATCGGAATGCCGCCGGCAATGAGCGGCACGCCTGCTGCAAGCGCATCGGCGACACGATCCACCCGCAGCATTGCAAGGCCGATCTTGCCTGCGGACGAACCCATGGTGCCGACATGTTTGTCGCCGGCCATCACCGGGCTGCCGTCCTCCGCCGCGTGGGCATCGAATTCGACCGGCACGATGCGATTGCGTGCAGTGCCACGGTGTTCGACCCGGGACACCACCTCCTGTCCGATGAAGCATCCTTTCTTGAAATCCACGCCATTCAGCTTGTCGAGATCGGCGTCATGCGGAAACACGTCGCCATAGATGAAATCGACACCGCCGCGCGGCACCCCGAGCGTAATGCGATGCGCCTCGTATTCAGCCGCGTCAACAAGTTCGGCTCCGAGATCCCTGGCCGCGTCCCGAGCGACCTCGGCAGGTATAAGCACGCGCTGGCCGAGCGCCGGCAGCCTCGGATCGCGATAGTCGAGGCCATATTCGGTCGAACCGATGCCGTCCCAGACCGCAAGCACGGACAAGGCATCGAGTGTCTCGATCGTCACCTTGGTGCGCAGCTTGTAGAAATTGAGCTTCTGCGCGAGGTCGGGCACCAGAACCTTCGGGGCATCGATAAAGAAGCCGCCGCCGTCCTCGACGGGTGCCTCGACGACGAAGAAATCCACGATGATCTTGCCCTGCGGCGTCAGCAGTGCTGCATAGCGGGCGTGACCTGGCGTCAGCGTCTCGATATTGGCGGTGACGAGATTATGCAGAAAATGGCGGGCGGGGTCGCCTGAGACCCTCAGGATGCCGCGATCGGTGAGCAGGGCCGCTTTCATTGTTCTTTCAATCGATTCCCGGTGCGCAGTCGGCCGTTTCCGTCTTGCCAGAATTCGTGGTGAAACGTAAGGCGCTGCTTGAATTGACCCAATATAGGCACCCGGCGGGACCCTGACGATGACGAAAACCTATGACACGATTTTCCGCGGCGGCATTGTGGTCAACCAGGACGGGGAGGGGGCGCGTGACATCGGCGTAAGCGACGGGCGGATCGCGGAAATCGGCGACCTGTCGCGGGCCTCGGCCGGGGAAACCGTGGACTGCAAGGGTCTGCATGTGCTGCCTGGTGTGATCGACACCCAGGTGCATTTCCGCGAACCCGGCGGCACGCATAAGGAGGATCTGGAATCCGGCTCGCGCAGCGCCGTAATGGGTGGCGTTACCGCCGTGTTCGAAATGCCGAACACCGATCCGCTCACCATCACCCCCGAGGCGCTGGCCGACAAGGTGAAGCGCGGCCATCATCGCATGCATTGCGACTATGCCTTCTTCATCGGCGGCACCTACGAGAACTACAAGCACCTGCCGGAATGGGAACGGCTGCCCGGCTGCTGCGGCGTCAAGGTGTTCATGGGTTCCTCCACCGGCTCGCTGCTAGTCGACAACGAGGAGGGGCTCCGCAACATTCTGAGAGTGATCCGGCGACGGGCGTCGTTCCACGCCGAGGACGAACCGCGTCTCAACGAGCGAAAGCCGCTGCGTGTCGATGGCGATGCGTCGTCCCATCCGGTCTGGCGCGATGCGGAAGCTGCGATGATCGCGACCGAGCGCCTCGTGCGCGTCGCGCGCGAGACCGGCGCGCGCGTGCATGTGCTGCATATCTCCACCGCGCAGGAAATGGCGTTCCTGAAGGATCACAAGGATGTCGCCTCGGTCGAGGTGACGCCGCATCATCTCACGCTGGAGGCGCCGGATTGCTACGCGCGCCTCGGCACCCGCGCGCAGATGAATCCGCCGGTGCGCGACGCATCGCACAAGGCCGGGCTTTGGTACGGCCTGGAACAGGGCGTGGTCGACGTGCTCGGTTCAGATCATGCGCCGCATACGCTGGAGGAAAAGGCGAAGTCCTATCCGGCGACGCCGTCGGGCATGACCGGCGTGCAGACTCTGGTGCCGCTGATGCTCGATCACGTCAATGCCGGACGGCTGTCGCTGCTGCGCTTCGTCGATCTGACCAGCGCGGGGCCGGCGCGGCTGTTCGGCATCGCCCGCAAAGGCCGCATCGCGGCCGGTTACGATGCCGATCTCACGATCGTCGATCTCAAGCGGCGCGAAACCATCACCAATGAATGGGTGGCTTCGAAAGCGGGCTGGACGCCGTATCACGGCGTTACGGTCACCGGCTGGCCGGTCGGCACCGTGGTCCGCGGCCGGCGCGTGATGTGGGAAGGCCAGCTCGTGACGCCGTCGCAGGGCGAGCGGGTCCGCTTTCTCGAAACGCTGGCGGTGTAGCTATTGCCGCGACAGATCGGCCGAAAACTCGCCGTTGCGGATACGGGCAGGGAGGCCTTCCGCAAAGGCCGATGCTGCTTCTTCGCCGTAGGTCGAGACGAATTCGATCAGCGCAGCGAACAGGCAGGCCTGCGCCATGCAATCGCCGTCGATGCCGTCGAGGCGCGCCTCCGCCCAGGCTTCGTGGACATAGCTGAGCGCGACCTTCTTTTGCTCATGGTCTGCGATCGGCTCACGAGCCGAATACATCCGCGTCAATGTCGTCATTGAAAACCGGCTTCCTGTGCGCCTCTGGCGCCCACCCCAAGGAGCCGGCACGTTAACACGGGTAACCGCGCTGCAAACCGTCCTCTTTAGGAAAGGTTAATGGCGGTGGTGCGCTGGTAAGAGGCTTTTAATAACGCTCGTCTGATGCGGATTATCGCGGGTCTGCGGAACCCGCGCATAGCTCAATTCGTATAGCGTGCCGTGATTTCGCGAGCGATCTTGGCGCCTTCGTCGAGATAGCGGCGGACCGCAAGATCGGCCGCCGGCGTGCAGCTGCGGTAGGTCTGCTGGAAGCCGTTATACCCCCGGTTGAAGCTTGCCATCAGCTTGACCCGGCGGTCCGGCGCCTGGGCCTCGGCGTCGAGCAGGGCCCGCATTTCGTTCCGCCATTTCGGCCCCTCGTTCGCCCCGCACAGGGGGCGCAGATAGTGCAGGGCGCCGAGGATTTCCGATAGCCGCTCCAGTTCGGTCTCGAACAGCGCCCCGCTGTCGATGGCGCGCGCGGGCGCGGCGAGCGACAGGCTGACAACGGCGCAAAGGACAAGACGGCGGATCATGGCGCGGCTGATATGCGCCGCCCCTGCGGCAAGGGCAAGGCGGTTGCCTGCAATTTTCCCCCTCAACTGATGCAAGAATCAGAGCTTCCCCATCGCCTCGGCGATGATCTCCCGTAGTCCTTCGGTGGTCTTCAGGCCATCCAGTTCCTCCGGCCGCCGCCAGCCCGCCTCGGCGATTTCGGTCAGGTCCGGCACCGGCTCGCCGGCGAGCCACCGCGACGCGAAGCAGACGATCACGAAATGCCGCGACGTCTTTCCGGCATCGTCGCGCATGATCATCTCGCGATAGCCGGCGAGCGCCACTGGCTCGATCTGAATACCCGTTTCTTCCCGCACCTCGCGGATCACAGCCTGCGTCAGCGTTTCGCCTGCCTCCACGACGCCGCCGGGCAGGGTGTAGATGCCGCGCCCGAAATTGCCGCCGCGCCGTACGATCAGCACGCGGCCGTCGCGGAACACTGCGGCGCTGACTGCCAGGAATGGCCGGTTTGGGTAAGCGCGCTCATCCACGGGTTGCGTCCATCACTTGTCCCCAGTGTCCGCGAAGGCCGCTGTCCCCGGCCGCATCAGACACTATGTTGCATCCATGTGCGGACGCTATGCCATCACCACCGCGCCGGAAGCGATGCGGCAGCTCTTCAGGTACAAGGAGATGCCGGATTTTCCGCCGCGCTACAATGTGGCGCCCAGCCAGCCGGTCCCCGTGGTGCGGCTATGGGACGGCGAGCGGCAATTTGCGCTGATGCGCTGGGGTCTGATCCCGGCCTTCGTGAAAGACCCGAAGACGATCTCGCTGCTGTTCAATGCGCGCGGCGAGACGGTGAACGAGCGTCCGGCCTTCAGGAATGCGATGAAGCGGCGGCGCTGCTTGATCCCGGCCAACGGCTTCTACGAATGGAAGCGCGACGGCGCGTCGAACCGCCCGTATTTCGTGCAGCGCAAGGACGGCGGGCCGCTGGCCTTCGCCGGCCTCTGGGAAACCTGGATCGGACCCAACGGTGAGGAACTCGACACCGCGGCGATCGTCACCACCGACGCGAGCCCGCTGATCCGGCCGATCCATCATCGCATGCCGGTGATCCTTCCGCCCGAAGCCTTCGACATGTGGCTGGATACGGCGCGCGTGGACGAACGCATGGCGCAGGCTCTGATCGTGCCGGCTCAGGACGATACGTTGGAGGTCTACGAGGTGTCGCCCGCGGTCAATCGCGCGATCCATGATGGACCGGAGCTGATTGCGCGCTACACCGCGCCGCCTGCAGTCGAAGCGGCGCCAGCCGAAAAACCCGCGCGCAAGCGCAAGAAGGACGACGGGCAGCCGACGCTGTTCTGACGCTTGACGAACAGGACTTGATCAGAAACCCGTCAGCCGGCGCAGCAAGGCGACGGCATCGTCCGGCATCGCATTGCCGCGCCACGCGATGTGCTGATCCGGACGGATCAACACGAGATCGCGGCCATACACTGCGCGAATATCGTCGTCGGCAATGTCGAGTTGGGTGAGCGGCACAGCAAGGGTCCGCGCGGCGGCTGCAAATGCCGCCGGATCCGGCGCCTGCGCACCAAGCCGCAGCAGCGTGAAGCCTCGGCCAAACCGGTCGAACAGCGAGTCGCCGATATTGCGGCCGGCTCCGGCCCAGGCATGCGGCGCGCGCCCGCCCGGAACGGCGCTTGGCGTATAGGTTGCGAAATCGTCCGGAGGCGGCGCGTCGTCACCCGCAATGATCGGCGAGCCATCGTAGCGCGCGCCGAGCTGCACGCCGATCGAGGCGAATTCCTCGCCGAACGTGGACAGGAACGCGCCGAGGTCGCGCCGGGCTGCCGCACCGGCTTCGGTATCGGCTTCCAGATCGGGCGGCACCCGAATATCGCCGATGCTTTTCGCGAGCATGCGCGCCGCGCCGGTATTGCGGATCGCAATGGGCAGCCGTTCGCGTTCGTATGTCGCAAGCAAAAGCGGGCCGCCCCAGCCCTGCAGCACGGCGGCGAGTTTCCAGGCGAGGTTGGCGGCATCGTCGATTCCGGTATTCATGCCGAAGCCGCCGGTCGGCGTGAACAGATGAACCGCATCGCCTGCGAGCAGCACGCGGCGGTCGGCAAAGCGCTCCGCGACCAGCGCGACGCCTGCGGTCCAGGGCGCATGGGCGATTGGCGTGACCGGAACCTCCATGCCGCAACACGCGGTCACCGCCCGCCGAACCACATCGTCCTCGGGTTCGGTCCGCGGATCTTTCGGTCGCATCCAGAACAGGAATTCGTCCTTGCCGTTCAGCGCGATGATGGTGGTGCGGATATCCGGATTGATGGCCCAATGCTGGAAACAGGCCCGGTCCTTCAGGACGTCACGATAGAGCGTCGGCGCCCGCAGATAGCTCGCAAACATGCGTCCGCCGAAATAGGCCTGTTGCAGCGTGTCCTCGCCGGCGCATCGGATGCCGAGCGAGCGGCGCACGAATGAGCGGCCACCGTCGCAGCCGATCAGGTAATCGGCGCGCCAGCGCTCTTCGCTGCCGCCATTGGTCGCCCGGGCGTGCAGCGTGACGCCATCTGAATCCTGCGCAAAGTCCGTCACCTCCCAGCCGAAGCGGAGCGTGATGCGTTCGCGCCGTCGCGCCTCCTCAAGCAGGAAGGCTTCGACATACATCTGGTTCGCGCGCAGCAGCGGCTCGGGATATTGATCGAGTTTGCCTGCATGCGCGACAGCGCGCGCCTTCTCAGCGCCGGATGGCATTTTCAGCCGCGCCAGTTCGTGAGCATTGAAGCGCGTGAAATAGGCGACATCGCCGGAATGCTCCGGAGGGAGCCCGAGCGTACGCAATTCATGCGCAAAGCCGAGCCTCCGGTAATGCTCCATGGTCCGCGCGTTCTGCGTCGATCCTTTCGGATGCCAGCGCGTATTGGTCTCGATATTGAACACCACGGAGGCGACGCCGTGATGATCGAGCATCAGCGCAAGTGCGAGCCCCACCGGACCGCCGCCGACGATGGCGACTGGGATACGTTTCGTGTCCGTCATGCCGCGAGGTCAGGCCGCTCGTTCGGAACGGCGTGCAAGCTTCGCCGCAAGATTGAATCCGACGCCGGGCCGGCTCCATGGACAAACCGAAATGCAGATGGCGCAACCGAAGGTCTGATTGAAGAAAGGCAGGCAGCGGTCGAAATCGACGTACCATTTCTCGACGCCGCGCACCATTTGCTTTCCCGGTGAGATCGCTTCGGGCGGACAGGCATTCTCGCACACACGGCAGGACGAACAGAACGAATCCACGGCGAAGCTGCGCTTCGGGGTCGTTGCGAAAGGCGCGTCCGTCAGCACTGCAGAGAGCCGGAACGACGAGCCGAATTCCTGATTGATGATCGAGCCGTGCTTGCCGAGTTCGCCGAAACCGCAGGCGATGGCGGGCGGGATCATCATCACTTTCGACGTCATCGGGCCGGTCAGCGGTTCGGCATCCCAGCCCTGCAGGCGCAGCCAGCCGGCGACGCGTTTCGCGGCCTGCATGGCGCGGCCATATTGCCTGACCACTTCGGCGCCGGCTTCCGGCTCCGGTGCAGTCGCGATCTCATCATAGTCATGCGCAAAGCCGAGCATGAGGATGCGGCTCTGCGTGACGGTTTGTCCCTCATAGACCCAGAGCGGGTCCATCTCGGCCACGCCCCACATGTCGAACAGCCCGTCGCGGCCATAGGCGTCGAGCGCGGCATTCCAGTCTTCGGGTGCGCGTTGCACCGGACTGCCCGTCACCTCCGGCATCGTTTCGGATGCTATCTGCGCCCGCTGCTCGCGCGCGCGGACCAAAGCGGGGTGGTCCGGATTGACCTTGTAGAACCAGCGCTGCATCTGCCCGTGCGGAATGGTGTCCGGATCGGGTGCCCAGTACACCATGCGCGGACGGCGCGGCGTGTCTTCGCCAAGGCCGTTGATTGCATTGCCGGAAATGTCCGGTTTCAGCGCAATTTGCGCAGGATCGGGCGTGAACGGGCGGTAGCTGTTCGGCTTCGGCATGGCGGCTGCATTATTGCCGAGCTGTGGCGTCTTCGCCAGCCGCGACCCGGCCAGACCTGGCTTGCGAAACGCATTTCCGAAGCATGAAGGGCAATGTTGATCCAGGTCAACGCGGCTCTGCATATACATGCAAAACTTTGAAAGTGTGGGCCGTTTCGGCTCTGCATCGAAGGAGGCGCTCGCATGCTCTCGCTAACCGCCAGGTCCTGGTCGCCCTATGTCGCCGGCATGGTGATCGGCCTGTTGCAGATTCCGGCTTTTCTCCTGATCGAGACCGCACTCGGGGCGTCGTCGTCCTATGTCACCGTCGGCGGTCTTCTGCTGTCCTGGGCGGATCCAGCGATCCTCAAGATCGACTATGTCGCCCGCCATGTTGCGGCCACCGGCAAAAACTGGTGGCAGGTCGCGCTGGTCGTCGGAATCGCGATCGGTGCCTTCGCTTCAATGAAGCTGTCCGGCGCGAAGCGGCAGCCGATTTCGCCGATCTGGGCGCGCGCGCTCGGTTCCAGCTCCCCATCGAGGCGTTATGCCGTCGCATTTATCGCCGGCTTCCTGATGCTGTTCGGTGCGCGGCTTGCCGACGGCTGCACCAGCGGTCACGGCCTGTCCGGTACGGCTCAGCTTGCAGTCGGCTCCCTCGTTGCCGTTGCTGCAATGTTTATAGGCGGCATTGTCACCGCGATGCTGGCATTGCGGCGCATCTGAACCGGTTCGGAAGGAGATACGTCATGTCACTCGTCACCGCCATCCTGATCGGCCTTGCGATGGGCACAGTATTCGGTTTCGCGCTGGAAAAATCGCGCGTGTTCGAACCCGGCGTGATCGTCGGCCAGATGCAGCTTCGCAACTTCATCATGCTGAAGGTGTTCCTGACTGCCGTCGCGACCGGTGCGGTGGTGCTCGCGGTGCTGAACGGCTTCGGTTTCGTCAAGCTTGCGCCGAAGGCGACGCTGTACGGCGCCGATATCGTCGGCGGCCTCATCCTTGGCATGGGCATTGCGCTGGCCGGCGCCTGTCCGGGCACCGTGATGGCGCAGATCGGTGCGGGCTACCGCGATGCGGTGGTCACGCTGATCGGCGGGCTCGCCGGTGCCGTCGCCTACTCCTACGCGGAGCCGGCATTGTCGAAGACCGTGCTCGGCGTCTCGAGCGGCAAGCTGGTGCTCGATAAGATGCTGGGCATTCCATATTGGGCCGGGGCGCTCGGGCTTGCGGTGTTGTGCGTCGCGATTCTGGTGGTGCTGGAGCGCGTCTTCCCGTCGGACCGAGAACTCGGGCCGAATGTGGATGGCAATCTGTCTCCTGCGGAGCGTAGCGAACCGCCGGTGCGGGCCGTGCCGGCACAGTAACCGGCAGGTTCGCGAGCGGTGGCCCAAGGGGACAAGCGCGGAACGGGCGGGCGTGCTATAGCGTGCGGCCGTCCGTCAGGTGCCTTCACGATATGCGCTCCGTCGTTTGTTCGTTTTTGCTCATCGCCGTTCCGTCTGTCGCGGCCGCCCAATACTGCTTGCTCGACGATTCAGGCGGCCGCTCTTGCGGCATCCCGACGTTGCAGCAATGCGAGCAATCGCTGATCGGTGTCGGTGGTTCGTGCGCAGTGGACGATTCCGCGCAACTTGGGGCGCCGGTCAGGGGACTTTTTCCGGATCTTGGACGGCTTCAACGCAGGATCGAGGGCGCCGAGGACTCCCAGGATTATCGGAAGCCATCCGCTCCCGATCTCGATGACGTGCCGCCGCCGCCCGCGAACTGACCGGCCAGCCGGGCATATTCGGCCTGCACGACATCCTTGCCGTAGATGCGCTCCAGCCGGCGCACCGTGAAATGGCCGCGTGCGATATCCTGGAAATGTTCGAGGAATGCGTAATTGACCGCTGCGCCGCCAACCGCGCCGATGACCGGCAGGCTCTGCGCAACCACCTTCTGGCTCACCACCACGCCGAAGCGCGCCGCGACCTGCGTGAGGAACCGGACCAGCACGGGTGCGCCCTCCGTCGCTACACCGCGCTGGGCGACGTGGCGCGCAGCCTCGGTTACGGATTTCGCCAGCAGGCCGCGCAAGGCAAAATACCCGCTCTCTGACGCATCATCCGATCCGGTCCGGCCGCCGAGAGCAAAAACCTGAACGCAGGACAAGGCGGCTTCGGGATCGGACAAATCCTCTCCCTCGCTGCGAGCGATATCGGCGATCGAGCGCAGCATGATGATCGTCGAGACCGGCAGTTCGAGCGGCAGCGTGGCGAGGCCGAACGCTCCTCCGGCTGCGCCGGATGCACTCACCAGTGCGCGGTGGAGCAGCTGCGAACCGCCCCGCGGGTCATCGCGCATGGTCTTGAGCGCAACCTTCAGCGCCATCTCCAGCGCTTTCGAGGTCGCCGTCGATATCGCGTTCGATGCGGCCTTGGGCAGGGCGTAGCCGATCAGTTCGATCGGCTTGCCGACCATGTTGGTCAGACGTGCGGCGAGGCTTGGATGTTCCAGCGCCTGCACGGCACGCTGCAGCGCGTCGAAATCTTCGGCGCTGAGGGGAACGATCTCCGGGTCGCGAACAGATGCGGTCATTGCGCTCCAATCATCATGCCACCCCTGCGACGGCAGGGGCCGCCGCCGGATATCCCGGATCGTGCCCGCGCGTTACTTGTGGTCCGCGCAAATCCGTTTCAAGGCCTGCCATTCCGCGACATCGAGCAGCGGGGCACCCGTCTCATGGGCCGGTGCCAGCGCGTCGATCCGTGCCACGCGCTCCCGAACCGATGGATGACCGAGCAGGATCGACATGCCCTGCGGATGTGGACGCCCGGCAACGCGAGAAAGGAACGTCGCGAGTGCGCGCGGATTGGCGTTCAGTTCCTGAAGCGTGCGCACGGCGAAATCGTCGGCTGCTGTCTCTTGTGCGCGGGAATAGCGCGCCTCGAACAACGATTGCGCGGCGACCACCACGGCCGCGCCGCCGACAAAGTCTCCGAGCATCATGCCGAATATCAGCGATATCCCCGCCGACTGAAGAATACTGCGGATGCCGTCGCGATGCGCGACGTGACCGAGTTCATGGGCGATGATGGCCGCGACCTCATCGACATTATCGGCGGTGTCGATCAGGCCTTTGAGAACGTAGACGCGGCCGCCGGCGAGCGCGAAGGCGTTCGGCTCGTCGCGGCGGACCACGGCGGCCTGGATCGGAATGCCGAGGCCCGCGCCATCGGCTATCCGGCCGATCAGCTTGTCGAAGGCAATCTTGCCTGCCGCCTCGTTCGGTCCGTCGCCGCATTCGAACGGCCGCGCGTCCGTGCCGAGATCGAATGCCGCGCGGAACCGCACATCGCCGGCGCGACCGAGGCTTTGCTCGATCTGATACGGCACCAGCCGCGCCAGCTGGTTGGCGATTTGCGGCAATCCATAGAACGCCACCGCGAACAGCGACGCAACGGCCGCAAGACTCCACGCGACTGCGCCGCGCCGTCCGGATCGTTCCCTGGCATCGGTCCGGTCGATGTCCGGCGCGGCGAGATCGACCGCTTGCGCAAGGCTGTTATCGGCGATCTCCAGCCGCTCCAGCCTTTGACTGTCGCGCAACCCCAACCGCAACAGATGTGCCGGCGCATTGCAATGGGAGAGGCAGTCATATGGCCATACCGCAATCGGTTCGCCGCAGGGGCCGGACAGCGCAAGGCCGTCCGGCTTACAGGCAACCGTCACCGCGTGCCGCGCGGATGTGATGCCGTCGAAATAGATTGCGGGACCGGAGGGCGGCTCAGTCATCGCGATCGGGGCGGGCGGGGCAGGGCCAATACCGCAAGTGCGCCGCCACTGCTGCTGTTATGGAGAGTCAGCGACCCACCGTAATTCGCTGCGAGTTGCCGCGTGACCGCCAGACCGAATTCCTGGATGCCGGATTCGCCGTCCTCATGGGTGGCATCCGGAAGACCTTTGAACCCGGGGCCATCATCTTCAACGGATATCGTGAGCTCGCCGCCGACGGTCCGGGCATGAACTCTGACATTGGCCCGTGCCCATTTATGCGCATTCTCAATCAGGTTGCCGAGCATCTCTTCGAGGTCTTCCTTGTCGCCCGCAAATTCCAGATCGACCGGAACCGACTGGTGCTGTTTTACATTCTTTGCAGCATAGGCGTGGCCCAGCGCGAACAAAAGTTCAGCGACGACGGGCGCGACCTTGATCCGCTGAGCAAAGGCGGGCGACCGGGATGCCGCGCGGGTGGGTTTGAGATTGCGGTCGATATGACGCCGCATCGCGGCGACGGCCTCCATGACGTTCGCATCCGGGCTTTCGCCTCCCGCGCCTGCGCGCGCTGCAATCAGGGCAAGCGGGGTCTTCAGCGCATGGGCGAGTTTTGCCGCGCTGTCGCGGTAATTCGCGACAAGCGTGCGGCTGTGTTGCAGCAGATCGTTGATCACGGCTGTCAGCTTGGACAATTCTGCGTATTCAGCAGCGGGGAGTGTTTCGATCCGGCCGTCCCGCAATGCCCCGATGGACGATATCATCCGGTGCAGCGGCTGCAGACT
Organism: Pseudomonadota bacterium; assembly: GCA_049324435.1. Lineage (GTDB taxonomy): Bacteria > Pseudomonadota > Alphaproteobacteria > Rhizobiales > Xanthobacteraceae > Pseudorhodoplanes. Next base: position 53,355 of record JBMOOQ010000027.1, read on the forward strand.
GCGATGAACCTGCCACCATAATGCGAGCGTCAGCAGAATGGCGAGAACCGCTGCGCCTGCGATCAGCGCAAGGGCTTCGGCAAACAGAGCATGATCGATCTCGGACTGTGGTCCGGCGACGACGACTTCGAGGCCGGGAAATGTAGCGTCCTGGGCGCGGGTCAGCGTCACTGCACGCAATCTTTCGTTGCGCGGCCCGGTGAGCGCGGACGCAGCGGCCGCGTGCGAAAGATCGGACGTGCCGAGCGACCGCGAGCGTACCAGGGGACCGCTGGAATCGCGGACGATCCAGTACCAGCCCGAAAGCCGATCCTGATAACGGGAGTCGTCGGGCAAGGTGCCGATCGTCAGGATGCCCTCCTTGTCGCGTGACAGACCGGATAGGAGGGTCCGGGCGTCGAGCAGAAGGCGCGCGTCGAAACCGCGTTCGTGATGGGACTTGAGAAGCAAAAGCGCAGAGACCAGCGCTGCGAGCAACACGATCACGGTCGACATGGCCGCAGCCATGACGATGCGGCGCGTGAGTGATGGCTCAGGCATCCTCGGCGGCTCTGAGGACATAGCCTTCCCCGCGAATGCTTTCGATCCGCACAGAGCCGATTTTCTTTCGCAGTCTGCTGACGACCACTTCCAGGCTGTTAAAGTCGCGATCGACATCCTCCCCATAGACATGTTCGCTGAGCTCGGTACGGCTGACGACGGCGCCCCGGCGGTGCATCATATAGCGCAGAACGCGGCCTTCGAACGCAGTCAGCCTCAGCGGCAGGCCGTCGCGTGAAATCGTGCCCGATGCGGTTTCGAGCGAAAGCCCGCCAACCTCGATATGGGTCTGAGCATGACCGGCACCGCGCCGGATCAAGGCGAACAGCCGCAGGAGCAGTTCCTCATTGCGAAACGGCTTCTTGAGATAATCGTCTGCGCCTGATTTGAACCCGGCGACAAGATCGGCAAACCGGTCGCGCGCGGTCAGGATCAGGACGGGAAGATTTTCAGACTCCTTGCGCCATGCCGACAGCACGGCGAGGCCGTCGATGTCCGGCAGACCGAGATCGAGCACGGCGGCGTCGTACGATGCGATGTCCGGCCGGTCACGTGCGTCGATGCCGGTCTCGCACAAATCGACTACAAAATTCGACCGCTGAAGAACCGACATGATTTCGCGGGCCAGCGGCCGGTCGTCTTCAACAAGCAAAATCCGCACGCTGCCAGAACCTCACCAGAATCTCATCCGTCAAATCGTCATTTGCGGCCGCGTATGGCAGCCTCGCCGGCGCGCCGGCCGATCACCTGATCCACTTCTGTTTGTAGATATAGCCGGCCCGGTCGATGTGGAGTTCGATCAATTCACCGGCCCGGTTCCGGGTCAGCAATTCAGCGTGGTGCTTCTTGAACTCGAATTCGCCGGCCGGCTCGAACCCGGCCTTTCGCGCAAGTTCGCGATAATCGGCTTCGGTCAGGGGACGCGGCGGGCTGAGGGTTGCTTTGTCATGGCTTGCATCCTCGATCTCGTCGATACGTCCCAAGCGGTCAAACGAGACATAGACATTCCGTCCGTCCTGCATCCGCGCGAGAATTTCGGTGTGATGTTTTTTGCGAACCGGCGGACCGGTGGGCGTCAATTGCAGGCCCGCGAGCGCCTGTTCTATGTCGATGCGGCCCTCGGGCAAAGATGCAGCGGAAGGTTTCGGTGGCGCGGCCTGATACAGCACTGACCCGTCGCTGCGCGCGATGCGGCTGGCGGTGAGCGTGCGGTCTCTCAGAAGTCCCAGGGCGGTTACGCGATCTCCGGGCGCAACCGGCAGTGCTGCAGCCGCTCCGTTTGGATCGACAAGCAGCCGCCCGTTCTCGCTGTCGATCACGAAACGTGCGCCAAAGACCTCCGCGACGGTTCCTTCGATCTGCATCTCGGCCGCCGCGCCGGGCACGCTCTGTGCGTGACCCGGCGCTTGCGCCGCCAGATACGTCGCCGTCATGGCGGCGAGGATGATGCTGGTCACACGACCATTCATCGGTTCTGGTTCCGATACCGTTCGTCCATCCTAGCGCAGCCAGACCTGCTTGTAGATGGTCCCGGCATGGTCGATGTGCAGATCAAGGGTTTCGCCCTGACGGTTCTTGGCACGCATCACGGCGTGATGCCGCTTGGTCTCAACCAGGCCCAGCGGCTGGAAGCCCGCGGTCTGGACGAGCGAGGCAAGGCGCTCGGCGCCCGGCATGGCTGCATGGTGCGAACTGCCCTTGCGATGATTGGCGTCGGTCACCGATTTGACCCGGCCGGCCCAATCGAACTCGACGCGCACCGGGCGGCCATCCGCAGTGACTGCCATCACTTCCTGGTGCTTTTTTTTGGCATAGACTCCACCCTGGGGTTTCAGGCCGAGCGGGGCGAGGGCGGCCTGCGCATCGATGGCCGGTGTAGCCAATCCTGCGGCGGTTTGCGGGCTGGCTTGGGGCCCGAGGATCTGGGCAGGTGCGGCAAGTGTCCCTGCGGCAAGCGTACCCGCCACAAGGGTCGCGAATGCTGCCATGCCAAGCGGAAGCGGCCGGCGGAACTGCAGCAACTGGGTCGTCTTCATTTGAGTAATCCTCCATTTCTTGGTTGCGATGGAGGCTGAATACGACAGAGGCGCTGAATCGGCCTTGAGCCGCTCTGGCAAGCTTCGGTTAAGCTTCGCGTGGGTCATCGACCGGTACATCTCGTGCCCGGATACGATGTTTTGTGGCTGGTCCAGCGGTCAGGAGAGAAAATTCCGTTGCTCAAGCCATTGCCGCGTGATCGAAAGCGCCTCGGCGAGCTTGTCGGGCTGGCCCGCGTAATAATGCGTGGCGCCTTTAATCACGTGCATGGTCTTGTCGGCGCTGCCGGCCGCATTGAAGATCATGCGTGTATGCGGCTGTGGTACCGCATCGTCCGCCGAGTTTTCAATCGCAAGCAGCGGCACCGAAATCTGCGCGGCGCATTTCACGCCGTCGGCGTTGCTGTCGTCGATCGACCATTGCGACAGCCACGACCGCAGCGTGGAAAACCGCGCCAGTCCGACCGGGCCGGTATTCGCCGTTTCCGGATTGCCGAGATAGCACCAGCCCGGTTTGCGGTCGTTCGGATCGAGCGCCGGATCGAGGAAGCGCAGCTCCGCCAGCGTGCGATGCGTGACGAAGCCGCGCTCCATCTCGGCCGTATTGCGCGCCTTCAGCGTTGCCAGCGTGTCTTTGACCCACGCAGTGATCCTGCGCATGCGCGCAAGTTGCGCCACGCGATATGACGCGATGAAATCCGCAGAATAGGGCGGCCGGTTCGGATTGCTTCTGTCGTAGATATCGAGCAAGCGGTCGCGGTTGTCCGGATCGCGCTCGTCTGTCACCGACGGATCGATCATGTCGCGCAGCATGGTGGCGCGCGAGATATGCGCGGCCTGCACGACGATCGCATCGGCCGGGATCAGTCCCGCGCTTGCGATGCCGACCGGATCGCCGGCGGGCGTGTGCGTGATGGTCGGCCGTTCGGCCTGCGACTGATAGAACAATGCCAGCGATCCGCCGCCGCTCCAGCCGACGATCACGACCGTCCTGTAGCCCCATTGCTCCTTCGCGTGACGGATGTAGGCGCCGAGATCGAGCAGCACCTTTTCCAGGATCAATGCGGTGTCGTTCCTGGCATAGCGGCTCGCCGCGCATAGCACGTGCCACCCGGCCTTCACGGCCGCCTGCGGCACGGGAAGAAGCTGCAGCGTCGAGGCCGGATGCATGAAAACCAACAGCGTGGAGGAGGGCACGCCCTTCGGCGTCATCAACAGGCCTTCGAGATTGACCGCGCCCTGGTTGCCGGAGAAGCCGTAGGTCTCCACGAACGCGGCGTCTTCCCTGTACTGGATATGCACCCAGCGGTGCTCGATCTCATGCTGCGTCATGACATCGTTATGGTGGGAAACGACACAGCGCGCAATCGGCACCGCAGCGGCGCAGGGCGCCCGCGATGCGCGCGTCTTGAACGCTGCGCCGCGCCGGTTATGATCGCCGCAAAACAAGGATCGGGAGGACGGCATGAGACGGCGCGATTTTCTGGGAGCCATGGGCGGAGTCGTGGGCGGTGTCATCGGCGGAGGCCTGAGCGGCTCCTCGCTGGCATGGCCATCCGCAGCGCATGCGCAATCCGCGGCGCAATGGCCGGACCGGCCGGTGCGGCTTCTGGTAACGGTCGGCGCGGGAGGCGCGGCCGACACGCTGTCGCGTAATCTGTCGAACGGCTTTCCGCAATTTGCCAACGGCCAGCCGCTGGTGATCGAGAATCGCCCCGGCGCCGGCGGCACCATCGCGGCGGCCGCGGTCGCACGCGAAAAGCCGGACGGCTATAACCTCCTGCTCGCCGAAGTCGGTCCCAATGCGGTCTCGCACATGCTCGGCGCCACGGCACCCTACGATCCGCATACCGCCTTCACGCCGATCATCCATGTCGCCAATCTGCCGGCGGTGGTGCTGATCCGGCCCGATCTTCCCTACAAGACGCTCGCCGAATTCATCGCCGCGGCAAAGCAGCAGCCGCGCAAGTTCAATTATGCGTCGGCCGGTCCGGGCAACTGGACGCATCTGTTCATGGCCTATCTCAACAGCCAGGCCGGCATCGATCAGGTCAACGTGGTCTACCGCTCCGGCTCGGAAATGCTGACCGCGCTGTTGCGCGGCGAAGCCGACACCGCGGTGATCACCGTGTCCACCGCGCTCGGCCAGATCAAGGAGGGCAAGATCCGTGCGCTGGCCGGTCTTGCCAACAGGCCGATGCGGCAATTGCCGGACGTGCCGCCGGTCGCCGCCACGCTTCCGGGTTTCGACGTTGCGGTCTGGCATGGCATTGCCGGCCCGGCCGGCATGGACCCGGCGCTGGTCGAGCGCATGAACGGTATTTTCAATCAGATCATGCAGGTGCCATCGGTCCGCACCGCCATCACCGAGGCGCAGGCCGCCGACATTATCGGCGGCACGGCCCAGCAATTCGATGCCTTCATCAAAAGCGAGCTGAAGCGCTGGCCCGAGGTGGTGAAGGCTGCCGGCCTCAAGCAGGGATAGGGAGGCGGGGCCGAGCGGTTGTGTGCGGGCCGGCGGCCCTAAACCGCCCGCTCTGCAGCCCGGTCCCCCGCATGGCCCGAATCAGAAAATCGTCGTAATCAGCCGTCGCGATCCGAATCCCGGGCGCCGCTTTCCACTATCCGTTCGCCATCGCGGGCGACGCGAGGTCGCGCAGCGGGGCCGTTCTGGCTACGGTGATTGATCGCGAATCAGGAGGGAATCACGATGGCGACACAGATGACGAAATCGCAACTGATCGAGCAGATTGCGACAGCGACCGAACTGTCCAAGAAGGACGTCAAGGGCGTCATGGAGACGCTGACCGCGATCGGCTACAAGGAATTGAAGAAGAACGGCACCTTCACGCTGCCGGGTTTCGCAAAGTTTATTGTGGTCAAGAAGCCCGCCACCAAGGCGCGCAAGGGCATCAATCCCTTCACCGGCGAGCCGACGACATTCAAGGCGAAGCCGGCCCGCAAGATCGTCCGCGCCCGTCCGGTCAAGGCGGCCAAGGACGCGGTGTAATTCAGCGGCCGGGTCCGGCCGCCTTGTTTGCACCTTAGTTCGCGCAATCCAGAGCCCGGATGGAGTCTTCCATCCGGGTCGGCTTTGCTCAGGGTCGTGTTTCTCGATCGCGCCATCATCGCCGGACGCGTGTCATGACTGGCGCGCTTTTTCCAGATCGGCGATCATTCACCCGTGCCGCGCCTTCTCGATCGCGACCACGTCGATTTTCCGCATCGTCATCATCGCCTCGAACGCGCGCCTGGCTTCATCGCCGCCGGCCGCGATGGCGTCGGTCAGGACGCGCGGCGTGATCTGCCATGACACGCCCCATTTGTCTTTGCACCAGCCGCACGCGCTTTCCTGTCCGCCATTGCCGACGATCGCATTCCAGTAGCGGTCGGTTTCGGCCTGATCGTCGGTGGCAATCTGGAACGAGAACGCCTCGCTCTGCTTGAACGCCGGCCCGCCATTGAGCCCGAGGCAGGGAATGCCGAGCACGGTGAACTCCACTGTCAGCACGTCGCCCTTCTTGCCGCCCGGATAGTCGCTTGGCGCGCGATGTACGGCACGGACCGCGCTGTCCGGAAACGTCGCGGCATAGAAGCGTGCCGCTTCCTCGGCATCCTTGTCGTACCACAGGCAGATGGTGTTTTTTGGGGTCATGGGGGTGTCTCTCGTTGGAAAGGAGTTTTGGATTCTAGGGTCAACGGCTGGTGGGTGGCCCTGTTTCCGCAGCCTATCGGCGACGCGGAGGGCAATCTCTCGCGGCGCTTCGTCCGGGAGTGGGAACACGGAGCTGACATTGATCTCACCCAGCACGTAGCTATCAGAACCGTCGGGACGGGAAGGGCCTAACATGAAATCGGCGTCCCAGATCATTGGCAGATCGCGCGCCGAGATGCCCAGCAAGGACGTTAGCTGCGGCGTCCACTCGTCTTCCATCAGCTGACGCAGATGCTGGAAGCGCGGCTCGGATTTGGGGCTGTAGCGGCGCTGTGAGGCCTCGGCCCTCGCGGCCGGTGAGTCGATGAGCGCCTTGACTTTCTGATAGCCGAAACCCGCGCAGCGATTGCCTACCATGTAGCAACGCACCACTCCATCGCTCAGCCGCGCCTGAAACGCCTGATCGATTACGCAGCCGTCCGCAAAATATTCGATACAGCTTTCGACAAACGCTTCCAGCGCAAGCTCGTTTGATGTCTCCCGGGTCGCATCTAAGACACGCACCATCGGCCGGTTGCGGGTATTTGTCAGCACCTCAACCTTCCAGACGCCTTGGCCGCCATTGCCTCGGTTACGCTTGATCACGCGTGGTCCGGTGACAAGTCGCAAAGGCAATTCGACGCGCATCGCTTCCGCGGTTCGATAGATCGCCGTGTCGCATCCCCAACTCATCGTGCGGGTATGATAGAGCACCTCCTTGGTACCCATCTTGGTGATCACATCGGGATGCGCGCTTACCCAGACTCCGCGCTTCGCCAGGTCGCGCAACAGCGCGTCGAGTGTGGCGCGATTGCGTCCCTCGTGAATCGGATTGACCCACACGAGCACGCCATCAAGCTTAGCGAGCTGTCTGGCCACCGCATCCAGGACATCATCTTCGTAGACGACCGGTATTGCAGCAACGCCGACGTCTGCAAGCGCAGTGAAGATGGCACGGAACCGGCTCGATTCCGGCGTGGCAACGCGGCGCGCTGCTTCGTCGCCGCGCCACAGAATTGCGACGCGACCGAGGGAAGTGTCGGGATCAGGCATGAAATGGCTCCTCAATCCACAAACGTGCTTCTGTCCGCGTGTCAACGCGGACAAGAGCAGGGCTTGGACGAGGAATCGTCTTGAAGAGGCCGGGAGCCTGCGACGCCCCGGCTCTCATCAAATAGACCCGTTAAACTGCACGATCAAGTTCTGGCGCTCGTCGCGCTCACGCTCCTGCATGGTTTGCAAAATCACACAAACCGGTCTAAGGTTTTTCTGGCGGGGCTTTCGACGGTCGCCCCCTTCTCGCAGGCTTTGGCCCAAGTACCGTCTCCTTCGGAAGGGGGAGACCATGACTGCCGGGCCCTGACTTTTTTCAATAGACCTGACACGACTGAACAGGGGAAATCGCGGCCTCCCCTATAGATGGATTTCGCCATCCAAGTGCTGCTCGCCTCAATCATGGGAGCGAGCCATGGATGGCTTTGTCCTTTTTCTATTTCTTTTCGCTGCATTTTTGGGTGGCTTTGCTTCGGGTCTTGCCGGGTTTGCCATGGGCTTTGTTGTATCCGGCATCTGGCTACACCTGATCACGCCAATCCAGGCCACGGCGCTCATTGTGGGTTACGGGCTTTGGACACAAGGCTATGGCGTCTGGAAACTTCGAAACTCTCTGTCGGTGCGCAACGTCGCGCCGTTCATCATCGGCGGCGCTATCGGGGTTCCAATTGGAACGCTGCTTCTGACCTACGCCGAACCGGCGTATGTGCGTCTCGGCGTAGGTTTGCTGCTGATCGCTTACGGCATCTACGGATTGTCGAAGCCAGCTTTCAAGCCTGTCAAGGCCGGCGTGGAAGCCGATAGCGCGGTCGGATTGACGAATGGCGTGCTGTGCGGGCTGACCGGCCTGCCCGAATTTATCATCACTGTCTGGTGCCAGATGCGCGGCTGGAACAAGGATGAGCAACGCGCTGTATTTCAGCCTGTGATGCTGGCGGCGATCATTATGACCGCAATATCGCTCACCGCGAGCGGCTCGATTACAGTGGAAATAGTCAAACTGTATCTGCTCGGACTACCCGCGCTGTTGGCCGGGCTGTGGGTAGGATTTCAGCTTTACGGAAAAATCGACGATGCAGCCTTCCGCAAGTTGGTATTGCTGCTTCTGTTGATTGCGGGGCTCGCGCTGACGGCCGCTGCGGGGTGGCCGATATTGCGCACCACATCGGGATGATTGGTATTGAGGCGACGCGGCGATGGTCCGCTTTTCGCGCAAGCGGACACCCGGCGCCTCACAACACCTTCCCCGGATTGAGGATCCCATTCGGGTCGAGCGTCTGCTTCAAGCTCCGCATCACCTCTAACGCCACCGGGTCCTTCACCCGCGGCAGCCAGTCGCGCTTGGCGATGCCGATGCCGTGTTCGGCCGATATCGAGCCGCCGTATTTCGCGACCACGCCGAATACCGCGCGCTGGATGTCGTCCTCGCGCGCCATGAAGGCGGCCTTGTCCATGCCGGGCGGCTGCGTGACGTTGTAATGGATGTTGCCGTCGCCGACATGGCCGAACGGCATCGGCCGCGCGCCGGGCACGATCGCAACCGCTGCCGCGCTCGCTTCCGCAATGAAGGCCGGGATCGCGGCGACCGGCACCGACACGTCGTGCTTGATCGAGGCGCCCTCACGCTTCTGCACTTCGCCCGCTTCCTCGCGGATGCGCCACATCGCCTTGGCCTGTTCCAGCGACTCGGCGATGGTCCCGTCGTCGATCAAACCGCGTTCGACGCCGGCTTCGAAAATTGCTTCGACGAGATCGCGCAAGCCCGTCTCCGCCTGCGACGACAGCTCCATAAGCACATAATAGGGATGAGGGGCATCGAGCGGATCGCGCGTTCCCTCGATGAAGCGCAATGCAAGCTCGACATTCATCCGCGTCATCAGTTCGAAGCTCGTGACCTGCGCGCCCGCGCGCTCATGGGCGAGGCCGAGCAGATCGACCGCGGCCTGCACCGACGGCACGCCGAACACCGCAAACTCGACCGAACGCGGCCGCGGCACGAGCCGCAGCACCGCGGCGGTGATGATGCCGAGCGTGCCTTCGGCGCCGATGAACAGGTTCTTCAGATCGTAGCCGGTATTGTCCTTCTTCAGCTTGTTGAGATTGTTGAGCACGCGGCCGTCGGCAAGCACGACTTCGAGGCCGAGCGCATGCGAGCGCGCGACGCCATGCGCGATCGCAGCTGTCCCGCCGGCATTGGTCGAGAGGTTGCCGCCGATGGTGCAGGTGCCTTCGCTCGGCAGAAGTTGCGGGTAGAGCCTGTCCACCTGCGCTGCGGCTTCGCGCGCGCGCTGCAAGGTGACGCCGGCCTCTGCCGTCAGCGTGTTGGTGACCGGATCGACCTCGCGGATCTTCGTCATGCGGTTGAGCGAGAGCACGATCTCGCCGTTGAGCGGCATTTGCGCGCCGACCAGCCCGGTGTTGCCGCCCTGGGGTACGATGGCGGTGCGGGTTTCGTTCGCGAGCTTCAGGATCGCCGCGACCTGCTCTGTGGAATCCGGGCGCAGGATCAGCGGGGAGTGGCCCGGCCAGCGGTCGCGCTGCTCGTGCAGGTAGGCGGCCTGCACGTCCGGATCGGTGATGGCGTATTTTTCGCCGACGATCCCGGTGAACTTGGCGATCAGGTCTTTGTCCGGCGTGAGCATTGGCACTTCTACGAGGATGACGGGGGGATATCTTTCGGGGCGGCGGCGCGTCGGAGCCGGTCGTTGATGGCTTCGCCCAAGCCTTCAGAAGGAATGCGCATAACGCAGATGCTCGGCGCGCGCATGGCATCCAGATGACGCAGATGGCCGAACAGATTGGCCGCAGCTTCGGCAAGGTCGCCGTTTTCGGAGAGATTGAGGGTGGCTGTGGCGCCGGGCAGGGGCGTGCCGAAGGCGAGCAGCACCTCGCCGGGTTCGACGCTGGCCGCGTTAAGGCGCAGCCGCGTGCGCGGCGCATAATGGCTTTGCAGCATGCCCGGCGCGAGCGGGGTTTCGTCTTCGGATTCAATGGCTTGGGCGAGGGGATGGCCGAGGATCGCTTCGATCTCGGCGCGTGACAGGCCGCCCGGCCGCAGGATCGCGGGCTGGTCGAGGCAGACCACGATGGTGGATTCGATGCCGACCGCGGCCGGGCCGCCATCCACGATCAGGTCGATTTTTCCGTCAAGGTCCTCAAAGACATGCGCCGCCGTCGTGGGCGAGACATGTCCGGAGACATTGGCGGACGGCGCCACAATCGGCTTGCCGAAGGCGCGCAGGATTGCCCGCGCCAGCGCATGGTCTGGCACCCGGATCGCAATGGTCTCAAGCCCTGCGGTGGCCAGTTCCGACACCGGACAGGTCACCGTGCGCGGCAGAACAAGCGTCAGCGGCCCCGGCCAGAATACCGCCGCGAGCCGCTCCGCATCCGCATTGAAAATCGCAAGCTGCCGCGCGGTGTCGAGATTTGGCACATGCGCGATCAGCGGGTTGAAGGCCGGACGGCCCTTTGCATCGTAGAGGCGCGCAACAGCTTGGCCGTTCGTCGCATCCGCCCCCAAGCCGTAGACCGTCTCGGTCGGAAATGCGACCAGCCCGCCGCGCGCCAGGCACTCCGCCGCGGCCTGCGCTGCGCCGGGCACGGCCTTGATGACGCGGGTTTTCGACATGACATGCATGCGGGTGTCTTACCCGTTTTTTCCGCATGGCCGGGAAAAAATAGGCCCCGCACTCGCCTTGCGGGGCGGCCGGACGGTGGTTATAAGACCGGCCTTCCAAGTCGGAGTGTAGCGCAGCCTGGTAGCGCACCTCGTTCGGGACGAGGGGGTCGCAGGTTCAAATCCTGCCACTCCGACCATTTTTCCCGAAGGCCCGTCCGGACCCTGATATCGGCGATTGCCGGGCTTTATCCGGCCGCTGCCCGGCGCTGGTCGCGCCGAGCGTCTGCGATGGTCGGTGATCTTCTGATCTGCCGTCGGCCGGGGCCTATTTTCCACCCGCGCGCTTGGCGGATGCGGCGATCACCTTGCGCTGCTCGGCAATCTCGGCGGCGAATTCCGCAGCCGGACCCGGCCGCACCACCTGACCCATCGGCGTGAGCTTCTTGACCACGTCCGGATCGGACAACGCTTCGATGATATCGGCCGCGATCTTGTCGCGCAGCTGCGGCGACATTTTCTTCGAGCCGAACAGTCCCACCAGTCCGTCGAGGGTGAGCGCGGGGTAGCCCGCCTCGTTCACCGTCGGGATGTCGGCCAGCGCCGGAGCGCGCTGCGAATTCATCAGCGCCAGCACCTTCACCTTGCCGTTCGCCACCTGGGGCCGCATGATCGCATAGGCCGCGCCATAGATATGGATGCGCCCCGAGGCGAGATCGTTCAGCGCCTGCACGGCGTCCTTGTACGGGATTTTTGCGACGTCGATACCGGCATCCTTCATCCAGCCCGTCACGACAAAATCCACCGCGCCGGTGGTGCCGGCATAGTTCAGCTGGCCGGGCTTTTCCTTGGCGAGTTTCACAAAGTCGGCGAGCGAATTAACGCCGAGATCGGCCGGCACGCCGATCGCGATGAGGGTGTTGGTCGCACGCGCGACCGGCACAAGGTCGTCCACCTGGTAGGGCAGCTTCTCGTGCAACAGCGGATGCGCGGTGAACGTCGAGGTCGGCGCCATCAGGAAGGTGTGGTCGTCATTCGCCGTCACGAAGGCGTTGATCGCGACGATGGCGTCGCCGCCGGGCCGGTTCTCGACCACGACCGGCTTGCCCCATTTCGCCTGCAGCTTGTCGGCGAGGAGGCGCGTCGTGATATCGACGCCGCTGCCGGGGCCGAGCGGGAGAATCATGGTGACGTTGCGCTGCGGCCAGTCCTTCACCGGAGTTTGGGCGTGGGCCGGACATTGGGCTGAAGCAACCGATGAGAGGATGAGGCCGGTGGCGGCCAGCAAGCGGAGCATGGCGGTTCCCTTCGTGGCTTTGGATTTTTGACTCACGGCTTGGCCTTTTGGCTAACCCCTTACCGCCGAAGGGTCAATGCGGCATGGTTTGCGGCGGCATGGGATTGCCGCTGGCCGCTGGCTGGTCCGCCACGATGACGCCCTGCTGCATCAACCGTTGAATGTCCGCATCGGTCACATTAACCCTGCGCAGGATCTCAATCGTATCGCCGCCCACCGCGGGCGGATCGGCGCGCATGGCGAGCCGCCGGCCGCCGAGCGTGACAGGCAGCGTCGGCGCCTTTGCGCGGCCGCCGGCAGGCAATGCGACATCGACAAGCCCGCCCGATGCGTTGAGATGCGGATCGTCGAACAGATCGCCCGGCTTTTGTACCGGTGCGAAAGGCAAGCCCAGACGCTCGAATATTTCGCTGAGGTCCGCAACCGATTTTTTTCGCATCATGTCCGCGATGATCGGGATCAGCCATGGCCGGGCGGCGGAACGGGCGCTGTTGGTTTGCAGGCGCATATCCGCCAGAAGGTCGTCGCGTTCGAACGCGACGCAGAAGTCTCTCCACTGCCCATCGCCGACGACGCCGACGAACAATTGCGTGCCGTCAGCGGTCTCAAACAAGTCGTAAACCGCCCATGGCCGTTCCATCACCGACCAGGGCACGGCCTC